>NZ_PPCH01000017.1:0-180889 GCF_002913765.1 Campylobacter concisus | reverse complement strand
GTAGATCTTTAAATGTGCTTTTTAGTTGATTTAGAGCTGGGTTGTTTGTGTCAGCTTCTAAGCTTGCTTCATAGTTGCCATCTTTTATCTCATTTACAAAGGTGTTGGCTTTTTGGATGAAGGTGTTCTCTTTTTCTTTAGATGTTTGGATCTTTTGGATGTTTTCATTTATAAGAGAAGACATAACGCCAAATTCATCTTTAGAAACGATATTTGACTTAACTGGCTCTTTGATCTCGTAGTTTAGAAATTTAAAGAACGAAATAAGCGAATCAGATATCTTTGAGAGTGGCTTAAGCGATCTGCTAACGATAAATATAAGAAGCGCTACGATGACTACTATAAATATAACTGAAGAGATGACTTGTGAGACAAGTGTTTTGCTAAGGCTTGCATCATAATCGCTCCAAGAGTTTGCAGAACATACAAGCCAGTTTGCTTGATCGTAAAGCTCGCAAGCAAGAAGTCTTTCTGTGCCTCTAAGATTGTAAGTAAATGTTTTATCGCCATTTTTCTTATACTCGTTTGAGTAGTCGTCAATGATCTTCATAGCTTCGCTAGCATCAGATAAAACAAGATCCTTATGAACAAAATGAATTATTTTTTTATGCTCTAAATCAAATAAAGCTATTGCGCTACTTGGAGTTGGTTTTATCTTATTAAGCTCATTATCAAGCTTATCTATGCCCATATCCACGCCAAAGACGCCAACAACCTTGCCATCAACAACTATCTTTTTAGCGATAGTTAAATTTAAGCCACCAGCTGAGCTTGTGTATGGAGCTGAAAAGATAATGCCCTCTTTTGCAATAGCGTCCTTGTACCAGCCTTTAACCCTCGCATCATAGTTTTTTCTCTGATCAAAAACCATAAATTTACGCTCTTTGCCATCAAGCACAGCGTTATAAACAGCACCATCAGCCGCATAACCAAAGTAAAACTCAGAAAAATCAGTAACCTGCGCTGCGTTCATCAGCACTTTTTCTAAAGCCTCTTTGTCATCCAAAATTTGCGGATGCGCCTCGATGTAACTAGCAAAATTTTGAACGGCTGCAAGCTTGTCTTCAAAAAATGCATTCATATAAAACTGCAAAACTTTTGAAGATGAAGTCTTAGACTCCTTTGCTAAATCATAAATCCTCTCCTTGGTATTTGTGTAATTCACCGTTGAAAACACGCCAAGCGAGACAACTAAAAGCACCACGATAATGAGTGCTATCTTGTTTGCTGCTTTTTTCATAAACAAAATCCCTTTGTGTAAATTTTATGTTTATATCGGCAAAATTTTTTTATGGTTAATAGCTATCTACAATTATTTAGGTGTGAAATTTCAAGTAAAATTTCACATAAATTTTAGTTTCTAGCATCTGCTAAAACAAGCGCAAAAAGCACATCAACGCCTGCTTTTTGAAGCGTATCTCTAGCTTCTAGTATCGTTGTGCCAGTGGTTACGATGTCATCGACTAAGATAACTGGCGCCGTGATCTTTTTTAAAATTTTAAAATTCCTTGGATTGTTTTGTCTAAATTTAAGATCCTTGCCGCTGTAGCTGACACTGCTTGTCGCATGCAGGGCATGAAAGATGGGTTTAAGGTTTTTAGCACGAAGTTCATTTGCCAAAATAGCCGTGTGCGAGTAGCCATGATGCACTCTATCATCTATCGGCAGGGCATAAATTTGCTCTGGGAAGCTAAAGCTTTTAGCAAATTTCTTAAAAGCAAATTTGGCTAAATTTTTATAGATAAAAAGTCCGTGCATTTGGTGCTTTGAGTGGATGAGCTCTTTGATCTCAGAGTAGCCATAGAAGCTATAAATTTTAAAGCCCTCTAGCTCTCTTACTACAGGGCTTGGCTCGCTTAAAATTTGCGAGCAGGTTTTACAAAATGTCTTTAGAGTAAAGCTCTTGCAAAACGCACAAAACATCAGCTATTTAAGATAGCGATAGCAGAGCGCTTAACGGCGTCATTAATGATGTCTGTTAAGAATGGCTTAAATGCTCCGCCAGTGCGAACTAGCTCAAATTTGGTTTGGTTGTTTGAGATATTTTTGATGATGCTTTGATCGCCTTTTTGGATTTTAAGAGTGATCTTTATCTTGCCCCTTGTGTTGTCGCTGCCATATCCGCTCATATTTGCTTCAAATTCGTTTATGAAAACTTCAACCACGACGCCACCCATGCCATTTACATTTGCGCCACGTGCCGCAAGCTCTCTTTTAAGGGAGTCGCTAAAGTAAGTCGCAAGGTCATTTTGAAGCACGACATACTCTTTTACAGTGCCTCTACCATCGGTTATAGTTGCAATAGTGCTTTTGTTTTTGCGACTATCATGCACCGCACTTATATATACTTCAAGGCCGTTAGCTTGCTGACTTGCAGCAGTTTTGTAAGGATCAAACGCAACTACTGTCTGAGTAGGCGCACAACCGCTCAAAAATAGGACAAAAAGTCCAAAGATAGCTAGAAATTTAAATTTACTCATATTTTTCCTTTCAAAGTTTAGTGATCTCATCAGCCACTTTTATGGCGGCTTGCTTAACTAAAAGTGCGATAAAGAAGTCAAACTGACCGCTTTTTGACGCCTCAAGCTTCTCCACGTGGTGTCTAGTCGAGATAGGAATTCGTTTTTTGAAATTTATATCTGAAAGCACAAGCTCGCCATATAGATGTCCGTTTAAAATTTCAGAGCTTCTAGAGTAAGTGCCTCTAAGCTCGTCAAATCTAAAATCAAGCCTATATGTATAAGGCGATGTTTGCGTATCCACGACAACGATGCCACGCGAATTTAGCTCACGTTTTAAAAACATATAAAAGAGCACTTCAAGACGTGGATTTGAGTTAAAGACTACGCCACTACCATCTTCTCTTGTGTAATAAATCGACCTTGCGCTGCTTCTAGCATCCACGATCCTGTGAAAATAGACCTTCTTTAGCCCGACATTTATGTCGATCATATTTTTTTCTAAGCAGCAGTTTATCGCCACGTCGCTTCTATACTTGACGCCATTTATAAAGACGCCATCGCCCCTGCCCTTGCACGCGCTGCAGTCGGCTGGTATGCGTAAAACCTCTTCAAAATATGTCTTATCTTGGCTGCTTATGCTTGCACTTTGCACGCCGTCTATGCCCTCGCACGATAGACAAAGGCTAGCTTTTGCCACGCAGCCAGTTAGAAAGACGGCTGCAAAAATTGCTAATAATGTCGCTCTTAGCATTTCACTTCCTTTTGCTCTTTTTGTTTTTTGCGGAGATTTTTCACGCTCTCGCCTGCGATGCCGTAGTTGTTCGTATCGATCTCATCGATAATGACAACGGTATTTTGAGCGCTTCTACCTAAAATTTCGCTTATTAGCTTTGTAACTCCGCTTATCATCTTCTCTTTTTGCTCCACGCTTGGGCTATCACCCTCTTTTGTCACGCAAATTTTCACAAACGGCATAGAACTCCTTTTTGTAAATTTAGCACTTAAATTTTAATCAAAAACTATCCACAAAACAAGCTCCCTAATGCGGCAGTATCGCAAAGTCAGACAAGGCGTGGGTAAAATTTACGACGGGAGTTACCATGGCAGGTAATGACCGAGTAAATTTTAGACACAACGAAGTATGACAAAGCGAGACAACGCATTAGTCTATTTTTAGGACTGATAAAAACGCCTCCTGCGGCAAATTCACCTTACCTATCGCCTTCATCCTCTTCTTACCCTCTTTTTGCTTTTCTAGCAACTTTCTCTTACGAGTGATGTCGCCGCCGTAGCACTTGGCGGTGACGTTTTTGCCCATTGATTTTACGGTTTCACGAGCTATGATTTTGTTGCCGATGCTAGCTTGTATCGCCACCTCAAAGAGCTGACGTGGCACGATCTCTTTCATCGCCTTTACGAAGTCTCTGCCCTTTGTCTGTGCCTTGCTCTCAGGCACGATGATAGAGAGCGCATCGACCGTCTCGCCGGCCACTTTGACATCAAGCTTCACTAGATCGCCCACGCGGTAGTCGCTTGGCTCATAGTCAAAGCTTGCGTAGCCTTTGGTGCTTGACTTTAGCTTGTCGTAAAAGTCCATCACGATCTCGTTCATCGGTATGTCATACTCGAGCAATACGCGGTCAGTCGTGATGTAGTCCATCTTTGTTTGGATGCCGCGGCGATTGTTTAAGAGTGTGATGATGTTGCCCAAAAACTCGCTTGGCGTGATGATAGTAGCCTTCACGTATGGCTCAAGGATTGAGTCTATTTTATTGACTGGTGGCAACTGACTTGGGTTTTGAATTTTTAAATTTAGCCCATCAGTTTGGATGACTTCATAAGTCACAGTTGGCGCTGTGGCGATGAGATCAAGGTCAAACTCACGCTCTAGCCTCTCTTTGACGACCTCCATGTGAAGAAGACCTAAAAAGCCAACCCTAAAGCCAAATCCAAGTGCGACCGAGGTCTCTGGCTCGTAGCTAATGGAGCTGTCATTTAGCTTTAGCTTATCCAGCGCGTCACGCAGATCTTCAAATTTATCAGTTTCAATAGGATAAAGCCCCGCAAAAACAAACGGCTTAGCCCTCTCAAAGCCACCAACTGGCTCTTTTAGAGGATTTCTTGACTGCGTTATCGTATCACCAACTTGCACGTCGCTAACGTTTTTAAGCCCCAAAACCACGATGCCGACCTCGCCAGCGCTAAGCGTTTTGGTCTTGATGGGTGCTATAGGATTTGGATACATGAGGTCAAGCACAATGTGTTTTTTACCTGTGCCCATGACCAAAATTTCATCATTTTTTGAAATTTCACCATCATAAACGCGCACAAGAGCAAGCGCGCCAAGGTAGTTGTCAAACCAACTGTCATAAATGAGCGCCTTTGTAGGCTTGCTAGCATCGCCATTTGGCGCAGGGATCCTCGTGATGATCGCTTCTAGTAGCTCTTTTATACCAACGCCTGTTTTTGCGCTCACTTCGATCGCTCCTGAGCAGTCAAGTCCGATGATATGCTCGATCTCGTCTTTTACCCTAGCAGGGTCAGCCGCTGGTAGGTCGATCTTGTTGATGACTGGGATGATCTCTAGGTTGTTTTCAAGCGCGATATAGACGTTTGCGATGGTTTGCGCCTCCACGCCCTGGCTAGCATCCACGACAAGCAGTGCGCCCTCGCAGCTAGCCAAAGAGCGGCTTACCTCGTAGCTAAAATCGACGTGTCCTGGAGTGTCTATCAAATTTAAAACAAAATTTTGCCCATTTAGTGCGTAGTTTAGGCGGACAGACTGGGCTTTGATCGTGATGCCACGCTCTTTTTCTATATCCATCGTGTCCATGATTTGCGAGCTCATCTCACGGTCGCTTACGGCGCCACACTCCTGAATGAGACGGTCAGCAAGCGTGCTTTTGCCGTGGTCGATGTGAGCTATGATGCTAAAGTTTCTAATGTTTTTCATGAAATCCCTAGTTAAATTTTAGGCGATTTTATAAAAAAAATCGTTAAAGTTGAGTAAAAATGAGTTTGCTAGGTCAGTAAGGTTTAAATTTAAAGCTCAAATTTAGCTCTTAAAATTTTACGCAGATCACAGAGCACAACGCAAAGCGAATATAAAAAATAGGCGTAAGCCACAAGCGGCAAAAAAATAAGAAAACCTGAAGCATAAACTAAAGCACTAAGCATGTATGTCGCAGTTGCAAGCACTGGCACATGATAAGTCCAAAGCTCTGGTTGTTCAAAAGGGGTGTCTATGGCATTAAAATATAGAGCAAAATTTAACGCCAGCAACAAAGTAAATATATAATCCTTTTTCATACAAAATAGAGCGCAGATCAAGGCTACTACAAAATTTACTGCGATAAGAGAAACTATGACACTGCCCATAAAAGTGCAAAACAAACCCATAGCCACGACCATTAGATATTCATTTTTTATGCGAAACATTAAATTTAAACCTTTTGCGTCAAATTTTAGTGATGATGCCCAAAATGCTCGTCTTTATGCGCGCTTTTTAGCTCGCAGATGAGATCATCTTTGTGCCCAAGGCTCTCGCTCTCAAACTGAAGCGTGACATGGCCGATGCCTGCGTGAGAAAGCTCGTGCTCGATGCGCTTTATCATCTTTGAAATTTCAGCCACGCTTAGCGCATCATCCACCACCACGTGGGCTATGAGCGCGTTTGTGCCAGCATTTATCGCCCAGATATGCAGGTCATGCACGATTTTAACGCCATCTACTCCCTTTATAACGCCTAAAATTTCATCCGTATCAAGCTTAAGCGGTACGGCTTCGATCAGGATATTAAAGCTATCTTTTAGCAAGCTAGCGCCACTTTTTATGATGAGTAGCGAGACAAAGATACTTGCGATGCTATCGGCCTGCGTGAAGTTAAATTTTATCACAAGAAGCGCTGCAACGATGGCGCCAACCGAGCCAAGCGTGTCGCCAAGCACGTGCAAATAAGCACCTTTCATGTTTAAATTTTCTTTTGTATCAGCGCTTTTATGCATATAAATAGCCACGACTAAATTTACCACAAGCCCCAAAATGCTAACAAAAAGCATCGTTTCAGCCTCTATCTCTGGCTCGCTAAAAAGCCTAATGATAGCTTCGACTATGACAAAGATAGCCAGCGCGATAAGAGCGATAGCATTTATGAAAGCGGCGATGATCTCGACCCTTTTGTAGCCAAAGGTCTTTTGTAAATTTGCCCTTTTTTCTGAAATTTTAAACGCCATGAGCGACAAAAAGAGAGCTGCAGCGTCTGAGAGCATGTGAAATGCGTCGCTAATAAGCGCAAGCGAGTTTGAAACGAAGCCAAAAACGGCCTCAACTATCATAAACGTGAAAATTAGAAAAAACGAATTTCTAAGAACGCTCTTGTTGTGCATCATTGTCCTTCTTTTTGGCGTCGATCCTCTTGCCGATATCTTTTAAATTTGAAAATCCCTCGATGAGCTTTGGCGAGTCGTCAAGGCTGATGACGAAATTCCATATATAGGTCATCACAGAGTAGATGTGGCCGGCATTTGTCTGCTGCGAGCTTAGCACTATTATCGCCACCAAAAAGAGCAGCGAAGCGCTGATGCCGATGATAAAATAGCTCATCGCCTCCCTATTTGAGATCGCTATACGAAATTTAGAAACGACATCATAGTGCCTATTTAGCGTGCTTTTATTAAAAACACCTATCACCTTTGCCTCTTTTTCTAAGCGGTCATTTAAGCGAAGATAAAGGTCGTCATTTTTCTTAATATATTTTAGCAAAAATATAAGAAAAAAAGGTCATCACTACAAAGCACGCCGCAGCGACCTTTGGCTCGACAAAGATGAGCATAAACGCTGAGCCGATGATCGAAATGACCGATGTAAAAAACATAGGAAAATGCGTCTCAAAGAAATTTACAAACTCTCGCGAGAGCGCTACTCTGGCGATGATGGCGGAGTCGTCTTTGGCATTTTGTTTTTCATTCATGATGACATTTACAGCAAGCTTTGCGTAGATATTTGCAAAAACTTGCGTATCCACGCGGCGCCTAATGGCTCCTACAAGCCACGCTATGAGCACAAAAAGTGCGTAAATAAGGGCATTTGACGTGTTTCCTTGTATGATTGCGTTGATCGCAAAGCCCGCAAATATCGGGTATGCTAGAAAAAGTCCGTTCTCTGCTAGCACCAAAGTAAAGGTCAAAATGAGCTTTTTGTTGTGCTCGGTAGCTATGCTCTTTAGCGTTTTAAAGGCGTTATTTTGCAAATTTTAACTCCAAGTTATCATAAATTCTTCGTAAATTTTAGCCTAAATTTGCAAATTTTGATAGTTTTTAGTTGTAACTCTTGACATTACAACAAAAAATCACTATACTTCGCTCATCGGTTGTAAGAAAAAAGATTACAACACAAAGAACAAGGAGAACAAAATGAAAAATTATCAAGTTGCAAAGGTCGCAAACGAGCCAAGAGTCGAGCTAAAAGAGGCTTTAAATTTAACTGGCTGTGAGGTATCTATAAACGAACTTCCAGCAAATGTGAGCGTGCCATTTGTCCATGCACACAAGCAAAACGAGGAGCTTTACATCATCACTGATGGCGATGGCGAGCTTTTCATCGACGGCGAAGTGATAAAAGTAAGCAAAGGCGACGCAATGCGCATAGATCCAGATGGCAAAAGGTGCTTTAAAGCTGGCAAAAACGGCATCAAAATGATCTGCATCCAGACAAAACGCGGTAGCCTAGAGCAATACACTATGACTGACGGCGTGATAGTTGATGACGTAAAGCCAAGCTGGCTGTAAATTTAAAAAGCAAAATTTAAATAGCAATCTTAGGCACAAACGGCAAAAGCGGCGTAAATTTATCTAAAAATGGCTTCAAAACTCGGCGATCGTTAGAAAACAAAGAGCAAAACGACGACGTAAAAGTCATCTATAAAAGATATTTTTGAGCCTACAAAAGCTGATCTAACAGGCTTTGATGCGGTTATCAGCGCATTTGCGGCATGGAGCGAAGAAACTTTCCCGCTTCACAAAAAAGTGGCCGCTCACCTAGTAAATTTACTAAAAGGCACTAGCACAAGGCTCATCGTAGTTGGCGGCGCTGGCACGTTATTTGTTGATAGCAAAGGCACTATGGTCATGGATACGCCAGACTTTCCAGCAGCATATATGGGCGTAGCAAAGGCTACGGCGGAGTCATATTTTGAGCTAAAAGGTGGCACAAATGTGCTTTGGACATACGTAAGTCCAGCAGGCGACTACGACGCAAACGGCGCTCGCACTGGCAAATACGTGCTTGGCGGGGATGATCTCATACTAAACTCAAAAAATGAGAGCTACATAAGCTACGCAGACCTTGCGCTTGCGATCATTGACGAGCTAAAAAACAAGAAATTTATCCAAAAGCGCTTCACCGCAGTTGGCGAGAGAGCGTGAGTTTGGTTTTAGCAGGCAAATTTAAACTTACGCCTGCTAAACTTAGGGGTTTAAATATGAAATTTAAGGGAGCTTATGCAAGTTGGCATTAAATTTTCAACCGCGATACACGCGCTTTTATGTGCTAAATTTTTTGAAAATGAGAAGGTTACAAGCGAATTTATAGCTGGCAGCATAAACACAAACCCAGTTATCGTTAGGCGCCTGCTTGGCACTCTAAAGGCTGCAGGGCTCGTAAATGTCGCAGCTGGAGTTGGTGGGGTGAGCCTTGCAAAAGAGCCAAAAGATATAAATTTACTTGAAATTTTTAACGCAGTAAATAATAAAGAAAAACTTTTTAAAATTCACTCTGACTCACCAAAAGCCTGCCCGCTTGGTGGCAGGATAGAAGAGCTTTTAAGCGGGCACTTTTTAAGAGCACAAACTGCCCTAGAAAACGAGCTAAAAAACGTTACTTTGCAAGATTTATTAGACGAGCTTGCAAGATAAATTTAGGCTAGAGATTGATCCTTTCTAGCCTAAAATAAATTTACAAACTACTCCTGCATCGTGATCCATTTTTGTGCGATCCTGACGGCATTTGTCGCAGCTCCGACGCGGATCTGATCGGCACTGCACCAAAGGTGAAGCACATTTGATCTAAAGTTATCAACCCTGATCCTACCAACATAAGTCTCGTTTGTATCGCTTGAGATAGTAGGCATCGGATACTCTTTTTTAGCTGGATTATCGACTACGACGACGCTTGGAGCTTTGCTTAAAACCTCTCTTGCCGCATCTGCGCTCACGTCTTTGTCAAAATGGATAGTGATCGCCTCAGAGTGGCTTCTAAGCACTGGCACACGCACGCAAGTAGCGCTCACTTCGATATCTTTGTGAAGAATTTTTTGCGTCTCATTGACCATTTTCATCTCTTCTTTTGTGTAGTCGTTATCCAAAAAGACGTCGATGTGTGGGATCACATTTAGCGCTAGGCGGTGCGCAAAGACCTTTGGCTCGCACTCATCAAGCTTAAATTCAAAAAACTTTTGCATCTGCACAACAAGCTCCTCCATACCCTCTTTGCCAGCGCCACTTGCTGCTTGATAGGTAGAAACATCGACCCTGTTGATGCCAAAAGCGTCATTTAGTGGTTTTAAAATTTGTACCATTTGGATGGTTGAACAGTTTGGATTAGCGATGATGCCGCGGTTTTTCCACATAGCAATGTCACTTGGGTTACACTCGGGCACGACTAGCGGGATATCTTTATCCATTCTAAAATGGCTAGTATTATCGATGACTACCGCGCCGCTATCAGCTGCAAATTTGGCAAATTTCTCTGAAACTGAGCCGCCTGCACTAAAAAATGCAATATCGATCTCGTGCTCGCTAAAAACTTTCTCGGTTAGCTCTTTTACTTTGTAGTGTTTGCCCTTAAATTCGATCTCCATGCCAACGCTCTTTGCGCTTGCAAGTGGCAAAAGCTCACCAACTGGGAAATCAACCTCCTCCATAACTCTAAAAAGCTCTTCGCCGACCGCTCCAGTAGCACCAACGACCGCTACGTTAAATTTTCTCATCTGCTCTCCTTGGTTTCTTTTAATTTTCTTAATTTGCATAATTTTACTAGCCAAAAACTTAAATTTTTACCTATTTTTTACTTCTTGCTTGCAAAAATAGATCTTTTGGCAAAATTTCATCGCCCTCGCTTAGTATCGCTGCACGCTGCACGACTGAGATGAGCTCTCTTATGTTACCTGGATAGTCGTAGCCTAAAAGCTCCTCTTTGGCTGCTTTTGAGAAATTTTTAGCCTCAAAGCCATACTCTTTGCAGTATTTGTCCAAAGCATCCTGCGCGATAGGTAAAATTTCATCCTTTCGCTCGCGAAGTGGCGGGATGAAAAGCGGGATCGTGTTTAGGCGGTAGAAAAGATCCTCTCTAAACCTGCCCTCTTTCATAGCAAGCTCTAAATTTGCATTTGTAGCGCAGATGATGCGAACGTCTATCTTTTCGCTCTTTGTAGCGCCAAGTCTTGTTATCTCGCGCTCCTGCAAAGCACGAAGCAATTTTGGCTGCAAATTTATAGGCATCTCGCCGATCTCATCTAAAAATAGCGTTCCGCCATTTGCCAGCTCAAACTGCCCTTTTTTGGTAGTCGCAGCGTCAGTAAAAGCGCCTTTTTCAAAGCCAAAAAGCTCACTTTCTATCAAATTTTCAGGGATCGCAGCCATGTTTAAAGCGATAAATGCAGCATCTTTTCTTGGTGAGTTTGCGTGGATAAATTTAGCAAAGACCTCCTTGCCAACGCCGCTTTCGCCACTAAGCATTATTGAGGCGTCAGTTCTTGCAGCTTTTAGCGCGATATTTAGCGTCGCTTCAAGCGCCTTTGAAGTGGCTAAAAAGCCGTTATTTTCGCTTTTAGTTTCAACTTTTTTTATGCTTTTTGGAGTTTTTTGTTTTAGTGCCTCTACCCTTTTTATCGCCTCATAAAGCGTCGAGACGTCAAATGGCTTTGTTAAAAAGTCTTTCACGCCGAGTCTAACGCTCTCGATCGCCTTATTGAGTGTGGCGTTTCCAGTCATTATGATGACGTCAAATTTGCCATTTAACTCTTTAATGAACTCAAGTCCGTCCATCTTTGGCATGTTTATATCGGTGATTATTAGATCAGTGTCGTCGCTTAGCTTTTTTAGAGCTTCAACTGCGCTCTTATAGCTCTTGATGTTTAGCTCTTCATATTCACCAAGTGCGATCTCAAGCGACTTTCGCATATTGATGTCATCTTCTACTATGACGATATTCATTTGATCTCTTTTTTATTGAAGTGTGCCGATGATAGCGGATTTTGGCTTAAATTCCACCATAAATCTAACTGGCAAAATTTTCAAATTTGAAGCATTTGTGACCTGCGCATTTTTGACATTTAGCTCATTTTTTATCATCACTTTTTTTAAAGCAAAGCAGTCAAAAATTTCATCTTTGTGTAAATTTAAAAAGCCAAGAGTTGTGGTGTTTTCATCTTTAAAAGCATCTATCTGGCAAAGAAATTTTGGTTTTGGATTGGGCGAGAGAGTCATCGCCTTAGAAAATGAAATTTCTTCAAAGGCAACTATTTGATTTTTCGTATCAACCTTCGCCCAGAAGATAAACTCCTCCAGGCAAAAGGCGAAATTTAAAAGTATCGTTAGTAAGAAAAGACTTCGCGCCACTTATCTTCGTCTATCTTAAGCTCCATATTTACCTTATAAAGCCCGTCTTTGAAATTTTCATTCACGATCCTTGCGTTTTTAACAAGACCTTGAACCTTTGAAGTGATAGATGAGTCATTTAGCATCGCGTCTCTTACGGTGTCTTCAGCGTTGATCTTTACGCCATAAAGCTTACCTGCAAGCTGCGAATAAGCATCAGCCATCGCTGCTCTTTTTGCAAGAGTGACTGACTGAGCATATGAGAGCGAATTTAGCGGAGCTATGCCCTCGCCTGTGGCTCTAAAAGTGGTCTCTCTTGGAGCGCTATCATATATCATCTTCTCTTTTTTCATCACATCTCTAAGATCGTCTTTATCGACCTTTTGGATGACTACGTTGCGGTTTGATGTGCTAGTTGGCTCGCCCATAAAGCCATTAAATGAGCAGCCGCCAAAAATAGCAATCATCAAAGCAAAAGATAAAATTTTAACCTTCATAAACAACCTTTTTTATGCTTTTATTTAAATTTTAATAGCAAAATTTATTCCAAAAGCCCCATATCTTCGCTTGGTGCTTCATCCTCGTCCTCGCCATCATCTGCCTTAGGGCATCTTGCGATACTTACAACATCATCGCCATCTACATTTACCACGATCACGCCGCTTGTGTTACGTCCTGCTTTGCGGATGCTTTGCATATCTACTCTTATCATCTTGCCACTTGATGTTAGAGCCATAAGATCTTGCTCTTCATCAACCATCACAACGCCCACTAGATCGCCTGTTCTGCTTGTTAGTTTCATGCAGATGACGCCTTTGCCACCACGGTTTGTCAAGCGATACTCATCAGCGGTTGTGCGCTTGCCGATACCTTTTTGAGATATGCTTAAAATTTCTTGGTCATTGCTTTCGATGACTGCTGCACCTACGACCTCATCGCCTGGCTCTTTAAATTTGATACCAGTTACGCCGCGTGCAGTTCTTCCCATTTGGCGAACCTTGCTGATCTTAAATTTAAGACACATACCCTTTTTAGTAACAACAAATAGCATTGTCTCATCGCCTGAGTTTGTGTCCTCTTCGGCATTTACATTATCTTCGTCGATCTCATTTTGAAGCTCTTCAACTTCAAGAACCTCTGTCTCTACGCTTAGCTCATTTTCAGGGTCGGTGACCGGCATATCATCGTATGTTTGAGCGATGAGCGCAGTTACTAGCTCGTCGTTCTCATCAAGGCTTATAGCTCTTACGCCAACTGAGCGGATGTTTTTAAACTCGCTTAAATTTGTGCGTTTTACGATGCCGTTTTTAGTAAAGAATGCTAGCGATTTGCTCTCATCAAAGTCAGTCGTTGGGATGATCGCTTTTATCTTCTCATCAGGCTGCAACTGGATCAAATTTACAACTGCTTTGCCTTTTGCTGTGCGGCTTCCCTCTGGGATCTTATAGACTTTTAGCCAGTAGAGCTGTCCGCGGTCAGTTACAAACATAAGCGTATCGTGAGTATTTGAAGTAAAGAAGCTCTCTATAAAGTCATCATCGTATGTCGTGACCGCTACTTTGCCCTTGCCGCCGCGTTTTTGCTTCTCGTACTGCTTGCTTGGCACACGCTTGATATAGCCGCGGTGAGTTATGGTTACGACCATATTTTCATTTGGTATGAGGTCTTCGATGTCGATATCATCGTAGTCATCAACGATCTCAGTCACTCTTGGTACTTTAAATTTATTTTTAATCTCAAGAAGCTCTTCTTTAATCAAATTTTCAAGCAATGTCTCGCTCTTTAAAATTTCATCAAGTCTTGCGATCTCAGCCATAAGCTCGGCTAGCTCGGCCTCTAGTTTTTCTCTCTCTAGGCCTGTAAGCTTGCTTAGACGCATATCAAGGATAGCATTTGCTTGAAGCTCTGAGAGGTTAAATTTACTCATCAAGCCCTCTCTAGCAACGGCTGTATCGGCACTATTTCTAATAAGCTCGATCACCTCGTCGATGTTATCAAGTGCGATCTTTAGACCCTCTAAGATGTGGGCTCTTGCGCGCGCTTTTTCAAGCTCAAATATCGTCCTTCTAATGATAACTGTTTTTCTGTGATTTAAAAATAGCTTAAGTAGCTCGATAAGGTTAAACACCTTTGGCTCTTTGTTATTAATAGCAAGCATAATAACGCCAAAAGTGCTCTCCATCGTGGTTGATTTAAAGAGATTATTTAGCACGATGTCACTCATCGCGTCGCGTTTTAGCTCGATGACTACGCGGATGCCGTCCTTGTCTGACTCGTCTCTAACCTCGCTAATGCCATCTATCTGCTTATCTTTTACAAGCTCAGCGATCTGCTCGATAAGCCTTGCTTTGTTTGTTTGATAAGGTAGCTCGTCGATAACGATGACATCTTTGTTTGGCTTTTTTTCTATGTGAGTTTTGGCTCTTAGTTTGACCCTGCCACGACCTGTGCGGTAGGCCTCTATGATGCCTTTTTTACCAAAGATGATACCGCCAGTTGGGAAGTCTGGACCTTTTATAAATTCCATCACCTCTTCAAGCGTCGCCTCTTTGTTTTCAAGAAGTAGCAAAAGACCGTCTATTAGCTCATCAAGGCTGTGTGGTGGGATATTTGTCGCCATGCCGACCGCGATACCACTTGAGCCGTTTAGCAATAAATTTGGCACACGGCTAGGCAAAACATCTGGCTCAACCTCTCTATCGTCGTAGTTTGGTACAAAATCAACCGTGTCTTTGTCGATATCTTTTAAAAGCTCTTCAGTAAGCATGGTCATTCTAGCTTCGGTATAACGCATCGCAGCTGCGCTATCGCCGTCAATCGAGCCAAAGTTTCCTTGTCCATCAACGACTGGATAGCGCATAGAAAATTTCTGAGCCATACGAACAAGTGCGTCATAAACCGCTATGTCGCCGTGTGGGTGGTACTTACCGATGACTTCACCGACGATACGAGCTGACTTCATATAAGCACTTCTGCTGCCAACGCCGAGGTTATCCATAGCGTATAAAATTCTTCTATGAACTGGCTTTAGTCCGTCTCTAGCGTCAGGCAAAGCACGTCCAACGATGACGCTCATAGAGTAGTCAAGATAGCTATTTTTTATAGAATCTTCGATATCAACTGAAGCGATATCTTGAGTTAATTCAAGTAGATTGTCTTTCATTTTTATCCTTAAATTTAGCTTGAGGGATTTTAGCTAAAAATTGATAAAAACTTTCTAAGGGCAAAGCGGCCTGGGTTAAATTTAACCCTAAGCACGCTCGTAATATGTAGCTCCGTTTGAAAAACGCTTTGTATAAAGTGGGGTGTAAGGCACAAGATCGGCGTGTCCTGCGTAGAGCCTGCCCTCTGGCTTAAGCATCCTATGCAGTCTCTCAACGCATTTTAGCCTAAATTCGTCGTCAAAATATATCATCATATTTCTTGAAAGGACGATGTCAAATTTACCAAGATTAAACATCGCATCGTCAAAAACATTTAAAATTTTAAACTCACACCTTGGTAAAATTTCTTTTTTGATGAAAAATTTGTCATCTTTTTTTGTAAAAAATCTCTCCTTTTGAAACTCGCTTAGCCTATGTAAGCTCCTCTCGCCATAGCTTCCGACGCTACAAGCTTGTATGGCTTCTGAGTTTATGTCGATGCCAGTTAGCTGGATATCACTTTGTCTAAGGCCAAATTCATAAGCAAGCATAGCAAGCGAATAGGTCTCATCGCCAGTTGAGCAAGGCGCACATAAAATTCTAGCCTCCCCAAGCTCTTTTGCGTAGTAGATCACGTCTTTTAGCTGTGCTAGCTCTCTATAAAAATATGTCTCATTTACGGTGACTAAATTTAAAAGATCTTGCCTAAGCAGCGTGTCAAATCTTATCATCGAAACTAGATCTTTAAAGCTTTTTATCTGGCGATTTTTGGCAAATATACTAACTCTTTGCAGAGTGATGTCTCTCTTTGGCTCCAGATCAACCCCGCAAAGCGTCTTTATAGTGCTCATAAATTCGTTAAATCCATCCATATCGCTTGGTGCTTTTGCCTCTAAAACTTCGCTTTGTTTATCCACTTTGTTAAAAAGCATTTAAAAACTCCTCAAGCTCTTTTCTTATCATCATTAAATTTAACGATTTTAAATTTTGATTTAGCTCTTTAGCACGCTTTGGCATGCCATAAACTATCGCGCTCTCTTCGTTTTCAGCTATGCATTTTGCACCTGCTTTATAGAGCTTATCAAGCCCAGCTGCGCCATCATCGCCGATGCCAGTTAGCAAGATCGCAAGTAAATTTACATTTTTGGCGATCTGCGTGCCTGAGTTAAAAAGCACATCAACATTTGGCGTGTATATCGTTTTTATCTCAGGTTGTGGCTTTGCACTAACTGGCAAAGTCGCTGAAATTTCAAAATTTTGATCACAGATATAGACGATATTTTCTCTTAAATTTGTCTTTTCGCTTAGAATTTCAACATTTATATTGCACTCCCTGCCCATTTGCGTGACAAATGAGTTTATAAACATCTTGTTCATGTGCTGAGCTATGACGACCATCGCACCATTTAAATTTATATCTTTTAATAGTTTTTTTATATGACCTGGGCCTCCTGTTGAAGCCCCTATTAAGACCAGTTTTTGAGCCACTAATTGCCTTTAAAATTTAAAATTTACCACACAAATCAAGTTCTAAATTCGCCAAGTTTTGCATTTAGCGTATCTGTCATCTTGTTTAGATGCTCAGCAGCTGATGCTATCTCTTCTACGCTTCTTGTACTTTGAGATGAAATTTGACTTATGCCCTCCATGCTTTTTACTATATCGTCAATATCCTTGCCAGTCTTTATATAGTCCTCGATAGTTTTATCAGATAGTCCTATGGCTGATCTCATGATATCGCTCATATCTCTTATGGTATTTTGCGCGTTGTTTGCCACGCCTGTTAGCTCGCTTATTTGCTTAGAGTTGATGCTCATTTGCTCGCTACTTTCATTTATCGCTTGAACGATGACATTGATAGTTGCGTTTATCTCAGTAAGGCTCTTTTGAGTGCGCTCAGCTAGCTTTCTAACCTCGTCAGCAACGACTGCAAAGCCACGTCCATGCTCACCTGCACGTGCCGCCTCAATGGCTGCATTAAGAGCTAGTAAATTTGTCTGATCAGCGATGTCATTTATAACCACAAGGACTGATTTAACCTGCTCAGCGTCACGGCTAAGCTGCTCGATCTTGCCAGCCATTTGGTTCTCAATATCAGATGTCTGAGCGATCTCTGAAGATAAATTTGAGATGGTATTTAAGGTCTCATCAACGTAGGTTAGCGCCTTTTTAAGATCATCTTTGCCACCTTTTGCAACTTCGATTGAATCTTTCATATATGATTGTATCTCAGCGCAATCCTTCCCAGCGTTCTGAACTATCTTACTTGAGTTTTCTACCCCACGACCAGTTTGGACTGAGGTTGAGCTAAGCTCGTTTGCGATGGAGCTATTTTCATTTGAGATATCTTTTGCCTCCGAGATTAAAACCCTTACTTTTTCTATAAATTTATTTATGGCTTCGCTGGCTTTTGCTATCTCATCTTTGCCTACAACTTCTAGTTTTCTTGTTAGATCGCCATCGCCACTTGAGAGGTTTGTAGCCCGCATGATTAGCTCATTTAGCGGTTTTGTGATAGAAAATTTAGAGTAAAGCATAGCAACTATTAGTGAGATGATTAAGACTACGATGGCTATAACAATGAAATTTGTAGTGTTTGCATTGGCATCATTTTGCATGGTAGCTGAAATTTTATCTATCTCTTTATACATGCCCTCAAGACCAACAACAGACATCAGCACTACATCTTCATGAAAGAGGCTTAGTTTTAGCCCTTTTCCTATCTTTCTAACTGTTGAGCCATCTTTTGCTTTAGCTACAAAATTTACAAAAGCGCCCTCGCTATTTTCTGAGGCTTTTTGCATAAGATCTTTTATGTATTTATAGCCATTTGCGTCAGTTGCTTCAAGTCTATCAAGACCGTTATACTCAGGCACTCCAGGACTAGAGATAACCACACCTTTTGTGGTGTAGATACTAAAGTATCCCTTTTTATCATCGCCAAATCTAGCCTTTGAGAGATAGTCGATAATATCTTCTTTTTGATCTTCAATGGTCTCGTTTGCGTCGTCATAGACCTCTTGAATTTTTAGCAAAATGTTTGAAACGATATCCATCTCTTCACTTAAAGCTGCTCTTTTGTCGGCTAAGATCGTTTCAGTCAGCTGTTTGGTAGAAAATTCTATCGCTTTGTTTTGCTCGTAAATATTTAGAAAGACTAAGATGGCTCCAAGCACCAGTAGGGACGAGACAATCATCATCGTCACTTTTGATGAAATTTTCATAATACCTCCTTTTTAATGTTTAAATTTCCTTAATTTTGAGATTATAGCACTATTAAAGTGCAATATTTACTTTTTATTTGTGATCTTATATAAAAAGCTAAATATCTCAGCCACCGCCTTATATAAATTTGGCGGTATCTCTTGATCGACCTCGACCTTGCTTAAAATTTCAATGAGATCAGGATCCTCTTTGATCGGTATGTCATGCTCTTTTGCAAGGCTTATTATCTTATTTGCTATCTCGCCAGCACCGCTTGCAAGCACCTTTGGAGCGTTATCTTGCGATCTATTGTAGCCAAGGGCGACGGCTTTTTTCTTATTTACTTGCATCAAATTTTCTTATCAAAGCCCACATCAAGGCCACCAAAATTTTTAAATCTATCGTTTAACTTCACCTTTGGCAAGGTTTTGATGTTAAAATTTGAAACGATTAGTCCAAGCTTTGAGATCGCTTGCTTTAGCTCGCTTGAATTTCCTAAGATAAGCTCTTTAAACTCATTTGTCTGCGTTGCCACCGATAGATCGATATAGCGTTTATCCACAAGTCCAACCATCACGTTTATCTGGCCAAATTTCTTAAAATTTAGATCGATCTGGGCATAAAATTTATCCTTTTTGCCCTGCTTAAATGCGACATTTCCGCCCTCAACGCCGTCCCAGATATAAGGCATATAAGTTTGTATGCCTCCTTGCAAGCTTGATACCATCTGGTGCATCTCGATTTGAGAGATCATCTTGTTTGCAGCATTGACTGTTTGGGCATTTTGGCTCTTTTCGCTTATGTTTAAAAGCGTGCTTTTTACATCTTGATTTAGCACCTTTGAAATTTCACTCTGGCTCTTTGTCGTGATGTTATTTATATCATTTGTGGCTAGTTTTAGCTGCTTTAAAAGTGCCTTGCTCTCAGATAGCTCGCTTTTAGCTGTGCTTGCTTCTGGGTCTGCTAGGCTTAGGCTGTGAGCTAGGCGTCTTGCTGCACTTTGGAGCTTATCTTGTAAGCTGCCCTCTTTTGAGACGTCGCTAACCTCGTTAAACGCCTTTACAAGTCCTGCCTCATCGCCTATGTTATTTAGCATTTTTAGATCGTTTTTTAGGCTCTCAAGGATAGCTTTTAGCTCTTTGTGATTTTGTGTAAAGCCAAAGTTTTGATTTAGTTTTTCGCTAGCTAAATTTGCCACCTTCTCACTTAAATTTGAGATGAAATTCTCCATCTTACTGGTCTGATTTTTAACCGCGTCTGCGTTTTGCTCTTTTGAGAAGTTTTTATCTAGAAATTTAGCCACATTATCAAGCTTATCCACATCTTTTAAAAGCGTTTTTACGCTCGAGTTATCAAGGATGTTTTTAGCATCACCGCTCGCTTTTTCAAGCATAGAAGTAAGCTTCATAAATGAGTTTTGATTATCCAAGCTCTCATCATTTAGGGTTAAAATTTGACTAAGTAAATTTTGATTTGAGAGATTTTTTATATCGCTTAGTAGCTTTTGTATAGAGCTTGGCAGCTTCTCTGGGGTAAGTGCATCTTTTAAATTTGCTTCAAGCATGACGCCTGAGTTTTTGATCTGATCATTTAGCGAGCCAGCTTTAAGGTCAGCGATTGGCTTTAGAAATTCTTTTAGTTTTAGAGCAAGGCTCTTTATCTCAGGGTTTTCATTTTGCGCAGCTTCTGCCTCTAGGCTTTTGGCAAGGTCTGAGAGCTCGCTAGCTAAATTTGGAGCGATCTTAGTGTCTTTTGCCTGAGATAAAATTTGCTCAGCTTTGCTAAGGCTTGAAGCGCTTTTTAGATCATCAAGCACCCTTGCAACTAGCTTACCAACGTTATCAAGAGCATTTGAGATGGTCTGCTCACTTGGCGTCCCAGCTGGCTGATTTTTAAAAAGCGGGCCTTCATTTTTACGAACAGGCGCATTTTGGGCGGCATTTTGCCCAGTTTGAACCGAGGTGTTTGATATATTTAGAGAATTTACTACGTCCATTTTCTACTTTTTATTTTCTCTATCGGCAAAATTGCCATTTTGCTGAATAGTCGCGATGCCAGCCGTCCTTGCAACAAGCCTGTCGTTGTACTCTTTTCTCATGTGCTGCGGTATGGTCTTTTGCGTTAGCGCAAACAAGATGAGCCCAACATAAAGCACCAAATAGACATAGATGAAGCCAAATGAACCAAAAATTTTCATCGCATAGCTCATAAGAAGTGGCGAGAAAAGCGAGGCAAAAGAGTAGCTAAAAAGCAGCGCGCGTGCCACTTGGACGCTCTTTGTCTTGTCTGTGATCTCGTCATTTGCCCTAGCGAGCGAAAGTCCGTATGTACAAAAAATGCCGCCACCAAAGAAAAATGAGAGGACGTACTGAACTATCAAATTTGAGCCATTTAGCAAAAATAAAACCGCACTGATTAAAGATACAACGCTACAAAGCAAGAGCGCTGGGCGTCTGCCATATTTATCTGAAAAGCCTCCGATAAATGTTTGAGCCAAAAAGCCCCCAGCCATCGCTATAGTCATAAAAAATGACGCCTCTTTTGCGCTATATCCTTGAAGCAAGACAAAGAGGCTTGCCATAGAAAAAAAGCCATTTATCGCAAGTCCTGCAACAAGCGCTCCCACAAGGGCTAGTGGGACGATACCAAAAATTTTTGGGATGTTTATGGGTTGGCGCTGCGGAATTTGAGGTTGGTTTATGCGGATTAAATTTAAAGGTATGCTTGAGAGCATGATAAAGGCTGCACTGATGATGAAAATTTCAAATGCACTAAGATCAAGCGCTAAGATCAAAATTCCAAGTCCAAAGCTCGTGTAGAAAACGCACTCGTAAAAGGCGATGACGCGCGATCTTATCTTGTTTGGGATCTTAGCGTTTAGCCAGCTTTCTATAACCATCAAAAGTGCGTAGTAGCAATATCCCAAAAAGGCTCGCAAAATCGCCCAAAAGATCAAATTTTCACTTATGGCGTGAAGCATGGCTGAGACTGCAAAGATAGCTGAAAAGATAGCAAAAGCTCTGATGTGGCCGGTGGTTGAGATGACCCTGTGCGCTGTGATCGTGCTAATTAACGCTCCTATGAAAAATCCAGTGTTAATTAGTCCAATCGCAAGCTCGCCTACGCCATTTTGTTTAAGAAGCGCACTACAAGATGCGATGACTAGGCCATTGCCTATAAAAAGTAGGCTCATGCCTAAAAATAGCGGTCCCATCGAGCGAATGATCCTAAAGCTACTTGCCATCTGCGTCCTTTCTCAAATTATTTTGCATTATCCCAAAGATAAAAGCTCCAATGGGCATCGGAGCAAGCCCCACTAAAAAGCCAGGCACGTTTAGTAAATTTTCATTTTTTAAAAATATAAATCCAAAAAAAAGCATCGCATACGCAACCAAGCGATAAGGCATAAAGGCTGCTGCAAAGCTTTTATCTTTAAATGAAAATTTCTGCTTTTTTAGCCTTGCTTTTTCATCTTTTAGGCTAAACTCTTTTGCCTCATTTTGGGGCAAAATTTCATCATCTTCTTCATCCTCTTCTTCTATCTTGGCTAAAATTTCCTCTCTTGCATTTTCTAGCCTCGAGTTTATGCGGTTTTTATAGGCAAAAAAGCTAGCTGTTAGGATGATAAGCGAGGCAAAAAATGAAATTTGCGAGCTTATAAAAAATTGATTTGATATAAATTTGCCAACCACGCTAAGAGCTAGCCAAAGCGCAAAGTAGCAAATAAAAAGCCTGCTAATCGTCCTCGTCATCATCGTCTTTTGTGTAGCCTTTATATCTAGTCTCGTCCTTTAGCTCATCTAGGCTTTTAACCTGCGCTTTATAGGCTTTATAGACATTTAAAATAGCAGCTGCGATGCCAATAGCAAAGCCTATCCAAAGCGCTGGCGTGAAATTTGTAGCCTTTTTTACAAGATATCCTAGCCCAGTGCCAAGCAAGATCGCAACTACGATTGAAACGCCAAGACTTAGCTGCTCAGCCCCTGCTACGATATCTTTTATCTTAAATTTTGCCATTAAGCTTTTATCTCCAAAAATGCCTCTTTAGCTGCATTTACCGCTAGATCGATATCAGCTTCACTCATCGCATCGCAGATAAATCCAGTCTCAAACTGGCTAGGTGCAAGATAAATTCCGCGTCTAAGCATCGCTTGGTGAAATTTAGCAAAGAGTTTTGTGTCACTCTTTAGCGCATCGTCGTAGTTTTTTACTGCATGGTCTGTAAAAAAGTAGCCAAACATAGAGCCACGAACCTCGGTTTGGATGGTGATGCCAGCACTTTTTGCTGCCTCTTTGAAGCCCTCCATTAGTCTTTTCGCTAGTTTTTCAAGTCTAGCGTATAAATTTACGTCGCTATTTATCTTTGAAATAGCCGCTATACCAGCGCTCATCGCCACTGGGTTGCCACTTAGCGTGCCTGCTTGATATACTGCACCCTCAGGGCTTAAGCAGTCCATGATCTTAGCCTTACCGCCAAATGCAGCGACGTTCATGCCTCCACCTATAACCTTGCCAAATGTGACAAGATCGGCATCTACTTCATGAAATGGATATGAGCCAAGGCGAGAAGCTCTAAAACCGCTCATAACTTCATCAAGTATAAGCACTGCACCAAATTTATCGCAAAGCGCTCTAAGCTCACGTAAGAATTTCTTATCAGCTGGCACAAGCCCCATATTTCCAGCGATAGGCTCGATTATGACGACGCCTATCTTGTCTTTATTGTTTTCAAAGATGGCTTTTACGCTCTCTATATCGTTGTAGATAGCTAAAAATGTATTTTTCACAACGTCTTGTGGCACGCCGCCGCTTGAAGCGTTGCCGTATGTCGTAGCGCCACTTCCTGCTTTGATAAGAAGTGCGTCGCTGTGTCCGTGGTAGCAGCCCTCAAATTTGATAAGTCCGTCTTTTTTAGCATATCCTCTAGCCACTCTAATAGCACTCATGGTAGCCTCAGTGCCAGAGCTAACGAAGCGAATTTTATCTATTTGTTTAAACTCATCGCATATTAGCTTTGCTAGAGCGGTCTCTTTTGGAGAGGGAGCGCCGTAAGAGACGCCTTGTTTTACAGCAGATATGATCGCTTCTTCTATGTCTTTGTCGCAGTGACCAAAGATGAGCGGACCCCAGCTTTGGATGAAGTCAAGGTATTTTTTGCCCTCGACGTCGTATAGATAAGCACCCCTAGCATGATCTATCATCACAGGCTCGCCTCCAACGCTACCAAATGCACGAACAGGTGAGTTTACGCCGCCTGGGATATATTTTTTAGCTTCGCTAAATGCCTCTTTATTTGTCATTTTTTATCCTTTTGATTTTGTGTTTTTAAATTTGTCTTTTGATTATCTTTTTGATTTGTTACTGGTTTTGCTGGTGACTTTGGTGTCTGGGTGTTAGCTGGCTTTGCAGGATCAGCTGGCTTTACAGGAGCGCTCTTGGCTGGCTCTGCAGTTTGTGCGTTTGGGGCAGCTTTAGCAGGTTGCTCTGGCTGTTTTTGCATAGTAGCAGGCGTGGCTGGCTTAGCTAAATTTTTTGGTGCTACTTTTGCCGCTTTTGCAGGAGGTTTCATCTGATTTGTGATGTATTCATAAAGGATGGTCGTCTCCTCGTCTGTCAAAAAGTAGCTTGGCATGACGCCTTTTGGCTTTGTAAGAGCTGCTTTAAAGCTTTCAAAATCTATATCATTTATCTTTGGCGCTCTAAGCTCATCATCGACCGTTTTGTTTGCCTTTTTGTCAAAGTGCTTGTATTTAGAGATTAGGCTGCCCTCGCCCTTTGCGCCGTGACATTTATCACAGCCTATGCCACGCGGATTTAGGTAGAGCATCTTGGCGTACTCGGTCTTTGTGATAAAATCAGCTCCAAAAATCGCCACGCAAAATAGCAAAATCAAAAAAACAGACCTCATAAACCTCTCTTTTAAAAATTTAATTTATTTTTAGGTATGATACCACCCTTGTGATTAAAAAAGCTTTTAAGTAAGGATCGAATATGAAAATTTTAGACGGAAAAGCCGTATCTTTAAAGGTCAAAGAAAGCGTAAAAGTAAGAGCTGATGAGCTAAAGAAATTTGGTATCGAGCCAACCTTAGCCGTCGTCTTGGTCGGCGAAGATAAGGCATCTCAAACATACGTTAGAGCCAAAGAGAAAGCCTGCAACGAATACGGCATAAAAAGCGTAGCTCACCGTCTAAGCGAAAATACAACCCAAAACGAGCTTCTTGCACTTATAAACGTGCTAAATTTAGACGATAGCATCCATGGCATCTTGGTTCAGCTGCCACTACCAAAGCACATCGATACAAACGTCGTGCTCGCAGCGATCGATCCACGAAAAGATGTAGATGGTTTTCATGCTGTAAATGTTGGCAAACTTGTTAGCGGACTTGATGGCTTTGTGCCTTGCACACCGCTTGGCGTGATGGAGATTTTAAAAGAGTATGGCATAGATGTAGCTGGGCTAAATGCAGTGGTGATCGGCAGAAGCAACATCGTTGGCAAACCTATGGCAAATTTACTTCTAAATGCCTCTGCAACGGTTACAGTGACACACAGCAAGACTAAAAATTTAAAAGAAATTTGCAAAAATGCTGACCTCATTGTTGCAGCCATTGGCAAGCCATTTTTCTTAAAGGCTGACATGGTAAAAGATGGCGCAGTAGTCGTTGATGTGGGTATAAACAGACTTGATGATGGCAGGCTTGTGGGCGATGTGGATTTTGACGAGGTCGCACCAAAATGCTCATACATCACGCCTGTTCCTGGCGGCGTTGGCCCGATGACCATAGCCATGCTTTTAAACAACACAATCCTTGCTGCACAGGCAAAAAAAATTAAAGAGTGAGATAATGAAGAGAGCTTTTACTAAATTTTATGACTTTTGCTCGAGCTGGACAGGCACGGTTATCATCGTTTTGCTTGTCATTTTCTTTGTAGCTCAAGCCTTTGTGATCCCGTCTGGTTCGATGAAAAACACGCTTTTGGTTGGGGATTTTTTATTTGCTAAAAAGTATGTTTATGGCATACCAACACCAAGAATTCCATGGCTTGAGATGAAAATTTTACCTGAGCTAAATGGCAATGGGCATCTCATCACAGGCGATGGTCCTGCAAGAGGCGATATAGTCGTATTTCGCTATCCAAACGATGAGAAAACTCACTTTGTAAAGCGCTGCTTTGCAACCAGCGAGGACGAGATCGTTTTTACCGAAAAAGCCCTCTATCTACGCCCAAAAGAGGGAGATAGCTTTATAAAGGCAAACTGCCGAGAGAATTTAAACGGCAAAGAGAGTAAATTTGGCTACTCGTGTAGCGATATAGCCGAACTTGATGGCAAGCTTTTCATAAAAGAGCCATATAGATTTAGCGGCATCCATTACGACGAAAATGTAAATTTATTTGAGCAGATGGTTTTCATGCTAAATACAAACAAATCAAACGTTTTTATGAAGCCAGCGCTCATTAGCTCACTACCGCAAAATCCAAATTTCAACTTTAACGCTTTTTACGTCAAAGTGCCAAAAGATGAGTACTTTATGATAGGCGACAACCGCGACCACTCAAACGATAGCCGTTTTTGGGGAAGCGTGGCTTACAAAGATATAGTTGGACAGCCTTGGTTTATATATTTTAGCTGGGACAGCAACTACAATGTGCGCTGGGAGCGTATCGGACGCTTTGTAGATACGATAGAAAACGATGAGTTTTTTACAAAACAAGCTTTAAAAGAGGGAGAAGTTGATGGACTTCACTAATTTTGACCCCATAAAAGTCGCCACTATCGTCCTCTCTTTAATAATCGCCATCGTCGGCCACGAGATCGCTCACGGATATGTCGCTTATAAATTTGGCGACAACACCGCAAAAAGCCTTGGCAGACTTAGCATAAATCCGATAAAACACATCGATCTTGTTGGCACTATCATCGTGCCACTGGTGCTTTATCTAAGCACTGGCATGATGTTTGGCTGGGCAAAACCAGTGCCTGTAAATACCTACACAGTCGTGCGAAATGGCGGATACAAGGCAGCTATCTACGTAAGTCTAGCTGGTATTTGTTACAACATCATCCTAGGCATCTTATCGCTTTTTGTGCTAAAGGCTTTGCTAAATATAGAAACCTTTGAAATTTTACTTCAGTTTTTATTTACGCTTGCGCTTTTAAATTTGATGTTAGCCATCTTTAACCTCTATCCGATCCCACCACTTGACGGCTTTCACGCGCTCGAGTATGCGCTTAGAAATTTTGGCTTTCACGCACTAGCAGAAAAGCTTGAGGGTATCTCAAGATATGGATTTGTCATCCTTATCATCATCCTCATTTCGCCTTTAAAAAATACTATCTTTTATCCGACAAGATACGTTTTAGATATCGCAAGCGCCTTTATAAACGGCTAAATTTAGAGCAAATTTGCTCTAAATTTTTGGCTTTGTGATCTTATAAGAGTACTCTTTTTTAAATTCCTCTTTTGGTGCAAGGCTAAATTTAAGCTCTACCTTGCCATCTTTGCTGATATCTTTTTTATCAAAGCCCTTTATCTCGACCTTTACCGCCTCGTCGGCAGATACTGGCACGCGATCGACCAAGGTGACATCGACGCTCTTGCTTGAGTTGTTTTTGACACTTATCTCATAGCCCTCTTCGCTTATTCGCTCTTTGCCAAGAAGCGAGCTCTTTTTAAATTTATTTAAGCGCTCTTTTTTAAGCTCAATTAGCTCGTTTTGTCCCAAAAATAGCTCAGAGGGCTCATCTTTAGCTTTCATCTCAAACTCGCTTGGACTGCCAACACTCACACTATTAACGTAAAACTGCGTTTTAGCTGGCGTTAGATCATCATTTAGCTTAAAGCTAGCTATGTTATATGCCTTTAGTGAGCCGTAAAAATCAGCAAAAACGCTAAAATTTGCATCCATTTTTTGAGTGTCGTAAGTTATATATTTGCTCTCACCTTTTGCTAAATTTATCCCATCTATCTTCCAAATTTTGGCAAACTCATTCTCATCTCTTTGCACACGCATGTCAGCGACCTCAGCAGCGACTTTCGCAGCTCTTAGCATATTTTTTGAAGCGCCGTAACCATCAGCCTCCATCTCGCTCTCCTCGTACCAAGGGTAAAATTTACTTGGAGCAAGCGCTTTTTGATACCTAGTCGGATAGATAGCGAGCTTTAAATTTTTAACTTCACTGGCAAAAGGGTTGGTGAGTAAAATTTCTTGTTTTATCAAGATATTTTTGTTTTTTGTATCTGCATAAATTTCATTTAGCGTCTTTGGAGCCTCATCATCCACGTATGAAAGCGTTGCCTCTTTTGGACTGCAAGCAAATTTCACATCAAGCTGCAAAAACCCAGCCATCTCGCTTTTTGGCTCGTTTTCTTTAAGCGCTTCAAGCTCACTTTTAGCAGCTGAAATTTTCTCGATATTTTCTAGGCTAAATTTATAAAACTCATCAGCTCTTTTTGTCACATCGTTACTTTTGTTTCCTTCTACTAAAGCCTGCTCTATAAACCTACCTCTTGCATTTAGCGCCTCAAGCTTGCTACTTAAATTTGCAACTTCTTGCTTCCATTTTATGTAACTTGGGCTATTTTCTTCGCTGATCTTTTTTAGATAAGCATTCGCGTCACAATCCCCATTTATCGTGATGCTCTCACTCTGCACACCCTCTGGCACAAAGGCGCTAAAAGAGCTATTTGCGTCACTAAATTTTTGAGTGATGATGGTTTGATCTGTGTAGATCTCTATTAGATTTTCATTTGCAAAGGCTAGCATAGAAGCCACTAAAAAGAGCGCTTTTTTCACATTTTCTCCTTTAAATTTTTGGTAAATTATAGCTTCATTTTGGCTGAGAGTAAAATTTTATTTTAATGCAACTTTGACTATAATCAACAAAAAATTTAACGGACTTTTCATGAAGATAGACAAAGTTTTCTTAGCTAGCGATCACGCTGGTTTTGAGCTAAAAAACGAGCTTAAAGAGGCTATTAAAGGGCTTGGATACGAAGTAGTTGATCTTGGCACAAACGATAAAAATAGCGTTGATTACCCTGATTATGCGCATTTGCTGGCGAGCAAGCTTGAGCCTAACTGCTACGGCGTGCTAGTTTGTGGCACTGGCATAGGTATATCAATAGCTGCAAACAGGCACGAAAACGTAAGATGCGCCCTTTGTCACGACGAATTTACCGCTAGACTTGCAAGAGAGCACAACGACGCAAACGTAATCGCTTTTGGCGCAAGGGTTATTGGCGCAGGCGTGGCTATCTCGGCGGTTGAAGCCTTTTTAAAGACTGAGTTTGCAGGCGGCAGACACGAAAGAAGAGTCAAAAAAATAGAGCTTGAGGCAGGCAAATGATAGGCGAGTGGATCGTTTTTACCGCTCTTGTTTGTGCTGCGATCTACCTAACCGTCATGGTTTTTTACTTCAAAACGCTTCTAAAAAAAGAGCGTGCGACAAAAGATTTTATGAAAAATAACCTCCAAGACACCGAGGTCGTCATAAGAAAATTTCAGATCCAACTTCAACGAAGTCTAGGCAACATCGACATCTTGACAGACGAGCTAAACAAAACTAAAAACGACGTAACCTCACTTCGCACAAGAAATTCCCAGTACCGCTTAGAAAACGACAAGCTAAGACAACGAATTCGTGAGCTTGAAGGCAAGATCGAAGCGCTACTTTAACATCAAATTTAAGGAAATTTATGAAAATTTTAGATCAAGAAGGCAAAGAATTTTTACTAAACTCTATTCGCTGCATAAACGACTTTCCAAAGCCTGGCATAGTCTTTCGCGACATCACGACGCTACTAAACAACAAAGAGGCATTTAACTTTTTGATAGATCATTTGGTGGCTAGATATGAGGACGCAAAGATTGATTACATCGCTGGCATAGAGTCACGAGGCTTTATCTTTGGCGCGGCGCTTGCAGCAAGACTAAGGCTACCTTTTGTGCCTATTCGCAAGCCAAAAAAACTACCTTTTATCACGCTTTCTCAAAAGTATAGCCTAGAATACGGCGTCGATGAAGTGCAAATTCACATCGATGCTTTTGGAGAAAAAGCAGGCGCTAGAGTGCTTTTGATGGACGATCTCATAGCCACTGGAGGCACTGCAAAAGCTTCAGTTGAGCTTATCAATCAAACTAACGCAACCTGCGTAGAAGCGTGCTTTCTCATAGATCTAGTCGATCTAAAAGGTAGCGAAAAGCTAAAGTCGCTTACTAAAATTTACAGCGTTTTAGAGGTTTAGAATGGAAGAGTTTTTTATAGAACTGCTTAAAGAGTACGGCTACATCATACTTTTTGTCTGGTGTATCATGGAAGGCGAGATGGCCTTAATAATGGCTGGAATTCTCGCGCACACCACGCACATGCACATCGCGCTTGCTATCTTTGTGGCTGGACTTGGAGGCTTTGTGGGAGATCAAATTTACTTCTACCTTGGCCGTTACAATAAAAAATACATCGCAAAAAGGCTTCACACGCAGCGGAGAAAATTTGCAGTGGCGCACATAATGCTGAAAAAATACGGCTGGCCGATCATCTTTTTACAACGCTATATGTATGGCTTTCGTGTCATCATACCGCTTTGCATAGGACTTACTGGCTATGATGCTAAAAAATACGCCTTTATAAATTTGATCAGCGCTTGGTGCTGGGCGGCGATCACCACCATACCTGCTTGGATACTTGGCAAGCATATATTGGTGCTGCTTCAAAAGGCAAAAGAGCACTGGTATGTCGCTATCCCAGTGGTTGCCATATTTATGGGGCTTTTGATCTATACATTTAAGCGCATCGAAAATAAAATTTTAAACGAAAGGAGAGATAGAAGACATGCAGTTTCAAATAGTTGATAAGAAATTAAAAGATATAAAAGCTGATATTGAACTAATTTTCGTAGTGGATAAGGAGTTAAAACATAAATTTATAGGCGATAAAGAGGCTATTAAATTTAACAATTACAAAGGCGATAGCGTCCTCATCCTAAGCGAAGCAAAAAGGGCTTACGTGCCACTTTCTAAGCTTGATCTTGACGAGCTTAGAGTTGCAGCCGCTAAAGCTTATAACGCACTAAAATCGTTAAATATTAAGAGCATAAAGCTAGCTTCTTACGTAGCGCAGTGCCAAAAACTAAGCTTTGAAGCGCTAGCTGAGGGCTTTTTACTTGGAAGCTACGAATTTAACAAATATAAAGAGAAAAAAGATAAATACACCCTAAAAGAGATCATCTTTTCAACTGAAGAATTTGCTGGCAAAAAGGTCGATCTAAAGGCTGCAAATGAGGGCTTTAAAGAGGCGGAGATAATAGCAAGTGCTACAAATTTCACAAAAGATATCGTAAATGAAATCCCAGAAATTTACACACCGCAAAAGATGGCGCAAGACGCTTTAAATTTAGCCAAAAACATCGCCAGCATAAAGTGCGAGGTCTATGACGAGAAATTTCTAGCTAAAGAGAATATGAACGCATTTTTGGCGGTAAATCGCGCAAGCGTGCATAAACCAAGGCTCATCCACCTAACCTATAAGCCTAAAAAGTCTAAAAAACGCATCATTTTTGTCGGCAAAGGCCTAACATACGATAGCGGTGGCCTTAGCTTAAAGCCTGCTGATTATATGCTCACTATGAAATCAGACAAAAGCGGCGCAGCAGCAGCTCTTGGCATCATAAAAGGTGCAGCGGAGCTAAATTTACCATTTGAAATTCACGCCATTTTAGGCGCAACCGAAAATATGATCGGTGGCAACGCCTATAAGCCAGATGATGTGCTTATTTCAAGAAGTGGAATTAGCATAGAGGTTAGAAACACCGACGCAGAGGGACGTTTGGTCTTGGCTGATTGCCTAAGCTATGCACAAGACTTTAAGCCAGACATCTTAATCGACATGGCAACCTTAACTGGCGCTTGCGTCGTGGGGCTTGGAGAATACACGACAGGCATCATGGGCAACAGCGAGAGCCTAAAAAATGAGTTTAAAAACAAGATAAAAGATAGCGGTGAGCTAGCGACTACGCTTGATTTTAACCCTTATCTTAGCGAGCTTATCAAAAGCCAGATCGCAGACGTTAGTAACTGCGCCTCAAGCAGATATGGCGGCGCGATCACAGCTGGTATGTTTCTAGCTAAATTTATCAAAGATGAGTATAAAGACAAGTGGCTACACCTTGATATCGCAGGTCCAGCATACCGCGAAAAGGCTTGGGGATACAACCAAGCAGGTGCGAGCGGGGCTGGCGTGAGGATGAATTTATACTTTTTACAAGCACTTAGCAAGGAGAATTGATGGGACTTTCAGTTGGAATAGTAGGCCTGCCAAATGTGGGCAAATCAACGACATTTAACGCACTTACAAAGGCACAAAACGCCGAAAGTGCGAACTATCCGTTTTGCACTATCGAGCCAAACAAAGCCATCGTGCCAGTGCCTGATAAGCGCCTAAACGAGCTTGCAAAGATAGTTAGTCCAAATAAAATTCAATACTCAACCATCGAATTCGTAGATATCGCAGGCCTTGTAAAAGGGGCTAGCTCTGGCGAGGGACTTGGCAATAAATTTTTATCAAACATCAGAGAAACCGAGCTTATCTTACACATAGTTCGCTGCTTTGAGGATGAAAATATCACCCATGTCGAGGGTAGCGTCGATCCAGTAAGAGACATCGAGATCATCCAAACCGAGCTGATACTAGCTGACATCGAGCAGCTAAATAAAAAGATAGAAAAGCTCACAAGAGAGGCGAAAGCAAACGCAAAAGGCGCAAAAGAGGCGCTTGAGATAGCAAATTTGCTTCTTGCTCACCTAAATGATGGCAAAAGCGCAAGTAGCTTTGAGCAAAGAGATAGCGAGGCATTTTTGGCACTTAACAAAGAGCTAAGACTTCTAAGTGCAAAAGAGGTAGTTTATGGCGCAAATGTTGATGAAGAAGGACTTAGCGAAGATAATAAATTTGTAAAAGCGCTAAAAGAGTATGCTAAGGCCTCAGACCACGAGGTGATCAAGCTTTGCGCCAAGGTTGAAGAGGAGCTAATAGGTCTAAGCGACGAAGAGGCGCATGAGTTTTTGGCATCTCTTGGTACGAGTGAGAGCGGCCTTGAAAAGATCATCAAAACGTCTTTTGCAAAGCTAAATTTGATAAGCTATTTCACCGCTGGCGTCGTGGAAGTAAGGGCTTGGACGATCACAAATGGCTGGAAAGCGCCAAAAGCAGCAAGCGTCATCCACAACGACTTTGAGAGAGGCTTTATCAGAGCTGAAGTGATAAGCTATGATGACTACATCGCACATGGCGGCGAAAACGGAGCCAAAGAGGCTGGTAAGATGAGACTTGAGGGCAAAGACTACGTCGTGCAAGATGGCGATGTTATGCACTTTAGATTTAATGTCTAAATTTAGCCCTTTTTGGGCTAAATAGCTAAAATTTTCATAAAAATATTTAACCCTTGGGTTGCAAGGCAAATTTAAATTTTTTATAACAAGTTTTAAAAAATACGATAAGTCGTAATCTTATATCTTATTAATATATTTAAATGATGTAAAAGCTATCGACTTAGTAAAACAAATAACAGCTTACAGATGAGCCAATTAAATCTTAACCCTAGAGAAATTTTGGTAGATAAAATAATGCGCTCATCTTCTTTTACAAGCCTTCATACATATAATATTTTGAATACTATAACTCATATTGTAATGAATATATAAAAATTTACTCATATGCTTAGCATATTTATCTTATAAGTCTGATCGCTTCAGCAAATTTAAACTCTTTGTTTTCAAAGAGGTTAAATTTGTTCGCATCTTTTTCGCCAAGCATGACAATGGTTGAGCCAAGCTCGAAATTTCCAAGACGCTCGCCCTTTTTGATGTGTAAATTTTCATACTCATAAATTTGTGTGAAATTTGCCACCACATTTATTTGGATGTGCTCATCAAAACAAAATCTCATCTTGCTAGCGTTTAGCGCGCCCACAAAAATAAGGTCGTTAGATAGGCTAAATTTATATTGGCATTAGTTATTCTTTTTAAAGCCAAATAATACAAATTTGTTTTTGCAGGTTGATTTACCGCCTTACAAATTTAATTATTTATCTTTTTGCAAATTCTTTTTATAATCCTTATGCACCATAAAGCATGCACATATAAAAACAAAAATCGTTACAGCTAGGATTAGATTAAATTTTGCCCTGGCATAAAAACTCCTACTTTGTAAATTTAAACCTCTTTTGCGCTGTTTTTAAAGACATTTACCACGCTGGCTCGTTTGTGGCAAATTTCAGCATACTCTTTTTCGCTCTTTGAGTCATAGACTATGCCAGCTCCAGCTCCGATATATACGTCACTAAAGCCGTTTTTAGCTGGCACAAAGATGGCTGAGCGGATAAGGATCGCCACCTGAGCGTCGCCACTAAAATGCAAAAATCCAATGCCCCCGCCATAGATATTTCGCTCAAAAATTTCAAGCTCATTGATTATCTGCATCGCTCTGATCTTTGGCGCACCGCTTAACGTGCCAGCTGGGAAGATGCTAGCTAACACGTCAAAAAGGTTAAGCTCCCTAGCGCACTTGCCATAGACGTCGCTCACGATGTGCATCACTTTTTCAAATTTCTGGATATGCATCGCATTTTTTACCGCCACACTCTTTGGCTCTGAGACCCTGCCGATGTCATTTCTGGCAAGGTCGATTAGCATCTTATGTTCAGCGAGCTCCTTTTCATCACTTAATAGCTCATTTTCAAGCGCCAAGTCAGCGTTTGCATCGCCACCTCTTGGTCTTGTGCCAGCGATCGGTGCTACAAAAATTTGCTCACTTTTCATCTCAAAAACAAGCTCAGGCGACGAGCCAACCACATCGCCATAAGGCGTAGGAAAATGAAACATATATGGGCTTGGATTTGCGGTGGCTAGCTTTTTGTAAAAGTCCAAGCTGCTCATATTCGTTGAAATTTCAAGTAGCTCGCCAAGCACCACTTGAAAGACGTCGCCACTTCTTATGTATTCTTTTGCCACTTCAACCATATCTTCAAAGTGTTTCTTTTCACTACTAAGATCAGTTTTTATGCTAAATTCACACTCTTTTTCGCCCTTATGCTCTGCCTTTAAATTTAGCAAAAAGTCATAATACCTCTCTTTATCTCCATAAAAAGTGTAAATTTTACTCATCTTATCAAAGTGCAGATATGCTTTAGCATCGGCGTAGATAAATTTTGGAAACTCATACTTTTTAGCCTTCTCTTCGCCGATATACTCAAAGTATCTCACGCCATCATAAGCAAAGACGCCAAAAAGCCCAGCAAAAGGTGCAAGCGATCTGTTACGATTAGTATCAAAGTAGCTTCTAAGTCCGTAAAAGTCCATATCCTTTTCGTCGATATATTCGCAGTCGATGCCGATTATCGTCTGTGTCTTGTCTTCAGCAAGGTAGCTATTTTTAAATTTTTCTCTGATCGCTTCGTAATAAAAAAGTGGTTGTTCTAAGAGCATATTTTTCCTTTTAAATTTTTATTGATTATAAAAAATTTTCGCTTTTACTTTTTAGAATTTTGGCTAAATTTTTAAATTTACGCCTTTTTTACTATTTTTTTAAGAGCCCCTTGGCTAAAATTTGCACCAGTCAAGGGAGAAAAAATGCTTTTTGTAGAACTATTTATAATCGGTATCGGCGTTGGTTACATCGCCGGGTTTTTTGGCATCGGTGGCGGCACGGTCGTCGTTCCTATCATGGTCGCCTTTGGATATGGCGTCAAAACTGCCATTGGCATAAGCGTCATGCAGATGATCTTTAGTGCGACATTTGGCTCGTATCTAAACTACAAAGCTGGGCTTTTGAAGCTAAATCGCGGCGTCTTTTTGGGGCTTGGAGGCTTGGTTGGAGCTAGCTTTAGTGGCATCATCGTATCGCACGCGCCAGCACTCTTACTTGAGTCTATGCTACTTGCGACATTTGTCTTTTCGCTTGTAAAACTATACTTTTCGCCAAACAGCGACGGCTCAAATGCGAATAATTCGCTCTTTTTGCTATTTTTAGTTGGCGTTTTTGTTGGCGTTTTTGCCATTAGCATCGGCATCGGTGGAGGCGTCTTTATCGCTCCTATCTTGGTTGGCTTTTTGCGTTATGAGCTTAAAAAAGCCGTTTCTATGGGCGTGTTTTTCGTTATGTTTGCAGCCATTGCTGGCTTCATCTCACTCTCACTAAATGGTCACATCTCATACGCTGAGGGCACATTTTTAGGTCTTGGCTCGCTAATAGGCGCATACTTTGGCACCAAAAAGACGCAAAATACCGACAAAAAAACACTTAAAAAATGGTTTTTGGTCTTTTACATAGCGATGATATGTTTGATATTAAAAGATATGTTTTTTGAGTAAGAGCATGGCTAAATTTGCCACGCTCTTTTTTAAATTTCTTCGAAAAAGTAAGCTTCACTTAGTTTAAAAGCAAGCTCTTTTAGCTCATCTTCGCTTAAATTTACGCCCTTTGCGATCTCTTTAAGGCTGGCTTTGCCGTCAAATTTCAATGCAGCTTTGATCTCTTCAACGCTTAAGTTTAGCTTGCCATTTAGCTCATTTGCTAAAGATATAACTGGCGAGCTTGTCTCCAAAAAATACCCAAGATAGGCTGCAGCTCTAGGCTTTAGCCTAGTTTTTTTAGGCTCATAAGCAAGTGCTGCAAGCTTTGAGGATGAAAATTTAGTGTTTTGATCATTTAAAATTTCAAGTAGCCCCATAAAGGCTTCACCCTCGCTCTCTCCAAGTGCGGCCTTTACTTCACTTAAATTTAGACTTTGCGGATAGGCTTTGCTTAAAATTTCTTGCGTTTTTGTCCTTGGCTGCTCACTAAAATATGCAAAATAAACCCTATCAAGCTCGCTCTCTCCAAGCACCGCATCAAAGTCATCAGCGCCACCAAGCCTTTCTTTGTGCGCAATGAGGCTCTTTCTAAAAGATCTATTAAACAAAAAGTCGTTTAGCTGCTCTTTTTTGATGCGGGTGTTGTAGCTTTGCTCGATGTGCGCGTCAAAGCGGTAGATCCCAGTCGAGCTTGCAAAGATATCGTTTAGAGAGGCGTCTATGACGTAGCAAAGCCCGTGTTTATCGATGTGCTTGGCAAATTTATGAAAATAAGTTGGCTCGTTGCTCGCCTCCAAAAAGTCATGCAAAATGTAATAATCACTACCCTTTGCGATGATGCCTTGTAAGAAATTTAGCTGCGTTAAAAGTAGCTTCATGCTGTCTTTATAGACGACGTCGCTTTGGTTTTGCAGGCTAAATTTCAAATAATCCTGCAAAAAATTTAACTCCTCTTTGACGTGAGGTAGCGACTCTTTATCGCCCCTGTTTGCGCTCGCAAAGAGCATGAAATCCCTTAAGATATCAAGGCTCTTCCAACCTGGGTAGGTGTTATAAGAGACGTAGGCGATGCCATCTTTGCTAAGTAGCGCCTTTATCGTTGCAAGTAGCGCGTCTCTTACGTTTGGGCTCACCCAGCTATAAACGCCGTGGGCGATGATGTAGTCAAACTCGCCAAGCTCCTTGATATCGTGCTCATTCATGTGCAAAAAGTCACGCTCAAGAAGGGTGAAATTTTCTAATTTCATCTTCTTTGCGATCTTGTTGCCCTCTTCTACTTGGTGGCTTGAGATGTCGATGCCAACGACCTTTGCCTCTTTGTGAGAAGCTGCAAATGGCAAGATGTTGCCACCATACGATGAGCCAAGCTCAAGCACTCTGGCATCTTTTAAATTTGCCGCCTTTAGCCCAAGAAATTTAGCCACCGCCTCTATCCTAACGGGCGAGCAGTCACTAAATGCAGCTGAGAAATAAGGAATTTCGTCGTAAGCTTTTTTTGCCTTGTTCATCAGCCGTGCTTTCTGGCAAATTCTCTCATAAACTCGCCAAGTTTATCAACGTCGCTTTGGCTAACGGCGTTGTAGATAGAGGCTCTTATGCCGCCAAGATGTCTGTGACCTTTTAGCCCTAACATACCCTCTTTTAGCGCCTCTTCGACGAAAACTGGCTCAAGCGCATGATCTTTTGGTATCGTAAAGCTCACGTTCATATCTGACCTGCTTGATTTTTTGGCGTGACCCACGTAAAAGCCATTTGAGCTGTCTATGATGCTATAAAGCGTGCTTGCTTTTTTGGCGTTTATCTTCTCAACCTCGGCAAGCCCGCCAAGATCTAGCAGGTGCTGCATGGTTAAATTTAAAAGATAAATTCCAAAAGTTGGCGGTGTGTTATAGAGCGAGTTTGCCTCTACGTGCGTTTTATAGCGCAAAAACATAGGGACGTTTTGGCTGCTCACGCGATCAACTAGGTCTTTTCTTAAAATAACGATAGTCACGCCGCTTGGGCCCGCATTTTTCTGAGCGCCACCATAAAGCAAGCCGATACTGCTAAAATCAAGCGGTCTAGCGAAAAAATCACTCGAAGCATCGACAACAAGGGGCGATTTGGTCTTTGGCATAGCCTTATACTGCGTGCCGTAAATCGTGTTGTTTGAGCAGATGTAGGCGTAGTCGGCGTCATCGCTAAATTTAAACTCAGGGATGTAAGAGAAATTTTCATCCTCGCTGCTTGCGACGACATCTACATTTACGCCAAGCACTTTTGCCTCTTTGATCGCTTTGTTTGTCCAAACGCCAGTGTTTGCATATTCAGCCCTGCCACCTTGATATAAATTCATCGGTATCATGCTAAATTGCAAGTGTGCGCCGCCTTGCAAAAATAAAATTTCATACTCATCGCCGATGCCGTAAAGCTTTCTTATCTTCTCCATCGCGCCAAAGTGGATCTCCTCAAAGGTCTTGCTTCTGTGGCTGATCTCCATGATCGAGTAGCCCTCGCCTCTGTAGTCGGTAAATTCGGCTTTTGCGTGCTCTAAAACGTCTAGCGGTATCACGCTTGGGCCTGCGCTAAAGTTGATTTTTCTACTCATTTTTACTCCTTGATAATTGCTTTTTTATGTGTATTTTGCGAGATAAGCTCGATCTCATCATTCAAATTTAAATCCCTAAGATCAGCTCTCTTGCCATCTTTTCTAACCTCTATAAGCCCCTTAGTGCTCTCAAAAAAGAGCTCCCTCATCTCATAAGCCTTCTCAAGCGAGCCAAGAGCTGAGCTAAGAAGCAAGATCTTTCTTTGCACGGCGTTAGTTAGGGCATTTTGCTTGTTTGCCACCTCGCTAAATTTTAGCTTGATCCTAGCTTTTAGAGCGTTTGATGAAAATTTAGAAAGTAGTAAATTTAATAAATTTTGCTTCTTTGTGATCTTTAAATTTAAGGCACTATCAAGATCGTCGCTGAGTCTGTCAAGATACTGAAAAAACGCCTCTTCATCAGGCAAAAGATCAAGCATGGCTGCACTTGGCGTAAGCGATCTGCGGTCTGCTACAAAGTCGCTTATAACATAGTCGATCTCATGTCCGATAGCGCTTATGACTGGCGTTTTTGTAGCGTAAATTTCACGCGCTAGACCCTCGTCGTTAAAGCACCAAAGATCCTCTTTGCTGCCACCTCCTCTAGCCAAAACGATCACATCAACGCCGTATTTATCGGCTCTGCGTAAGGCTTTTATGAGCGAGCTTGGGGCATTTTCGCCCTGAGTTAGCGCGTCAAATATATAAATTTCACTTAGCTTCCAGCGGCTCTTTACCACCTTTAGCATATCCTGAAGTGCGGCTGAAGTGGCGCTTGTGACAAGGGCTATTTTTTTAGGTAAATTTGGTATCTCTTTTTTTGCGCCGATGTCAAAAAGTCCCTCGTTTTCGAGCTTTTCTTTAAGCTGTCTAAACGCAAGCTCAAGCTCGCCCTCGCCATCAGGCAGCATAGCACTAGCCACCAGCTGATACGACCCACTTGGCGAATAAATGGTCACTTTGCCATAAATTTTGACCTTCAAGCCCTCTTTTGGCAAGAATTTTACCTTTTGGTTATTCATACGATACATCACAGCGGAGATGCTTGACTTTTCGTCCTTTAGCGTGAAGTACCAGTGCCCAGAAGCGTGCTTTGTTAGGCGTGAAATTTCGCCACTTACCTCGACGTAGTCAAGGGTTGCCTCAAGCAGTGCCTTTGCTTTTTCGTTTAGCTCAGATACGCTAAGCATTGATCTCTTTGACCTTTTTGGCGATAAATAGCGTCGAGATATCCATGCTAAAGCCCTTGCAAAGCTCTATCTCAAAGCCAGCCTCCACAAGCTCGTCGCAAAAACTCTTTGCATCGAGGAAATTTTCTATCGAGCTTGGCAGATACTCGTATGCCTCTTTGTTTTTCGAGATAAAGCCGCCGATACTTGGTAAAATTTTACTTAGGTAAAAATCTCTTAGCACAGTTATAAAGCCCTTTTTCTGGCGTTTGGTAAACTCTAATACGACTACGTAGCCACCATCAGCTAGGACCCTATTAAACTCCCTAAGCGCAGCCTTTCGCTCGACCACGTTTCTTATGCCGTAGCTTATGCTTAAAATTTGAGCCTCACCGCTTGCAAGCGTTGTATTATCAGCGTAGGCTTCTATAAATTTAAAATTTGGAAATTTCGCCCTAGCCTCTTTTAGCATGCCGCTTGATGGGTCGATGCCAGTTAGGCTTTTCACCTCTACGCCAAATTCTTTTGAAATTTCGCTCCAAAGCCCCATCATATCGCCAGTGCCGCAAGCCACATCCACAATATTTATGCTTTTATTTTTAAAAATTTCTAGCATATACCTGCAGGCAAATTTCCTCCAGCTCACGTCCACGCCAAGGCTTAGCACCCTGTTTGCGACGTCGTAAGTCGGAGCGATCTGATTAAACATATCAACTATTTTTTCTTGTTTTTGCATAAATTTTAGACCTTTATATGTAGTAAATTTTTAAATTTCGCGAGATTTTGCGAGTTGCTTTTATAAATTTAAGCCGTTTTTTTAGTATCTCTTCTCTGGTTTTGTAAATTTGTTTGTAGATTTTACTCTCTAGTTTTTCTTTACTAGCAGCCTCTGGTAAGCGCTCTAAGATGCCAAGCCAGACGTCATAGTCTTGAAGCGCACCAAAGATCTCTTGCATATCTTTTAGCCGCTCTTCATACTTTTTAAGCCCGTCAAAATAAAAAATCTCACTCAAAAACTCGTAAGTGTATCTCACCTTTTTAAGCTCGATCCTGATCTTGTGAAAGCTCTCATTTGGGCAGTCTTGATCTAGGCTTTTTAGCCTCTTTTGTGCCAAAACTAGAAGCGTTCTAAGTTTAAACGAGCCAAGACGCGAAAGGCTAACGTCAAAGAGCTTTGATCTATAAAACTCGCCCTCGTTTAAAAATATCTCCCACTCTTTTAAAAAGGCGTAGTTTTCCTCATCGCTAAGATAGCTTTTAACGTTTTCATACTCTAAATTTAAAGCCTTTTGCACAAAGTAAATTAGCTCATTTGCATGCTTTTGCTCGCTTAAAAAGTCTAGAAATATGTCGAGGTCTCGCTTTTTGTTGGTTGAGTTTGCCAAAATTTTAAAATTCTCTCCAAAAAAGAGCGTCACTTTTTCATCAAAGACGCCGTTAAAAATTTTAAGTAGTGACCTAACTTTTCTTAAATTTACTCGCAGGTTGTGCAAAATTTCTTCATCGTGATCTTGCAGATAGTCGCTCTTTAGCCTCTTTATCTCTTTAAAGATGCTTAAAAACAAAGCTCTAAGAGCCTCACCGCTCTTTAAATTTGCAGCAAAATTTGGCGAAATTTCTTTGTTTTTAAAGACACTGTAGGCTCTTTTGTAGTCGATTTGTTCATTTTCGTTTGCGTGAATGGCAAGAAATTTATTTTTATATCTTTTATCGCAGGTGACATCGGCCTTACAAAACTGCTCCAAAAAAGCTGGCAGTTTAAAATATACAGCCTCGTTTTCATCAGCAAATTCTATCTCAAATGTGCAAAGTCCATTTAAGCCGTCTTTAAAAACGTCGATGTTACAAGGGTTATTATTTAGCCGAAAAATGTATCTATCTTTTGTGATTACGCGTCCGATGCGGTTTTTTAGAGCCTTTTTAAACTCCGTCTTTTCGCAAAATTCCTCATTTTCTTCTCTTATAAGATCTTTGCCAACCTTGATCGTTTTTATAAATTTGCCCTCTTCACTTCTGAAGCGGATCTCTTCATTTTGCGTGATCTTGGTGTAAAACTGAGAAATTTCAAGGTGCTTAAAAACTAGCCCAGCCTCTTTTAGAAAATCTAGAATTTGAGAATTTTTGAGTAAAAATTTACGCTCTATCTCCAAACCCACATTTTTCTCCGAAATTTTTTGTTTATTTTAGCGAGTTAGTGCTTAAAATAATGAGAAAAAAGCTAATTTCAGGCTTGTTTGAAGTGTTTTATGAAGAAAAATAAAAATTTATGTTGCGTAGTGCAACATAAATTTTGCCTTATCGGCAGTGTTTACAGCTTTTTACGCTAGCAACGATATTTAGGCGCTCGATGATGTTACCGATCTTTTTTTCAAGCGCCTCTTGGTATTTGCCAAGCTCTGAGTCATCATAGCTCATATCCTCGACGCTACCGCAGTTTTCGCAAACCACGTGGATATGTGGATGCTCATAAATGTCGTATCTCGCCTTTTGATTTACGATATTTACTTCAACCACTAGACCCTCATCTTTTAGAGTGTTTAGGTTTTTATAAACAGTTGCGAGCGAAACTGATGGATTTTCTTTCAAAATTTCATCATAAAGCTCATCGATCGTTGGATGTGTGTGACGATCAAGAATTCTCAAAACGCTAAGACGCTGCGGCGTTACTTTAAGCCCAGACTGTTTTAGCAACGATACATATTGCATAATTTTCCCCTATACAAATTTTTGCTTTATGCTAGCAAAAGTAATATTAAACGTTTCTTTATTAAATGATATTAATTATTCTCTAGTAATTTTTGGGTAATTTGCTCAGCGCTTATGCCAAGGCTCTTTTCGACCTCAGCTGTCGAGCCATGCTGGATAAATTTATCATCATACTCAAAACTAACAACGCTTACATTTGATATGCCATTTTCTTGTAAAAAGGCACTTACGATCTCGCCAACACCGCCTTTTTTAGCGCTATCGCTAAAGATATACCACTTTTTAGTGCGTTTTGCAAGATCCAGCAAAAGCCCTCTATCAAGCGGCTTTACAAAGACTAGATCGACAAGGATAGATTCGAGCTTGCCAGCTAGTAAATTTCTAACCAAATTTGCCCTGCCAACGCCGTTGCCATAGCCTAAAAATGCGGTCTCACTCTTTGCGTCAGCTAAAATTTCACCCTTGCCAAACTCAAGCGGTTTAGCTTTAAACTCATCTCTTAAGATAAATGCCCCACGCGGATATCTAAACGCACTAACACCCTTGTAAGAGTAGGCAAATTTCATAACATTTTTCATGCTCTCTTCGCACCTTGGAGCAAAAAGAACCATATTTGGCACAGCGTTTAAGAAGCTAATGTCAAAAGCGCCCTGATGCGTTTCGCCGTCCTCGCCCACGATGCCTGCCCTATCCATCGCAAATGTGATGTTTAAATTTAAGATAGAAGCGTCGTGAATGACCTGATCATAGGCTCTTTGCATAAAGGTCGAGTATATCGCGACAAATGGCTTAAAGCCCTCTTTCGCCATGGCTGACATTGAGGTGACAGCGTGCTGCTCGGCTATCGCCACGTCCCAAAAGCGGTCTGGAAACTCATGTATGAGCGCATCCATGCCAGTGCCTGTTGGCATCGCAGCTGTTACGCCAACGATGTCGCTGTGCTCTCTTGCCATCTTTAAAAGCTGCTCGCTAAAGATCGCCGTAGCTGACTTGTTTGACTGTCTTTTTATAAATTCGCCACTTTTTAGATCAAATGGCCCAACTCCGTGCCAATTTTCATAGTAACCCTCAGCAAATTCATACCCTTTGCCCTTTAGCGTCTGCACGTGCACGATGACTGGTTTTTTTATGTTTTTGGCAGTTTCAAATGTGCTAAGAAGTGCCAAGAGGTCGTGCCCATCGACTGGGCCTATGTACTCAAGCCCAAGCTCTTCAAAAAACATGCCAGGAGTGATGAGCCTGATGCCCTCCTCCATGCGTCTAGCCATGTAGGCTGCAGAGTCTGGCATATAGCTTAAAAAGCGCTCGACCCTGCCTTTAAATTTTTGATAAAACTGCCCAGCCATCATCTGGCTTAGATACTTGCTAAGCGCGCCTATTGGCTTACTTATGCTCATTTCATTGTCGTTTAGGATGATAACACAAGGATATTTTCTATCCCCTAGCTCATTTAGCGCCTCGTATGCCATGCCTCCACTTAGCGAGCCGTCGCCTATGACAGCTACTGGCAAGCGCTCTTCGTTTTTTAGCTTGATCGCCTTTGCAGCGCCAACTGCAAGCGAAATGGATGTCGAGCTATGACCTGCCACAAAGTAGTCAAATTTACTCTCGCTTGGCTTTGTGTAGCCGCTGATACCGTTAAATTTTCTAAGCGTATCAAAGCTGTCCCAGCGCCCAGTTAGTAGCTTGTGCGCGTAGCTTTGGTGACTTACATCAAAGATAAACGGATCTTTTGTAACGTCAAAAATTTTATGCATCGCAACGATGATCTCGACTGCACCGATGTTTGAGCTAAGGTGACCGCCATTTTTGCTAACGGTAGATAGAATTTTATCTCTGATGTCGTGGCAAAGTGCGTTTAGCTCATCGACATTTAGGCTTTTAACGTCTTTATTCATTATTTACCAGCATTTTTAGCTTCTCAAGCCTTGTTTGCATCGTCGCATCGATGTTTCCGCCCTCGCTTATTATCACCACGCCACCTTTGCTTATGGCGTCATCAGCACTTACTTTTACGCGTTCGTTTTTACTAAATTGCTCTTTTAGATAGTCGCTATCTTCTGGATTTACGCGAATTTCTATATTTTTTACGTCGCTTAGCTCTTTTATAAGCGAATTTGCTAGGTGATGAGCGATCTGGCTAGATGCGCTTGAAACCTCTTTTTCTATCACCTCTTTAGCGATCTTTATCGCAGTTTGCCCAAGCTCTTCCTCGCTCTTTTTCAAAAACTCATCAAATTTAGCGTACTGCTCGTCAAGCTTTGCAGCTGAAGCACTAAATTTAGCCTCAAGCTCCTTTATCTTTGCCTCGTTTGCAGCGTTTGTTTGAGCGATGCCTTCGTTTTTGCCATCTTCTTTTGCACGGACGATCTCAGATTCAAGGCGTTTTGCAAATTCGCTCTCTTGATTTTCTATTTGCATTTGAAGTTTGATGATGTTGCTGCTTAGCTCATCTGTCTTTTTAAGCAGCTCCTCGACAAAACTCGAGTCAAATCCGGGCTGGTGAGCTTGGTTATTTTGAGGCTGAGGCGCAAAGTGATTTTGCATATTTGGTTGCACTGGGTGTGACATCTGAGGTGCGAAATTTTCACCACCTTGCTCTAAATTTTGCTCATTTAGCTCTTCACTAAGGTTGTTCTCTTCTATCAAAACAGGTGCGCTATCTTGGGCTCTTTCATTGCTCCCAAGCACCTTAAATCTATAATTTTCTATAAAGTGAGCCGGCGAGGTCTCACTTGTTATTACGCTACTTTTCATTCTATCATCTCATCTGCTTCGCCAACTTGGAAGACACCTTGATCAGCTAGACCTTGGACGACCTCAACGATGCGTCTTTGCGCCTCTTCAACATCTTTTACACGAACAGCGCCAAGGTATTGCATCTCCTCCTTGAAGGCTTCGGCTGCACGCTGAGACATATTTGATAAAAATTTATCTTTAATGCCATCGCTTGAACCCTTAAATGCAACCATAAGGTCTTTTTTATCGACATTTTTGAGAATTTCTCTAATCGCAGTTGCGTTAAGGTTGATAATATCTTCAAATGTAAACATAAGCTCTTTGATCGTTGTAGCAAGCTTATCGTCGCTTTGCTCGATGCGCTCGATCGTGCTTTTGCTAGCTTTTTGGCCAAGTCTGTTAAGCACTTCTGCCACAGCTCTTGGACCACCAACCTCGACCTTGTAAGATGTGAGGCTTTCAAGTTTGCCCTCAAGCACGGTTGAGACACGCTTGATCACTGATGGACTGATCTCGCCAAGGTTTGCCATCCTGATCACGACCTCGCTTCTTAGCTCATCTGAGAAAAAGCTTAGCGTCTCGGCGGCACTTGTTGAGTCCATGTGGGCAAGAATTAGCGCGATAGTTTGAGGGTGCTCTTTGACGATGAAGTCTGCGAGTTGCTGTGGCTTTATCTTATCAAGATAGCCAAAGCTCTTTGAGTTTTCCATGCTTTTAGCAAGCTTGTCTAAAATTTTCTGCGCAGCCTCTGGACCAAATGTGCGGTATAAAATTTCTTTTGCATACTCTAAGCCACCACTTCTCATATATTGATTTGACTGCATGAGAGCGTAAAATTCTTCTAAAATAGCGCCTGCAACTTGTTTGTCTATATTTTTTGCAGTTGCTATATAGCCTGAAATTTCAGTGATGACATCAACATCCATGTGAGAAAATATAAGAGCTGTCGCCTCTTCGCCAAGCTGTATTAGTAAAATAGCGATCTTTTCTGGCATCGAAAGATCGTCATATATCATCTTTTGCTTATCGGTTAGTTTTATAGACATCAAATTTCCTTACGCATGTTAAAGTCACTATCGTTTTTAACCATATCTTGGAGTAAATTTGAAATTTCCTCACTTCGCTCGGTGACTACTATCTTCATCTTTTCAAGAAGGACGTCGTATTTTAGCTCGTCTTCGTTAAATTCACCGCTAAGGCCAAGCTGCTCCTCGACCTTCTTGCGAGCGGCTTTAAATTTCTCAAGCGTATCTTCTGCATCCACCTCGATATCTTCAAGATCGTCCTGGGCTTGCTCCTCTTCTTCTTTCGTCTCTTCAAGCATCTTTTGCATAAATGGCACGATGACTTTTTTGTAGAAGATGTAAAGTAGCAGTGCTGCAAAGATGTATTTTAGTAGCGGCAAGAAAGGCATCACGTAGTTGTTCATAAAGCCATCCATCTTCTCGCCAGTGCTGACATCTTTGCCAGTTTTAAACTCGAAGTTATCTAAGCTTACCTCATCACCTCTATTTTGATTGTAGCCGATTGATTGTTTGATCAAATTTGTGATTGACTCTCTTTGCTCTTTGGTAAGCGGGGCAAATTCAAGCTCGCCAGTTGGCTTGCCGTCTTTATCCTTTTTGCTTTGATAAAGTCCGTCTATAACGACAGCTGCACTTACTCTGTTTATGCTCGCAAACTGCCCTTTAACATTTGTCACTTTCTTTGAAATCTCGTAGTTTGTCTGCTGTGAGCTTTTGTTGTACTGCTCTTTTAAAGTGCTGTCATCAAGACCTTGAACAGGGCCTATGTTGCTAACCGCACCTGGTACGCCGCCTACTTCATTTGGAGCTGAGCCTTGGCGCTTTTCTTCGATGTTACTCTCGCTTCTTACGACGTTATTTGGGTCATAAACCTCGCTTTTTGTATCTTTTTTATCAAAGTCAAAGTCGATATTTACCTTCGCTACGACCTTATCTGCCCCACCCACGATAGGAGCTAGGACATTTACGATCTTTTGCTCGTAATTATTTTCAAACTCGCGCTTATAGCGGATCTGCTGAGCTATAGCATCACTATCAAACTCGCCATCTTCATCGCCAAGTGCGACGCCATCTTGATTGACAATCTTTACATTTTCTGTGCTTAAATTTGTAACAGAGGCAGCAACTAGGTTTTTAATGCCAAAAATTTGCTTCGCATTTAGACTAACGCCTGGCTTTAATTCAACCACGATCGAGGCTGTTGGCAGCGCTTGCCTTTCGGTAAAGACACTCTCTTTTGGTATGGCTATTCTTACGGTTGCTTTTTGGATAGATGAGAGGCTCTCGATCGTTCTAGCTAGCTCGCCCTCAAGCGCTCTTTGAAATTTAACTCTCTGCTCGGCGTCCGTTGCTCCAAATTCTTGCTTGTCAAAAATTTCAAAGCCGATCTTGCTCTCTTTTGGTATGCCAAGCGTTGCAACAGCGATACGCTCTTTATATACATCACTAGTTGGCACCAGTATTGTGCCCTCGTTTGCTAGTTTATACTTGATGCCATCTTTGTTTAGCTGATCGACTATTAAGGCTGAGTCGCTTGGGCTGATGTTTTCAAAAAGGACGCTATATCCTGCAAAGCTATCACTTTTGCTTTTATAAAGCGTTAAAAATACCAAAAAAGCTACAACCAAAACGATCGAGCTGCCTGCGACGATCTTTTGTTTTAGTGAAAGCTTTTGATAAATTTGACTTATTTGATGAAGTAATGCCTTAAAATCCATATCCCTACTTTAAAATTTGCTCTAACTCTTCAAAAACTCTATCGTTTTGCCATGCCTGACCGATGGTGATTCTCACCGCATTTAAGGCGTAGCTTTTTAAATCTCGTAAAATTATACCTTTTTTTAGCATCTTTTCGCATATCTGGCTTGATTTTGGCTCGTTAAATTTAAAAGTTATGAAATTTGTGTAGCTTGGGATAAACTCGATGCCATTTTGCTTTGCAAACTCCTCATATCTCTTCATCTGCTCGAAGTTGTTTTGCATAGTTTTTTGCACAAATTCATCATCATCAAGTGCTACTATCGCTGCTCTTAGGCTTGGAGTTGTGATGTTAAATGGAGCTCTTAGCTTTGAAAGAGCGCCTATGATCTCTTCATTTGCCACGCCGTATCCCACGCGCATGCCGCCAAGTGCGTAGGCCTTTGAGAAAGTGCCAAGATAGATGGCGTTTTTAAATTTCACCACTTCGCTTGGCTTTATCTCTTTTTTACTATCTTTAAATTTAGCAAATTCGTTGTAAGCACAATCAAGCACCACAAGCGTGTTTTCACCAATATTTTTTATAAATTTATAGACCTCATCGGCGTCCAAACACTCGCCTAATGGGTTGTTTGGCAGGCAAAGAAAAATAACAGAGATTTCATCTTTGTGCGCGTTATAAATTTCTAAAAACTCACTCAAATTATGCTCCACACTCTTTGTGCGGTAAATTTTAGCCCCAGTTTGTTTTGCGTAAATTTCATACATCGCAAATGTCACGCCAGCCATCAAAACACCACTTTGCTTGTTTGCCTTTGCGTGAAGTGCAAACTCTATGATCTGGTCGCTTCCAGAGCCGATGATTAAATTTTTGCTAGCTACGCCAAATTTCTTAGCTAGCCCCTCTTTTAGCTCAAAGTAGCTATCATCTGGATAGAGATGCGCGTTTTTAGCGACCTCTTTTAGCGCCTCTTCTACGCGTTTGCTCGTGCCAAAAGGGTTTTCATTGCTCGCTAGCTTTATCACATCTTTTGCATCGATGCCAAACTCTCTAACTACAAGCTCGATCGGCTTTCCAGCCTCGTAATTTACTAGATCATCTAAAAAGTCATTAAATTTCATTACTCATCTCCGTTTAAATAGCTTCCCAGCCACGTTATCTCAGCGCCGCTCTCTTTTGCGAGTTCAAAGGCGTTTTGCACCTTCTCATCGTCGATATGCCCTTCAAAGTCAAGGTAAAAAATTGACTTAAATTCGCGCTGCTTTATAGGACGTGACTCAAGTTTTGTGATATTGATATTCTCATTTTTAAAGATAGAAAGCAGATCAGCAAGGCGTCCTGGACTGTGATCAGTCTTTGCTAGGATCGAAGTTTTTGAGTTTTCAACCTTGGCGTTTTTAAAATCACTTAAGATCAAAAATCTCGTTCTATTTGCCATATTATCTTCAATAGTCTCATAGACGATTGGCACGTTGTAAATTTTAGCTGCGATTTTTGAGCAAATGGCAGCTGATTCTCTATCCATAGATGCCATATATGCAGCTGCTGCGGTTGATTTAGCTGGGACAAATTCGACCTCATTTAGCAAGTGATCTTCTAAAAATTTACGGCACTGGTTGTAGCCTTGCGGATGCGAGTAAATTCGCTTTATCTCTTTTAAATTTTCATTTATGCTAACAAAGCTGTGGTGGATATCTACGTAGAGCTCTGCCACTATCTTTATATCATCAAATTTACTCAAACAATCAAGCGTAGCTCCAACAGCGCCTTCGGTGTTGTTTTCGATAGGCACGACGCCGTATTTTGCCTCTTTTTGAGCTAGCTTTGTAAAAACTGCCTCGATCGTAGCAAGTGGCAGATAGGCACTCATCGCGCCAAATCTACTTTGCGCCGCTTGATGTGTATAGGTGCCCTCAGGTCCTAGATAGACGATCTTTTGAGGCATCTCTAAATTTCTACTAACAGCAAAAATTTCAAGATAAATGGCCTCGATCGCAGCCTTGTTTAAAGCTTTATCTTTGCTAAGGCTAGTTAAGCGGTTTATGATAGCTCGCTCGCGCTCAGGACGATATATAGGCGTCCCAGTGGTTTGCTTTAGCTTGCCGATCTGCTCAACAAGCTTCATCCTCTCATTTAGTTTATTTAAGATGAGATCATCGATACTATCGATCTCTTTTCTAAGCTCATTTAGCTCTTGCATCAGCGCTCTCCAAAAACTCAATCTCAGGTGCCACGACGTCCTCAAAGCACTCACGTCTTCTTATCAGCCTATCTTTGCCATCAAGCACGCAAACTTCAGCGGCTCTGTTTCTTGTATTGTAGTTTGAGCTCATGCTAAATCCATAAGCTCCAGCCCCTTTAACCACGACTAGATCGCCACTCTTACACTCTGGCAGATTGATATCTTTTGCTAAAAAGTCACCGCTTTCACAAACTGGACCGACCACATCGCAAGCGCCTAAATTTTCATCCTTGCCATCGACAAAAATTTTGTGATGCGCGCCATAAAGGCTTGGTCTTATAAGATCATTCATCGCGCCATCAGTGATGACAAATCTCTTTTTGCCGTTAAATTTTTCATATAAAACACTTGCGACAAAGTAGCCAGCATTGCCCACGATAAAGCGTCCTGGCTCACAAACGATGGTCACATCTTGACCTTTTAGTGCGCCTAAAATTCCTTGTGCGTAGTCGTATAAATTTATCTCTTTTTCATCGTTGTAGATGATGCCAAGTCCGCCGCCAACATCAAAGAATTTGATATCGATCTCAAGCGCTCTTAGCTCTCTTAAAAGCTCGCTTACGATCTTTGCAGCGTCTATTATCGGGCTTAGTGAAGTTAGCTGCGAGCCGATGTGAAAGTGTATGCCAGTTGGCTCAAGAAACTCTGATGCTTTAGCGTGGATATACATCTTTTTAGCCGTCTGCGCATCGACGCCAAATTTGTTTTCATTTAGCCCTGTCGAGATATATGGGTGAGTTTTTGCATCAACACCAGGATTTACCCTGATGCTAATCCTAGCCTTTAAATTTAGCCCTTTTGCAATCTCTTCAAGCCTTAAAAGTTCGGCAAAACTCTCAACATTTATCAGCAAAATTTCATTTTCTAAAGCCTCTTTTAGCTCTTCATCGCTCTTGCCAACGCCGCTAAAGATGATCTGATATCTCTTAGCACCTGCAAGAAGCGCTCTTTTGACCTCGCCGATGCTTACGCAGTCAAATCCAGCTCCAAGATCAGCCAGAAATTTTAAAACACTTAAATTTGAGTTTGCTTTTACAGCGTAGCAAACTAGAGATTTTCTAGCGTAAAATGCGTTTTTTAGCGCCTCATAGCGCTCTTTAATGTAGTTAAAATCATAAACGTAAAGTGGGGTTTTGTATTTGCTTGCAAGCTCTTTAAAATCCATAAAATAGCCTTTTTTAAAATGGCTTGATTTTACAAAAAAGTTGCCAAAATTTGGCTTAACGATGCGATTTTATGAGATAAATGGCGTATGCAAAAAGCAAAATAACAGGGAGAACCATGCCGATCTCTGGCAAGATGACAGAGGTTTGAGCAAATTTGGTTAAGATAAAGAGAAGTCCCCAAACTACGAGTGTTATCACAACAAAGATAAATGTTGAGAGTGCGAGGTTGAAAAACCTGCCAGTCACTGGCAAATGATAGTAGAAAATAAGCAATAAAAATGGCGCAAAAAATGGCGTGATGGCAAGGTTATAAAATGCAGTCCTCGCGCTATCAAGCCCTATGCCTTCGTTTTTAAATGTTTTTATGAAATTTATCGCATCAGGTATGTTAAATTTCGAGTTTTCAACGCTTGCAGCACTCTCGATGCTCTTTGGCTTAAAGCCTCTTAACGCATCTAAATTTTCGCTTTTTACCTTGCTAAAGCCACTTTCGCCAAGCTCTAAGCTTTGAGGCAAAAAGGTCTGATTTACATCTTCTAAAACCCACTCATTGTCTTTAAATTTAGCGTGGTTGGCAAAGGTTGTTGAGAGCAAGTCAGTGCCATTAATGTCAAAAATTCTCACGTCATTTGCTCTTTGCTTGGCTGAGTTTAGCTCTTTTATATAGATAAATTTGCCTTCAAATTTCAAAAATGAGTCATTTGTACTTTTTGAAAAAGCGGTGTTTTTTGCGATGCTTTTTTGATAGTCATGCGCATAAGCAAATGGCGTAAAATTTAGCCCAACGTAAAAAATCGTCACAAAAAGTGCGATGAGAAATGGTGGTAAAATGAGCTTGTTTTTACTGATGCCAAGAGCATAAAAGCTGATTAGCTCGTTTGATCTGACCATATTTACATGCAAAATTATTAGCGCAAAAATGAGTGAAAGTGGCAAAACATAGCTAATGGCACTTAGTGCAGTAAGGCCAACGTAGAGTAGCTGAAGGTTGGCAGATGGCGGCAGATCTTTTAAATTTGTAAGCAGATCAATGCCAACATAAAATAGCTCAAGCGCTAAAAATACGATAAGAAAAGATTTTATATAGACCCAGCCAACGTATCTGGCGTATAGTTTCATTTGATAAGACCTTTTTTTACCGTAAATTTTTGTGAAATTTCGTTGATGTCGCTATTTAGCAGCTCACAAACCGCATTTTTAGTATAGGCTAAAATTTCATTTAAAGCCTTTTTCTCCTCGTCACTAAACTCGCCAAGGACGAAATTTTTAGCATCGCCCTCATGTCCGATACCGACGCGCACTCTTTCGTAGTCGTTGCCTATTAGATTATCGATCGATTTTATGCCGTTATGTCCGCCGCTACTGCCGCCTTTTTTAAATTTAACCGCGCCAAAACTAAGATCAAGATCGTCGTGGATGACGATTATCCTATCTGGCTTGTAAAAGTCTTTTACTGCTTTTACGCTTTGACCTGATAGGTTCATAAAGGTCGTTGGTTTTAGCAAGATAATGTCGTTAAATTTAAAAACTTCGCCTTGAAATTTGGCTGAACTAACATCTTTGAAATTTGAGTCTTTTAGGAGATCTATAAGCATAAAGCCTATGTTGTGTCTAGTGTTTTCGTATTTGGGACCAGGATTTCCTAGCCCCGCTATTAGTGTCACAAAAGCCCTTTTTATTTAGCTTTAATAACTCCAAGTACCGCAACACGGTCAGCGTCGATGATAGTAACGCCTTTAGGAGCTGTGATATCACGAACCAAAATCGTATCATCAATGTCAAGTTTGCTTACATCAACGTCAAATGAATTTGGTAAATTTTCAGCCGTGCATTTTACGCAAAGACGTCTTTTTGACTGGATCAAAACGCCCTTATTTTTAAGACCAATAGGTGTTCCAACTGGCTTAACTGGGATCATATATTTTGATAAAACGCCAGGAAGTGCTACTTTTAGATCTACGTGTTTAAGATCGCTTGTAACAACATCTCTTTGGTAATCAACAATAACGACATTATAAACTTTTCCGCCTACTTTTACATCAAAAGCAAGGCTCTCTTTTTTGCGTGCCTCTTTTATAAAGTCATTGACTTTAAAAGCAGCTGCAACATTCTCTAATCCCTTGCCATAAATGTTGGCGATTAGATAACCATCTCTTCTCAAAGCCTTCGCAGACTTCTTACCGATACTCTCTCTAACGATACCTTCTAACATCGTTTTCCTTTCATAAAAAATAGGTGCTGATTCTATCTAATGCTTTATAAATTTCACATAAAGCTTATTAAATTTCTTTAAGCGCGATCACTTCAGGTTGATCTTGTTTGCTTTGAGGTTTGCCAAAATTTACACCATTTTCAAAGCTAAAACCTGCCACATTTGAGCTTTTTATCTTAAGCTGCAAATCGCCTCTATTGCTAGCATTGTCAAGCGCTACTTCGGCACTAATTATCTTATTTTCATAAAGCTCAAGCAGGTGCTGATCAAAGGTTTGCATGCCGTAAGTATTTTTTGACTCAGCTATGGCAAGATCGATCTCGTCAAATTTCTCTTCAGATATGAGCTCTTTTATGCGGGTATTTTTTCTCATGATCTCGACTGCTGGGCGTCTTGTGCCAAAAAGCGTTTTAACTAGCCTTTGCGAGATGACGCAAGCAAGCACTGAAGAGAACATAAGACTGACTTTATCTCGCTCGCCTTGTGGGAAGCTATTTACTATTCTATTTACGCTCTCTTTTGCATCAAGTGTGTGAAGTGTCGAAAGCACCAAGTGTCCAGTCTCTGCGGCTCTAATGGCAGTCTCAATCGTCTCAAGATCTCTCATCTCACCAACCAAAATAATGTCAGGATCTTCTCTAAGTGAAGCCCTTAGCGCATCTGAGAAATTTAGCGCATCTGCGCCTATAGAGCGCTGGTTGATTATGCTTTTATCGTCGTTAAATACGTATTCAATCGGATCTTCGATAGTCACGATGTGTGATCTTTTTGTTTGGTTGATGAAATTTATCATGCTTGCAAGCGTTGTCGTCTTGCCGCTTCCAGTTGGGCCAGTCACTAGGATGATGCCACGAGTGGTCTCTGTGCAAATTTTTTCTATCACGCTTGGTAAATTTAGATCTTTTATGGTTGGGATTTTCGTTGGAGTGACACGAAATACAGCAGAAATTCCATTTATCTGCAAAAACATATTTACACGAAAGCAGTACTCATCATTTAGTTTATAAGAAAAATCTATATCTTTTTTATCCATAAACTCATCAAATTTAGCCCCCAAAAGCTCATTTGCTATAGCTACCGCATCACTTGGGTCTAAATTTTCTTCGCTAAGTGGCATGATCTCACCATTGAATCTGCCATAAACAAGACTTGCAGACTTTAGATGAAGATCGCTGCCGCCTTTATCTACTAAAGAGCACAGATATGAGTCTAGGTCTTGTTTGGTCATTAAAGTGATTTCATAATTTCATCAAATGCTGCAACAAACTGCTTTAAGCCGTCATTTAAAAGCTCTTTATAAGTAGCATTTATATCGATCTCATTATTTTTTATGATGTGAAAAAAGCTTGAGATATTCTCTTTGCTAGGGGCATTTTTTGCCTCAGCTTTTTCTTTTACAAATTCTTTTATCGTATCTATCGGAGCTGTGTTTATAGAGTTTTTATACATTAGCTCCCTAACGTAATAATCCCCTCTTAAGCCACCGCCTTTTACGCCAGTGCTTGCAAAAAGTGTCCTTACATTTTCTAAGCCAAAATCCTCAATTATATGATAGATATTTGCAGCGTTCATTATGCCGATCTGTCCTGTTGGCAAGCTCTTTGCAGACATTGTTTCATCAAGCTTTCTATCAAATCTACTAACAAAAACGCTGATAACGCCTTTTGGCATAGTGGTATCCACAAAGCGGCTTGCATAAGTTTTGCTGCCCTCTTTAAAAGCCTCTAGGCAGTTTTTAGCCTGATCTGGCGAGAAAATGAGCGTCGCATTTACGCTGATACCTCTTGCCATGAGCGCACTCATCGCCTCATAGCCTTCTTTTGTGGCTGGGATTTTTATCATGACATTTGGCATTGAGATGAGGCTATGAAGCCTGATGCCCTCTTCTATCGTAGCAGCCGTATCGCCACTTAAATTTGGATCAACCTCTATGCTAACAAAGCCATCATCGCCATTTGCGTAGTTTTTTAGCATTTTACATGCGGCGATCTTGATATCTTGGGTCGCTAAAATTTCATAAAGATCTTTTGGGTGACGCTTGTTGCTATTTTGTATGATCTGTTTGTAAGCAGGTGATGCAAAAGCTGTTTTAAAGATAGCTGGGTTGCTTGTAGCTCCGTTTATAACGCCTTTTTCTAGCAAAGAGTTGAATTCGTTTTGTAAAAAATCTCTCTCTATAAAGTCACACCAAAGAGAAAATCTAGCTTCATTGTCATACATTTTTTCACCTTATAAAATTTAAAATTTCACGCAGATCTTTGACATCCACGCAATGCGTCGCCTCTTTTTTTAAAATTTCTTTCGCACAAAAGGCAATCTTTAGATCACATTTTCTAAACATCGAAATATCATTAGCGCCATCACCAACACACATGATCTCACTTTTATCTAAATTTAATAGCCCCTTTAAGCGATCTATCATCTCGCCTTTTGAGCTACCAAACATCATCTCTCCGCCAACTTCACCTGTTAAAATTCCATCTTTATGGTGCAAAATATTTGCAAAATTTGAATCAAATTTAAGTTTTTCTTGCATCTTATCAGTTGCGATGTGAAAACCGCCACTAAAGACCACGACTTTTATGCCTTTTTGCTTTAGAGCAGCTATAAGCTCGCTAGCCCCTGGCATGATGGGTAAATTTTTACAAATTTCATCTGCCTTTGAGAGTGGCATTCCTTTTAAAAATTTTACTCTTCTTGTAAGACTTTCAAAAAAATCAAGTTCGCCGTTCATCGAACGCTTCGTTATACTAGCCACCTCATTGCTGGCGTTATTAGCGGCGGCGAGGATATCAATCGTCTCGCCGTCCATTATCGTAGAGTCAAAGTCAAAAACACAAAGTTTTATCAAGCTATGCCCTAAAAATCACGCTTTAAAAGGCTCTCAACCTTTAAAATCGTAAGGATATTTTGATCGCGTTTGCCGATACCATAGATCATACCTTTGTCTTTTACTAAAGTCTCTGGCGGCGGATCGATCCTGTTGCGGTCTATCCTGATAGCCTCCGTCAAGCGGTCTATCACGAAGCCTGCGATATTATCCTCATCTTTCATGACGATATATCTTGTATTTGAGCTTTGCTTTGTAACATTTAGTGAAAAACGTTTTCGCAAATCAATAAGCGGGATAACGTTTCCACGTAGGTTAAAGACACCAAGAACATAGTCAGGCACGCTAGGAACACGGGTGTATTCGATAGGTTTGATTATCTCTTGGATATTTAAAATAGGTATCGCATACTCTTCTTCACCAACAACGAAGCCTACAAGTTGGACTATATCTTCGTTGTTTTTTATCTCAGGCTCGTCAATTTGCTGTTTTTGTTTGCTTAAAACTTGGTTTAGTTTATCATTCATCGCCTAACCCCTAACCTAATTTAATATTTTTTCTAACAACGTTTTCAAGGTATTCTGACGAATATGGTTTTGTGATATATTCTGTCATACCAACCTCTACTCCGCGCAATCTATCAGTTTTAGACGTTCTTGATGTTACTGCTATTAGCGGTAAAGTGCGATACTTAGAGTATTTGCGAATTTCACCAGCTAGAGTATATCCGTCCATCCTTGGCATCTCAATATCAATGAGCACCGCATCAAATGCATGCTCGCCTGATTTAATTATATTGAGTGCTTCTACTCCGTTAGTTGCTTCTATTATTGTGACGCCGATTGGCTCAAGCGATTTTTGCATGATGGTTCTGTCCATCTTAGAGTCATCAACGATTAGGACCTTATAATCGCTTGGTTTCTCTTTTGCTTTAGTGCTATCTTCCATTTCGGCCCTAATATTTACCTTAATATCCTTTGCCATCTCCATCATAGCACCAACGTCTATGATAAGAGTTACGCGGCCATCGCCTCTAATAGTAGCTCCAGCGATGCCTGGGATATTTTGTAGATAATCACCCATTGACTTAATAACGATCTCTTCTTGACCAACTAAAGTATCAACGATGATGCCCAGTTTTGCCTCAGCAACGCCGATGATAACGACGTAAGTTTGATCTCCGCCGTCAAAGACTTTATTGACTCCAAAGACATCTGAAAGTCTAACAAGAGATAAGACCTCATCTCTTAGTCTTAGAACGTTTTTGCCATCGATCGTGTAGATATCATCGATTGGTACACGAACAGTCTCAAGAACGCTCGCAAGTGGTATCGCATAAAATTCCTCTTGTGTTCCAACAAGAAGTGACTGAATGATCGCAAGTGTGAGTGGAATTTTAAGCTTCATAACCGTGCCTTTTCCAACTTCACTCTCGATATCAATGATACCATTTAGTTTTTCAATGTTTGTTTTAACAACGTCCATACCAACGCCACGACCAGATACGTTTGTAACCTTGGCTGCAGTTGAAAATCCTGGCTTAAATATAAGACCAAACGCCTCTTTCTCGCTCATCGCATCAGCTTCACGCTCAGTGATGATGCCTTTTTCTATCGACTTAGCTTTAAGCATATCAGCATCTAAGCCCTTACCATCATCAACTATCTCAACGACGATATGGTTGCCCTCATTATAGGCTTTTAGCTGAACAAGGCCTTTTTCAGGCTTGCCCATTGCCTTTCTTGTCTCAGGATCTTCGATACCGTGGTCGCATGAGTTTCTGATGATGTGAACTAGCGGATCGCCGATCTCTTCAACGATTGATTTATCAAGCTCAGTCTCTTCACCTGAAATTTCAAGGTCGATCTGCTTACCAAGCTCGCGGCTAAGGTCGCGTATCATACGTGGGAATTTATTAAAGACTTTTGCTATTGGAAGCATCCTTGTCTTCATAACAGCAAGCTGGATATCAGTCGTAACTAAGCTTAAGCTTGAGACTACTTGATTTAGCTCTTCAAGAAATTTCTCGCCCTCATATCTCTCTTCTACGTCATCATAAATTTTTAGTAGGCGGTTTTTACCAAGGACAAGCTCGCCGATTAAATTCATCAAGTGGTCAAGTCTTTTTACTTCAACACGTATCGTTTGCTCTTGTGCTACCGCGCTGCTACTACTAGCTGCTGGCACTTTTTTATCAGCATCTCTTTCTCTACTAGGAGCTGGCTTAGGTGCAGGTGCTGGTGCAGCGCTAGCAGCTGGTGCTATCTCTTCAGGAGATTTTGGAGCTATGCCTTTTGAAGCACGTCTTGCTTGATCTTCTGCTTTTCTAACTTTTAAGAGTCTCTCTATCTCAGCTTCAACCTCAGAGTCACTTAGCTTTGAAAGCTCAGCATCACTTACTTCAGGAGCTGCTTCTTCAGCTGGTGCGACAGGTTCTGGCTCTTTTACTGGCTCAGGTGCTGGTGCGGCTGGAGCTTCTGCGGCTGCGCTTGGTGCTTCACCTTCAGAAATTTGAGTAAGTCTTACACAAATATTTTTGATATCAATGCCAGCGGCTGCATCACTACCGTTATCTCTAATGCTTTCTAGTAGTCCTTTCATCATATCAACTGATTCAAGAACAACGTCCATGATATCTGGAGTGATCTTTAGCTCGCCTTTTCTAGCTTTGTTTAAGACATCTTCCATGTGGTGAGTAAGCTCTGTTAAAACGTCAAAATTTAAAAAGCTTGAGCTACCTTTTACTGTGTGAGCAACACGGAAAATTCTATTTAAAAGTTCCAGATCTTCAGGGTTTGCCTCTAGTTCAACGAGGTCATGGTCTATCTGCTCAATAAGTTCGAAAGCCTCTATTAAAAAGTCTTCCATTATTTCTTTCATATCATCCATACTTCACCTCACTTCGCAGATTTAGAATGTGCTTCAATCACTTTTAGCACCTCTTGATAAAATACACCAGCATCAAATTTTGTAAGATACGCAGCACCACCGGCTTCTTTACTCTTAACCTCACTAAATTCGTTGCTTAATGAAGAGTTAAACACAATCGGAACATCTTTAAATCTATCATCATTTTTAATAGTTGAAGCAAAGCGGTATCCATCCATTTGTGGCATTTCGATATCACTTAAGATAACTCTAAGCTCTTTTGTTAAGTTATCTCCATATCTTTGATAAAGCTCCTCCATCCTCTCCAAGCCCTCAACGCCGTTTTTAGCTTCAACTACGCTAAGACCCATCTTCTCAAGTGCGTCTTTTACTAGCTTTCTAGCAGTTGAGCTATCATCTAGAACTAAAGCAGCGCCTTTGATCTTTTGATCGTCTGTTACGTCAAATTCGATCTTTGGTGAGTAAATTCCTAGCTCTTCAACGATGCTTTCAAGATCAAGGATAAGAAGTACTTCGTCGTTTTCTATTCTTGTTACACCTGTGATCTTGCCTTTATCCAGAGTACCAGCTCCAGCAGCAAAATTTGCAGGCTCTATGTCTTTCCAGTTTATACGTCTGATCCTCTTTGCCTCATGGACGATAAAACCGATCAATATACCGCTAAATTCAGCGATAATAACACGTGGTTTTATGACTACACCCTCAGTTGGCTCGACGATATTCATCCATCTTGCCAAATTTATAACAGGGATAACCACACCTCTTAAATCAAAAATTCCCTCGATATACTCAGGAACGCCAGGAAGCTCGGTAAGATTTGGCATCTTAATGATCTCCCGCACCTTTGCGACATTGACTCCGTATATTCCTTCATATACTTTGTTTTCGGCCTTTTTAAAGATACGAAAATCAACAAGTTCCATCTCGTTTGAGCCCGTTTTTAGTACGTTGTCTCCAAACATCAATGTCCTTTCAAACTCATTTTGAGCAAATTCAACTTTTGCTGGGCGTATTCTACAACAAAATAACTTTGCTCGCATGCAAAACAAGGTAAATTTATATAAAATCTATCGTAAATATCAAATAGCTCACCTTGATGATAGTGTCCCTCTATCACTATACTTGCGTCAAAGCCCTGCAAATGCTTGCTCATTAGCTCCTTGAAGTTTGAAATTTTATAGTGCAGATTTTTATTAGTAAGTTTGGCTAGTATCGCTTTTGAAATTTTAAAATCCAAAATTTTATCAAGCGCGTTCATAAATTTCAAAAACCATCTAAGCCTTAAAAACCTAAGCGCATACTTATCTATAAAAGGCAAAAATATATCGCCATGCGCGATCTGGACGTGCTCGCCACTTATAGTTCTAAATTTCACTGGCTGAGCGCAAATGTCATAGATCTTTACCCCCTCAAAGCTTAGCCTCTCACCTTTGTCCCAAAAATCTCTAGTTTTATTAAATAAATTTGAAAGTCTAAAATCGTGGTTGCCCTCGAAGTAAAAAATTTCCACCTTTTGTGAAATTTTATTTATAAGCCTTAAGTGCTCAGCGTAAAATTTTTGCGTATATTCGCCCTCGCCCGTTAAAAAATCAAATATGTCGCCAAGCAAGAAAATCTGCGGTGGCTCCTTGATCTCTCCGCTATCAACGCCGCGCAAGAATTTCAAAAATCCATCTCTATTTACATTTTCATGCGCATCAGCCAAAAAGATCGCGCCTTCTTTTATAACGGGGGCATATAGATATTCGCTCAAATTTTGCCTTAATTAAAAATTAGCAGAGCCAAAAAGCAGTTTTTAGCTCTTTGCCTCGTCTTTTTAGTCAAATTTTATAGGTTTGTAGCAGATCTTAACGATCTCAACGTCACTTCTGCCTTTTGGTAAATTTAGCGCTACCTCATCGCCCTCATCCTTGCCTAAAAGCTGCTTTGCAAGAGGAGAGTTTATCGAGATATAGCCCTTGTCTAAGTCACTTTCGCTCACACCAACTATCGTGTAAGTATGCTCTACCTCGGTCTCTTCATCCATTATCGTCACACTAGAGCCAAATCTCACCCTATCATGCTCGTAGCTACTTGGATCGATCACTTCAGCATTTGCCAAAAGTGCGCTAAGCTCAGCGATCCTAGCGTCTATAAAGGCTTGCTTCTCCTTTGCTGCGTGATACTCGGCGTTTTCTTTTAGATCGCCATGGCTTCTTGCGATGTCTATCTCTGTTACGATTTGTGGGCGCTGAACTAGCCTTAGATCCTTTAACTCAGCTTCTATCTTCTCATATCCGTGCATTGTCATTGGTTCACTCATTTTTTACTCCATATTTTTTAAAATTTTTACTACATTTTTACTGCTGCCATGCCCTAGGTAAGCCCTTAGCTCATCGCAGCCTTTTAAGAACTTTTGCCTATCGCAGCTCTTGTAGGCTCTTAGCAAATTTTCAGCAGTTGCAAACTCTTGGATAAACTCCTCATGAAGCGGCTCTTTGCCCATGAAGTCAAACATTATATTTGCAAGTCCCGCGTGCTTGATCTTTACAAATTTTCTAGCGATGAAAACATCTATCGCTTTTGCCTTATATGCTAGCACAAATGGCGTGCCAATGAGCGCTGCTTCAAGCGTAGCAGTGCCAGAGCAAACAAAGGCAAAATCGCTCTCATACAAGGCTTCAGGCGTGTTTGAGACAACCTCAAAATCGCTCACATCACCATAAATTTCGCCCACTTTATCAAGCAAAAATGGCGGCACGACAAGCAGCCTTGTGGCCTCTATCTTTTTAGCAAGCTCTCTATAAACTGGCATCAGCCTTGAAATCTCTGACCTTCTTGATCCTGGTAAAAAAGCCACTTTGCCACTGCTACTTAGGCTAGTTTTTTTAAGCTTTATCTCATCCATCAAAGGATGACCCACGTAGGTTGATCGGCTATAAAATTTCGCATCAAATGGCAGGATCGAAGCCAGGTTGTCACAGTATCTCTCCACAACGCTCACTCTTTTTGGCTTCCACGCCCAAACTTGAGGTAAGATGTAGTATGTCACGGCTGCTTTTGCGCCAGCTTCTTTTATCGCCTTTGCAAGCGGCAGATTAAAGGCTGGACTGTCTATTAGCAGCACTGCATCGACCTCTTTTGCCATCTGGCTCATCACTTTCATCGCTTTTTTTGCCTTAAAAATGAGTGGCAAAACCTCGACAAAACCCATCGCTGAAAACTCGCTGCTTTTCATATATGGCGTGCCAAGCTCTTCGCTAAAAATTCCCATTAGCTCAAATTCGCCCTCGAAATTTTTTAAAATTTCTTTTAAATGCAAATTTGCCGATGGCTCAAGAGCGGAGACTAAAATTTTCATTTACACACTTTCATCAGGTCTTTTTTTGGGGGCATTATACGCAAAAATTCTTTAAAATTTTAAGAAAGCTGTGATAAAATCCAACCCTTTAAAGGATAAAATTTGAAAGAAATTTTGATAACAAATGACGATGGATTTGAGGCGACTGGCCTGCTTGCCTTAAAAGAAGCTTTAAGCGAGCTAGATGACGTAAATGTCACGATCGTAGCTCCAAGCTCTGAAAAATCAGCCTGCGCTCACTCTTTGACGCTCACAAGACCGCTTAGGTTTATAAAACTTGATGATAACTTTTTTAAACTTGACGACGCAACGCCTAGTGACTGCGTCTATCTCGCACTTCACGCACTTTATAATAAAAAACCAGACCTTGTTATAAGCGGCATAAATCACGGGGCAAATTTAGGCGAAGATATCACCTACTCTGGCACGTGTGGAGCAGCGATGGAGGGCGTTTTACAAGGCATTAGAAGCATCGCTTTTTCACAGTTTTATGAAAACAACTCACTAAATGAACTTGGCTTTGAACTAGCAAAAGAGGTGGTGAAATTTATCGTACCAAAGGTGCTAAATGATGAAATTTCGCTAAATCAAAGAGAATTTCTAAATGTAAATATCCCAGCCACAACTAGCAAAAATTTCAAAGGTTATGCCGTCGTGCCAGCTGGCAGACGCACCTACGCCACGCATGCCACGCTTAATCGCAACCCAAGAGGCATCGAGTACTACTGGCTTGGAAACGCCGCACTTGAATACGAAAAAGGCGAGCCAAGCGACATCAGCAAGGTAAATGAGGGCTTTGCCACGATAACGCCCATAAAACTAAATATGACTTCATACGAGAGTTTGGAGAGTCTAAAAGGGAAATTTGATGCAAAATGATAGATTTACAAGGATAAGATGGCTCTTCGGCGAGGATGGTTTTAGCAAGCTTCAAAGTGCAAAAGTGCTAGTTTGCGGAGCCGGAGGCGTTGGTGGGATGTGCGTAGATGCGCTTGCTAGAAGCGGGGTCGGAAGCATCACGCTGATCGATAAAGACATCTTTGACGTGACAAATCAAAACCGCCAAATTTACAGCGAAAACGTAGGAGGCGTAAAGGTGGAGGAGTTTGCCAAAATTTATCCTTGCATCACGCCTATGCAAACGCTGATCACGCCTGAGTTTGTCGCTGGATTTGACTTTAGCAAATTTGACGTGGTGATCGATGCGATCGATGATATCGCTGCCAAGATCGCCCTTGCAAACGCAGTAGATCCTAGCAAATTTATAGCCTCGATGGGTGGTGCAAAAAGGGTCGATCCAACCAAGATAAAGGTGGCTTGCGTTTGGAAAACATCGGTCGATCCACTAGCTAGAAAATATAGATATGAGCTCAAAAAATCAGGCTTTAGCGGTAAATTTGATGTTGTCTTTTCGGTTGAAGAGCCACTTTGCAAGCCACTTGGAAGCTTCATGGGCGTAACTGCTTGCTTTGGGCTAAATTTAGCCTCACTAGCTGTTAAAAAGATAGTTGAACAGTAAGTCTAAATTTACACTCCGAGCAAAATTTCAAATTAGAGCTAACATTTTGGATAAATTTAACAGCCAGCTCTACAATACACAAATTTAACAATCCAAGATGAGCATCTAGCAAATTTTAAAAATTTATAAACGAGTAATTTCGGCTCTAAAATTTGAGCTAAGCTATAGGCGAAGCCAAATTTTAGTAGTCAATTCTTGCGAGTGAATGAGAGTTTAAAATTTGTAAAAATAGCTTGATTAAATTTGATTTATCCAAGAAGGAGACAAGAGGGGGGCTTAAATTTTGCTTTTCAGGCTCACAACTGCAGGATAGACACAAAACTCGTCCACTTATCCCACTTCTTTTTTAATCCCTCATCTGCTTGCAGTTATGAGATGAAATCCTAGTAAAAACCTGCGCGCGTTAGAAGTATATACTTTAATGCTGGTGCATCGTAAATCACAACAAATTTCTATTTTAAAATATAGCTTTAAATTTATAAGTCCTGAAATTTAGTAAGTAGTTTAAATAAATAAAAATTTAAAATAGACGCAAAGTTTACATATTTATCTGATCGTATTTGCTGCTTTTTACAACCAAATGCGATTTATCATTTAAAATTTATCTCATCTTTTTTATATTTTCTAAGTAGCTCGTTTATCTGGTTTTGAAATTTACCCCATCTTGCTTCGCTGCCATGCTTTGTGAAGAGACTTTTGGCATGAGAGATCAAAATTTCACTTTTATCTTTTTTCAAAAGATATTCGTATAGTTGATTTATCGCTGCAAGGCCGTTTTGTTCGAGCATTAGTTCTATTAAATTTTCCTCCGAGCTATTTTGCTCAAAAAATTTAAAAACAAAGCCAAGGTCGTTTGCTACATTTTCATAAATTTTAGTCACGTCACTATCTGGCTCTAGCTCGTAGTATGCAGCAGATGTATGAGTGATTTCATGTGCTCTAGCTCTAAAATGGCACTCATACTCTTTTGGCTTACTAAGCGCTTCTTTGCCAAGAGTAGCCTCTATAAAAGGGGCGTAAATGCCGCAATTTATATAAAATCTCGTGCGCTCTGAGCTATTGCCGCTGCTTTTTTGAAAATTTACAACATAGATAAAATTTGGAGTATTTTTGTAGAAATTTAAAGCGCTCTTACTAAAGCCATTATCCTTAAATAGCGGCTTTAGCAGAGCGATAAGCTCGTCAAATTTCTCTTTCATAAATTTAACGTGCCAGATGTATGGTTATTTATTTGCGCGCTCGATGTACTCACCACGAACGGTATCAACGCGGATGACCTCGCCTTCTAGTACGTGAAATGGTATCTGAACTACCGCGCCACTCTCAAGAGTAGCTGGCTTTTTGCCGCCTTGTGTGTCGCCCTTGAAATTTGGTGGAGTTTCAACTATCTTTAGCTCGACTACTTGTGGCACTTCAACGCCGATAGCATTGCCGTTGTGAAATAAAATTTCAACCATCATGCCATCGATCATCCATTTTTTAACATCGCCCACATCCTCGTCGCTGATCGCAACTTGCTCGTAAGTAGTCGTGTCCATAAACTGGCAAAACTCACCATCATCATAGAGGTACTGCATCTCTTTTTCTTCAAGATGCGGCTGCTCGCACTTATCGCCTGCGTGAAAAGTCTTTTCAAGAACCTTTCCGTCGACAAAAGACTTGATCTTTGCACGAACAAAAGCTGCACCCTTGCCCGGTTTAACGTGTTGATATTCTACGATTTTATAAGGAACGCCGTCGATCTCGATCTTTAGTCCCTTTTTTAGATCGCCCATTGAATATGAAGCCATTTTTTATCCTTTCGTAATTTGTTATATAACTGCGTATTGAGCCCAAACACAAGCTTCAAGTGCGTTTAATCTCTCTAGCGTTTCTGTTTTTATATGTTCATCAACCAAGATGACCGCAAGCGCCATGCCGTGCTCATCTCTACCAAGACGGAAGTCAGCGATGTTTATCTTCTCGTCAGCTAAAATTTTACTGATCTGAGCGATAACGCCTGGTACGTCGTGGTTTTTAAAGATGATCATCTTGCCTTTTGGCTTGAAGTCAGTCTTAAAGCCATTTACGGTTACTATGCGTTGTTGATTTTCACCAAACACCGTGCCACCAACGCTTACGATGCCGTTTTCAGTAGTAATTCGAACTGTGATCTTGTTTTTAAAGATACTATCTCCACCTGTGCTAGTTTCGGTAGTTATGCCTTTTTCGTCGCATAAAAATTTAGCATTTACGTAGTTTATCGCATCGCCAAGACTCTCTTTTAGAGCGCCAACGATCGCAAAAGTTAGCATTGAATTTGCATATTCACCAATCTGCCCGTGAGTCTCTATGCGGATAGCTTTGATGGCACTTTTGTTTATCTGAGCTGCAAGAAATGCCATCTTGCTTGTAAGATCGATATAAGGCTCAACAAACGGTGGTAGATCTTCTGTTTTGATAGGTAAATTTAAAGCGTTTGGATAGCTTATGCCGCGTGCTGCCAAGATAGCCTGCTCGACTGCCTCTACTGCGATATTTCGCTGCGACTCAAGGGTATTTGCCCCAAGATGTGGTGTGACACTTACATTATTTAGATCAAGAAGCGGATGGCTTGTCGCTGGCTCTTTTGTAAAGACGTCGATGCCAGCAAATGCTACCTTGCCACTTTTTAGCCCTTCATAAAGCGCCTCTTCGTTATAAAGACCACCTCTAGCGCAGTTTATAAGCCTTACGCCATCTTTCATCTTTGCTATCTCTTTAGCGCCGATCATATCGGTTGTCTCTTTGGTCTTTGGAGTGTGGATCGTGATGAAGTCGCATGCCAAGATGTCATCAAAATTTTTAGTATAAGTACCGCCCATATCGATAACTTTAGATGGATCGATATATGGATCGTATGCGATGATATCCATGCCAAAAGCTTTTGCGCGAGCTGCTACTCTTGAGCCGATGTTACCAAAACCGATCACACCTAGCTTTTTCTTAAACAGCTCAACTCCATACCACTTCTCACGTTTCCAAATTCTATCTATCTTTAGATCGTTGTGAGCGTATTCAAGTGATCTTGCAGCTGCTAGCATGTGTGCCATAGTTAGCTCAACTGCTGCGATAGTATTTGCAGTGGGGACGTTCATAGCGATGATGCCTCTTCTCGAACAGCCATCAATATCAACGTTATCCACGCCAACACCAGCTCTAACGATAGCTTTTAGTTTCTTACCAGCTTCTAAAAACGCCTCATTTACCTCAGTCGAGCTTCTAGTGATCGCCACATCGGCCTCACCTAAAATTTTTAAAAGCTCGTCTTTAGGGGTATTAACTGCGTCTATTACATTTATATCTTGCTCTTTTTTTAAAAGCTCAAAACCTACTGGGTGTATCGCATCGCAAACAATGATAGTTTTCATAATTTTACCTCTCTCACACTTGAGTGGATATCATAAACTCTTAACTGCAAAATGATATTTTGCAAAAGCCTTGAGTCTTGGGTATTTAAAAAGATCTGGCTCTTAGCGCCATCTCTTACTACAGTAAAATCAACCTCGCTATTTCGCAAAGTCTGCATCAAGCAGAACATGGAGTAGATATCGTTTTTATCTATCAAAAGTTCGTATGCTGTGATCTTTGGCTTTTCTATCTTAGGTCGGTTGTATTCTATAAAAATTTCATTTACGGGCAATACGTAATCTTTTTTCTTAATAGTTGCCAGCTCGTTGATCCAGTTTTCACTGCCGGCTGTGTTTTTGGTTATATTTTGCTCATTTGTAATATTTTTTTCAGTAGTTTGGCTGAAATTTACGCTTGCAAATTTAACAAGATAAACTCCAACCAAACCTAACATCACAAAGAGCAGAACAACTACTAATAAAAGCGTGCGTCTGCCCATTTATACTAGCGTAATTGTTCTTTTATGATGTCGCCAAGTGTTACTTTGTCGTCGTTGTCATTGATCTCATTTAACACTTCACGCTCTTTTTGTTTTGCTAAACGGCGTATGCTTAGGCGAATTCTATTTTTCTTCTCATCGATAAATGCAATAGCAGCTTCGATCTCATCGCCGATTTTAAGCGTGCTTGCATCTACGCTACCTAGATCTTCTTTGCGGATTAACGCATCGACATTATCGCCAAGCTCAACAAACACGCCAAAGTCTTTAATGTCACGGATCGTTCCTTTTACGATGTCGCCTACACTAAATTTATTAGCAAATGTTTGAACTGGGCTTTGTTTTAGATCTTTTAGGCTTAGAGAAATTTTTTGCTCAGCGCTGTCGATTTTGATGATCTTTACTTCTAGCTCATCGCCAGCCTTAAACATATCTTTGCACTTATCATTTCTATCCCAAGATGCATCTTCGTTGTGTAGCAAGCCCTCAACGCAGCCTACTCTAACAAATGCACCAAAATTTGTGATAGTTGTCACAACGCCTTTTACTACGTCGCCCTCTTTAAATTTAGCTTTAAATTCGTCAAATGGCTTTGGAAGTAAATTTTTAAGGCTCACTCTTAAGCGGTGTCCTTTTGCGTCTATTTCAATAACCTCAACATCGATCTCTTGGCCTTCGCTGATGTGATCTTTTGGATTTTTGATATTTTTGTCCCATGAAATTTCAGATATATGTAAAAATCCTTCAATATCATTTCCAAGATCGACAAATGCGCCATAAGGCTCGATATTGCTAATTGTTACCTTGATAGTGTCGCCAACTTCTAGTCCATCATTTATGATCTCTTCCCAAGGATCTGGAGTAGCAGCCTTGATAGATAGAGATAAGTGACGCTTTTCGTTATCATAGCTGATAACTTTAACTAAAACTTTATCGCCTTCTTTGTATAAAGAGCTAGGATTTACTGGACCTTTGTAGCTTATCTCGCTGTAATGCACAAGTCCGTCTACACCGCCAACATCAACAAACATACCATAAGTTGTGATTTTCTTAACTGTGCCCTCTATAACGCTATCGTTTTCTACTATATTTGATAGAGCTTCTTTACGTTTTTTGCGGTCGTCATCTAAAATTTTCTTTCTTGAGACAACGATGCTATTCTCTTCTTTATCAACTTTTATAACTCTTACTTTGTATGATTTTCCAACTACGCCCTCAGCGTTTTTAAATCCACTGTGCGTTCTTGGTAAGAAAAATTCTACGCCATTTGCGTCTTGAGTGATAAAACCACCTTTATTTTTTCCAACTACTTTTACGTCGATTTCGCCAGAATTTTCAGGATCGTAAGCTTCGATGAAAGCTTTAACTTTCTCTTTTCTAAGTGCTTTTTTGTGCGACACTATAGGTCTTCCATTTCTTGATCCAGTTATTACAACTTTGATCGTATCGCCAACTTTATGCGTCAGGTTGCCGTTTGCATCAGTGATCTCAGAAACATTTAAAATGCCTTCTGACTTCTTGCCAACGTCGATTAAAACCTCATCGCCATTGATACTGACGATCTTTGCGTCACTATCTTCTTCAGTCTTTTTAAAAGACTCCTCTAACATCGCAGCAAAATCGATATCTTCGATATCTTCGTCTTTTGCTTTTCCTAATTGAACACTTTTGTTCACAGCCATCTTGATCCTTTAAATTTTATTATGCCAGTAGAGGCAAATTGGCTTATTATAGTTAATTGTGGCTTTAGCTAGTATAAATTTTATACTTTTTTGATTCTGTCAACGACTTTTTGTATGATCCAGTCAGGTGTGCTAGCACCCGCACTTATGCCGCACAAATTTTTGCCATCAAACCATGATCTTTCAAGCTCTTCTTCGCTTTCAATGAGATAGCTATCTTCGCAGAAATTTTTAGATATTAGGTAGAGTTGTTTTGTGTTTGAGCTGTTTTTTCCGCCGATTATTATCATCACGTCAGCTCTTTTTGCTAAATTTTTAGCAGCCTCTTGGTTTTCAAATGTCGCATTGCAGATCGTGTTAAAAACGCGCAGCTCTTTTACATGAAGCATGAGATAGTTTGCGATCTGCATAAATTTCTCAACTTTTCTAGTAGTTTGGCTAACGAGCGCGACCTTTTGCTTAAATTTAATGCCTTCTAGCTCGCTCTCTTCAAGTACGACATAGACGTTGCCCTTGGCATACGACTTCACCCCTTTTACCTCTGGGTGATGCATGTCGCCAAAGATCACCACATCATAGCCCTCTTCGCTCATTTTTTCGCAAATTTGTTGTGGCTTTGTCACAAACGGACAAGTTGCGTCGATCACTTTTATATCAGTCTTTTTTAGCTCTGCAAGGTCGTTTTTAGTGATGCCATGAGTGCGGATGATCGCCTTTTTCTCATCTTTTAGCTCATCTATGCCCTCAAGCGTCTTTACATTGTAGTTTTTCTCAAGCCTATTTATCTCTTCGTTATTATGGATGAGCGGGCCGATAGTTGCGGCATCTCCAGCATTTTCAGCTATCTTTATCGCTCTTTTTACGCCAAAACAAAATCCATAACTACTAGCAAGCTCGATCTTCAACTCTAGCTCCCATTTTCTTTAAAATTTCAGCAAAATTTGGAAACGAAGTAGCGATAAATTCGCTCTTTTCTATCTGCATGCCACATTTTAGTCCAAGTATGGCAAAGCTCATGGCAATCCTGTGATCTCCGTGGCTATCTATCGTGGCAAATTTCGCCTCAGAGCCATTTACGATAAAGCCATCTTCAAGCTCCCTAGCATCGACACCACACTGCTTTAGCGCATTTATCGTGACAGCTATCCTGTCGCTCTCTTTTACGCGAAGCTCTTTTGCGTTTGTTAGCTTGCTTTGACCCTTTGCGCAGGCAAATGCGATGGCTAAAGCTGGGGCTTCGTCGATGAGCCACGAGATATTTTCGCTAACCTCTACACCTTTTAAATTTGGCGAGTATCTAACCTCAATATCACCGATATCTTCATATTTGCTTGAGGTTTTGTGAAATTTTATCTCAGCGCCCATTTTTTCTAAAACCCTGTAAGCTTCGATGCGAGTTTTATTTAGCAAGATATTTTTTAAAATGATATGCGAATTTGGGATAATTAGAGCTGCGACTGTAAAGAAAAATGCCGAGCTTGGGTCATTTGGCACGTCTATGTCAAGTGGCGCAAGCGGGCCTTTCATCGGCTCTAGCGTGATCTCTAGGCCGTCACGCTTTATATCAGCTCCCATGCCTGCAAGCATGCGCTCAGTATGATCCCTGCTTAGTTCTGGCTCACTAAATTTGCAGCCATTTGAGTAAAGAGCCGCTAGCAAAAGCGCGCTTTTTACCTGAGCTGAGGCGATCTTGCTCTCAAAACTAAATCTTTCAAATTTAGTCCCTCTTATGCAAAGAGGAGCGTTGTTTGCGTTGTTTGCGCCATCTATCTTTGCACCCATCTCATTTAGAGGCTTTGCTATCCTTGCCATCGGGCGAGAATTTAAGTATTTATCGCCACTTAATACAAAAAAGCCCTCCTGTGCGGCTAGTAGTCCCATAAAAAGCCTCATCGCCGTGCCCGAGTTGCCACACTCTAAAATTTCATTTGGCTCTTTTATCTTTTGTGGCGGAGTGATCGTTATTTCAGCGCCGTTATCTTCGATCTTTGCACCAAGGAGCTCGACTATTTTTAAGGTATTTAGCGTATCGCCTGCTCTTAGGTAGTTTCTAACGCGAGATGGCTTGTCGCTTAAAAGCGAAAACATCGCACATCTATGCGAGATAGACTTGTCGGCTGCGATGTCATCAATGGTTAAATTTAGACTTTTTTCTAATGGATAAATTCTCATCTTATTCCGATATTTAGTTTCTCTTTTAGCTCGCTTAAAATTTTATCCATAAGCGCGTTTATATCGTCATCTTCGAGCGTTTTTTCCATATCTTGGAATGTAAATTTAAGGCTAAGGCTAATCGCGCCGTTTAGTTTTGCATCTTTATAAATATCAACTGGCAAGAATTCTTTTAGCTCTTTTAAATTTAGCCCTCTTATGCACTCATAAATTCGTCCAGCCTCGAAATTTTCAGGCACGATGAGGCTAAGATCTCTTGTAGTGCTTTGGAATTTTGAGTAAGGCACCGCTAAGATCGGTTCAAATTTAAGCTTTGCAAAATCAATCTCACAGACATAAGTTTTAGGCAAATCCCTTTTTGCCTCTACTCTTGCATCGACTCTGCCGATATAGCCGATCTTTTCACCATTTTGATAGATGTGTGCTTGCTCGTATGGGCTAAGATACGATATTTCGCGGCAAGGTTTTAGCTCAAATTTGCCTATGACATTTTGCACCATCGCTGCAAATGCGTAGAAATTTGCCTCTTCGCCCTTTGCACCGTTTATAAGTGTTGGCTCTTTTAAAAGCCCAGATACGACAAATCCTAAATTTAAACCTTGATTTGCATTTTCGTCAAAAACTTCGCCAAGCTCAAAAAGTCTAACTGAGCGTTTTGAGTTTTTGATATTTTTCTCGCTTGAGCTTAGAAGGTGATTAACAAGTGCCGGTCTAAGCGTGTTTAGCTCGTTGTTTATAGGATTTAGTATCTTGATCTTGCAAGGCTTGAAATTTAGCTCACTTAGCTCATCAAGGCTGTCAAATACGTAGTGCACGCTTTCAAAAAAGCCATTACTAGCTGCACGGTGCCTTAAATTTAAAGCATTTTTATAGTCAAAATATGTCTTATTTAGCCTATTTTTCTCAGAGAAATTTAACGGCGTTGAGGCGATATTGTCGATGCCTATTATCCTCACGATCTCCTCGCAGATATCATGAGAATTTACGATATCGTGGCGAAATAACGGCACTTTTACATTAAAGCTCTCTTGTTCGACATTTACGCTTATCTCAAAGCCAAGTTTCTTTAAAATTTTCACGACATCGTTTCTAGCTACCTCTTGCCCTATCATATTTTTAAGCTCGCCAAGTGAGATGCTAAGCGTGATAGGCTCGGTGCCAAGTAGCGACTGCTGCGAGCCCGCAAAAAGACTTAGGCTATCTTTAAAGCCAGCAAGCTTTTTGAAAAGATAGTCGGCGCCATAAGCTAAATTTGGCTCGCTACCACGGCTTGAGCGATAAACTTGATCGCCTTTTGGTAAATTTTTATTTTCAAAAATGGCCTTTGAGACAACATCTGGTTTTACATAGCTAGCCTCTACCAAGATCACCTTTGAGCCCTCATCAACCCTAGCTTCATCGCTTTGGTAAATTCCAGCAACACCTAAATTTTTATCCTCACAAAAGACCACACACTCGCCATTTTCGCCATTTTTGATGTCAAAAACTGCTTTTTCGCCCTCGCCCACAAGCTTAGCGTGATCATAAGTTCTAAACAAGACGCCCGTGCAAAATGTCGCGTATTCAAGCAGTCTTTCTACTAAATTTGTCTTTTGACAATCAATCAGAGCTAGCCTCAACCTAGTTAATAAATTTTCACTTAATGCATTTTTTAGCTCAAAGGCTTTATATAAAAACGAGCCATTTACCTTATCTTCGGTTCGCACAGATGCGATCCTGCCGATGCCTAGTAAATTTTCACTGTCTTCATTTTCGTGGCTATCTTTCATATTTAGATCAAGCGCGGTGCAAATTTCTCTTGCGATGCCGTGTAAATTTTGGCAGTCGCCCCTATTTGCTGTGACATCAACCTCGATGATCACATCTTTAAACGCTTCAAATTCGCCAAGACTTGTGCCAAGTTTTAGCTTGCCAATACTCTCATCAAGCGGCAAGATGCCGTCATTTGTCTTAGGTAGTCCTAGCTCAGTTGAAGAGCAGATCATACCGCATGACTCGATGCCTCTTAACTTTGCCTTTTTGATCTCAAGACCATTTGGCATCGTCGTACCAATGAGCGCGACTGGCACAAACTGACCAGCCTCGACGTTTTTAGCCCCACACACGATCTGAAGCGTTTCGCTGCCAACATCAACCTGACAAACGCTTAGTTTATCGGCATCTGGGTGCTTTTCTCTACTTTTTACATAGCCAACTACGATGCTCTTTGGTAAATTTATCTCTTTATAGCTATCAACTTCTAAACCGATTGAATTTAATGTCTTTGAAAGTGTCTCGCCGCTAACCTCGCTAAGGTCGACCCACTCGTTTAACCAATGCTTTGAAATTATCATTTAAACTGCTCCAACAATCTTAAATCTCCCTCAAAAAGTGACCTTAGATCAGGCACTCTATGAAGCAACATCGCAAATCTCTCAACGCCAAGGCCAAAGGCATATCCACTTACATTTTTATAGCCAACCGCCTTAAATACATTTGGATCAACAACGCCGCATCCAAGCACCTCAAGCCAAGTAGTCTGCTTGCACACCCTGCAACCCTTGCCATGGCAAAATATACAACTAATATCAACCTCTGCGCTAGGCTCCGTAAATGGGAAAAAGCTAGGGCGAAAACGCACTTCAACATCGCCAAACATGTGCTTTAAAAAGCCCTCTAACATTGATTTTAAATTTGCAAAGCTAACTTTGTCTGCATCCTCCACCACAAGGCCCTCGACTTGATGAAACATCGGTGTATGCGTTAAGTCCATATCTCGTCTAAAGACAGTGCCAGGCGCTATCATGCGGATAGGTGGCTTTTGATTTAACATAGTTCGCACCTGAACTGGGCTCGTATGCGTTCTTAAAAGTCTAAAATCATCTAGGTAAAATGTATCTTGCATATCCCTTGCTGGGTGGTATTTTGGTAAATTTAGCGCCTCAAAGTTATGAAAATCATCTTCTATAAGCGGCCCAGTCTCGAGCGAGAAATTTAGAGCTAAAAAATACTCAATTATCTTATCCATTGTGGCCATCACAGGATGCAGCGCCCCACTAGAAACAGGTTCGTTAAAAAGCGTGATATCAGCGGCCTCTTTTTTCATCTTATTATCTATCTCTTGCTCGCTAAGCTCGGCTTTTTTAGCTTCTATAAGCGCGCTAAGCTCATCTCTTTGCTTGTTTAAATTTGCTGCAAATTCCTTTTTTTCATCCTCACCAAGCTCTTTTAGCTTTGCAAAACCTTGCGCCAAGATGCCCTTTTTGCCAAAAATTTCTACCCTGACCTTCTCTAAATCATCAAGAGTTGAAATTTCATTTTTGATTTTGTTAATGAAATCTTGCAATTTTTTACCTTTATGAATTTTTGCATCGATTTTATAGAAAAAGAGTTAAAATCAAGATAAAAAGCGCGAAATTTAAGCACACTTTGATATAATTTCTCAAACATTCAAAGGAGCTAAAATGACCATATTTGAAAAGATCGTTGCTGGTGAAATTCCTTGTAACAAAGTGCTTGAGAGCGAGAAATTTCTAGCTTTCAACGACATCAATCCAAAAGCGCCGATCCACATCCTCATCATCCCTAAAAAACACTACAAAAACTTCCAAGAGATGGACCCAGTTTTGATGGGTGAGATGACTAAATTTATCCAAGAAGTGGCGAGCTTAATGGGCGTTGATAAGAGCGGATACCGCCTCATAACAAACTGCGGTGAAAACGGCGGTCAAGAGGTCATGCACCTACACTTTCACCTACTTGCTGGCGCAAAACTTGGCTGGAGCGAAGGCGTAGCCGATCCACAAAGCACATTTTAAAAACAAAATTTAGACTCTTTTTGAGTCTAAATTCTTTAAATTTTCACTTCAAATCTCAACTCTTAAATTTTATAAATTTAAAGTTGCTCTTTAGTTCATTTTGGGTCGAATTTATCTCGCCAAGCTCTGATTTTACGAAGTTTGTAAGCTCTATCTTGCTCACGCTTGGAGATAGGATTTTTATATACTCTTTTTGATTTTTAAGCTCTAAGTTGTTGCTAAAAAGAAGCACTCTAGCATCTAGCTTTAGCCCAGCTCTAAGCTCAGATATCGTGGCTATTAGCTCTTTTATATCAAAGCCCTCCGCCGTTTCATCTACAAGTGCTAGCGAGCAAGGTTTCGTCTTTATCTTTATCAAAAACTCGCTAAAGCTATTTGCGATCTCAAGCGTGTTTTGAAACTCACCAAGAGCGCCAGCAAATATCTTATTTTCAAGCTTCGTGCTCTTATAAATCACTATATTTTCATTTTTGCTAAAGTATCTATTTTCTTTACTTGGCTTATAGTTTTTTATAAATTTAGGCAAAATTTGATTTAACTCATCTTTGCTAAAAGGCTTTCTGATCTTCTCATCAAAAGCAGGCAGAAGCTCTCTTTCAGGGATGTTTGAGGTATTTGAGACCACAGCGACTAAATTTATCTTCTCTTCTTGAAGTGACCTTATCTCTTTTACGAAATTTGCCACGCCATTTTCAAAAAATGAAGCATCGATAAAGACCGCGTTAAATCTATTTAAAAGCAGTGCTTGTTTAAGCTCTTTATGGCTGCTAACGCCTATGACTTCGCAGTCTAAGAAGCTAAAAGCACGCGAAAACATCTCAAGGCTAAGCGGGTTTTTGTCGCAAAGCAAAAAGAGCACCTTCTCTTCAGCCAAGCTCTCGCCCCTATTTTTCTCCATATAGACAAGCCGCGCAACGCTAAGTGGCGTGAGTGGGTCCTTTAGCAAGACCGCATTTTTTATATTTATATTTTTACTAGCGCTCTGCCTTGCAAAGACGATGTCGTAGTTTTTCGCTAGTGCTTGGTTGTTTGAGATGATATTTTGAAACCTAAGCCCCATATCTTCTAAGGTGGCTGCAAAAAATTCATTATATTTTGCATTTATATCAGGCAGATATGCGATCCTTAGCTCGTGATTTAGGCTGAAATTTTGCAGTTTTTGCACCTTTTTTAGACTAAGGATAAATTTAAACTCATTGCCAGCTCCGCCAAGCGTGCTTATATCAAGGCTTGAGTTAAAAAGCTTTAGATAAAAGCCGGCAAGTCTTAGATAAAACTCGCTCTCTTCGTCATTTATCTCATTTTCATCTTCTGCGTTTAGTGCTTTTATCTGCTCTTCATTTATGAAAATTTGATTTGTCCTTATCTTTGTTTCGATGAGTAAAAGACCACTTTGGCTAAGAGCGTCGCTGACATTTTTTATCTCCACTATCAAGTTGGCAAATTTATCGCATTTTGTCACGACAGCTTGCATAATAGAGCCAAAGACAACGCTTATCTTCTCGCTATCGCCCTCCAGCTCGTCGCTAATGTTTGCATCAAGATAGGTTAAAAAATTTAGCTTTTTCTCTTGCGTAAAAGGTATCTGCGCTTCAAGGATGTTTGAAAATAAAATTTGTGGGTTAAATGGCTTTAAATTTAGTCCAACCTCACCATTTCTGCTATCAAGCAAGCCTTTTATATTGCTGTAATTTATCGCTATTATTTGGCTATTTTTTTCTAAATTTTCAAAAAGAAGCTCATTTTTTACCACATTTTCATCTTTTTTTAGGGTAGCGACCGAGCTAAATATCTGCTCTTTTGCTTGATAAAATTTCTTACTTAGCCTAACAAGCAGTCTATCTTTTATCGCAGCAAAGCTTCTTTCTTGCTCATACTTTTGAAGCAGCTCTTTATATAGGGTTATGAAGCTTTCTATTAAATTTTGTGGATTTCTATCACCTCTTTTTAAAATCTCATCTCTTATAAGCTTCATTTTTTGATTTAAATTCTCCAGATCTTTTAGCCAGATATATGTTTTATATCCAGCGTAAAAGAGCCAAAGTGATAGAAAAAACATCAAAAATATTAGACTAAGCACCTTTACTCTAAAGTTATCATTTAGTCTCTTTAGCTCGTCACTTAAGACATTTGCTATCTTGCTAAAGAGCTTGGCTCTATTGCTTTCAAAGGTATATATCTGCAAAATTTCATCACGTGTTAGCTCATTTTTTAGCTTTAGCTTAAAGCGGATCTCGTCATAACCTTGCGTAGTCTCTATATTATCAAGCCTATCTATATCTCTTATTATGTTGTCTTTTATATCGCCATTTGGGAGTAAATTTGCATTTATATCGTTGTATTTAAGGCTATCTAGAGATTGTTTTAACAAACTTTCAGTAATTTTTTCTTTACCCATAAGCACAGCCAAGATATGCTCTTTTGTGGTATTTACGTTTTGAAGTAGCTCATAGGCTCTGATTAAAGAGAGTATATAACGCTTCATATTAATATCTAAAGCAACATCTCTAAATAAAATTTGCCCACTTTCTACGACAGAATTTGCTAACTCAACAAAGCTAAGAAACGAGAGATTAGAGCTCTCCCAACTTGCATTTGCGTTTTTTAAAACTTCATTTAGCCTATCTCTTATCCTTTTATCATCTGGTGTGTTAGAAAGAGTATTTGATAAACTTTTTACAAACAAATTCTTAGCAGCATTTGCCTCTCTTAAAGCCGTCTCGTCTTGTGGCGACCTAGTTTTTTCATATCTTTCGTAAGCAATTCTTTCTGAAACGATCGCATCTAAGGTTTTTCTTATCAAACTTTCTCTTTTTACCTCGCTATTTATGCCATAAGAGATCCTAAATTTATCAAAGTAAAGTGCGCCATTATAAAAGCAAGTGATAGCAGCCAAAAATATTGGCAAAAGAACCAAAAATTTACTAACCCTCATGGCCAAGCCTTTTTGAAAATTTATTGCAAAGCGTGCTTATTTCGCCTAGTCTTTCATTGATATGAGCGATCTTTTTGATCTTGTTTGGTCTGGTAAGTAGCGCATCGAAATTTGCCACAAGCGGAGTGATCTTTAAATTTAGCGCTGGCTCTTTTAAGATCTTTATGCTCTCTTCTAAAAATTTAGTATCTCGCGCTTGCACCGCACTTTGGATAAAGATCATCTTGTCTTTGGCTTTGCTTAAAAATATACCAAGATATGTCGCAAACTCGCTTTTGCTTAAATTTAAAAAGCTAGCAGTCTCGCTAAACCAGCTCTCGTTTAAGACCTCTTCTTCTTTATCCAAAAGCTCTTTTTCATCGACCTTTAAATTTGGCAAGCGAAGTTTGGTCTTTGCTTTTATCGCAGCTTGCTGGTTTTGGCTGTAAATTTCTGTTTGATCGAGGATCAAAAGCTCGAAATACTCTTCGTTTTTTACTGAGCTGATCTTTGAAAATTTAAGCGTCGCATTTAAAATTTTGCCGTTTTTGGTCTTTAAATTTACTCTTAAATTTGGTCTTTTAGCTAGATAGTCTATAAAAACTCCAGACTCTTTGTAGTCTAAAACTAGCTCGTCAATGTCTTTATGCTCGCTTAAAAACTCCCTTATATCTTTAAATTCAAGCAGACCAAGAGAGATATCTCCCATCGCTAAAATTTGACCGTTTTTGTCGTATATTATCACTTCAAATTTCCTTCTTTGAGCGTTAAAAGCTTTGCTGCTACGCTTTTGTTTGTTATTTTTGCCACTTCGTCTAAATTTGCTTCGCTGATTTTATCAAAACTTCCGTAAAAGCTGATTAATTTCGCGATACTGCCCTCAGAAACGCCAGCTTGTCTTAGCACTGATCTTTGCATATCGTTTTTCTGCCTTGTTTTTCTGTGAAAACTGATGACAAATCTATGGCTCTCATCGCGCATTTTTTGGAAAAACTGCAGCTTTTTATCGCTCGTGCTTAGGCTAAAGCTGCCATTTTTTGTATAAATTTTATCTTTTGCCTCGCCCTTTGCGCGGTGAGCTTTGGCGTCTATTTTTTCTTTTGAGATAGCGATCACATCGACGTTTGCCCCGCTACTTGCTAAAATTTCGCAGGCTAAATTTAAAAGCGCCTCGCCACCGTCAATAACCCAAAGATCAGGCGGACTAAGCTTGTCAAATCTAAGTGCTCTGGCAGTTAGGCTCTCTCTCATCTGATCGTAGTCGTTTTTGGAGCTTAGATGCATGTGGCGGTAGTTTTGCTTCGCCCACTCGCCATGCTCATAGCGCACCATCGCTCCGACACTTGCCTCGCCAAAAAGGTGTGAGTTGTCGTAAGCTTCGACCACGTAAGGCGTGTGAGCTAGATTAAAATACTCTTTTATCTCGTTTAATAGCTCGTTATCGTGCGTTTTTAGGTATTTTTCGATGCTAACTTCAGCGTTTTTTGTAGCGATCTCACAAATTTTACGCTTATCGCCTATTTTTGGGCAAGTGATGCTAAATTTACGCCCAAATCTCTCGTTTAAAATTTCTTCAACAAGCTCGCTATCTTCAAAGTCCTCATGGACGTAAATTTTGGTGCTGATTATTGGCTGACCAGCGATAAAGCTTTTTAAAATGGCCTGCTTATAAGCCTCGTTTATCTCGTCTTTTTGAGCGTTTTTAGCCTGCGTGATATCGGTTTTTACGCCTGTTATCTTGCCACTTTGCACGCTAAATCTCACCGCGCAGATCATATCATGCACGCAAGCGACTGAGTAGGCCTCAAAGTCCTCAAGCTTGGCGAGATCAACTTCAACCTTTGTTTGCATATTTTTAAGCGTTTGCATCTTATCTCTAGTCGCGGCTGCTTGCTCGTAGTCTTCGGCCTTGGCGTAGTTTAGCATGAGCTCTTCAAGGCGAGCGATTAACAAATTTGGATTTTGCAAAGCGGCTGTGGCATCAGCGACTATTTTGGCGTAGTCTTCTTTTGAAATTTTACCCTCGCACGGGGCGTAGCAGCGTTTTAGCTGGTAAAAAAGGCAGGCTTTTTTGCCTTTGATGCAGGACTTTTTTTGAACTAGGTTGAAATTTAGATAAAGCGCCTCAAGTAGCTCTCCCGCTCCGCTAAAATATGGCCCAAAATAGCGTATATTTGAGCCTTTTACCACCTTTCTAGTGATCTCAAATCTAGGGAATTCATCATTTAAATTTATAAAGATATAAGGGTAGGTCTTGTCGTCACGAAGCAAGATGTTGTATTTTGGCTTAAGCTGTTTTATGAATGAATTTTCAAGTATGAGCGCGTCTGCTTCGCTTGGTGTGACGATGTATTCAAGATGCACAGCCTCGCTTATCATCTTTGAAATTCTTGGGCTTAGCTTTTCAGCTGGGGCTAAGCTTGGGGTAAATTTAAAGTAGCTTTTGACCCTGTTTTTTAAAATTTTGGCCTTGCCGACATATAAAAGTCTGTTTTGAGCATCAAAATATTGATATACACCAGGCTCGTTTGGAAGCGTTCTTATCTCGTCTATTAGCATCTTGCCTGCTCATTTTTCTTTAGCAAAATTTCTCTTAGCTCTTCAAATTTCTTATAAATTTGCTCATTTGTGGCTAAATTTTTAAACTCGCCCTTGCTTGCTGGCATTATGAAATTTGACCTTTGAGTAGGTTGTGGCGTGAAAAATTTTAGATATTTGCTCACGATAAATCTTATATTTTCTTCTTTTTTGTTTTTTATATAGTTGATCTCGCTAAGAGGTTTTGGCTCGATGACGCTTGCAAAAATGCTATTTTTATTAAATTTGCAAAAGGTTTTTAATAACCCTTTTATATCATTTATACTACTATCACGTCTAAGCTCCAAAAGCCCTGAGGGATGAGTGAGAACGAAGGTTAAAATGCCTTCTCTAACATAGCAAAAAGCTATGTAAAACCGCTTTGATTTCCCCATGAGGCGAAGAAGCTCTTGGCACTCGTCTGCCATGCTTAATTTTTCTTTATACAAAGGATTTTCGTGGATAGCATCTATCATAAATTTGGCGTCTTTCATAAGGCAATCTTATCATCTTTTATTTTAATTTTCGCTCTTTTTACACTTAGTGGTTGCGGCTACAAGGACGATCCATTTTATGGCGATGCACCTGTAAAAGAGAAAAAAACTGACAAGATCAATAAAATTTGATCTTAAATTTGGCGTAAGATAAAAATGTAATGCAAGCTTAATAAATTTAACTAACCTAAATTTTAGGCTCATTTAAGTAAAATACGCAAATTTTTATCTTACAAGGAGAGTATATGAGGTTATTTGGACTTCTAGGCTTGTTTTTTGCTATAGCCTTTGGTGCTGACGGAGAAGCTGCGGCTATTGACTTAACTACTACATGGGCGGGAATTTTATCGCTTATCATTTTTGTTGTTGGATACTTTTTCATAGCAGCAGAAGAGAATTTTCACATCGACAAGGCAAAACCTGCTATCTTTATCGGCACTTTTATGTTTTTGCTAATCGGCGTTTATATGCTTATAAATGGCATGGATGTGCATTCGCTAGAGCACGAGGTAAATCACCTGATCTTAGAGATAGCTCAGATCGTCTTTTTCTTAATGGTAGCGATGACATTTATCGAAGCACTTGTTGAAAGAGATGTATTTAACGCACTTAAATACAACCTAGTTTCAAAAGGCTACACTTACAGAAAGCTATTTTGGCTAACTGGTATTTTGGCATTTTTCATTAGCCCAGTGGCTGATAACCTAACAACAGCGCTTATCCTATCAACTGTTCTTTTAACGATAGATAGAAATAATACAAATTTCCTAGTCGCAGGTGCGATAAACATCGTCGTAGCAGCAAATGCAGGCGGAGCGTGGAGCCCATTTGGCGATATCACTACACTTATGGTTTGGGCAGCTGGCAAGTCACCATTTTTAGACTTTTTCGCACTTTTCCCAGCTTCATTTATCGGCTGGTTTGTGACAGCGTTTTTACTTTCACGCATCGTGCCAAATACTGCGCCTCATTTTGACGTCGCAAATGAGCCAAAAGTGGTTATGAAAAAGGGCGGTAAAGCGGTTATCTTTATAGGTGCATTTACTATCTTTTGTGCAGTTATGATGCACCAGTTATTTCACTTACCAGCGATGTGGGGCATGATGTTTGGCTTCTCACTACTTAGCCTTTACACATATTATTTCAAAAAAGCTCACAAAGACGAAGAGCCTATGAACGTCTTTCACTATATGTCAAAGATCGAGAACAACACGCTATTTTTCTTCTTTGGAATTTTAGCTGCAGTTGGCGCTCTTCACTTTGCTGGATTTTTAAATTACGCTGTGTCACTTTATGATAAATTTGGCTCAACACCTGTAAATATCGGAGTTGGCTTCCTCTCAGCAGTCGTCGATAACGTCCCTGTTATGTCAGCTGTGCTAAAAGCAAATCCAGCAATGGGAGCTGATGCAGGCGAGGCGATGAGTCAGTGGCTACTTGTGACACTTACAGCTGGTATCGGCGGTTCGATGATCAGCTTTGGCTCAGCAGCTGGCGTTGGAGTAATGGGTAAATTAAAAGGAATTTATACCTTTGGTGCACATATGAAATATGCATGGATGGTAGTTTTAGGATACATCGTATCACTCATTGTTTGGTATGTGCAGTTTGAAATTTTTCACATCTACTTTTAAAAGGTTATAAATGAACAATACGATTATAGTTTTGGACTTTGGTTCGCAGTATACTCAGCTAATAGCTAGAAGGCTAAGAGAAGAAGGAGTTTATACTGAAATTTTGCCATTTAACGCAAAACTAAGCGATATAAAGGCGAAAGATCCAAAAGGTATCATTCTAAGTGGTGGTCCAGCTAGTGTTTATGCTAAAGATGCCTACTTTTGCGATAACGGCGTCTTTGAGTTAAATATCCCTATACTTGGCGTTTGCTACGGTATGCAGCTACTTGCTCACACGCATGGTGCTGAGGTTTTAGCCGCTGATCACAAAGAGTACGGCAAGGCTGAACTTAGCGTCGTAAAAGAGCACGATCTTTTTAAAGATACACCTTCAAAACAAATCGTATGGATGAGTCATAGCGACTATGTAAAAGACCTGCCAAAGGGCTTTGAGGCGATTGCGATTAGCGAAAATTCGCCTTATTGTGCTTTTGGCGATGATAAGCGTAAATTTTATGCGATCCAGTTTCATGCAGAGGTGCAACATAGCGAGTATGGCACGCAAATTTTAAAGAATTTTGCTAAATATATCTGTGGCTGCGAGAGCACATGGAACATGGGAAGCTTCGCTAAAAATAAGATAGAAGAGATCAGAAAAACAGTGGGCACTCACAAGGTGCTTTGTGCAGTTAGCGGTGGCGTGGATAGCTCTGTAACTGCAGCACTTTTAGCAGCTGCTGTGCCTGAAAATTTGATCCTTGTTTTTGTCGATAACGGACTTCTTAGAACAAACGAAAAAGAGCAGGTTGAGGCTACATTTAGAACAAAGCTTGGTGTTGAGCTAGTTAGTATAGATGCGAGTGAGATCTTTCTTGGTCGCTTGGCCGGCGTCGTTGATCCTGAAAAAAAACGCAAGATCATAGGCGAGACATTTATAGAAATTTTTGAAAAAGAGGCTAAGAAACATGGCGATGTAAAATTTCTAGCTCAAGGCACTCTTTATACTGACATCATCGAAAGCTCAGTCGTTGGCTCAAGCAAGACGATAAAGAGCCACCACAACGTTGGCGGCTTGCCTGATTGGATGACATTTGAGCTGATAGAGCCTTTAAGAGAAATTTTTAAAGATGAGGTTAGAAAGCTAGGACTTGAGCTTGGACTAAGCCGCGAGCTAGTCTTCCGCCACCCTTTCCCTGGACCTGGTCTTGCTATCCGCATCATGGGTGAGGTAAATAAACCAAGCCTAGAGCTACTTCGCAAAGCTGACGTGATCTTGCGCGATGAGCTAAAAAGTAGTGGCTGGTATAACAAAACTTGGCAGGCATTTTGCGTACTTTTAAATGTAAATTCTGTTGGCGTTATGGGTGATAACCGCACCTACGAAAACGCTGTTTGTGTGCGCGTGGTCGATGCGAGTGACGGCATGACTGCAAGCTTTTCAAGGCTTCCTTATGACCTGCTTGAAAACGTAAGCCGCCGCATCATAAACGAAGTAAATGGCATAAACCGCGTAGTCTATGACATCTCAAGCAAGCCACCTGCAACTATCGAGTGGGAGTAAGAACCTCTTTAAAGCTGGCCGATAGATGATATATTACGCTAGCTTTAATCCTAAAATCAAAATATAAAATTAGCTCTTTTAAATAAATGCTTTCAATAAGCTATTTAAAGACAAAAAAAGAGCACTTGAATTTATACCTTTTTTTTAAAGTAAAAATGTAGATTTAAGTTACACAACAAAGTTTCTGTTAGATATAAGCAAAATAGTAAATTTGCAGCTGCCTAGACGGTCATAGAAAATTTATGAGCTAAAAACATTTTGCATCATCTTATAAATACCACTTAAAAAATTATGCAAGTATCAAAAAATGTTTTTCTGAAATTGATGCGTTTTTATAAAAAACCAAACACTTTTTGCTTATTTAATAAGTTCAAACCAAATTCTCAAAAATTGGCTGTAAATTTATATTTCTCTGATCCTGCCGATCGCTTCAGCGAATTTAAGCTCTTTGTTTTCAAAAAGGTTGTATTCGATCGCATCTTTTTCGCTAAGTATGACAATGGTTGAGCCAAGCTCGAAATTTCCTAGGCGCTCGCCCTTTTTGATATGTAAATTTTCATACTCATAAATTTGCGTAAAATTTGCCATAGCATTTGTTTGAATGCGCTCATCAAAGCAAAATTTCATCTTGCCAACGTTTAAGGCACCAACGAAGACTAGCCAAAGTTTTTTGCCATTTTTCATCTCGCAAAGTAGCGCCACACGCTCGTTTTTAGTATAAAGGCTATCGACCTTGCCAAGCCATTTTACTGCCACACTGTAAAGCTTACCAGGGATATAGACCGCTTTTTTTATCGTAATGTCGCAAGGTGCATGATAGTGGTGATAGTCTTTTGGGCTAAGATAGATGTTTGCAAAGTCAAACTCGCCTTCAAGCTCGCCCTGCCCTAAAAGCTCCTTTAGACCGTAATTCATACCTTTTATGCTAAAAGCTTCTAGCTCTTTTGTGGTACCAAAGCTAAGGCAGGTGCCATCAACCGGACTTATAAATATCTCATCTGCTGCGTCAAATTCTCTTGGCTTTAAGAGCTCTCTGGTGAAAAGTTCGTTTAAATTTTTATACTCATTTGCCGGCTTAAACTCACTCATATCGATCTTAAAAAGCTTTACGTAAAAGGAGTTGATGAGCTCTTGAAGCGGTTTGAAAAAATTTAATTTTGCAACTTTACCAAAAATTTGAGAGAAGAGATTGTCCTTGTTCATTTTATTCCTTGCTTAAATTTAAAATAGCGATCTCACTTGGAGCAAAGATCCTAACTGGAGGCCCCCAAAATCCTGCGCCGCTACTAACATAAGCTTGCATTTTATCATTAATCTTATAAAGCCCATGTAAAAAACCCTGATCCAGCAAAACTAGGATACTAAAAGGGAAAATTTGTCCAGCATGCGTGTGGCCGCAAAGGACTAGATCGACATCTTTTTGCATAGTTTTTATAAATTTTGGCTGATGAGAGAGTAGGATGGTCGGCAAATTTGGGTCACATCCTGCTAGCGCTTCGTCTAAATTTGGCTCTAAATTTTTAAATCTTATGCCAGCTAGATCATAGACCCCAGCTAAATTTATGCCAGCTATTTTTTCATTTTTATTGCCAAGTATCCTAATGTCAAGAGCGCGAATTTTTTCTAGTATCCCATCAACTCCGTGGTAGTATTCGTGATTGCCAGGGACATAAAAGGTGCCGTAGGTGCTTTTAAGATTTTTTAATGGATCTAAAAAATCACCTATAAGTTCAGCTCTCATATCAACCAAGTCGCCAACTATCACCACCAGATCTGGTCTAGCTAAATTTATCTCTTTTACAAGCTCAGCCACAAAATCCTTCTGCAAAAACTCGCCAATGTGCACATCGGTTATCATAGCTATTTTTAGATCACTTTGTAAATTTTTTATTTTTATACTAATCTGTCTGATCTTTGGCGGAGTAAGTGCATTAAAAATTCCTTTCAAAAAGCAAGCAACTAAAAAAATGACAAATGTCACATCAAAGCAAAATTTAATAAATTTTCGTCTTGTGGGATTAAAACGCGCTTTTGAGCAAACGGATCTAACAATATCATAAAACAAACTAACACCAAATAAAAATAAAGAAAAACCAATGAGAGTTCCTGCTATCAAATATAGCTCTATATTTAAAAAAGAAAATCTTAGTTGAAGAACAAATACAAACTCAAGCACACTAATAATGTAGAAGAATATGCGAATTTTTTTAAGATGTGGAGTAAAAAAAGATACCTTTTTTATAAAACGTTTATATGAGTATAAATTTGTAAAAACACTAAAGATAAATGCCCCAATAATGATCCGAAAAAGTCCCAAAATATCTCCTTGAAAACAAAGATTATATTTTATATTTTTAAATTTACATTATAAATTTTATTAATTATTTAGAACAATTTGTAGTGCTAAACCGTATGATTTTATAATTTAAATTTATAAAAATAATTATTAAAAGGTATTTGCTTTAGGATAATAACTAAAAGATAAAATTTGGAATTTAAAAATAAAAAGGTGGGAAAACTCCCACCTTAAAAAAGATTACTGGACTTTGCCAGATTCAATTCTTTCTTTATAGATTTTGCGAAGTTTTCTAATGTCGTTCTTAACTTCGAATACACCATGCCAGTGTGAGTAGTCAGGACCACCCATTAGAGCGCCTTGTCTCATACGACGACCTTCGTGGTGCCACATATGATAGTAGATATCTTGGAATTCATCTTCCCAAGCATCTGCAAGTAGTAAGTTTTTAGCTTTCAACTCTTCAAGCATCTTAGTTGCTTCAGCATTGTAAACATTATAAAGCTCTACTTGCTTATCACCCATAATGAAGAAGTTATCTGTATGAGTTGATGTATGGCAAGCTTTACAAACTAGCTTCATCTCAGCTCTTGCTGCTTCTGGTCCATTTGGATGACCTGCAAGTGGCGTTCCTATGGTTAGTTTGCCAGTTTTTTCGTAAACAACAGCAGCTTGTTCATCACCAGCTGTTCTTAGCTTACTGCTGACGCCCCATAGGTTCCATTTTAGTCTTCTTGAAACATTGTGAGTTGTTGTTGTTTCACCAACACCACTCATGTGGCAAGCTGCACAAGTTGGAGCTCTAAAGTCTGGTACATCCCATGTATCAGGAGCAGCATCAAAATTCCATTTGTGAGCTTCGCTATTATAGATATGTCCGTGCATTGAGTTGTTAAAGATCTCAATATCTGGGTGATCAGGTCCAAGGTGGCAAGATGCACAAGCAGCTGGTTTTCTAGCTTCAGCTACGCTAAATGTGTGCGCGCTGTGACATGATTTACAGTTACCTACGCCACCATCTGGATAAACATTGCCTATACCATAGTTTGGCCAAGTCTCTTTTGTAGGTTTGTGATCAGCGTCTAGTTTGATGACGGTTCCGTGGCACTGTGTACAACCAGTAGCGTCTGGAGCCATTTTGTATTCTGGATGATCCATACCTTCATAGTGATACATTAGTTTCACCATTGCAGGATTAGCATACATTTGCATAGCAGCTCTTGCGTGACCGCTCTTTACTAGTTCATCAACTTCGTTTTCGTGGCACTTAGCACAAGTTTTTGGGCTAACTAGCATTGAAACATGGTTGTTAGAATCTTTTGGATGCACCTTAACTGAAGCCATAGGATTATCTGCATTTACAGAGTGGCAATCCATACAACTTACGCCAACGTGAGCGTGGCGACTATTTTTCCAATCGGCAACTATGCCGGGTGTCTCTTTAGCGTGGCACTCAACACAGCTTTTTGATAAGTCTGACATTTTGTGAGCAACTTTAATGTTTTTTACAACATTAAGGTTTAAAGCGTCAGATTTATTTGCATCCATGTTTGCGGCAAAGCCAAAAGACATTAGACAGGCTAATAACATTAGCGACTTTTTAAACATCTCTCCTCCTTACTTGGTTTTATTGTTTTCTTGTTTTTTAATTGCTTCAAATTTATCGATTTGTAGTCCTAAATTCTTGTGACCAACATGCTCGTGGCAGTCAACACATGATTTCTTATTAGGATTTCCAAGAACAAAATAATCTCTATGTGGCAAGAATGATTTACCAGCTTGAATAACATTTTTTAAATTTGAGTGACAAGTCAAACATCCACTATCATAGACAAAGTGAGATGCGTGCTCGCGCTTTTTACGCCAGTCGATCTTGTCCGTATCTGTAAAAAATGTCTTATAGCCATCATTTATCGATACTTTAAGTTTTGTAAGTACATAGGTATAGGCACTTGTATGATTTAGGTGACAGGCTGAACATTCAGCTTTTATGCCAAGCTTGTTATTGCCGCCGTGTACATCTTCATGATATGCAGCATTCATAGGATCCATCGTGTGACAAATGGTACAGATGTAGCCGCTACCAGTCGCATGAAGTGCATCAGCTATGCCCATAGAAGCGATAAGGCCGATTACGATGCCTATTATCACAGATGACCAAACAAAAAATTTCTTCTTAACTTCAGCCAAAATTTCCTCCTGAATTTATCAATATATCGTAAATTTTTACGAAAATTTTAGACGAATACTATCCAAAAATATATAAATTTTTTCTTTAAGTAAATGAAAATATTTATTTGATATTAACTTTCAATAAGAATAAATTTCTTGTAGGCCACCTACATTTTTTTCCAAAATTTGGTTCTTCTCATCAAGTTTGACTAAACCATTTGTTTTAAATTTATTTAAAATTCTCGAAAAAGTTTCTGGAGTCATATTAAGTATTGATGAAATTTTTGTATGCTTTAGTTCATTAAATAGATCTTCGTGATTTAAAATGAACCTAGCCACCTTCTCTTCGGAGCTAAGTATTAGTTCCTGGTGTAGTAAATTTGTAGTTATTCTTATCTTTTGAGCCATTGATTTTAGAAATTTCATGCAAATTTCTGGCTTTGTTAAAAATTGTGCTTCAAATTTTTCATAATTTATCTTTAAAACCTCGCCAGAGATAGTAAAAATGGCGCTTGCTGGATAAGGGATATTTTCAAAATTTACAACTTCAGCTACAAAATTCATAGGTGCAAGCTGATGGATAAAAATTTCCTTGCCATTTGCCGTAGTTTTATAAAGTTTAACCGAGCCAGTTATCAAAAATGTAAGCCACTTTGGCTCCTCGCCCTCTATAAATAAAAACTCGCCTTTTTTGTATTTTTTAACAACACTTATTGCTTCAAGTTTGGCTAGGTCATCGGCGCTTAGACCTTGAAAAAATGGGATTTGTTCTATCATATTTCACTCGCTTTTAAGATAAAAAAGCATTTTAGCATAAAAAATAGGACAAAATTTAACGGATTTCAAAGGGAGCTTTCTCCCTTTGATTTAAGAATTTATTTTTTAAGAAGATCTCTGATCTCAGTTAGAAGTGCTATATCAGCTGGAGTTTCAGGCTCTGCAGGAGCTGCCTCTTCTTCTTTTGGTAGTTTATTTTTAAGTGTATTTAAGGCTTTGATGACGCAAAAAATACAAAATGCGATGATTAAAAAATCAACCATTGTTTGTATAAATGAGCCATAGTTTATAGTAACTGCTGGCGCACCTTCAGCTGCTTCTTTTAGTGTTAGCTTAAGATCAGTGAAATTTACACCGCCTGTTATAACACCAACAACTGGCATAATAATATCGCCAACTAGCGATGAAACGATCTTTCCAAATGCCCCACCGATAACAACACCAACTGCCATATCTATGACATTTCCGCGCATCGCAAATTCTTTAAATTCGCTGATAAAACTCATTCTTTCTCCTATAAATAGTTAAATTTTCGTGCGGATTTTATAAAAAATATGCTTTGCTTAGCCTAAAAATTTAAAATTACATAACTTTAAATTTATCAAGCGAGTGTTATAATCCAAACTTCAAATTTAACGTAAGGAATGAGCTTATGTATCGTTTTGCACCCTCTCCAACAGGAGATATGCACATAGGAAATTTACGTGCTGCTATTTTCAACTATATTTGTTCTTTGCAAGATAAAAGTGGCTTTATTTTACGCATAGAAGATACCGACAAAGAGCGAAATATCGAGGGAAAAGAGAAAGATATCTTAGAAATTTTAAGCAAATTTGGCATAAAACCAGAGCAAATTTACATCCAAAGTGAAAATTTAAAATTCCACAGACAGCTTGCATCAAAGCTTCTCATCGACAAAAAGGCCTTTGCTTGCTTTTGCACCGAAGAAGAGCTCGAAGCAAAAAAACAAAAAGCAAAAGAGCAAGGCGTGGCATATAGATATGACGGCACCTGCGAGAGGCTAAGCGACGCTGAAGTTTTAAACTGCGAGAAGCCATTTGTCATCCGCATGAAAAAACCAACACGCACGATGAGCTTTACAGACGCGATCAAGGGCGAGCTAAGCTTTGAGCCAGACGCTGTTGATAGCTTTGTCATCATGAGAGCAGACAAGACTCCGACTTACAACTTCGCCTGCGCAGTTGATGATATGCTTGAGGGCGTCACCTTTGTCATACGCGGCGAGGATCACGTGAGCAACACACCAAAGCAAGACCTCATACGCGAGGGGCTTGGCTACACTGGCAAGATGAACTACGCGCATTTGCCTATCCTTTTAAATATAGAGGGTAAAAAAATGAGCAAACGCGAGAACGAATCAAGCGTAAAATGGCTCTTTGAGCAGGGATTTTTACCTGAGGCGATCGCAAACTATCTGATACTTCTTGGCAACAAAACTCCAACTGAAATTTTTACGATCGAAGATGCAGTAAAGTGGTTTGATATAACCAAAATTTCACGCTCACCTGCTAGATTTGACGTGAAAAAACTTGAGCAGATAAATAGAGAGCACATCAAACTTGCTTCAAAAGAGCGCATAAAAGAGATCTTTGGCGTGGATGAGATCAAGGTTGAGCTAGTTAAATTTTACACTCAAGAAAGCTCTCTAGTGCCTGAGATAAAGGCAAAAGTAGAGGCTATATATTCGCCAAAAATAGCTCCAGATGAGTACAAAAACGAATTTGAGATCATCAAAAAAGCAGCTCGTAATTTAAAACCGTGCGAGAGCTTTGATGAGTTTAAAAAAGAGCTTATGAGCGCTACAAATTTAAAAGGTAAAAACTTTTTCATGCCACTACGTGCGCTTCTTACAAACGACCTTCACGGCCCTGAGCTTAGCGAGCTCTATCCGCTCATCAAAGATGATCTAGGCAAAATTTTAATCTAGGAGCAAAAATGATACTTTCCACCCTATTTTCAGCGATCGCGAACATTTTGCACCTTATCATCACGGTCTATACGTGGATCATCATCGCAGCGGCTCTGATTAGCTGGGTCAAGCCTGATCCTAGCTCGCCAGTCGTACAGCTACTTTACAGGCTGACTGATCCTATTTATAGCTTCATCAGACGCTACATCAAAACAGAATTTAACGGCATCGACTTTGCCCCACTCATCGTGCTTTTAGCACTTCAACTCATAGATCAATTTTTAATAAGGCTTTTATTTGTTTTTGCTGCGTCACTTTAGTATCCTCTCTTTAGCCTGCGTTGCTCTTTTAGCTAAAATTTACACCTACGAGGAGCTAAAAAACGAGCCAAAAAGCCTTGCAAAAGACTACTACATAAACCGCCTTATAAACGAGGGCAGCTACACAAAGGAGCAGATAGCTGAGCTTTCACGCGACGTTTTTAGAAAAAGTGGCTTAGTTCAAAAATCAATCAATAAAATTTTACCTCCCAAAGCAGCCCCTAGCAAGTGCCCTGGCATAAGCGCAAGCAATATCACAAGTGCTAGCTTGGCTTGCCAAAATTTACTAACAACGATGAGCTTTTCTCTAAAGCTTGATAGCAAAACTCGTGAAATTTTAGCGGCAAATCTTGCAGCCACAAACCCAGAAAAAGCTAGAATTTTACGCACTTTAAACGAGCCAAACCCGGCTCTTAGCTTTGCAAATGCAAACGATACAAAGAGCTTTTTAGAGCTTTTTAATGCTTCAAACCCGCAAAGTAAAAGTGCTCTTTTTAGCGTAAATTTTGAAGCGAATTTTATGAACAAGCTCTACATGCAAAAGGGCTTTACAAATTTATTAAACGATGTCGTATTTAATAAAAAATACGAAGGCTTTAGAAGAAATTTACTTAGCATAGATACAGCTGTAACTGAAAAAAGTGACGCATTTACACTTGGGCTAAACGCTATCTTGCTTGGTCAAAATGACGTTGCATTTAGTTTTTTCACAAGAGCTAAAAACACCTTTGATAGGGCTTGGCAAAGGGACAATGCCACATTTTGGCAATATGAGCTAAGCGGCGATGAGAGCTTTTTAAAAGAGCTAAGTGCTAGCAAAGATGCAAATATCTACTCACTTTACGCAAGAGATTTGGTCGGTGGCGAGCCACTTGAGGTGATAGTGCCAAGGCCTAGCAAGCAAAATATTGAAAATTTTGATGTAAGCGATCCGTTTTTATGGAACAAAACCGCAGCTCTTGCAAAAGATATGAACGCCACGCAAGCAAGCGAATTTGCTATGAAATTTTACACAAACGAGAGCATCGGCGCATACGCATACTTTATGCAAAAGGCGCATGGCTGGGAGAAGCAGTACTTTTTGATGCCAAACTCGCCTGAGCTTGAGGGCATCAGCACTGAGCGAAAGTCGATGATCTACGCACTAGCAAGACAAGAGAGCCTCTTTATCCCAAGCGTCGTTTCTACCTCTTACGCCCTTGGTATGATGCAGTTTATGCCATTTCTTGCAAATGCGATCGGCAAAAAAGAGCTAAAAATTCCAAATTTTGACCAGGACGATCTTTTTAAAACAGATGTCGCCTTTAAATTTGCAAATCACCACCTAAACTACCTTGATAAATTTCTTTATCATCCGCTCTTTACGGCCTACGCGTATAACGGCGGTATCGGTTTTACCAAAAAGGTCATCACAAGAGATGATATGTTTAAAGAAGGTAAATTTGAGCCGTTTTTATCGATCGAGCTAGTCCCAGTGGCTGAGACTAGAAACTACGGCAAGAAGGTGCTTGCAAACTACGTGATCTATATGGCGCTTAATGGTTCCAGTATAAAGATTTCGCAACTTTTCGAAAATTTAACAAAACCGGCTTTGACTGATAAATTTCGAAACTAAGCGCGAGATCATCGCTTTGCTTACTTGGTGCGGTCACTTCATAATAGACCGCCCAAGGCATAGAAAATCCAGCAAATTTAAGCATCTCGTCACTTTCATCAAGCAGCCTTGCGCTTGTGGCATTTGAGTCGCCATTTACCTTTATGTTGCTCAAATTTTGCGCATGCTCTTTTGGGTTTATGGCTACTAAAAAGTGCTCTTTGCTCTCGTCTAAATTTGAGTTATATATAGGATTTAGATAGGTTGCGATTATGAGCGTTCTATCGGTGCCATCGATGATCTCGTTCTTGCTTGTGTAGGCTAAGAGCTCATTTTTTAGTGGCTCATGCACGATCACTTTTTGATCGGCACAACCAAATATCATCAAAATAAATATAAAAAATAGTGTAAATTTTCTCATAAAAAACTCTTAAAACATTAAATTTTCTCGCATTTTAGCATTTTATTTTTTAAATTTCACTCATAAATTTTAAAGCCAATATGAGCTATAATCGCAAGAAATTTTAACGAAAAAGGCTCTTATGAAAAGACTTGCCATTGCTTTTTCTGGCCCTTCAAATAGCGGAAAAACGACACTTATCTTAAAAGTCGCAAAAAAATTTATAGATGATGGACTAAAGGTCGTTGTGGTCAAGCACGACCCAGGCGACAAGGCCAAATTTGACGTTGAAGGCAAGGATAGCTTTAAATTTTCTCAGGCAGGAGCTGACGTAGTCGTGATGAGTCCGACTAGAACGACTTACTTTTCGCAAAGCTCACAAGGCATAGACGAGGTCATAAGGATGATCGGCGAGTTTGACATGCTCTTAGTCGAGGGGCTAAAGACGCTGCCACTGCCAAGACTAAGCGTCTTTAGAGGCGAGATCGATGAAGCTTATCTTAGCTTTTCAGATGCGATCGCCACTTATAAAAAGCAGATCCCTTACGAGATCACAAATCTAAATTTAGACGATATAGACGCCATTTGTGCGTGGATAATCAAAAATGCAAAGGCTGTATAATGCAAGAACTAAACCAAATTTTTAACACAATAAAAGATATCGCAAAAGAGATAAGCGAGGTCATAAAATACGCCGATCTTGGCTATACAACTCACGAAAACGCAACTGGCGACACCCAGCTAAAGCTTGATGTCAAAAGCGATGAGATCATCACAGCTAAATTTAAGCAGCTTTCATGCGTAAAAGCGTTAATTAGCGAAGAGAAAGAGGACGAACTTGAGATAAATAAAAACGCTAAATTTATCATCGCTTACGATCCACTAGATGGCTCAAGCTTAGTTGATGTAAATTTCGCCGTTGGTTCGATCTTTGGCATCTACGAAGACGAGGTAAAACCAGAAAATTTAATAGCCGCAGCTTACAGCATCTATGGTCCAAGACTTGAGCTAGTAATTGCCGAGAAAAAGGGCGCTTTGCCTAAATTTTACAGGCTTGGTAAAGATGGCGAGTTTAAATTTGTAAAAGAGCTTGAGCTAAAAGAAAAAGGCAAGCTAAACGCCACAGGAGCTACGCAAAAAGGCTGGAGCCAAACGCATAGAAATTTCATAAACGAGCTATTTAACGAGGGTTACAGGCTAAGATACTCAGGTGCGATGGTGAGCGACTTGCATCAAATTTTACTAAAAGGCGGCGGTCTTTTTAGCTACCCAGCAACGAGCGATCATCCAAATGGCAAGCTAAGGGTTGTCTTTGAAGTGTTGCCATTTGCCTTTATATATGAAAACGCAAAGGGCGCAACCTCAAACGGCAAAAACCAAACACTTTTTGATATAAAAATAGAAAAAATTCACCAAACTACGCCATGCTTCTTTGGTTCGCGTGATGAAATTTCTCTTTTGCATAAATTTTACGAGCAAAAATAATGCAAGAAGCACAAGCAAACGAGCCACTTGACGCATTTGAGCTAGCCCTAAAACAAAAGGCTAAAATCATGCAAGAGTGCCAAGAGCAAAAAGGGCGCAAAAGCTGTTTTAACTGCGAGGCATTTTTTGACTGTGAGACGAGGATAGAGTATGTAAATAGCTGCTACAACTCGATGTCAAAAGGCAACACCGGCAGTGACGGCGGATTTGATTTTTAAATTTAAAGGAAAAATATGAAAGAAAAAGCTTATATAACCACTCCGATTTATTACGTAAATGACGTGCCACACATCGGCCACGCCTACACGACCATCATCGCTGATACGCTAGCTAGATTTAACCGTTTGCAAGGCAAAGAGACCTACTTTATGACCGGCACAGACGAGCATGGTCAAAAGATCGAGCAAGCAGCTCGCGCTAGAGGCAAAACGCCAAAAGAGTACGCTGATGAGATCAGTGCGAAATTTAGATCGCTTTGGGATGAATTTGAGATAAGCTACGACCATTTTATAAGGACAACCGACGAAGAGCACAAGCAAACCGTGCAAAATGTCTTTGAAAAGATGCAAGCAAACGGCGATATCTACAAGGGCGAGTACGAGGGCTTTTACTGCGTTAGCTGCGAGACATTTTTCAACCAAAGAGACCTGCTCGAGGACAACCGCTGTCCAGACTGCGGCCGCGTGACATCTTTAGTTAAAGAAGAGAGCTACTTTTTCAAGCTTTCAAAATACGAAGACGCGCTTTTAAAATGGTACGAAAACTACGAACTTTGCGTCATCCCAAAGGGCAAGAAAAACGAGGTCGTAAGCTTTGTAAAAGGCGGGCTAAAAGACCTCTCTGTGACAAGGACGAGCTTTGACTGGGGTATAAAGCTACCAAAGAGCGCAAACGACGACAAACACGTTATGTATGTCTGGCTTGACGCGCTCATAAACTACTTAACAACACTAGGATACTCAAGAGATAACGCCAGAATGGACTTTTGGCCGCATACGACACACATCGTTGGCAAGGACATTTTACGTTTTCACGCAGTTTATTGGCCGGCATTTTTGATGAGCCTTGGCTTGCCACTACCAAAACACGTCGCAGCGCACGGCTGGTGGACGATAGATGGCGAAAAGATGAGCAAAAGCAAGGGCAACGTCATCAACCCAAGAGAGGTCGCAAACGCTTATGGACTTGAAAATTTCAGATACTTTTTGCTTAGAGAGGTGCCCTTTGGTCAAGATGGCGACTACAGCCAAAAAGCCTTGATCGAGCGCATAAACTCAGAGCTTGGCAACGGACTTGGCAACCTGCTAAGCCGCATAGTAGGCATGAGCGCAAAGTATAGCGACTATAAAATTGACTCAAAAGATGTGATCAAATTTCATAAAGCCGAGCTTGATGAGGCGAAGGGCTATCTTGATGAGGCGATAAAAAATTTAGAAAATTTAGCTACAAACCGCTATTTAGAAGATCTTTGGAAGGTCGTAACGCTTGCAAACGCAGCCGTTGCGAAGTATGAGCCATGGTCGCTTGTAAAAGCTGGCAAAAGCGACGAGGCAAACGCACTTGTGGCACTTTGCGCAAATTTACTTGCAAAAGTAGCGATACTACTTAGCCCAGCTATGCCAAAAACTTGCGCCAAGATAGCTGACACGCTTGGCTTTAGCATAGATACGGCATCTTATGAAACTCTTGTATTAAAAAATGAAATTTCAAATTTTACTGCAAAAGCCACTGAGCCACTCTTCCCAAGGATAGAAAAAGAGCTAATGGGCGAAGCTAGCGAGCCAAAAGTAGAGGCAAAAGCTGAGCCAAAAGAGGAGAAAAAAGAAGAAGGCATCATTAGCATCGATGACTTTGCCAAGATCGTGATAAAAGTAGGCGAAGTGCTCGAGTGCGAGAGAGTTGAGGGCAGTGAGAAGCTACTTAAATTTAAGATAGATCTTGGCGAGGAGCAGCCACGTCAAATTTTATCAGGCATAGCCAAATACTACGAGCCTAGCTCGCTTGTGGGCAAGCAAGTTTGCGTTTTAGCAAATTTAAAAGAGCGAACGATGATGAAAAAATATGTCTCACAAGGCATGATCCTAAGCGCATCAGACGGCTCGCTAACGCTTCTTGGCACGCAGGGCAAGGTCAAAAACGGCGCGATCGTTGGCTAAATGACGATAGAAAATTTAACCCACATAATAAATGGGCAAATTTTAAACAACCCAAGCATCTCAAGCGTGACTAGCTTCGCGTTTGAGGCTAAAAATATAAAACGAGGCTACGCTCTCATCGCCACGCAAAGCGATCAGATCGCACCTGCGATAAAGCAAGGTGCCTACGCTATCATTAGCGAAGAGGATATCACGCCAAGCGACGATGAGATAGCCTTTATCAAGGTAGCAAGCCTGCAAACGGCTATCATCAAGCTCATGCGCTTTGAGGCGATCCACAAAAATATCAAATTTTGCGCGGTCAATCCCTTTATAAAAGCGCTTTTGGAGAAGTCGCACCTCGAAAAAAACGCCCACGTCATACCTGAAAATTTAACCGAGCTTTTTTATAAAATTTTTCATGCAAATTTGTTTGACACATTTTTTAGCGACGATACGAGGATACTTCAAAGACTCTCGCTACTTTACGAGACAGCCTGGACTGACACAAACATAAGCGTGCTAAATCCAAGCTCGATCTTTTTTACAACGCTCATTTACGACGACAAATACTATCAAAATTTATCCATCCCCCGGGTTTTTGCTGGGATGTTTTGCGGACTTCTTGGCTATCTTAAGAAAAACAATATCGGCTTTAAAGTGACAGAGAGCAGGATTTCATCGCACTTTGACCCAGTCTTTATCGACAAAGACTTTAAGCCAGTTGGCTTTGGAAGTAGTTTTAGAGCGGTGATAGCTGAAGAAGACGAGGAGCTATTTTTGACTGAAAGTATATTTCTAAGGCGAAATTTCAGCGAGAGCGAGCTTAAATTTTGCCTGCCAAAAGATAGCACGCTAAAGGTTGAAAACGCCATTTTTTATGAAAATTTAGACGAGATAAAGAAGCTACAAAATTTCGTCTACGCCCTTGTGCTTTGCAAAAAAGAAGAACTACTTGACAGCCTAAGTCAAAGTAAAGAGCAAGGCGGACTCTTTTAAATTTAGAGCCAGAGCCTAAGCCCTGGCAGTTTTTTTACTCACCTAAGAAATATTTTAGATCAGCTTGCGCGTCGCCGCTAATTGGTCTAACGTTAAATTTATCCACTAAGAAATTTATGATCTCTTCATTGAAAAATTTAGGCAAGCTAGGTCCGACGTTGATGTTTTTGATACCAAGGCTAAATAGCGCTAGCAAGATGATGACCGCTTTTTGCTCCATCCACATTAGCACGATAGAAACTGGTAGGTCATTTACTGCGATGCCTGTTGCCTCGCTTAGCGCAAGAGCGATCTTAACAGCGCCGTTGCTGTCGTTGCACTGACCAAGGTCGATGTAGCGTGGTAGCTCAGTGCCTGGGACGTTGCCAAAGTCGATGTCGTTAAATCTAAATTTACCGCAACTTGAAGTAAGTATCACGCAGTCTTTTGGAAGGCTAGCAGCTAGCTCTCTATAGTACTCGCGTCCCTTGCCAGGCGCGTCACAGCCAGCGATCACGAAAAATCTGCGGATCTTACCTGTCTTTATCGCATCTAAAATTTGTGGGGCTAAAGTTAGGATAGTCTTGTAATGTCCGCCAGTTACTAGGCTCTCGTCGCTATCAAAGCCGCTAACGTCGCCACAGGCTAGTGCGCACTCGATAAGTGGTGTGAAGTCGTCGTTTTCGATGTGTTTTACGCCATTTGTGCCTGCGATCGAGTAGCCAAATAGCCTGTCAGCATATGTGCAGTTTGAGCGTAGTGGCACGATGCAGTTTGTTGTCATTAGTATCGCGCCTTTAAATTCGTTAAATAGCTTGGTTTGGTCAAACCACGCCTTGCCGACGTTGCCTTTTAGGTGGCTATACTTGCGTAGTTCTGGGTATCCGTGAGCTGGTAGCATCTCTGAGTGAGTGTAGATGTTGATGCCTTTATCTTTTGTCGCTTCAAGTAGCGCTTTTAGGGCGTGCAAGTTGTGGCCGCTTACCAAAATAGCCTTACCCTCGACCTTGTTTTGGCTCACTTTTACTGGTGTTGGGATGCCAAATTTAGCCGTGTGAGCCTCGCTTAGCAGGTTCATCACCTCAACGCCAGCACCGCCTACTTCAAGAAGTTGTTTTATGTGCTCATCGAAGTTGAAATTTGAGTTTGTAAGCGTGAAATAAAGCGTATCAGCCATAATGCGATCAACGTTGCTAGTATCAGCGCCAAGCTCGTGTGCGTGGTGGCGGTATGCACTAAGGCCTTTTAAGCCAAAAACCATCGTATCTTGCAAAAGCGCTAGCGTGTCGCTCTTGCCACAGGTGCCCATAGGTTGGCCCTTTGCACCGCATCCATCCTCAGCGCTCATCTCGCACTGATGGCAAAACATCTTCATATCTTTCATCTTTTCTCCTTGTGAATTTAAAAATTTAAGCGGATTTTATCCTAGGTGGCTAGCCATTTTGGTTGATAGCAGTCAAGGAAATTTAAATTTAAATTTTAGTTATTAAATTTAAGATTTTATGATTATGGATATCAAAATATAAATTTGAAATTTGGTACAAAGACTTAATAAAATTTACAAAAAAACGATTTACATTTCAATTTTATTTAAAGGATGAAAATGAAAAATTTATTACTCGCGGTATTTGTCGCTTTTATGCTTTGTGGCTGCGCTCCAAAGGGGATATTTGTGAGTTTGCCAGACGAGCAAGCGCCTTCAAGCATTAGCAAAAAAACCAAAATTTACATCGAAAGCGTCAAAGATGTGAGGGTTTTTGAAAACGACCCAAAACAAGCAAGCACCCCATCTTTATACAAGCACAATGTAAATGAAGTTAGCGCAAAAGAGAAGCAAAAATATATCGGTAGGACGAGAAATGGCTATGGCAAAGGGCTGTGGAACGTCATTTTAGAAAACAACCAAAACGTGAGCTCAGTGCTAAGGTCGCGCATAGAGGAGGCCTTTAAGGAAAACGGCTATCAAGTCGTAAAAGACAAAAGCCTAATCGATGAAAACACGCTCACCGCAAGCGCAAGGATAGTCAAATTTTGGTCGTACATATCGCTTGGTTTTAGCAAGGTTGGGCTAAATATGGATATAGACACGCTTTTAAGCGTCAAAGACAAAGAGATAAAGACCGATCTAAAGCGCTCTGAGTTTTATTTTCTAGTGACAAATGATGACTTTTCAAACATCATAAAAACGTCTTTAAAAGAGTACAAAGAGAAGTTAGCAAAGCAGATAAGTGAGCTAAATTTAGAATAAATTTTAGGCTAGCTACTAAATTTATAGTGGCTAGCTTTTAAATTTCAAGGCAAATTTCACTTTTTGTAAGGGATTTTATCAACGGCGTTTGCTTTTTTAAAGCCATTTAGCCTTAGCCTGCAACTATCACAAAGCCCGCACGCCTCATCTTCGCTCTCGTAGCAGCTCCATGTAAGCTCTATTGGTGAGCCAAGCTCAAGCGACTTTGAGACGATATCAGCCTTGCTTAAATTTACAAGTGGCGTGATGATCTTGCAAGAAAACTCAGCCGACGTGCCTAAATTTATCGCCTCATTTATGCTTTTTATAAAGCTCTCTTTGCAGTCAGGATACCCAGAGCTATCCTCCTCGACCACGCCTATGTAGATCGCCTGCGCTCCTTCTTTTTCAGCAAGTGCTGCGGCGATTGAGATAAATACGCCATTTCTAAACGGCACGTATGTGTTTGGCACATCCTTGCTAACGCCATCTTTTCTTATCTGCATGCTCTTATCAGTTAGCGAATTTCCGCCTATTTGAGCGATGAAGCTAACATCTAAATTTATCTTTTTAACCACGCCCAGTCGCTCACAGATCTCGTCAAACGCGCGCTTTTCCCGATTCATAGTCCTTTGGTTATAGTCAAAATGAAGTGCGACCACATCATACCCAGCCCTCTTTGCTATCACAGCGCAAAGCGTGCTATCCATGCCGCCACTCATTATACAAACTGCTTTTTTCATATTTTGCCTTTTAAATTTGCTAAAATTATACAAAAATTTACTAAGGACAAGCCAAAAATGATACTTTGCGAAGAGAGTTATCCAGAAATTTTAGATCAAATTTGCTCATATCTAACGCCTGGAGAAGTTGAGCTGCTTTTTATCAACAAAGATGAGATGAGAGAGCTAAATAGATCTGAGCGTGGCATAGACAAAACCACTGACGTTTTGAGCTTTCCTCTTGAGCTTGTCATCCACGCCCCACTTGGCTCAATCGTCATAAACAAAGATATGGTAAAAGAAAAAGCAGCCGAACTAAATCACAGCGAAGAGGCCGAAACTGCGCTACTTTTCACACATGGCTTGCTGCATATCTTAGGCTTCGATCACGAAAAAGATGACGGACAGATGAGAGAGAAAGAGTGCGAGATAATAGCTAAATTTAACTTGCCAAAGAGCCTAATCGTAAGAAGCGAGGACGTTAGGCTAATTGATCTAATAAACAAAAAGGGCTGATAAAGCCCCTACATTAAAGAGCCTCTTTTTTTGTCTCTAAATTTTCAACTTTTGGCGCAAAAGCCTTGTTTATCTTTCTTATCCAGATAACAAGCGAGATAAATAAAATGAAGTAAAGCACGTAGCTAGCGATAGGCCAGCTGGTGTTTGTGCCGCTATCTTTTATCGAGATGGCGTTTCTAAACTCGTTTAGCATAGAAATTCTATATCCATAGTATTTGATAGTGACGTTTTTATCGCTATTTGTAAAGCCTTGAGCCTTGGCTTGGATGTCGGCTGAGTTAAATTTAAAATAAAATGGAAAGCCCCACGCCGTATCTTCGTTTCTATAAGCCATAACTTTTTCAGCGTTTTTCGCATCTTTTGTGTAGATGAAGTAGACGTCGCGCACTGGGCCGTCAGCTGGATTTTTAGCGTCTATTATGCCATCTTTATCCATGCGTTTTACGTCGCCGCCAGTTATTTGCACGCTTGCGTAGTGCGGAAATGAAAAATCAACCAAAAAAGCCAAAAATAGGTGCAAAAGCACGACAAACGTAACGCAAATTCTCTTTAAAAATGTCATCATTTCTATCCTTTAAATTTGCACTATTTTATGAAAAGATAGCTTAAATAAAGGGGCAAAGCGCCCCCATAAATTTAAGCCTTTTTATTAAGCATAAATTTTAAAAGCTGAGCAAAGAAGCAGATGCCGCCGATTATCAAAATCGTATCGCCAAGCATCCTTAGCCATCTTAAATTTTGTAAGTGCGACTGCTGTAAAAGCTCAGCACTTCTTGCATACCACATGCCCTGCTCCAAGCTTGCAAATGCTTGATAGATGCCTATTGGAAGTAGTGAAAGCACTATCATTAGCATAAGTCCTGCATTTAGTCCCCAAAAGCCAACTTTCATCAAATTTTCATCAAATTCTTGCCCTTTATATAGATAAGTAGCCACGAGCCAGACAAAGCCAAGTGCCAAAAATCCATAAACGCCAAATAGCGCTGCGTGTCCGTGAACTGGCGTTGTATTTAGCCCTTGGATGTAAAATAGCGAGATCGGAGGATTTATCAAAAATCCAAAGACACCAGCGCCTAGCATATTCCAAAAGGCAACTGCAATGAAGCAGTAAAGTGGCCATTTAAGCGTTTTAGCCCAGCTTTGAGCAAACTGAAGTTTGTAGTGCTCATACGCCTCAGCGCCAAGAAGCACCAAAGGCACGACCTCAAGCGCTGAAAAGCTAGCGCCAACTGCCATTATAGGCGTTGTAGTGCCTGCAAAGTAGAGGTGGTGAAATGTGCCTGGGATGCCGCCTATCATAAAGAGTGACGCACTTGCAAGCGTTTGAAATGTCGCAAATCTTTTTGAGACAAGACCCAGTGAGACAAAGACAAAGGCGAGTGAAGCCGTCGCAAACACTTCAAAAAAGCCCTCAACCCAAAGATGCACGACCCACCAGCGCCAGTACTCCATCACTGGCAATGGACTTCTTTGTCCATAAAATAGCCCTGCTCCGTAAAATAAGCCAACCGCAACCGCTGACATAGCAAAGATAGCTAGTAAATTTTTATCGCCTTTGTTTTTAAACCCACCTGCAAATCCACGAAGAAGCAGAAGCATCCAGATGACAAGACCGACAAACAAAATGATCTGCCAAACACGTCCAAGATCGATGTATTCATATCCTTGATGTCCAAGCCAGAAGCTTAAATTTATAGGCATGATGTTTGCGATAGCTAGATACTCACCCACAAAACTACCAACTACAAGGATAAGTAGCGCGTAAAATAGCAGATCAACACCAAGCTTTTGAAATTTTGGATCCTTGCCGCCATTTATGATAGGAGCTAAAAATAGTCCAGCCGCTAAAAATCCAGTCGCTATCCAAAATATGCTAGCTTGTATATGCCACGTTCTAGCAAGCGAATAAGGGATGTAGGCTGATAAATTTATGCCATAAAATTCTTGCCCTTCGACCGTGTAGTGAGCTGTAAAGCCGCCTATTAAAATTTGAAACGCAAAAAGAGCTAATGTGACAAAGAGATACTTTTTAAGCGCCTTTTGTGACGGAGTTAAATTTAGCTTTTTAAGCGGATCTTCGCTAATTGGCTCAAGCTTTTCATCATCTTTTTTGCCGTAAAATGAGCTAAACCAAACAAGAAGTCCAACGCCTGTTAGAAGTATCACGACGCTTGCGATCGACCAAAAGATATTCTCACTTGTTGGCACGTTATCGATTAGTGGTTCGTGCGGCCAATTGTTTGTATAAGTTGCCTCGCTACCAGGTCTGTTTGTCGCTGTTGCCCAGGCTGACCAGAAGAAGAAGTTGTTTAGATCGGCTCTGTCACTTGCACCTGGGAGCGTATTTTCTTTCATCGCATAAGCTTCTCTTAGTGATTTAAATTTAGGATCATCTCCAAAAAGAGCAGCATACTCGCTAGCTACTTGACTTATCGCCTTTAGCCTATCAGCGCTTAGCACAAATTTATCATCCTTTACGCTATTTTCTCTATACTCTTTTTTGAGCAAAACCTTTAAATTTGCTTTTTGCTCGTCATTTAGATCAGCGTATTTTAGATGATAAATTTCATCAGCTTTGATCTCTAAAAAGGCAACTAGCTCTTTGTGAAGCCAGTCCGCACTCCAATCAGGCGCTTGATATGCCCCATGTCCCCAAACAGAGCCAACCTGCATACCGCCTATGCTTTGCCAAGCCTCTTGACCTTTGTAGATACTCTCTTTATCGATCACGACCTTGCCATTTTCGTCAGTAAAATTTACAACTGGAGGCGAATTTCTATAAACCTCAACGCCATAGTAGCCTAAAATACTAAAGCAAACTACCAGCACAGCAACAAGTGCGAGCCAGTATCTTTTGTATTCACGCATCAATTCTCCTTTTTTAAAATTTAGGAGAAAGTTTATCTCATTTCAAAATAGTGACTAATGACATATGTCAATAAAAAGAGAATATTTATCCTATTAGTTTTATAGAAATTTACAAAAATATGCAATTTTTTCACAATGTATATGCAAATTTTACATAATATTAATGTAAATAGCAGTAACATATCAATCAAACTATTTCACACGAAAAAAGGAAAAAATATGCAAATGAATTTCATGCACAAAGTAGCTAAAATAGGCCTTGTTGCTTCACTTTTTGCAGCTCTTAGCCTAAGCGCTGCTGACTCAGCCAGAAGCATCACAGATATGAAAGGCGTCAAAGTAAGCGTGCCTGAGAAGGTTGAGAAGATCGCTGCATTATGGAACGCAAACAACGAGATCATCCTAGCACTTGGCGGTATGGATAAGGTTGTAGCCACAACTGATCTGATCAAAACCAACAAGTGGTTTGAGCACGTCTATCCAAAACTTAAAAATTTACCAGCTGCGCTAAACGGCAAAGACCTTCAGATCGAAGAGCTTGTTAAGCTTGCACCTGATGTTATCATAGTTTTTAACAAAAACTACCAAGATGAGCTTATCAAAAACGGCTTTAGCGCGGTAAATTTGATTTTTAGAGACTATCCAGATATGGAGAAAAGCATCTACGCAACAGCTGAAGTTATAGGCACTGATGACGCTAGGAAAAAAGCTGAAAAGCTTGCTAATAAAATCCATGATAACTCTGAGTTTGTAACAGCAAGAACAAAAAACATCCCTGACGCTAAACGTCCAAAAGTACTTCACTTGCTTGGCGGTGCAAATTTGCTAAAAATTGATGGCACAAATACTATCCAAAACACTTGGATCAAGCTAGGTGGCGGTGTAAATGCTATCCAAACTGAAGGCTCAATGATCGAAGTTAGCGCAGAAGAGATCATCAATGCAAACCCTGACATCATCATCGTTGGCGGCAACGACACAGACGCACAGATCAAAAAGATAAAAGAGCACCCTGCATTCTCTGGCTCAAACGCTGTTAAAAACGGCAAGATTTATGGCAACCCAAAAGGTGTATTTAGCTGGGATAGATATGGCGCTGAAAACGTGCTTCAAATTTTATGGGCAGCAAAAACTATCCAACCAGATCTATTTAAAGATGTCGATATGAAAGTAAAAACAAAAGAGTTTTACAAAGAGTTCTTAAATCACGATCTTAGCGATACAGAGTACGGCTATATCTTAAAAGGTCTAAATCCAGACGGTAGCAGCAAGTAAGATATGAAAAACGCAAATTTTTCAATAGTTGTTATCTTTTTAGCTCTACTAACGCTTCTTTGCGCCTTTGTCGCACTGGGCGTTGGTAGATTTTACATACCATTTAACGACGTCTTTAGCGTGCTGGCTCACAGCTTTGGTTTTGGAGATGGCGCAGCTAGCAACATCACAAACGTGATAGAAAATTTACGCATCCCACGCATCATCGCAGCTATCCTTGTTGGAGCCGCTCTTAGCGTGAGTGGTGCGGCCTATCAAGGCGTCTTTAAAAACCAGCTAGTTAGCCCTGATCTTTTAGGCGTTTCAGCGGGCGCTTGCGTGGGAGCAGCCACTGCTATCATCTTTGATCTATCGCTATTTTGGGTGCAGGCTTTTGCCTTTGGCTTTGGCCTAGCAGCCGTCGCTATCACTCTAGCCATACCAAAGATGATGGGTCGCACGAGCACACTTATGCTAGTTCTTTCTGGTATCATCGTAAGTGGCCTCATGGGCTCAATAATCGGCTTTTTAAAATATGTCGCCGACCCTGAGACAAAGCTACCTGACATTGTTTATTGGCAGCTTGGTAGTCTTGCAAAGCTCGATAGTGACAACTTAAAATACATAGCTCCAGTGATGATCATCTGCGCCATTTTACTTATCGCCATGAGCTGGCGTATAAATTTACTCTCTCTTGGCGACGAGAGTGCGGCAAGGCTAGGCGTAAATGTCTCATTCGAGCGCGCTGTCATCATCATCTGCGCTACGCTTCTTACAGCATGCAGCGTCTGCATAAGTGGCATAGTCGCTTGGGTGGGACTTCTCATGCCTCACTTAGCGCGCATGCTAGTTGGCGCAAATAACATAAAAAGCATGCCTGCAAGCATATTTATGGGTGCGATATTTTTGCTTTTTGTCGATACTCTAGCTCGCAGCATAAGCGTGAGCGAAGTGCCTCTTGGCGTACTTACTGGCTTTATCGGCACGGTATTTTTCGTCTGGGTTTTATGGCGAAATAAAAAGGTTGCATGATGCTTGAAGTTAGAAATTTAAACTTTAGCTACCCAAATGGGGCTGGCAAACTAGAAAATGTAAATTTAAAGATAGGCGCAGGTGAGATTTTAACCATTCTTGGTCGAAATGGAGCTGGCAAATCAACAACTCTTGGGCTAATAAGCGGCTCACTAAAGCCAGTTTCAGGAGAGATCTTTCTTGATGGCAAAAACGTAGATAGCCTAAGCAACAAAGAGCGCGCCAAGATCATGGCGTATGTGGCTCAAAGCGAGGTTACAGAGTATGACTACACCGGACTTGAGTTTATCACGATGGGACGCGCGGCACACCTTGGTATCTTTGCAAGACCTAGCAAAGAGGATGAGGAGATCGCTAGAATTTACACTAAAAAGCTTGAGATCGAGTATCTTGAGGATCGCTTCATCACACAGATGAGTGGCGGTCAAAAGCAGATGTGTATGATCGCTCGTGCGATGGCGGCGCAGCCAAAGATGATCATATTTGACGAGCCAACGAGCGCGCTTGATTTTGGCAACCAGTATAAATTCCTACGCACCGTTAAGTGGCTAAAAGAGCTTGGCTACTCGGTCGTGCTAACCACTCACAACCCTGATTTTGCCGTGCTTCTTGGCGGATATGTGGCACTTGTAAAAGGTGATGGCGAGGTTGGATTTGGCACGGTTGATGAGATCATTAGAAGCGAAAATTTAAGCAAACTTTACGGACTAAATTTAAACGTGAGCTACATCGACGAAGTAAAAAGAAACTGCTGCCTCACTTACCCACTATAAATTTATCTGCTCTTAATTTTTAAGAGCAGATCACTCGTTTTATCTAAAAATTTCTACTTAAATTTACTAATCATAAATGCTAAAATGCAAAATAAATTTAAAAGGATAACAATGGCTTACCCGCTACTAGGCACAAAGATCGTGATCGATGAAGAAAAGGTTTTAAGAGAGAAAAAATATAAGCTAGATGTGATATATGAATATTTAGACAAGCTTGCCAAGCAGTGCGACTTGATCAAGGTCGATAAAAACACCTTTCACGCAAAGGGCGATGAAAATGACTTGGCAAATTTGGGTCTGTTTATGTGTAGATATGCGGTAGAGAACGAATGGCTGACAAAGAATATAAAAGAGTGGATTTGCATTAGCGAGCGAAGTGGAAATGAGGATATGATAGCAAGGTTTAAAAGAGAGAAAATGGGAGTTTGGGAGTGAGCGATAAAAAATCTCGCCATATCAAATTTCATGTAAATTTTAAAAAGAGCCTGCGAAAGGTTAAATTTTGCTAGGTAAGATAAATTTAGGTATAGCGCAAAAATAAAGGCGCTTTTAAAACCCTGAGCCATTTTGTCACAGAGAGCCTAGACTGGTTTGCTAGCAACCCTTTTTTAACAGCGATATTAAAAAAGACAAGACCAGTCGCGATAAAGCTAAATAAGCCGCGTAATAGTTGCCATTTTCTATCAAATTTAAAACTAGCCATAAAAGCTTGCGCCCTCATCTTAAATTTGACGCAAATTTATATCCCTTCAGCCAAAAACAATCACCCCCCTAAATTTAACGCAACCCACAAGATCAAATTTGAGCTTTATTTTTAAATACCGCCACTCTTGCCTTTGCAGCCTGCGTGATATCGTCCTCGTAGTCGTAGAAGTTAAAGGTCGCTCCATGCTGGAAAAAGCCATTTAGTATATCGCCGCTTTGGCGGTTTTTCAGATCAAGCTCGGCCACCTTAAAGCCGTCATTTGTCGCGCAAAATTCTTTTAGCCTAGCTGGCGCCTCTTTTAGCTTGGTAAATAAAAAGCAGTATCCATCGCCGCCATTTCGCCCCACTCTGCCTCGCAGCTGATGAAGCGTGGCAAGTCCTAGCCGCTCAGCGCCTACGATCACTATCGTATTTAGCCTTGGCAGCGAGATCCCCACCTCAACAACGGTTGTTGAGAGCAAAATTTCGCCCTCTTCTCTAAACCGCCTTAAAATTTCCTCTTTTTCTTTATCCTTGCCGTGCGTTACGAAGACATTTTTGAAATTCTTTAGCCAAAAACCCTGTGCCTCGCTTAGACTTTGGTAGTTTGAGCTCTCACTGCTCTCGACTAACGGATAGATGATGGCTACTTGAAAGCCGCCCGCAAGCTGCTTTTTGATGTGAGTTAGCAAAAAGCCAAACTCGCTAGCGCCTAAAATTTGGCTCGTTATATTTTTCTTAAACGGCATCTGCTTTAAAAAGCTAAAATTTACGATCTCAGACTGGATTAAACTTAGCGTCCTAGGTATTGGCGTAGCTGAAAACTGCACGAAATTTGCTCGCTCGTCCTCGTTTGAGGCAAGCTCCTCTATCTTTTTGCGCTGGTTTGAGCCAAAGCGGTGCTGCTCATCGACCATGACAAGCGGCGAGTTTGGCAGCTCGTGAAAGAGTAGCGCATGCGTGCCTATGATCAAATTTACCCCGCTAAAGTCTATCTTTTTCTCCCCGCTTCGCACCAGCATCACGTTCATAAAAGGCGGCAGCAGCCTCTTTGCTTCATTATAAATTTGCTCACTTAAGATGCTCGTTGGCGCCATCAAAATGGCACTTTGCGGATAGACGCTAAGCGCTGCTGCTAGGATCACAAGCGTCTTGCCACTTCCCACATCGCCCATTATGACGCGCCTTTTTGCCTGCACGGCGCTAAGGTCGTCTCTGATGTCATTTATGGCGTTTATCTGATCATTTGTCGGCGTAAATGGCAAGCCATTAAGCCAAGAGCTTATGTCAAAAAGCTTGATTTTTGGACTTTTAAAGTAGGTTTTTTTCGCACTTAGCTTTTTTATGTAGTTAAAAATTTCTACAAATTTTAAGATTTCTAAGCCCTCGCCCTCGTTTTTTAGGCGATATAAAATTTGCACGCTTTGCTCATCTAGCCTTTGCAGATCGGCTAGAAATTTAGCCTCTTTTTCATTTAAACCTTCGGCTATTAAATTTTGCAAATTTAGATATTTTAAGATGAGTTTTTTTAGCTCATCATCTTTTAGCTCGGTCTTAAATTTAGGCACGATCTGACCTATTTTTGTGGTGATTTTTGGATTTACGATCTGCCACGAGCCAAAGGCGTAGGAGCAAAGCCCATATATCGCCATCTCTTTGCCTGTCTTAAAAGCGCCGTAGTGCCAAGACTTTGCGTTAAAAATGACGATCTTTACGTTACTTTGCCACTGCTCGCAAAAGGCGAGTGCCGTTAGCATACCAGGGCGCGAGGCAAGCGAGGTGATCTTTACATTTATGCAGACTTGCCCTTCTCTTGGGCTTTTGGCGATCGTCGTATCCTCAAAGCCCTTTGGTAGCACGAGAGCAAGGTCAAGCAGGCTAAGCACGCCTATTTTTAGAAGTTTTGCTCTGTCGCTTGCTTCAAATTTCATTTTTTAGGACGCAAAAACTTAGCTGATTGATCTCTGCGTGGGCTTTTATGAAGCTATTTAGCTCGCTTAGCGAAAGGGCTGAAATTTTATCAAGGTCCTTTAAAAATGCCCCAAGCTCGCCATGCTCGTAAAACTCGCCCTGCGCGATGTCAAGGCGTTTAAATAGTGTCTCTAGTCTAAGTGGCAACGAGCCAAGTAAAAATTTCTTCGCCTGCTCAAGCTCGGCCTTGCTAACGCCTTTTTTACTAAATTTTAAAATTTCCTCTTTTATAACGGCGATCGCCTCATCTTTTTTCTCATTTTTTGTCTGCATGTAGCCATAAAGCTGGCTATAAGAGAGATTTAGCAAATTTCTAGCGTATGCGCTATATGCAAGCCCTCTTTTCACGCGTATCTCCTCCATGAGCCTCGAGCCAAAGCCGCCCTCGCCTAAAATAAATGTCGCCACAGCGGCCTTGTATTTTTCTTCAGGCTTTACATCAAATGGCGCACCAAAATAGATGTAGGCCTGCTCGCTTTGCCTGATGATCTCGCTGCTTTCGCACTTGTCACTTGGGCTAAAGCACTCTAGCTTTCGCACCTTGCCAGGTTTTAGTATTTCTAAAACGCTAGCAAGCTCTTTTGTCTGCTTCTCGTCGATGTCGCCACCTAGCACGCAAAGTAAATTTGAAAGGTCTAAATGCTCGTTTAAAAACTTTCTCACGTCCTCAAGCGTGATCGCTTTAACGCTCTTTTTAGTGCCGATACTAGGCTCTGAAAGCACGCTTTTTGGGTATAAAAGCTCAAAAAGTCCCTGCCTTGCCACGTAGTCAAAGTCGTTTTCATTTGCTGCGATCTCACCAAGTGTGACGGTTTTGCACCTATTTAGAATTTCATCTGTTAAATTTGGAGCGCTTATAAGCTCTTTTAGCTTGCCACACGCAAAGGCAAAGTGCTCTTTTAAGCAGTTTAGATCGATGCAAAATGTCTCAAAGCCGCAGCTTGCATTTAGGCTAATCGCCCTTACTTCAAGCTCTTTAGCAAATTTAGCCGAGCCTAGCTTCATATCGCCCTCGTTTAGTAAATTTGCACTTAGTCTTGCAAGGCCTGCTAGCTTGCCATTTTGCGAGCTACCAGCTGCTTTGAAAACTAGTTTTAGGCTCACTACTGGCATCGCCTTTGAGTTTTCAAAAACGACTGGGATTTTTACATTTTTTACATTGATATCTAAAATTTTCATCTAAAATTTCTCCAAAATATCGTAGTTTGTGTTGCGCTTTGCTGGAATTTCGCCGACATCTTTTATAAGTTCGATCATCTGGTCTTGATTCATCCTAAAGCTTGCTCCTGCGGCCTTTACGACGTTTTCCTCCATCATTGTGCTACCAAGGTCGTTTGCACCAAAAAGAAGTGCAAGCTGGCCTACGTAGCTACCCTGCGTGACCCAGCTGCTTTGGATATTTTTAAAGTTATCCAAAAAGAGCCTTGAAACCGCAAGAAGCCTTAGATAGACGTTTGAGCTTTGCTTTTTGATCTCTGGAAACTCTTGCATGAGCTTTGTATTTAGCCCTTGAAAGCTCCAAAGTATAAATGCCCTAAATCCAGCCGTTTCATCTTGTAAATTTCTGATGTGCTCCCAGTGCTCCACGATCTCGCGAGTGCTCTCAACCGTGCCAAACATCATCGTAGCAGTCGTTTTCATGCCAAGCTCGTGTGCCTCTTTGTGTATGCGAAGCCAGTCTGCGGTGTCACACTTTTTAGGGGCGATGATGTCACGCACCCTGTCACTTAAAATCTCCGCTCCAGCGCCTGGCATCGAGTATAAGCCCTTTTCGTTTAGACGTCTTAGGACCTCTTTTGTAGAAATTTTTGAAACTCTTGCGATGCAGTCGATCTCAACGGCAGAAAAGCCATGTATCGTGATGCTTGGATAGTACTTGCTGATGTAGCCGACAAGCTCCTCGTACCACTCGATCTTTAGCTTTGGATGAACACCACCTTGAAATAAAATTTGCGTGCCGCCAATGGCGATTAGCTCCTCGATCTTCTTGCCGATCTCCTCAAAACTTAGCACGTAAGCGTCCTCTTCTTTTGCGTGGCGGTAAAATGCGCAAAATTTACAATCCACCCAGCAGACATTTGTATAGTTGATGTTGCGATCTACGATGAAGGTCGTTATATTATCTGGATGAAGCTCTTTTTTTCTAGCTAGCGCCATCTTGCCAAGCTCGTGAAGCGGTGCATTTTCTATAAGGTCGATGGCTTCATTTACACTAAGTCTTTTCAAATTTAACCTTTTATTTTGCTTATTTTTGGGCGAGAGTTTAGCCAAAAATGCTTTTAAATATGATAAATCAGGCGTTATGAAAAATTAATTTTTAAAGGCTAAAATGTGAGAAATTCTTTAAAGGAGCGAGTTATGAAAAAGGTGATATTTGCCGTTATCTGCGGGCTATTTTTAGTTGGTTGTGCCAAAAACGAGCCAAAGCCAGCCAAGCCTCAAGGAGCAAGTTGTGGATGTGCTCATCATCAAAAAATGATGCAAGAAAATATGCCAAGCTGCCCACATCACGGCATGCAAGGTGCGATGCATGAGCAAATGCCAGCAGGCTGCCCAGCCCACGCAAAATAGATAAAGTGCCAAATGGCACTTTATTTTAATATAACTTTGTCGCCTTTAGTGCCTAAAACCTGCACTTTCTCGCCATTTCTTAGCGCTCCGTCATACTTCCAAAGAGTGCCTTTAAAATAGACCATATTTTCTCTGATCTCGCCAACTCCTGGCTCATCTAAAAACTCCTCGTTAAAGTTCTCTTTTTTAGCCATAAATTTACTCTTTAACGGCGCCTTTAAGAGCGCAAGCAAGATAAATGAAAGCACTAGGACAGCTAAAATTTGAAAGCTCCACTCAAAACCAAAGCCAAAATTTACAGCTCCAACGATGATAAAAGCGACGCCAAAAAATAGCAGATAAAATGAAAATAGCATAAGCTCAGCCACGCACAAGAGCGCGCCGATGGCTATCATTATAAAAGGACTTATCACGCCTTATCCTTAGCTAAGAAATTCTTTAAAACGCTAAGCGAACCAATTAGCTCAGTCGCCTCGTAAGGGACTAAAATTTTATCTTTTGAGCTATTTTTAGCTAGCTCGCTAAATGCCCCGACCCTGTCACGAGCAAGCAGAAATTCAGCCGCATTTGCGTTTTTGCTCATGCTGTCATTTATCATATCCATAGCCTCTTTTTGAGCCGTTGCGATAGCGATTTGCTCGTATTTTTTTGCATCAGCCATACGCTCTATCGCCTCAGCTTGAAGCACTTTTTCTTGTTTTAGCGCCTCTGCGTTGCGTATTAGTGCCTCTTTTTCAGCCAAGGCTTTTAGCTCGATCGCGCGCTTTTCACGCTCGGCTTTCATCTGCATATTCATCGCCTCTTCGATGCCAAGTGGGACAGAAATTTCAGAAATTTCAACCCTCATGATCTTTACGCCCCAGTTGCCAGCTGCATCGCCAAGAGCCACTTGAAGTGCGGCATTTAGGCGGTCACGTGAGCTTAGCGTATCATCAAGGTTCATCGCTCCTATCTCGCCACGAAGCGTTGTCATGGCCAAATTTGCAATGGCGCGTTTGTAGTTATCTACGTTATAAACCGCCATTTTTGCGTCAAAAACCTTTAAAAAGACGATGCCATCGACGCTAATATTAACATTATCTTTTGTGATGACCTGCTGTTTCGTGATATCAACAAGCTGCTCTTTTATAGTTATGATCGCCCTTATCTGATCGACAAATGGGATGATAATGTGAAATCCCCCGTCAAGCACCTTGTGAAATTTACCAAGTCGCTCGATCAGCAAGTTATCTGCTTGCGATACGATCTTGATGCCAGCTTTTAAAAACAAAAATGCAAAAATGACCAAAACAACGACTAAAACACCAAATGTCTCAACTTGCATCTTCTCTCCTTTAATTTATAATTTGTTATTTTCTTAAGTATTATAATACATTTTAAATTTTATTTTCAAAAAGGATCAGCATGAAAAATTTTATCTTTGCACTAAGTGCGGCTCTACTTTTAGCAGGTTGCGCTACGTCAAACCAAAGCACAAGCGTCCCACAAGGCAAATGTGAAGTAAAAGGTAGCTGCATGGCTCCAGTAAGCAGCATCGAAGGCACTTACAAGGCATTTTTACCTTGCGCTAGCTGCATGGGCATAGACTCAACTCTTACGCTAAAAAAAGACGGCACATTTGAAAGTGTGATGAACTACAAGTCAAAAGACAACTACAAAGCCGTTAGCAAGGGCAAATACTCTATAAAAAATGGCGTCATCACAACCGTTGATGAGTATAAAGAGAAGAGCTTTTATAAGATCGAGGGAGAGAGCCTAAAGATGCTTGATATGGATCAAAAAGAGGTCACTGGCGAGCTAAAAGATAAATACATCTTTAAACGCGTAAAATAAATTTTAAAGGCAAAATGATATAATTTTGCAATTTTTAAGGAGTTGCAAATGAAATATCTTTTTGCCATACTTATCTCATTTTTCATCATCGGCTGCGCTAAAAATGAAAATTTAAAGCCACAAAATCAAGAACAAACACAAAAATCAAAAGAAGAAAAACCACTTCTTAGAGATGAAAAACCCAAAAAAACAGAAAAACTAATACTTTCAAACTCTATCTACACGAGCTACTACACCACCTTGCCATGCTCAAACTGTGAGGGCGTGAAGACTATCTTAACTCTAAATAAAGACAAAACCTACACAAAAACTATGCTTACAATGGATAAGGCTGCCACCTTGGTAGAAAAAGGTGGCACATTTGATGTCGATGAGAGCGCTATCGTGCTAAAAGATGAAAGCGGCGCACTTAACTACTTTGTGCCAAACAAAAACTCACTTCTTCAGCTTGACGATAAGAAAAATAAGCGAGTTGGCGTGCTAGCTCAAATTTATAACTACGAGCCAGTAAATAAGGCATATAAAGATAGTTTTTTTGCTAGATTTTCTAAATTTAAAGATAAAAATGGCTTTTTAGAGCTTGTGCTTGTGCCTAGCAAAAATGGCGCAAAGATAAGCTTTTACTCATCGCTAAAAGATGGCTCACCACTTTGTAAATTTAACTCAGAGCTGCTTTATGACAAGGGCATTTTTTACCTTTTGGATGAAAAAGGCGTGGCTTTAAGCGTGCATAAAACTGCTAACGACATCTTCATAATCGCAAATGATAAAATTTGCAAAAATGCTCACATAAGCGGGCACTACAAAAGAGAAAAAGGCAGATCCAGCCTCTTTGGCAAGGGCTTTTTCGCAAAACTTACAAACGAGTCAGCAAATGCTGATGTGATGAAATTTTATGGCGCAAAAAACATAAAAAGAGACAATACTAAAAAAGAAAATAGCTACATCGTCACAAGCAAAAACGAGAGAATTTTTGAATACACCTTGCTAAATGGCATCATCACAAGCATTGAAATTTACTCAAACGAGTTTAAAACTCCTGAAAACATCAGCCTAAAATCAAATTTCAAAGATATAAAAAACGCCCTTGTTATCTCTAAATTTCAAAGCGATACAAACAATATCTATCTAAAAATAGACAGCCACGATATGCTCATAAAGCTTAAAAATCCGCTCGCACAAGAGATAACAAGCTTAAGCCAGATCCCAGATGAGGCGCAAATAGAACAGATAACTCTGATGTGGAACCAGTAGCTTGAAAGAGTATCTTAAGCTTTTAAAGGACGAGAGAAATTTCCGCCTTTTAAGCACCGTCCAGCTCATGTGCTACTTTGGTGTGTGGTTCTCGCACACTGGAATTTTTACGCTACTTATCTCGCTTGACGCTCCTGTGTGGGCGCTTACATTAAGTGCGGCGATGGCATTTATCCCAGGCGTTGTCATCGCTCCGTTTAGTGGCATTTTGGTTGATAAATTTAGCCCAAAACCGATGCTTGTTATCATGATGGCGGTTGAGACCATAAGCGTTTTTATGCTGCTTTTTATAAATTCGCTTGATTATTTATGGCTACTTTTGCTTATCATTTTTGTTAGAAACGGCGTTGGCGGGATGTATTTTCAAGTAGAGATGAGCGTGCTACCAAAAATTTTAAGCAAAGAGAGCCTAAAGCTTGCAAACGAGATCCACTCGATCATCTGGGCGGTCTCATACACCGCTGGCATGGGGCTTGCTGGCGTTTATATACACTTTTTTGGCATCAAAAGCGCCTTTTTGCTCGACGGAGCTCTTTATCTTTGCAGTTTTGGCTTTTTATATCTTTTAAAACTAGACGGACTAAAGCCAGAATTTATAGAAAAACCTCTAAAAATGCTAAAAAATGGGCTTAAATACATAAAAGAAAATAGGCTCATCGTGCATCTTATATTTTTGCATGCCTTTGTTGGCATCACAGCTTATGACGCATTGATCGCGCTTCTAGCCGATTATAAATACGCAAATTTGCTCTCAACTTCTCTGGTTATTGGCCTACTAAACGCCTCAAGGTCGATCTCACTTATGTTTGCGCCAGCCATGCTTAGTAAATTTATGAACAAAAAAACGCTCATCTACATCTACATCGGTCAAGGTCTTGGCATCATCATCTGGGCGCTCTCTTTGCGAAATTTTTATCTCTCGCTCATTGGCATCATCTTTGCAGGCTTTTGCACGTCAAGCCTTTGGAGCTACACCTACACACTACTTCAGCAAAACTGCCAAAAAGAGTTTTACGGCAGAGTGATCGCGTATAATGATATGATTTTTCTTGGATTTAGCGCGCTTATCTCATTTGCGATCGGCTTTTTATACGAGCTTGGACTAAGCGTGGAGATGATCGCAGCCTTTATGGGAAGCCTCTTTTTCATTGGAGCCTTTTACTACCACGTAGTTTCAAAAAGGTATGAGATAAGATAGTTGCGTTTAAATGGCTAGAAATCCAGCCATTTATATTTGCTTACTTTCTAGCAGCTTTTACCGCTTCAAGTAGCTCTTCAAAGCCAGCTTTACTTGAGTGCTCGACATCTTTTAGTATCTCGACACCTGCTAAATGTCCCTTATCTTTGTCAGCAAAAATCGCCATAGCCTTATCTAGTCCGTGATGGACATTTTCGTGGTGCGCAGCTATACTTGAGAGAGTTCTTGGATCTTTTATGATGGTGTTTTTCACATCTTTTTCATACCACTTGCCAAATCTACACTCATGCACGTCTTGAATTTTATTTATCTCGCCAAGCAAGATGCCTCGGTAGCCATTTAGCTTCATGTTGATGTGATCTATCTTGCCGTTACTTACATTGACCTCGTTTGTTACGTTTAGGGCTTGATTTAGGATGTTTTGCGTGTTGGCATTTACGCTTGAGATGTTGCCCTCAAAACCGCCTAAAATTTGCATCGCATTTGCTGAAATTTTAGAGAAACTCTCGCTCATTTCGATCATCGTATTTGCACTTTGCTTAAGGCCATTTATATTTACTTCAACCTCAAGTGTAGCCTTTTGCGTGCGCTCAGCAAGCTTTCTAACCTCATCTGCAACGACTGCAAAGCCTCGTCCATGTTCGCCCGCACGAGCCGCCTCGATAGCAGCATTTAGCGCTAGCAAATTTGTCTGATCTGAGATGTCTTTTATGAGATTTATGATCTCAACGATAGAATTTACGCTTCCATCAAGCGAAGAGGCATCGTTTGATAGGTCACCACTCATCTGGCTTACTTGCTCGATCGAGCTTAAAATTTCAGCCGTTTGAGACTTTAGCTCGCCTGTTTCTTTGAAGGTTTTTTCATTTAAATGGTTTATATTTTCAAGCATTTTTAGATTTTCTTCGATGGTTGATTGTAAGAAATTCATACCATCTTGATAGCTAGTAAGCAGCAAATTTACAGCCTCTTGCTTATCCTTAGCTTGCTCTTTTGGCTCGCAAGTTTTGGCATTTTTTAGCTCATTTTTAAGTGCTAAAATCTCAGCCTTTAAAGCTTCATTTTCTCTCTCTAAAGCTTCATTTTTACTACCAAGCTCTTTGCTTTTGCTGTCAAAAAACATTTTTCATCCTTTAAAATTTGTAAATTTTGCGTAATTATAACTCTTTTTACTTAAGCCAGTCGTCTAAAATTTTAATTTGCTCTTCAACACTTTTATTTGCCGTGCCACCTTTTGAAGTGCGAGCCTCTTTTGAAGCGTGAAGATCTAGAAATTTAATGGCATTTTCATCTAAATTTTCATCGACACTTTTTAGCTGCTCTTTGTTTAGCTCGCTTAGATCAAGTCCCAAGCTTTCTGCCTTTGCGACAGCCTTGCCGGTGATAAAGTGCGCCGTTCTAAATGGGATATTTTTCTCACGCACTAGGTAGTCCGCTAGATCAGTGGCACTTAGATGCCCTGTTTTTGTCGCTTTTAGCATATTTTTTTCATTAAATTTAGTCGTTTTTATCATCTCATTTAGGATAGTAGCCGAGCTTAAAATGGTCGAAACACTATCAAAAACGCCCTCTTTATCTTCTTGCATATCTTTATTATAAGCAAGTGGCAAGCCTTTCATCGTCGTTAGCAGCGCTACTAAATTTCCATTTACACGCCCAGTTTTACCGCGTATGAGCTCGGCGACGTCTGGATTTTTCTTTTGTGGCATGATGGAGCTGCCTGTGCTATAAGCGTCACTAATGCTTACAAAGCCAAATTCTTGTGAGCTCCAAAGTATGAGCTCCTCGCAAAGTCTAGAAGCGTGTGTCATAAAAACGCTAATGTTAAATAAAATTTCAAGCGCAAAGTCGCGGTCACTCACGCTATCCATCGCATTTTGCGTGCAACCTGCAAAGCCAAGCTCGCTTGCAACAATAGTTCTATCTATCTTGTGCGGCGTGCCAGCAAGGGCTGCTGAGCCAAGCGGACTTAGGTTGTTTCGCTCATACGAGCTAATAAATCGCTCAAAATCCCTCTTAAACATAAAGGCATAAGCTAGCAAATGGTAGCTAAGGCTTACTGGCTGGGCATGCTGAAGGTGTGTGTAGCCTGGCATTAGCGTATCTTTGTGGTTTTTGGCTAAATTTGCAAGCGTGGCGATGAGCTCTTTAATGAGAGATAAAATTTCTAAATTTTTCTTCAAAACGTAAAATTTAAAATCAAGCGCAACTTGGTCATTTCTGCTTCTAGCTGTGTGAAGCCTGCCGCCAAGCTCAGCTCCGATGATCTCGCTAAGGCGCTTTTCAACAGCCATGTGGATATCCTCATCCTCTATCTTAAAAGCAAATTTACCAGCCCTTATCTCAGCCAAAACCTCATCAAGCCCCTTGATGATCGCCTCTGACTCGTCTTTTTTCAAAATTCCGCAAATTCCTAGCATTTTAGCGTGCGCCTTACTGCCAGCGATATCCTCTTCAAAAAGATTTTTATCAAAATTTATAGAAGCGTTAAATTCCTCAAGCAACTTCGAGCTAGCCTCGCTAAATCTGCCCTCCCACATCTTTTTATGTGCGTTTTCATCTTTTTTCATAGCTTTGCCTTTGATTAGTTTTGCGTGATTTTAACAAAATGGTGCTTAACTAGGCTTTTACAAGCATTTTAAAAATAATTTTTTTGCTCAAAAAGGTGAAATGTAATATAAAAATTATGTTAGAGTAGTAAAAAAGTTATATATATAATTTACATTTAAGGTTATTAAAATATAATTCGCCCAGCAACTTTTTAAAAACTATTTCAAGTTTTTTGATTTATTGCCGATATAGTTTTAAATGAAGAAATAAACTAAAAAGGAAGGACGATATGCAAATAGATGCAAATATGAACTCAAATGTTTTCTATCATAACGGCTACACATCTATATCATCAAGTAGCGCTAAAACCAGCATATTAGTATCTTCTGGCTATGGCACAAAAGATATCGTTAGAAGTAATGATGTGCATGTCGAACAAAGAGAAGAAGTTAGACAAAAACCTACAATTATTAGAAAAGAAGATGTCACAGAGTTACAAAAAAATTTAGAAAAATTACAAGATCAAAGAAGCGATATAGCTGATCAAATTTCAAGCATCCAGCACCTGAAAGATCGTGATTCTATGCAGATGCTTCATCATCTAAATTTAGAACAATCAAGCATTCAGAATAACATTTTAAGTATTAAAACTCAGATGACAGAAATGGTACAGGCTTAAGACTAAGCCTTACCGATAATAGTTTTTAAAACCAAACAAAAATCCTCCAAAAAGTATCCCATTGACTTATAGAAGTTACTGCTAGCATTTTGTTCAAGCTCTTTTGCAAGTTGCTCGGCATAAGGTAAGAAAAATGAGAGGCTAAAAGCAGCAAGAAGTTGCATAGACTCTTTTGTCGCCTCTTTTTTTAAGATATTTGCTATCAAAATGAGCTGATTTGAGATGCTATCAACCTCGCCCATTTTTGGCTCAAAATTTATAGCCTTGTAAAATTGCGCCAAATCATCTTTTGCGCTTGAGAAATAGTAGCTTGCTTCAAATTTTGCCTTCAAAATGACAAAATCATCACACAAGGCCGCACTACTCTCATCTTTGATAAATTTGGCGTAAAGCTCATTTCCTTTTATGTTCGCATCGCTCTTTGTCTGCGTTATCCACGCATTTGTCTTTTTGATACGCATAAAAGATGAGACACCCAAGATGCCATTAAAATTTGTAGCAAGTGCAGCCGCTACGACGCTATAAAGCTCTCCAAGTCTCAAATTTAATCCTTAAGCTTCAAATATCTAAGTCTAAGTGCATTTAGCACGACAGTGACCGAGCTTAGACACATCGCCATCGAGCCATAAACTGGACTTAGAAGCAGTCCAAATACCGGATAGAGCACGCCAGCAGCCACTGGTATGCAAATGGCGTTATACATAAATGCCCAAAACAAATTCTCTTTTATGTTAGCAATAGTCGCATTTGCAAGCTTTACAAGCCCACTCACGCCACGCAAGTCATTTTTTACAAGCACGATATCGCCAGCGCCTTTAGCGATGTCTGATCCTGAGTTCATAGCGATACCAACGCTTGCCTCTTTGAGCGATGGCGAGTCGTTTATACCATCTCCCACAAAGATCACGCCACCTCGGCTCATGAGCTCTCTTACCTTGTTAAATTTGTCCTCAGGCAGCATATTTGCGTAGTATTCGCTCACGTTTAGTTTACTAGCGATATTTGCCACTACTTTTTTATCGTCGCCTGATAGGATCACGCTTTGTAAATTTAACCTTGAAAGCTCGTTTATAACGCTATTTGCTTCATTTTTTAGCTCATCACTTAGCGTTAAAAAGCCGCTAAATTTTTGATTGACCGCGCAAAGTATGACGCCGCTTCCATCACTTGTAGCCTCTTTTATCGCTTTACTATCAGCTTCATTTAGCAAAATTTCATTTGCCGCAAGCAGTTTTTCGTTGCCTATTATTATCTTATTGCTTTCATCTTCATAGACGATGCCTTGACCAACTACGTTTTGAAATTTACCATTTAGCTTTTGTAAATTTATGTAATTTTGTTTTGCATATCTTACGATCGCTTTTGAGATCGGATGCTCGCTTAAATTTTCAGCAGATGCCACTAGCTCTAGCTCTTTTTCGCTCAAATTTGAACTTTTGACGCTGATTAGCCCCTTACTTAGCGTGCCAGTTTTATCAAATGCTACAAATTTAGCATCTTTTATAAGCTCCAAAACCTCTGGATTTTTCACCAAAATCCCAGCTTTTGCACCACGCGAGAGGGAGCTTACGATTGCTATTGGCGTGGCAAGTCCTAGTGCGCATGGGCATGATATGATAAGCACGCAGATCGCGCTAGAGATCGCATAGGCGAAATTTCCACTAAAAATTATCCATATTAAAAATGTAAGAACTGAGATCGCCACGACGCTTGGCACAAAGATGTTTGCTATCTTATCAGCCAGCCGTCCGATAGGCATCTTTTTAGAGCTAGCGTCGCTTAACAAGCTTAAAATTTGAGATAGTAAGCTTTCAAAAGAGCTTTTTGTTACCTTGACGCTTATGTAGCCATTTGTGTTTAAAGTGCCGGCAAATACGCTATCTCCCACCTCTTTATAAACTGGCAAGCTCTCTCCTGTAAGCATAGAAGCATCTATCTCAGCGCCTCCTTGGACTATCACGCCATCACTTGGGATGTTGTAGCCATTTTTTACGATGACGATGTCGCCTACTTTTAGCTCATTTACATTTACCTCTTTGCTCTGTCCGTCTGGCATGACCAAAAAGGCGGTCTTTGGTGAAATTTTAAGTAGCGTCTTTAGGTAGTCGCCAGCCTTTGCCTTTGAGCGCTCTTCAAGGTATTTGCCAAGCAAAACAAAGGCTATTATCATCGCTGCGCCCGAGACATAGACATTTTTTAGATCATCTGGGATGAAATTTGAAAAGATCACAACAAAAAGCGAGTATAAAAATGCACTGCCGCTTCCAAGAGCTACAAGCACATTCATATCGTAGTTTTTGTTTTTGACAGCCTCTATGGCGTGTGCAAAGAAGTCTTTGCCGCTAAAAGCTAGAACCAAAAATGCTAAAACTAGCATGAGCAAATTTACTAGTATATTGTGAGGTGCGAACATCTCAAGCGCCATTATCACGATGCTTGCGATAAATGCAAATATAAATTTGTTTCTTATCGAGGTTATATGCTCGTCTCTTTTGGCTTCAAATTCATCGATATTTGTCGCCACAAAGTAGCCAAGCTTCTTTATCTTTTGCTCTAAAACTTCACGCACGCTGGCGTCTTTTAGGACAAACTCACCGCTTGCATTTGCAAAATTTACATTTGCATCAAGCACGCCATCTATCTTTTTAGAAACTTTCTCGATAGCGTTTGAGCAATTTACACAGCTCATTCCCGCTATATTTAGCTTGACTTTTAAAGGCATATCAAAGCTCCTTTATAACGTCAAATCCCAGATCAGCCATTTCTGATTTAAATTTCTCTACATCGCCATCTTTTATATCGACGCTTACTTGCCTTGGCTCTTTGCTAAGATCGACTTTTATCTCGCCAAAGTCATCCTCAAGTGCGTTTTTTATAGTATTTGCGCAGTTTTGGCAATGCACGTTATTTACCTCAAATGTTTTCATATTATCTCCTTTATCATGTGGTCGTATTCGTGTAAATTTATGATCTTTTTGGTGTTAAATTTAAAGCCAAGGCTCTCGTAAAATTTACGAACTTTTGGCTTATTTACATCAACTATCAGCGAGACCTTTTTATGTCCTAGCTCTTTTGCTTTGGCAAATGAGTGCAAGATAAGCTCTTTTGCAAGCCCTTGGCCTCTAAATTTCTCATCTACGGCGATGCTATCTATATAAAACTCATCATTAAAGCACTCTTTTTCTATCTGGGCATCTTTGCCAAGAGCCTTTAGATGCTGTGAAATTTCTCTATCAAGCTTAGCTGTGTCGCCACCAAAGTAAGCGCACATCGCAGCGATGATCACGTCGTCACGTTTATAGACATAGACATTTTTATAGCTAAGTCTATTTGTCTCGCTTACAAAAAATTTCTCTAAAATTTCATCGCTTTTTACATGATCGTCGTAGCCACTTAGCTTATAGGCGATATCCTCCATCGCTAAATTTAGTAGTTTTATGCAGATTTTTGCATCTTGTTTTTGAGCATTTTTTATCATGGTATGATTATATGCCTTTAGCTTAAATTTTTACCAAATATTATTCTCAAATTTACAAATTAAGCGCTTTAGCAGACAAACTAAAAATGTTTTAAAAAAGTATAAAATTTTTTTAGTTATAATCCGTAAAAAATTTATTTAAGGATATTTATGGGACGAGCATTTGAGTACCGAAGAGCAGCAAAAGAAGCTAGATGGGATAAGATGAGCAAGGTATTTCCAAAACTTGCAAAGGCTATAACAGTAGCGGCAAAAGATGGCGGATGTGATCCAGATATGAACCCAAAACTTCGTGCAGCCATCGCAGCAGCGAAGGCTGAAAATATGCCAAAAGATAACATCGATGCGGCTATAAAAAGAGCAAATGGCAAAGATAGCGCTGATATCAAGACTATCTTTTATGACGGCAAAGCAGCTCACGGCGTGCAAATCATCGTTGAGTGCGCGACTGACAACCCAACAAGAACAGTTGCAAATGTAAAAGCGATATTTAGCAAAAATGGCGGAGAAATTTTGCCAAGTGGTAGCCTTAGCTTTATGTTTACAAGAAAGAGCGTTTTTGAGCTTGAAAAACCAAGTGCAGATATCGAAGAGATCGAGCTTGAGTTGATTGATTACGGACTAAGCGATATCGAAGAAGACGAAAATGCGCTATTTGTTTATGGCGATTACGCAAATTTTGGCACACTTCATGAAGGCATAGAGAAGCTAAATTTAGTAGTTAAAAAAGCTTCACTTCAGTACTTACCAAATCAAACCGTGAGCCTAGATGAAGAGCAAATGCTTGAGGTTGAGAGGCTTCTTGACAAGCTAGAAGACGACGATGACGTTCAAGCAGTTTATACAAATATCGAGTAAAAAGGAGCAACATGCGTTTTGATGAGTTAAAAGTTTATGATATAAATTTAGACGAGCTAAAAAAAGATAAATTTGCAGTTTTAAAGACAGAAAAAGGCGATATCAAACTTGAGCTTTTTGCCGAGGAAGCGCCGCAAGCTGTTGCAAATTTTGTCCATTTGATAAAAACAGGCTTTTATAATGGCCTAAATTTTCACAGAGTTATACCAAATTTCGTCATCCAAGGCGGCTGCCCAAATGGCACAGGCACAGGCGGTCCTGGCTGGAGGATAAAATGCGAATGCGACAATCAAAAGGTAAAGCACGAGCGTGGCAGCCTTAGCATGGCTCACGCAGGCCGTGACACTGGTGGATCGCAGTTTTTCATCTGCCACAGCAAGCAACCTCATCTTGACGGCGTGCATACAGTCTTTGGAAAGTGCGCTGATGACGAGAGCTTAAAGGTGCTTGATGCTATCAGACAAGGCGACAAGATCATCTCAGCAGAGATCAAAGAGAGCCTATAAAAGGGGAATTTATGGAGAGTGCAAAAACGCAAAAAAGTCTCTTTGTGAGACTATTTACCAATCTCGCCATTTGGGTTGTGATAGGTATAGTTGGCGGTGTTATCGTCGGTATGGTCGCACCTGAGCTTGGCATAGCAAGTAAGCCAGGCATTGATTATTTTATAAAAGCCCTTAAAATTTTAATCGGCCCTATCATCTTTTTAACAATCGTCTCAGGCATCGTCGGACTTGAGAGCTTAAAAGATCTTGGCACCATCGGACTTAAGGCATTTATCTACTTTGAGATAGTTAGCACGCTCGCTCTTGCTGTTGGTATCATCTTTGGCGAGACACTTCGTCCAGGACACGGCATGAACCTTGACTACACTCAGCTTGACGCCTCAAGTGTGGCTAAATTTACATCTCAAGCTGGAAATATGGACGCAAATAGCGGCTTTTTAGCGCACACACTTCATCTTTTAAGAGGCGCTGTGCCAGTAGATGACATCTTCCCTTACGTGCATATACTTGATCCATTTATAAAGTCAAACACACTTCAAGTGCTTTTCATGGCGATAGTCGTTGCCATCGTGCTTTCGCTACTTGCTCATGATAAAAAGCAAGCTTGTCTAAAACCGCTTGAATTTATCCAGCACTACGTCTTAAAGCTTCTTACTTGGCTTATGTTATTTAGTCCAGTGGCTGCCTTTTCAGCGATGGCTTATTTGATCGGTAAATTTGGCATCGGAACGCTTCTTGGTATGATGGAGCTTCTTGTTGTTATGGCGCTTGCAAGCTGCTTTTTCATCTTTGTCGTGCTTGGCGTCATTTGCTACTTTGCCAAGGTCAATGTCTTTAAATTTATGCGCTTTATCTCAAAAGAGGTCTTGGTCGTTTTTGCGACAAGCTCGAGCGAGACAGCTCTTGCACCACTTATGCAAAAGCTAGAAGCAGCTGGCATAAATAGAGGCGCGGTTGGCCTTATCATCCCAACTGGCTACTCATTTAACCTTGACTGCACCAACATCTATCTAAGCCTAAGCGTTATCTTCTTAGCTCAAGCATTTAATATCCCGCTAAGTTTTGAGCACCTAATAAGCATTTTAATCGTGCTAATGATCACAAGTAAAGGCGCAGTTGGCGTTACAGGATCGGGCTTCGTCGTCCTTGCTGGCACACTAAGCGCACTTCCAAGCACTGGCATACCAGTCGTCACCGTGGCTGTGCTACTTGGCGTTGATAAATTTATGTCAGAGATGCGTGCTGTTGGTAACCTTTGCGGTAATGCCGTTGGCTGCATGATAGTTTCTATCTGGGATAAAAAGGTCGATATGGAGAAATTTAGATACGCACTAGATCATCCAGACGAATTTCACTTCCACTCATAATAGAATTTTTAAGGGGCAAATCGCCCCTTTTTATCTTAAAATTTACTTCAAAACTTAAAGTGCTTATCCCCTATTTTTACAATACCCAATGAAAATTTAGAAATTTTATTTTTAAATATAGAAACTAATATTATAATTATTGAAAATTTTAATTTGGAGGAGTTATGAAGACATTAGGCATCATAGGCGGCATGGGACCACTTGCCACGGCTGATTTATACAAGAAGATCATCGATATAACCCCAGCAACTTGCGATCAAGAGCACCTACACATCGTTATCGACTCATACGCACAGATAGAAGATAGGACAAAATTTATCATGGGTGAGGGAGAAAGTCCGCTTCCAAAGCTAATTCAAAGTGCTAAACTTTTAAAAAATGCAGGATGCGATGCGATGCTAATGGCTTGTAACACAGCTCACTACTTTGCCCCAAGCATCGAAAAAGAGGCTGGAGTGAAAATTTTGCACATTGCAAAAGTTACCATAGATGCCTTGCAAAAGAAATATCCACACGCTAAAAATATCGCTGTCATCGCAACAAGTGGCACAAAAAAGGCTGGCGTTTATGATCAAATTTTAAAAGAGCGCGGGCTAAAGAGCGTGGATTTTAGCAAAGAGACGCAAGATGTCATCATGGAGTGCATCTACAAGGGCGTCAAAGCTGGCAAGCTAGAAGAGTATGTGCCAGTATTTTACGAAGTGCTTTCTAACATTGAAGCTGACGTTTATATCGCAGGTTGCACCGAGATACCGATGTTTTTGCCATTTATCAGCAGCGAGTATAAATTTATAGATGCGACATTTGAGCTAGCAAAAGCTGGCGTAGAATTTGGACTAGAAAAGAGAGTATTCTGATTAAATTTAGCCAGATACCTGGCTAAATTTTAGTTTTAACTGCAACTTACACTAAATACAACAGCAACTTTTATAGTAGAAATTTGATATCAAATTTAGCTGGAGCATTTTGGCTAAATTTTAGCTCTAGCTACAAAGATTGCTTATATTAAAAATTTTTGATATCTGATGGGTGATTTTTAGAGCTGCTTAATAAGTGTAGTTTTATAGCGAGAAACTTTAGAAAAATCTAGCGAAATTGAGTATTTTGATTTAAATTTAGTTGGAGTGTTTTGGCTAAATTTTAGCTCTAGCTACAAAGATCACTTATATTAAAATTTCTAATGTCAGGCGATTAAATTTTCAGGTTTATAAAGAGTGGACTTTTGGTTAGAAATTTTAAAAAGTCTCGTTAAATTTGACCAAGCTATTTCGCAAAATATTTTAAATTTTATATTAGAAATTTGAAAAAGAGCTATATTTTATAGCTCTAAAATTTTTACTATTTGATAGTTTAAATTTAAAAAAGCCTTGCAGGGATTTACCAACAAGGCTATAAATTTAAGCTTTTGGACCAGCTTTGGCGTACTCAACGCCCTCTTTTACATCTTCGTAGCGTTTGAAATTTTCAACAAACATTTTAGCTAGCTTGTCGCGTGAAGCGTTATACTCAGCTGGATTTGCCCATGTGTTTATAGGATTTAGCAGTTTTGTCTCGACACCATCAAGCTCTTTTGGGATAGCGAAGTTAAATTTATCAAAATTTTCAAATTCGCATTTTGTGATGCTGCCATCAAGGATCGCATTTATGCAAGCACGAGTTGCTTTTATGCTCATACGCTTGCCAACGCCGTAAGCACCGCCGCTCCAGCCTGTATTTACAAGATAGACATTAACGCCGTGCTTATCGATCTTCTCACCAAGCAGTTTTGCATAGACGGTTGGGTGAAGTGGCATAAATGGCTCGCCAAAGCAAGCACTAAAAGTAGCAACTGGCTCAGTTATACCGCGCTCTGTGCCAGCAACTTTTGCTGTATAGCCGCTCAAAAAATAATACATCGCCTGCTCTTTTGTGAGCTTTGCAACTGGAGGAAGCACGCCAAAAGCGTCAGCGCTTAAAAAGATGATGTTTTTTGGATGGCCAGCGCTTGAGCTTGGCTCATAGTTGTCGATGTGATAGATCGGATAGCTCACGCGTGTGTTTTCAGTCTTTGAGCCATCTTTGTAATCAACCACGCCGTTTTCGTCAGCCACTACGTTTTCAAGTAGCGCGTCACGCCTGATCGCTGCGTAAATTTCTGGCTCGCTGCTTGGATCAAGGTTGATACATTTTGCGTAGCAGCCGCCTTCAAAGTTAAACACGCCATCATCGTCCCAGCCGTGCTCGTCATCGCCAATTAGTTTGCGTTTTGGATCGGTTGAAAGTGTCGTTTTGCCAGTGCCAGATAGGCCGAAAAATAACGCCGTATCGCCCTTCTCACCTACGTTTGCAGAGCAGTGCATACTTAGTTTGCCCTCAAGTGGCAACCAGTAGTTCATCATAGAAAAAATGCCCTTTTTCATCTCGCCGCCATACCATGTGCCACCGATCACCGCGACATTTTCCTCGACGTTAAAGATGACAAAGACTTCTGAGTGCAGCCCATCAGCCTTGTAGTCCTCATTTTTTGTCTTGCAAGCGTTATATACTACAAAATCAGGCTCAAATTTAGCCAGCTCCGCCTCACTTGGACGGATGAACATATTTTTTACAAAGTGCGCTTGCCACGCTACTTCGGTGACAAAGCGGACTGATTTTTGGCTCTTTTTGCTAGCTCCACAAAATGCGTCTTGGATAAAAATTTCTTTACCACTTAGCTGATCTTTTGCTTTTTTAAGAAGCTTGTCAAAAAGCTCTTTTGTGATAGGCTGATTTATCTTGCCCCAAGCGATATACTTTTGGCTTGGATCTTGCTTGACAAAGTACTTATCTTTTGGGCTTCTGCCTGTAAAAATTCCAGTATCAACCATAAATGTGCCGTTACTTGAGACTCTGCCCTCGTTGTTTGCCTTTTCAAGCTCAAAAAGCACGTCGTAGCTTAGATTGTGATTTATCTTTTTGATCTCTTTTAGACCTAGCTCGTCTAGCTTATTTATCATGTTGTTTCCTTTTAAATTTTCGTTTCTTTATAAATTTGACCTAAAAGTCATCAAAATGTTAATCAAATTTCGCTTAACACTATCTTTTTAAAAGTGGCAAATTTATTTAAATTTAGCCACCACTTGATTGTTCGCGACACTTTGACCTTTGCTAACCTCGATAGAGCCTATGATGCCGTCTTTTGGGGCTTTGACCTCTATCTCCATCTTCATCGCTTCAAGCACGACTATGGCCTGACCTTTTTTGACATGGTCTCCTGCGCTTACTAAAATTTTATGCACAGCACCTGGCAAGCTTGCGACGATGTCATTTTCTGTTGCGCCTACTACTGCGCTTTTGGCATTTTTTACGCTCTTGCCTTCAACTTCAGTGATTGATTTTACTTGGATGCTGTCGTTAAAACCTTCGCTTACTTCGACATTGTAGCGGCTGCCATTTACGACGACGCTATATCTGCCACTTTGAGTTTGTCTGCCCTCATTTGCTTTAGCGTTTGGATCAATTTTTCTAACATTTACTTTGGCTTCGCCTTTTAAGAACGCGATGCCTTTTTCTTTACAAGCTGCTGCTATAAAGACGTTTTCTTCGGTAACTTTGATCTTATTTTGTTTTAAAATCTCTTTTACATGTGCAAGTGACTTACTCTCATCTTTATCAGCTATATCAACTGCGTGTTTTGTGGTTGGTTTTAGCCCTAGTTGCTCGCTAGCAAGCTTAATGATCTCTTTATCAGGCGTAACTGGGGTCTTGCCAAAGTAGCCAAGCACCATTTTGCCGTATCCCTCAGCGATCTTTTTCCACTTGCCAAACATAACGTTATTAAAGGCTTGTTGGAAGTAAAACTGACTAACAGGGGTCACTGAAGTGCCGTATCCGCCCTTTTGCACCACTTCGCGCATAGCAAGGATGACCTCTGGGAATTTATCTAAGATATTGTTATCTCTCATCATCTGGGTATTTGCAGTGAGCGCGCCACCAGGCATTGGTGAAAATGGTATTAGAGGGCTTACTTGCACAGCTTCAGGCGGCAAGAAGTACTCTTTTAAACAATCATTCAAAACGCTTTCGTATTTTAAAATTTTCTCCACGTCAAGTCCGCCAAGATCGTAGTTTTTGCCTTTCACTGCGTGAAGCATGGTTAAGATATCTGGCTGACTTGTGCCGCCACTTACTGGGCTTGCGGCTAGATCTATACCATCGACGCCAGCTTCAAGCGCTGCAAGATAGCAAGCCACACTTACGCCTGCAGTTTCATGTGTGTGAAGTCTGATATGAGTTTTTTCTGGCAACAATTTTCTAGCCATTTTTATGGTTTCATAGACCTTTTGTGGGCTGCTTGTACCACTTGCATCTTTGAAGCAAACGCTGTGATAAGGGATATTTGCATCTAAAATTTCTCTTAAAATTTTCTCATAAAATTTAACGTCGTGAGCTCCTACACAGCCACTTGGCAAGTCCATCATAGTAACGACGACTTCGTGTTTTAGCCCGTGATGAGCGATCCTCTCGCCTGAATATTTTAAATTTTCAACATCATTTAGTGCGTCAAAATTTCTAATAGTAGTGGTTCCATGTTTTTTGAAAAGTTTTGCGTGAAGGTCGATCAGCTCGCGGCTACCGGTGTCAAGTGTGACGGTATTTACGCCCCTGCTTAGAGTTTGAAGGTTTGCTTTTGGTCCTACGATGCTTCTAAATTTATCCATCATCGCAAAAGCGTCTTCATTTAGGTAAAAATAAAGGCTTTGAAATCTCGCTCCTCCGCCAAATTCAAAATGCTCTATGCCAGCCTCTTTGGCTGCTTCAAGCGCGGGCAAAAAGTCGTTCATAAGCACTCTAGCGCCATAAACTGACTGAAAGCCATCTCTAAAGGTCGTATCCATAACATCGATAAATTTCTTTGCCATATTTCACCTCATTAAATTTATAAAATTACTAAAAAGCAGTCATAAAAAATGGCTAAGTTGGGCAGAAACTCAAATTAGCCATTTTGCTTGTTTTTGGTATTTTACAACCAAAAACTTTTATATCATTTAAAAAGTGAGAGTAAGAAGTTAAATAATCCGCCGTGGCTCGCATCAAGCACCGGCTTTATCTCCATTAAAAATACGCAGAAAAAGACTAAAACTGCCACTTGGATGATGATGTAAGGCACCACGCCTTTATAAATAGCAGATGTTTTTATCTCAGCAGGTGCGACTGATCTTAAGAAAAATAGACTAAATCCAAATGGCGGTGTCAAGAATGAAGTTTGTAAATTCATAGCAACTAGGATCGCTAGATAGACTGGGTTTATGCCAAGTTTTGCGGCTATTGGCACCAAGATAGGAAGCACGATATATGAAATTTCGACAAAATCGATAAAAAAGCCGAGCACAAAGATAACAGCCATACTAAAGATGATAAAGCCCCACTTTTCGCCTGGTAAATTTGTCATGAAATTTTCAACTATCTCATCGCCTCCAGTGTAGCTAAAGACCATAGAAAAGGCAGTCGCACCAACAAGTATGGCAAAGACTAAAGCTGTAGTTTTTACGCTCTCAGCCAAAGCCTCTTTCATCATAGAAAATGAAAATGTCCTATAAAACATAGCGAGAATGATAGCGCCCACGCAGCCAAATGCTGAACTTTCAGTCGGTGTAGCAATACCTGCAAAAATGGATCCTAGCACACAAATAACTAGCAAAAGTGGTGGGAAGATCGCAGTTAGCGCTCTAATGATCTGCTTAAATTTACTAACGCCACTCTCATCTTTTACGATAGGAGCGACCTCTGGTTTAAGATAAGCAACTATCAAAATATAAACTATATAAACACCAACTAGCGTAAGTCCTGGCACAACAGCTTGGTGAAAAAGCTCGCCAACTGGCACTGAGAAGATATCGCCCAAGATGATAAGCACGATAGAAGGTGGGATGATCTGACCAAGCGTACCAGCAGCACATATCGTGCCACAACCTAGGGATTGATCATATTTATACTTTAGCATTACAGGTAAGCTTATAACGCCCATAGCAACGACGCTAGCTCCTACGACGCCAGTTGATGCTGCAAGAAGCGCGCCAACCAAGATAGTGCTAATAGCGATACCACCGCGAATTTCTCCAAAGAGCATACCCATGCTCTCAAGTAGTCTCTCGGCTAGCTTTGACTTTTGAAGCACGACGCCCATAAAGACAAAGAGTGGAACTGCTATAAAAATTCTACTCTCCATGATAGAAAAAATTCTATATGGCATGAAGTTAAACATATCTTTAAATACTTCTATACTGCCAAGTAGCCCATCGCCATCGCTAAGGCTCTCTACGACACTGCCAACCATGCCAAATATCATCGCAACCGCACCAAAGGTAAATGCCACTGGAAAGCCAATGCCAAGCATCAATAGCGCGGCTATAAACATTATTAAACCAGCCATTATTCCCCCTTTTTAGCTTTTTTATAAAGATTGAAATTTCTTATAAAAAAGCCGATCGCAAAAAATACAAGCACATAAAATGAAAAAGGGATCATCGCTTTTATGATCCATCTGTGAGTAAGACCGCCTGGATCCGCACTAGCTTCTGCGGAACTATAAGCATCTCCTACAAATCCAAATGATAAATTTGAAACCAAAAGCGCAAATGGCATAACAAAAAATACAGTGCCAAGCATATTTACAAGGGCTTTGTTTTTTTGCGAAAATTTAGCATAAAAGATATCAACTCTGACGTGTGCGTCCTCTTTTAGGGCATAGCTCATGCCAAGTAGAAATATCACGGCAAAAAAGTGCCACTCAAGCTCCTGAAATGCAACATTGCCGTAAGAGAAAAAGTATCTTGCCACAACGTTAAAAAATACGTCTATTATCATCAAAGCCATAATAAACATACAAATATAGCCGACTATATCGCCAGCCTTGTCAAAAAATTTCTCAATCTTATCCATTAAAAACCTTTAATAGTTCATTTATCATGATAATGAGCACACAAACTGGTGCTACATATCTTAGTAAAAAATACCATGCGTTAAATACAAAATCGCTCATATATGGGCTAAATAGCACATATAAAGCATCTCTTTTCATAAAATATCCAACAAATATCGCCCCACCGATGCCGCTAATAGGTAGCAAAATATTTGAAGCGGTAAAATCAAGAAAATCAAAGAAATTTTTACCAAAGAGCATAAATTTATCGCCAACATTTTCTATATTTGATAAAAGACATAAAAATCCCACTATGAAAATCCCAGCTCCAACTATGCTAAGAGCTTTTCTTCTACTCATGCCATACTCTCTGATCAAGAAAAATACAAATGGCTCAACGATAGAGATCGCTGATGTGATACCAGCAAAGATGAGTGCAGCAAAAAATGCTACAGCCAAAATTTGACCTATCACGCCAAGCTTAGCAAAGAGCGTTGGTAGTGAGATAAAGACAAGTCCTGGTCCTTGAGACGGAGTAGCTCCAAATTCAAATATAAAGGTAAAGATAACAAGACCTATCATAATAGCAAGAGCGATGTTTATAAAGACGATGCTTAGCGTTGAAGTGGCTAAATTTGTATCATCGCTTAGGCTGGCTGAATAGGTAATGATCGCTGCCATACCAAGAGATAGCGTCCAAAATGCAAGTCCAAGAGCTAGCAAGAGCGAGTTAAATGAAATTTTGCTAAAGTCAGGGATGAGCAAAAACTCAGCTGATTTAGAAAAGCCATCCATCGTCATAGAAAATATAAGCATGATCAAAACCATGATAAATAGGCTTGGCATCATCCAAACATTTAGCTTCTCTATACCGCTTTTTACGCCTTTTGAAAGGATGTAAAAGCAAGCTGCAAATGCTATAACAAAATAAAGCGTCTGCTCACCAAGACCATGCGTCAAAAGATCATTAAATATCACTTTTGAGCTATCTATATCACTTGGCAAGCCAGAAAAAGATAGGACAAAATACTTAAAGACCCAGCCGATGATCACGATGTAATATGATGAGATGATAGCTGCTGTCACCATGGCTAAAATTCCAACCAGCTGCCATAAATTTTTATTTTTAGCTGCTAGCTTTCTAAAAGCATTTACACTGTCGCTCTCGCTAAGCTTGCCGATACTAAGCTCTGCCATAAAGATAGGCACGCCGACTAGAAAAGTTATCAAAAGATATAGGATAATAAACGCCGAACCGCCGTTTTCACCAACCATGTATGGAAATTTCCATGCATTGCCAAGTCCGACAGCCGATCCAGCGACTGCTAGGACATAGCCTATTTTAGAAAATTGTTCTTTTGCCATATTATGAGATCTCCCTTATTAACACCACCAGAACTAAAAGTGGAGCCACAAATCTAATTAAAAAATACCAAATTTTAAATACAACCTTGCCCATATAAGGCACAAATAGCTCTTTTAAAAGCTCAAATTTCATAAAGTAGCCAACAAAGATAGCAAACAAGATACCACCAAGTGGGAGCATGATATTTGAGCTAAGGTAATCAAGCAGGTCAAAAAAGCTCTTACCAAAAAATGTAAGTGCATCTTTAAATTCGCTTGTGCCACTTAACGCACATAAAATTCCTAAAATATAAACCACGCAAGCGACGATTAGGATCGATTTGTTTCTACTAAAATTTAGGCTTTTGCTTAAGAAAAATATAAATGGCTCAACCATCGAGATAACTGAGGTGATGCCAGCAAAAAATAGTGATATAAAAAATGTAAATGCCAAGAAATTTCCAAGCAAACCAAGCTTTGCAAATAGCGTTGGTAGCGAGATGAAAGCAAGCCCTGCGCCTTTTGATGGCTCTGAGCCAAACTCAAATGTAAATGTAAAGACGATAAGGCCGATGATGACGCTTATTATGATATTTGCAAAGACGACATAGAGTGAAGAGGTAAATAAATTTGTATCATCGCTTAGACTTGATGAGTAGGTAAGGATGCAGCCGATACCAACGCACATCGTAAAAAAAGCAAGTCCAAGAGCGTTTAAAACAGCTGCTTGATCTATCTTTGAAAAATCAGGCACTAGTAGAAATTTAGCCGCTTTATCAAAGCCATCCATACCAAAAGAGTAGCCAAGCATAAGCAAAAGCAGGATAAAAAGAGCTGGTATAAGATAGACATTTATGCGCTCGATGCCGCTTTTTACTCCTTTTGTAAGGATGAAAAAGTAGGCAAAAAATGCGATACTAAAGTATAAAATTTGCTCACCTATGCCATTTGAAGTGAAATTTACAAAAAGCGTCTCTGAACTTGCGATATCTTTAGGTAGCTCGCCAAAGCTTAAAATGACGTATTTTAAAACCCAGCCAATGATGAGCGTGTAAAACGAAGCGATAAATAGTCCAGTCACCATGATAACGCCGGCAAATTTCCAAGAATTTGCCCCTTTTGTAGCTAGGCTTTTAAACGCTCCAACCGTATCAAGACGTGAAATTTTACCCATCGCCATCTCAGCAAAAAATATGCTAAGACCAACAGCAAAGGCAAAAAATAGATATATAAGGATAAATGCCGAACCGCCGTTACTGCCGACCATGTATGGAAATTTCCACGCATTACCAAGGCCGATAGCCGCTCCAATTATCGATAAGACAAAGCCAATTTTACTAAATCTCTCTGCCATTATTTACCTGCCATCTGGTAGATCATTATCGCACAAATGGCAACTGGCACGACATATCTTAAGAAAAAGTACCAAATTTCAAAAAATGCTCTTCCCATAAATTCGCCAAAGAGTAGATACAAACTCTCTTTTTTAAGTTTATAGCCAACAAAAAAGCTAAATACGATAGCGCCTATTGGCATCATGATATTTGATGTGAGAAAGTCAAGCGCGTCAAAAAATGGCTTACCACAAACGCTAAAAGCACTTGATGTGTCTGAATAATATGAAAGTATGCAAAAGATACCCAAGATATAGACAAAGGCACCGACGTAAAGAAGCGCCATCTTTCTTGAAATTTCAAATTTCCTAACCAAATAATAGGCAAAAGGCTCGATCATCGAAACCGCGCTCGTGATACCAGCAAACAATAATGATATGAAAAATGCAACCGCCATAACGTTGCCAACGATGCCAAGCTTTGCAAAAAGCGTGACAAGCGAGATAAAGATAAGGCCAGGACCACTTGCCGTGCTATCAGCCCCATAAGCAAATATAAAGGTAAATACGACAAGCCCCATCATAATACCTATCAAGATGTTTATAAAGATGATAGAGAGGGTTGATTTTATTAAATTTGTGCGCTCTGGTAAATTTGCAGCGTATGTTGGTATGACGCCAACGCCCATAGATAGCGAGAAAAACGCAAGGCCGAGAGCCTGCAAGACAACATCTGGCGTGATCGCACTAAAATTTGGTACAAATAAAAATTTAGCAGCCTTTACAAAGCCATCTCCCATGCTAAGCGCGTAAAAAAGCATGCAAACCAGCAAGACAAAAAGGCTTGGCATCATCCATATATTTAGCTTTTCTATGCCACTTTTTATGCCTTTTGAAACAGCAAAAAATACCATTAAAAAAACTAGGCTAAAACAAAGCACAGCGCTACTTAGATCATTTGCCAAAAGCGTGTTAAACTGCTCGCCTGCAGCTTTTGTGTCAGATAAAAGTGGCGAAAAACTAAGATAGATATACTTTAAAATCCAGCCAATAACAACCATATAAAATGAAGCTATAAGTATCGCGCCGATCATGAAAAAGCCAGAGAGTGACCAAGCTTTTTTATTTTTTGGAGCAAGATTATAAAGAGAACTTACAATGTCGCTTTCGCCAAGTTTGCCGATGCTAAGCTCGGCTAAAAATGCCACAAACGCTATAGCAAATGTAAGAAGCAAATATAAAATAATAAATGCCGAACCGCCGTTATTTCCCACCATAGTAGGGAATTTCCAGGCATTGCCAAGACCCACAGCAGAACCAGCCATAGCAAGGACAAAGCCTATCTTTGAAAATTTCTCGTTTATCATTGAAAACCTAAGATTAAGAATAAATTAAATTCTTTCAAAGATAGCATAAAAAAACTTTCATTTTTCTAAGCCAAGAATTTTTTATAGGCAATTTAAATTTTTAGTGTTTTTATTTGAAACAAAGTTTTGTTTTTGTAATATTACGGCTCATAAAGTTTAAGTAGGGGACAGATCCGAAAGAGCTTTAAAATTTTAAAGGAGCAACGATGAAAAAGATCGTGTTTTTAATTCTTGGTCTTGCTGCATTTGCATTTGGCGCTGACGGCGAGATGATCAGATCATATTCAGTTATCGCTGGCGGTATCGGCCTTGGCCTTGCAGCTCTTGGTGGTGCTATAGGTATGGGTAACACAGCTGCTGCAACTATCAGCGGAACAGCTAGAAACCCAGGTGTAGGTAGCAAACTTATGACTACAATGTTTATCGCTCTTGCGATGATCGAAGCACAAGTTATCTACGCACTTGTTATTACACTTATCGTTCTTTACGCAAACCCAATGCTTGGCTAAGCGTAAAGCTTAAATTTAGCCCCTCTTTTGGGGCTTTTGTTCTTTTTTGCGATCATGGTGGAATTGGTAGACACGCTATCTTGAGGGGGTAGTGCCATTAGGTGTGCGAGTTCGAGTCTCGCTGATCGCACCATCTTATCTCTCTTTCTAAATCAAAATCTTAAATTTCTAAGCTATAAAAAAGGAAAATTTTGTGTTAGATAAAAAACGTGCCTTAAAACAATTACAAAACGAAGCAGACGATGTTGCTATATACTCACTTCTAGAAGCTAGCGAAAAAGTCGAAGAGAACAAAAAGGTACTTCGAAAATTAATCGCAGAAGAGAGACGCCACTATGCTTTTTGTCAAAAGATAACTGGCGAGAGCAGAAGTGCAAATTTATTCAAAGTCATTTTCTATACGATACTTGTTAAAATTTTTGGCACCTCTTTTACTCTAAAATTTATGGAGTCACGCGAAGAAAATGCAGAGAAATTTTATCTTGACATAGTAGATGAATATCCTGAAGCTCGTGATATTTACGAAGAGGAGATGAACCACGAAAATAGTCTAATCTCCATGTTAAAAGACACAAAACTCGTAAATGCTGGTGGCATCGTGCTTGGCATGAATGATGCTTTAGTTGAGCTAACAGGCACACTTAGCGGCATCGCGCTTGCTTTTTCAAATACAAAATCAGTTGGCGCAACAGGCCTTATCATGGGCGTAGCAGCTGCACTCTCTATGGCTGGCTCAGCATATCTCGAGTCAAAAGAGAATCCAAGCGACGAGATCAAACCGCTTACCTACTCGCTTTACACAGGCGGTTCATACATCATAACAACGGCATTTTTAATACTTCCATTTTTCATCTTTACAAGCGGTCTTTACGCCGTCTTGTCGATGTTTTTCTTTGCGCTGGTTGCTATCATCACTTACAACTTTTATATAAGCGTGGCAAAAGAGCTTAAATTTTTACCAAGAGTGATTGAGATGTGCGTGATAACTTTTGGCGTTGCGATCATATCTTTTGGCATCGGCTTTTTAGTTAAACACTATTTTGGACTAGATATTTAATCCAAAATTTCATACCAAGTGTAGCTATCGTCCCCAAAATTCCCACTAAAAAGTGGTTTTAAATTTAGATCAAGACTCAAATTTTCACCAATTTTGAAATTTGAGCTTTGATAGATAAGTAGCCACTTTACATTTGCTAGTTTGCCCTCTTTTGCAAGTTTTAAAAACTCACCTGCTCCTTCAAACATGCTAAGACCTTTTAGATCAAGCTCTTTTTGAATGCTAACTTTGCGATCCGGCACGCTAAAAAGTGGCAATGTTTCATCAAATTTATCGCCTCTTGAGTAGATTATGACATCTGGGTTTTTGCCATTTTTTATAAGTCTGGTATCGAGCCTTGGTCGATCTGTCCGCACTGTGTTGCCACCGATTATTAACGTATCTATGACGCTTCTAAGTTTATGCACATGCGTGCGGCTAAGCTCATTTGTGATGATGCCACCACTTGCCACGCCGTTTTTACTAAGAGCTATTTTTAAAAAGCTAAATCCACCATTTTGATAAGCCAAAAATGGCTCAAGTAGCTTATCGCAGCGCTCTTTTAAAACGCCAAATTTAACTTTCACTCCAGCACTTTGAAGCAAATTTCCACCGCCACTTGCTATTTTATTTTCATCGTGGCTGCCAATTATCACATCGCTAAAGCCAAGCTCTTTTAGCAAATTTGCACAAGGTGGCGTTTTACCGTGATGCGAGCAAGGCTCAAGCGTGACATAAGCTTTTGCATTTTTTAGTAAATTTGAGTGGTTGTTTAGTATAAATTTATAGGTAAATTTTGGCTCTAAAAGGCCAAATTCGCCCTCTTTTATATTGGAGCTAAATTTAGCATTATATGCTTTTATAAAATCATCTTTAAATTTTTCACTTTTTTTGCAAAGCGCAAAGAGTATCGCTGTCGGTTCAGCGTGTAAATATCCAGCCTTTTCATGAGCTTTGCAAGATAAAATTTGCCCATTTTCATCAAGGATAAGGCATCCAACGGCTGGATTTGGGTAGGTCAGGATCTGAAATTTCCAAGCCTCGCTTAAAGCAAGACCCATGTAAAATTCGTCGTTCATCTTAGCAGACTATATTTATTTTCCTATATCTTTTATCTCATCAACAAGAGTTTTTGAGATCAAGTCGATATCGGTTGGCTCATCCTGTGCATCCCACCTAAATGCAGCAATCTCCGCCAAAACAGCTATCTCTTTAAAATAGCTATATTTTGTCGTAGAGACTGGTATAGCATAAGAGACCAATAGCCTATCTGCGTTATCATAAATTTTCACGCTGTAGCTAAAGTGAGGCTTGTTTAACGCCTTGCCACCCCAGTTAAACCATCTTTCATAATCCATTTGTATTTTTATCTTAAAGCTATTTTCGTCTCCTAAAATGCCCTGCTTTTTTAGATGTTTGTTTATAAATTCCACAAATTCATCACGAAGTTCGCTTTCATTTTTATAGTTAGGATTGTATTCGTATCTAGTTGGTTGATTTGTCAATGTCAGGTTAAAATCACTAACAATGTATTTAGCCACGCCTTTTTGTATCGGCGTTGGCTCAACATTATATTTATATCTTCCCGCGCATCCAACAAAGAAAGCACCTAAAACTATTAAAAATAGTATTTTTACAAATTTCATATTTTCTAAATTTACGACAAGCCGTCAATCTTGCCGTTGGCATCTATCCTCATATTGACCGCAGCCGGCACTTTTGGAAGTCCAGGCATTAGCATGATCTTACCGCAAACTGCGACGATAAAGCCAGCTCCAGTTCTAATGTCAAGGTCTTTTACACTAAAAGTAAAGCCCTTTGCTCTACCCAAAAGCTTCGCATCGTCACTAAATGAATACTGAGTTTTTGCGATACAAACTGGCAAATGGCTCAATTTTAGCTCTTTTATCATCTCAAGCTTTTTAAGAGCAGCCTCTTCAAAGACCACCTCGCCAGCTCCATAAATTTCCTTAGCGACCTTTTCTATTTTAGTTTTCGTATCGTCACTCATCTCGTAGGTGAAATTTATCTTGCTTGGCTTATCGCACGCCTTTAAAACTAGCTCGGCAAGCTCAAGCGCACCTTTGCCGCCTTTTAAGAAATTCTCGCAAACTGCTACTTCTACGCCAAGCTCACGGCAGTACTCTTTTACGAAATTTATCTCTTCATCAGTGTCAAAGCCAAATTTATTAAGCGCCACAACTACGTTTTGACCAAATTTGACTTTTAAATTTTCGATGTGGCCGCCAAGGTTTTCTATGCCTTTTTTAAGGGCATTCATGTCTGGTTTTGTGATCTCGTCTTTATTTGCTTCGCCGTTATATTTTAGCGATCTGATCGTGCTTACAAGCACCACAGCGCTTGGTTTAATCTCAGCAACCCTGCACTTTATATCTAAAAATTTCTCCGCGCCAAGCTCCGAGCCAAAGCCAGCTTCAGTTATGACGTAGTCAGCTAAATTTAGAGCCGTTTTTGTTGCGATGACAGAGTTGCAGCCGTGTGCGATGTTTGCAAATGGACCACCATGCACGAGTGTAGGTGTGCGCTCTAGTGTTTGAAATAAATTTGGCTTGATCGCATCTTTTAAAAGTATGCAAACAGCGTCTTGGCAACCTAGATCACGCACGTAGATAGGCTTTTTATCGCTATCGTAAGCAACCATGATGTTTGCTACGCGCTCTTTTAGATCTGATAAGCTTGTTGCTAGACAAAGTACAGCCATGATCTCGCTTGCGGCGGTGATATTAAAGCCATCTTCTCTTGGCACGCCGTCCGTTTTGCCACCCTGACCCACAGTGATAAATCTAAGCGCGCGGTCGTTCATATCCATACAGCGCTTCCATAAAATTTTCTCGATTTTTAGTGGGTTTTCTTGATAGAGGCTATTATCTATCATCGCTGAAATGAGGTTATTTGCCGAAGTTATCGCGTGAAAATCGCCAGTGAAGTGTAAATTTAGATCCTCCATAGGTGCAAGCTGCGAGTAGCCGCCACCTGCTGCTCCACCCTTTATGCCAAAAACTGGTCCCAAAGATGGCTCGCGAAGTGCTAGGCAGACCTTTTTATTAAGTGAATTTAGTGCGTCGGCTAGGCCGATCGACATAGTCGTTTTGCCTTCGCCGTATGGGGTTGGATTAGTCGCGGTGACTAAGATGAGCTTTGAGTTTGATGGCTCAAGCCTTGGAGAAATTTTAGCCTTAAATTTGCCGTAAAGCTCAAGCTCGTCTTCGTTTAAGCCTAGTTTTGCGGCAACTTTACTGATGTGTTCAAGTTTCGTTTGGTGAGTTATCTCGATGTCGCTTAGCATTTTACCACTCCAAATATGTTTTTGCTTTTTTTATCTCACTGATGTTGATCTCAAAAATTCCCTCTTCGTTTTCTACTGCGATGCTCTCTTCGTTCGCTTTTACGAGCCTTCCTGCAAATTTCTCAGCCTCGGTTTGAATTTTAACTAGCTCACCGATGCTTGATTTAAAATGAGATGGCTTGCTAAGCTTTCTCTCAAGGCCAGGCGAGCTAACCTCAAGGTTATAATCCCCGCTAACTGGCGGTGTCACGTCAAAGATAGGCGAGAGCAGACGGCTCACTTTTTCACAGTCATCAAGGCTTACTCCGCCATTTTTTGTGATATAAACTCTAAAAATAGCCCTGCCATTTTCATTTGCGATCTCGCTGTCGTAAAGCTCTACACCGCATTCGCGTACTAGTTTGTCTAAATTATCCATTTTTGTTTAAATCCTTTGAAATTTTATCAAACAACTTATCCATATGGTTTTGATACTCTAATCTATCGTCAAATTTAAAGTGAAAATTTGGACATCTATACCAGCCCTCAGCCGCCATGCAGTGGTTTTGCAAGTGCCTGCAAACACGCTTTAGATGCCCCAAAATATACTCTTGTTCGCGCTCATCAAACATCATCTTGTCAAGATAGACAAAGGCGTCATATCTGCCCTTTTTGCACTCGACGTCAGTGACGCAAAGTCCCTTTAAAATGCTATCTTCAAGAGTGGCTAGAGCCTCTGGTATGAGCTCTTTTAGCACGCTCTCTGTTCTCATACGCTTTATTTCGTTAGCGTTCATAGAGTAGCTTTCTCCTTGACTTCTTTGAAGCTTTCGATGTAGTCATTTTCTCTAATGTCGTTGAAATTTTCGATGCCAACGCCACACTCGTAACCTTTAGCAACCTCTTTTACGTCATCTTTGAAGCGTTTTAATGAGCTAACTAAGCCCTCATAAACGACCACACCTTCTCTAATAAGGCGAATTTTTGCCCCTCTGTTTATCGTGCCCTCAGTGACGATACATCCAGCGATAGTGCCAACTTTTGGCACGTGGATCACTTGGCGAACCTGAGCTTGACCAAGCTGCTCTTCTCTGATGATAGGTGACATTAGTCCGCCTAAAATCGCCTTCACGTCGTCGATTAGATTATAAATAACATTGTAAGTTTTTATCTCGACGCCGCTCTCTTTTGCCTTCTCTTTTATCTCGCCAGTTGGCCTTATGTTAAAGCCAAGGATGATACAGTCGTTACTTGCGCTTGCAAGTGCAACGTCACTTTGCGTGATGCCGCCAACACCTGAGTGGATCACATTTACTCTGATCTCGTCGTTTGCTAGTTTTTCTAGGCTCGCTTTTAATGCTTCAAGTGAGCCGCCAACGTCAGCTTTGATGATGACTGGGAGTGTCTTTAGCTCGCCCTCAGCGATCTTAGCGCTAAGCTCATCGATACTAACCTTTGTGCTCTTGCTAAGCTCTTTTTGGCGGATATATTCAGCCTTTTTCTGTGCGTATTCACGAGCTTCTTTATCAGTTTTTACGCCTATTAATGTCTCGCCAGCCTCTGCTATCTCGCTAAGACCCACTATCACGCCACATTCGCCTGGTTTTATCTCTTTTAATGGCCTACCTTGATCATCAAGCAAGCTTCTTATCTTACCGTATGCAACGCCAGCTACGACAGTGTCTCCGACATGAAGCGTGCCATTTTCAACGATGATGGTAGCTACTGGACCACGACCCTTTTGAAGTGAGCTCTCGATGACAGTAGCCTTTGCGTTTGCCTTTGGGTTTGCCTTTAGCTCCAAAAGATCAGCCTGCAAAAGCACGATCTCAAGTAGATCATCTATGCCCATGCCTGTTTTTGCAGAGATCGGCACAAATTCATACTTGCCACCCCACTCTGTTGGCATGATGTCAAGCTCAGCAAGACCGGTTTTTACTAGATCAGGATTTGCTGACTCTTTATCTATTTTATTTATTGCGATGATTATTGGCACACCAGCGGCTTTTGCGTGGCTAACTGCCTCTTTTGTCTGTGGTTTTACGCCGTCATCTGCTGCAACAACTATGATAACTATATCAGTTACACCAGCGCCTCTTGCACGCATAGCTGTAAATGCCTCGTGACCTGGAGTGTCGATAAATGTAATGTTTCTGCCATTTTTATTTACCATATAGGCACCCACGTGCTGAGTGATGCCACCAGCCTCGCCTGCTGCTACACGAGACTTTCTTATGTAGTCAAGTAGTGAGGTTTTGCCGTGGTCAACGTGACCCATAATGGTTATAACTGGCGCTCTTGGCTGGAGATTTTCATCGTCTTTTATCTCCTCTTCATAGGCTGCTACGTAGTCAAATTCTTTTTGATCGTCGATGATATTTACCTCGACATTAAACTCATCAGCCAAAATTTCTATCGCATCTTCATCCAAAAAGTCGTTTTTAGTTGTCATCATACCAAGCATAAATAGCTTACCTATGACCTCGCTTGGCTGCTTATTTAGCTTTTCAGCAAATTCATAAACACGAATTTCTTTTGGGATATTTATCGAAGTTACAGCTTCGCTATTTTGTTTATTTTCAGGCTTTTTGTGTTTTTTTCTAGCTCTTCTTTGTATGCCACCCTCGCCAAACGAATTTATCGTGTTATTGACGGTTGTCTTCATCGCACTTGGCTGTTTTGTCCTTTGCATCGGAGCTGGGGCTGGGGTTTTAAAGCTAAAATCAGGCAATACAACCACATCTTCATCTTCAAGCACGATGTCACCAAAGTCACTTCCACCAAGCAAGTCCATCTTCTCAGCGCTATCTTTTTTGCTTACAACTGTTACTTTTTTCTCTTTTTTCTTTTTTCTAGCCAAATTTTCATCGCTAGCAGAAAACATGCTCTTAAAATCGCTAATGTTAGCCACTGCCGCCTCAGCCTTTTTCTCCTCTTTTACTGGAGCTGGTGCCTCGTAATCTTTTTTCTTTTTAACTATCACAAGGCCGCGTCTTTTTTGGGTCACATCAGCCAAGCTCTCTTTTGGTTTTGGTGCTTCTGCTGGCTTTTGCTCGACCTTTATGGGCTCTTCTTTTTTAGGCTCAGCTTTAGGTTTTTCTTCTGAAATTTGCACCTCTTTTTTAGGCTCTACTTTTGCCTTTTCAGGCTTTGGCTCAGCCTTAGTAGCTGCCTTTTTAGGCTCAGTTTTAGGTTTTTCTTCTTTTTTTGCTGGCTCTTTTTCTGTCTCTTTTTTAGGCTCTTTTTTTGCCTTTGGCTCGCTCTTTTTCTTTTTAAATTTATCTGGTATTACGCCAGTTTGAACGTATTCATATATTGCTTCAGCCTCTTCAAGGCTCACAGCATTTGAGTGAGTTTTGACCTTTAGGCCTAGTTCTTGAGCTTTTTCGACTATCTCTTTACTTGGGTAGCCAAGCTCATTTGCGATCTCTGAAATCCTAACATTGCTCATTTAAGAGTATCTCCTTTAACTTCGGTGCGTCAAGTCCGAGGGCACCTTTAGTTTGTTTATCAATTATTTTTTTTAAAATTTTGTCGTCTTTTTGCAAACAGCCATCACATAGATAGAAACTGCGACCATCTCCTTTGCCGCACTCTAAATTCTTGCCTACCAAGCGGTATCTTTTTAGCAAGTTTTGAGAAAATTTAACTTTGCAAGCGACGCATGTCCTTACTGGATTATTTTTATTCATTATACCTTTTTAAACTTGTTTTTAGCTTTGCGTAATTTCGTATCCATCGTTATCAAATGAAAAAATTTCAACTCTAAAATCACTAAATTTACTCTTTAAAACATCTTGTAAATTTTTAGCATCATCTTTGTAAGCGATGTTTAAAAAGCTTGAGCCTGAGCCTGAAAGTGTGCTCATTAGCGCTCCATTTTCATAAGCTACTTTTCGGACTTCAAAAAGCTCTTTTAAAGCGCTCATTCTGCGCTCTTCGTGCATCATATCTTCGCTTGCTACCCTTAAAAGATCATATCTTTTTTCATAAAAACAAGAGGTCAAAAATGCAGCGTGAGAGAGGTTATTTACACACTCTTTCATGGTGTAGTTTTTTGGCAAAATTTGCCTTGATGATGCAGTGCTCATCGGCTTATTTGGGATGACGACGACCGCTTTTATATCATCACTTAAATTTATTTTATTTGCATAGACATTGCCATTTTTTACGACCGCGCTAATAAATCCACCGTGAACTGCTGGCGAGATATTATCTGGATGAGTTTCATAGATGATCGCTTTATTTAAAACGACGCTTTTACTAGCCTTAAAGCCAGCCATCTCATAAGCCGAAGCTATGGCGCCGACGATTACAGCTGAGCTACTGCCAAGCCCTCTTGAAAACGGGATATTGTTTTCAAAAACTATTCTGAAGTTTTCATTTTTGCCGGTTAGCTCTAAAAAAATTTCATTAAAAATGCTTAGAAAAATGTTGTTTCTTTTTAAATTTGTGCTATCACTCCCCTCGCCATTTATAGAGACTGAGCTAAATTTAGATGGCTCGATCTTTACGCTATTAAAAAGCTTTAAACTAAGTCCTAAAGCGTCAAAACCAGGACCTAAATTTGCACTTGTGGCAGGGATTAAGATATTCAAAATTTCTCCTAAACAGCTTGAATGATATAATTTGGAAGTGTATCTGAATTTAGTTTTAATTCATCTAAATTTAAAGGCAACACAAATCTCACTGGCTCAACTTTTTCAAGCGAAATTTCACCATTTTTTAGCACAAAGCTTAAATTTTTATTTGCCCTGATCGCTTGGCCTCCATTTAGACTAAAGCCACTTACTGCGTAAAATTCACAGCCCTTTGCCAAAGAAAAAGTTTTCAAGATGACGTAGGCCACCTTTAGCCCCATGAAGCTGCCTGGCGTGTTTGCGTAGATGATCTTTGTGATGTTAAATTTAGAGGATAAATTTTCTAGGATTTTTATCAGAGCTTCGCTGACATGCTCGTCAGTTGTGATCTCATCAAATTTTACGCCATCTTTATAGACTCCAACTAAAAGTGGAGTCGATAAAGAGACTACTAAAATTTCAATATTTTTTATGCAAATACCTTTTGATACTCTTTTAAAAGCTCGCCACTAAGTGTTGCGATCTCATAATTTTTCTCATCTGCCATTAAAGCAAGTGTTAGTTTGTGGTTTAGATCGTGGCTGCCAGCAAATGCTGTATAGTCACCTAATAAAGGCGCTCCAAGCAAGCTCAAATCGCCAACTGCGTCTAAAATTTTATGCCTTACAAACTCATTTTCAAATCTCAAACCTTCTGGGTTTAAAATGTGTGTATCATCGATAGCCACGGCATTATCAAGCGATGCACCAAGGGCTAAATTTTGAGCTTGTAAGCGTTGCAAGTCTTTTAAAAAGCCAAAAGTTCTAGCACGAGCTATATTTTTTACAAATGAGCTCTTGCTAAATTCAAAAACATATCTTTGCTCGCCGATAACTGGGTGGTCAAATTTGATCGTATAGTCAAATTTTGGATTTCTTGAAGGCGAAGTTCGCACAAATTTTGACCCCTCAACCACCTCGACCTCGCGGCGGACAAGGATGACTTTTTTACCAGCGTCAAGATGTCTTGTACCAGCTTCATCAAGCAACATACAAAAGCTTATTGCACTGCCGTCCATGACAGGAATTTCATTTGCATCAACTGAAATTCTAATATTATCAATGCCGTATCCATTTACAGCTGCCATTAGGTGCTCTATCGTGCTGATAAAGCCCTTTTCGTTGCCAACGACGGTTGCCATTTGCGTATTTATAACGTTTTTAGGCTCAGCTTTAAAACTAATACCAAGATCTTCGCGGTGCAAAATAATACCTGAATTTGCATCAAGAGGTTCTAGTATAAGTCTTATCGGCTCACCCTTATGAAGCCCTATACCAACGGTCTCAACGCGTCTTGCGATAGTAGTTTGTTTCAAAAATTTTCCTTATATTTTTTTGTTCGCTTATGATAGCACTAAAAAATCAAATTTGCAAATTTAATTCTTATCTATCATCGCCTTTGCGGCATCTAAGACACTTGTCACATTGTCTTTTATCCACTTTTTATCCATCCATTGTTGAGGCCTTACCTCTTCGCCTTGGACTAAAATTCCAAAGTGAAGGTGATCTCCAAGTGCAAGACCGCTCGTTCCAGTTGTGCCTATTTGATCGCCAGCAGCAACCATATCGCCCTCTTTTACCTTCGCACTTGAGCAGTGTCCGTAAAGTGAGTAAAGTCCAAATCCATGATCGATCACAATGTTTAAGCCATAAATTCCATTCTCAGACGCTAGCACAACGCGACCTGCGTTGCTGGCTATTATCGGAGCTGATGCCACGCTTGCAAAATCAATACCCATGTGCCATGACTCACTTACTTGCTCATTATTATATGTATAGAAGCGGTGATCGGCAAAATCAGCTACTTTCTTGCCATTTCTAAGTGGGTAAAATGGGATGATATTAAAGCCATTTGTGATGTCAGTATCGACGTTTGAAGTGAGTGCTGTTATCTTCTCTTCATTTGAGTTTCTTAGAGTTTCATTGACAAATTTCATCTTATCAAGCCTAGAAAGAGCGTTTGGATCTTTGGCGTATTGATCTGTTAGATCAACGATCTTTCCGTCTAAAAATCTATCATTTAAAGCAATGGTCGAAGTTTTGTATTTTACATTTTCATAAAAATATCTCACGTGAGATTTACTCTCATTACCCGCAAAGTCTCTTGCGATGACCTCGGCGCTAAAGTTTTCAACCTGCACTGGCCAAGCAACAAGTGCTGCGTAAAAGCCCTCTTTGTAAAATGGCACGGCCTTAAATTTCTTACCAAAATTTGTCTGGACATAGACCTCTTTTAGCTGATTGTCAGTCGCTCTAAAGACAACAACTGCGCTACCGCCTTTTGAGATAGAGTAAGACTGAGAAAGCACGTAAAGATCAGGCTTAGAGGTATCAAGCACGACTTCAACTTTTTTGCTTGCTTTATTACCTGTAAAAAAGCCCCATTTGCTAGTATCGACCGCTTCTATGCTCATCTCATAAGTATCTTTTTGAGCAAAAAAGCCAGTCTTTGGGAAGGTTAAATTTACATCAAGCTCAGTGCTTGGATTTTGTATGATTTGATTTAGTAAATTTAGGTCATTTTTGCCGTCATTTATGCTAATGCGCACAAATTTTATGCCGCTGTCATCTTTAAATTTGATATTCATAGGCGAGCGAAGGTTCCAATAAACCTTATCAGCAACGCCGATAATTGGCTCGTTTCGCTCAAAGTCTTTCGACATCAAAGCATATCCAAAGCCACCAGCTAATATCAAAACAAGTAAAACTACAACAATACCAAAACCGCCTATTCCACGTCTATACATATATTATTACCTTAAATTTTATTTGCGAAATTTTACATTTAATCAATAAATTTTTAGTTAATTACAAAATTTCTCTTACAGCTCTAGCTTCGCTCATCCAGTCAAAAAGTTCATCCCAACGCTCATCTTTTATGAGATCTTTGCATAAATTTAGCTCTTTTTCAAACATATTTATCGCGGCAACAACGTTGTTCTTATTTTGCTTAAAGATATCACTCCACATAAATGGCGAGCTCTTTGCGACACGTATCATACCCTTAAATGTCGGTCCGCCAAGTGCAACGATATGCCTTTTATCCTCTTCTTTTAAGATCCCGCTAGCAAGCGAAAATGCAATAGCGTGAGGCAAATGTGAGATGAGACCCACGTGATGATCATGCTCTTTTGCACTCATGAAAATGATCTTCATGCCAAGGCAAGAAAATAGCTCAACGCTTCTTTTTACATGTTTTTCTGCGCTCTCAGCAAAGTCGCAAACTATGACAGTTGCGCCTGTGTAAAGTGACTTAAAGGCAGCTTCTGGACCAGAGTACTCAGTACCTGCCATCGGATGAGCTGGGATGAAATTTTTACGAATTTTCTCTGGCACAGCTTCTATTATCTTTTGCTTTGTCGAGCCAAAGTCGATGATCGTCGTATCTTCACTAATGTCAGTTAAATTTTGCACGATGCTTACGATAGCCTCAACTGGAACAGCCAAAAAGATGATGTCACACTTCTTTTTCATCTCATCAATGCTTAAAATTTCATGCACCAGACCAAGCTCGAGTGCTTTTTTGCTGTGATTTTCATCTTTGTCATATCCGCTGACACAAGAGATCAGCTTCTCATCTTTTAGTGCAAGACCAAGCGAGCCACCCATAAGACCAAGCCCGATGATACCTATTTTCATAAAAAACCTTTAAAATTATAAAATTTAAATTTTTTAAAAATAAAATATGATATTATACGCACTTATACTAAAACTCTAGGTTAAATTTAATGAAAAAGAAATTATTTTTACTAGCACTAGCTTTAAGCGGTCTAAATGCACAAACAATTCAGTCAATAAATTTCAAAGGTCTAATCCACCTTTCGCCTGATGTAGCCACGCAGATAATGGGGCTAAAAGTCGGTCAAGAGCTAACACCAAAGCTTAGCGACAAGGCTATCACAAATTTATACAAGCAAAATTATTTTGATGATATCTACATAGAAGATACAGGTAATGGCAATCTTTTAGTAAAAGTAAAAGAGAAGCCAAGTGTAGCTAGAGTCGATCTAAAGGGCGTTGTGACAAACGACAAAACTGCGATCGAGTCGCTAATCAACATCAAACCTGGCAATATGTATGATGAGCTAACTATCGAAAAAACAAAAGAGAGAATTCGCCAGTACTACGAGTCAAAGGGCTACTTTGACACAGTTGTAGATGTAGAAAAACAGCCAGTTGCAGACAACGACAGCTCACTTTTCATCACTTTAAACATAAACCGCGGCGAGAATATGGTAATCAAAAAGGTAAATTTAGTCGGCGCAAAAGAGTTTGACTATGACGATATCGAGCCAGTAGTTGCAAACAAAAGTAGAGAATTTATGGGCTGGCTTTGGGGCAGAAACGATGGTAAAGTTAAACTTTTCGAGCTTGAAAACGACCCAGCAAGGATTCAAGATAAGTATTTTCAGAAAGGCTATTTAGACGCGACTGTTTCGTCACCTTACCTAAATGCGTCATTTGATAACTACACAGCCGATCTTACATACTACATCCACGAGGGCGAGCCTTATAAGGTTTCAAATGTAAGTATCACAGCACCTGAAGAGCTAGGACTTGATACTAAAAAGATCATAGATGACTTTAGACTTGAAGCTGGCGATACGATGAACTCAGCAAGACTTCGCCAAGATATGAAAAAGCTTGATGATATGGTCGCTGACAAGGGCTATGCATTTGTCAAAGTCTATCCAAAGACTGATAAATTTGATGAAAATAAAACAGTTGATATCGACTACGAAGTTGATCCTGGCGAAAAAGTATATATAAGAAACGTTCAAATTTCTGGAAACGATAGAACAGTTGATCGTGTCGTAAGACGTGAGCTATATCTAACTGAAGGAAATTTATATAGTAGAACCGACCTTCAAGACTCAAAAGATGCATTAAAAAGAACAAGCTACTTTGACGATGTCGAGATAGAAGAGGACCCGGTTGATAAAAATACAGTCGATCTAAAAGTAAAAGTAAAAGAGGCCTCAACTGGCTCGATAAGTGGCGGTATCGGATACGGAAGTAGCGATGGCTTGCTACTTAACGCTGCACTTTCTGATACAAACATCTTTGGCTCTGGTCTTCAAGGACAAGTAAGTGTAGATAAGAGTGATAGAGAGCTTTCAGGTCAGATAAGTCTTACAAATCCAAGAATTTTTGACTCAGAGTATAGCCTTGGCGGAACACTCTATGCAAACGACTATGACTGGAGAACATATAAAGAGAGAAGCTACGGCTTTAGCACAACGCTTGGTAGAAAATTAACCAGAAATTTAAGTGCATCACTTACTTATAACATCGAGCAAAGTAAAGTTACTCTAAAAGATGATGAGCTAAGAGATATAAATAGATACACAGGCAAAGAAATTTATAGAGAAGGCAAGGCTATAAAAAGCGCTATAACTCCAGCTTTAACATATAATAGCACCGATGATTACTACTTGCCAAGACGCGGTATCATAGCTAGCACATCATTTGAGATAGCAGGACTTGGTGGTGATATGGATTTTGTTAAAAACCGCACAAATTTCAACTACTATCTAGGTCTTAGAGAGTACATCGACTACGATCTTATCTTAAGATATAAAGCAAGCTTTGGCAAAATTTGGGAGAGAGGCTATACTCCTATCAACGAAAGACTTTACCTTGGTGGTATAAGAAGCTTACGTGGTTACGAGAGCAGAACCGTATCTCCAAAAGTAAAATATAATGGCGACTACTATGAATACGGCGGCGAAACATCATTTAACAACTCAGTTGAGATGAGCTTCCCTATAATAGACCGCGTAAAAATGCGTGGCGTTGTATTTTATGACTACGGTATGATCGGCGAAAATAGCCTAAATGAGATCAAAAGATCATCAGTTGGTACAGGTATCGAGTGGATAACACCTATCGGACCACTTCAACTAATCTTCGCAAAAGCTCTTAAACCTAAAGAGGGCGATGATACAAATACATTTGAATTTACTATCGGAAGACGCTTCTAATAAGATACTTTTAAGGGGCTAGTTTGCCCCTTAAATCCCCCGCAAACAAACAAACTTTAAGTCATATAAGAAAAAGCAAGGCTAACATTAGATATAATCCCACAATTTTTAATATAAGTGGGTAAAAAGATGAATTTCTCAGACATTTTTTCAAAGATAAGAAAAGCTCAACCTCGTCCAGAAGAAGCACCTACACACTGGGTAAAATGCGACAACTGTCACTCACTGATGTATTACAAAGAAGTTGAAGCTTGTTTTAATGTATGCCCAAAATGCGGCTACCACATGAGATTAAAAGCTGATGATCGCATAAATTTGATCTGCGATGAAGGTAGCTTTGTAGAATTTGACGCAAATTTAAAACCAGTAGATCCTTTAAATTTTGTCGATAAAAAATCATATAAAAAAAGAATCACAGAAAATAAAGAAAAAACAGGGCGCACAAGCTCAGTGATATGTGGCGAAGGCAAATGCAACGGACAAGAGATCCAGCTAGTTGTTTTTGACTTTAGCTTTATGGGCGGCTCACTAGCTTCAGTTGAGGGCGAAAAGATCGTAAGAGCGATAAAACGCGCGATCGAAAAACGACAAGCCTTAATCATCGTAAGCGCATCTGGCGGCGCTAGAATGCAAGAGAGCACATTTTCTTTGATGCAGATGTCAAAGACTTCAGCGGCTCTAAAACTTCTTGATGAAGCAAGGCTACCATACATTTCTATCCTTACAGATCCTACGATGGGTGGCGTTAGTGCATCATTTGCATGGCTTGGAGATCTAATAATCGCTGAACCTGGCGCGCTAATAGGCTTTGCAGGACAAAGGGTCATCAAACAAACCATAGGCGCTGATCTCCCAGAGGGCTTTCAAAGGGCTGAATTTTTGCTTGAGCATGGCCTTATAGATGATATCGTGCCAAGAAGCGAGCACAAAAAATATCTAAGCGATATGGTTAAATTTCTTACAAATAGCAAAGCTATGATCTCTAAAAGCGAAGTGACAACTGGAAACGAAGCTGGCTTTGAGCTAAAGCTAAAAACCAAAGGGTAAGTTTGGAAATTTCGGTTTTTAGCATTCAAAAATCATCGCGTGACAACTTTGAAAACGAGATACAAGAATATATAAAAATGAGTGCAAAATTTGCCAAGATAAACGACAAAATCATATTTAATGAAAAGATAGCAAAGGCTCAAAGCAGCGGTAGAAGCGATGCGCTAAGAGCTTATGATGAAATTTACGAGCCAAATTTAAAAGGCTTTTGCGTGATGCTTGATGAAAATGGCTCACAGCTTGACAGCCAAGAATTTGCTCAAATTTTAAACTCAAATTCACAGATCAATTTTTTCATAGGTGGAGCTTATGGGCTTAGCCAAAATTTAAAAAACAAGGCACAAAAAGTCGTAAGCTTAAGCAAGATGACTATGGCGCACAAAGTCGCCAAGCTCGTACTTTTTGAGCAAATTTTTAGAGGGCTTTGTATAAATGCAAACCACCCATATCACAAATAAAGGAATATAAAATGACTCAAAACGAGCTAAATTTTTTCAAAAAGCTACTTGAAGATAGAAAGCTACAAATCAAAAAAAATATTTATGACTCATCAGTTGAAGTAAGCGGCCTAAGAGATAGTGGCGTAAGCGATGAATTTGACATCGCTTCAGTAAATACTGACCAACTTATAGAGCAGTCTATATCAACCCAGCAAAGAGCCGAGCTTCACGAGATCGACGAGGCCCTTGAAAAGATAGCAAACAAGACTTATGGAATTTGTGACATGTGCGAAGAGGAGATCGGCATCCCTCGCCTAAAAGTAAAACCGCATGCAAAATACTGCATAGCTTGTCGTGAGATAATAGAAAAAACAGCAAAAAACTAAGGAGAAAATATGAAAACCAGAAAATTTCTCGTCTACTGCATCATCTACACAGCAGTTGTTGCAGGACTTACCTATTCTCTTAATAGTTCAGACTTCACCTTTGAGCTCTTAGGTCAAGCCATAACCTTGCCAGTAGCTGTCTGGGTGGCACTTCCAGTAGCCCTTTTGGCGCTCCTCGCCCTACTTCACATCGCATATCATGGATACGCCTTTTATAGATATAAAAAATGGATAAAAAAAGATAGCCAGCTCTACAAAGACCTTGCAAAAGAGACGCTTCTTGGCTTTGAGAGCAACAAAGACTTTAAAACCGACACTTACAAGATCGCCTCGCAGCTCACTCGCTCTATCTCTCCAGTAGGCGAGCTTAAAGATGTTGGCGTTGATGACGGTGAGATAAACAACATCTTACAAACCATAAAAAGCATAAAAAACAAAGAGATCGTCGATCTAAAGAAATTTAGGCTAGCAAAAGATAGCAAGCTAAACATCCTAAATGAGCTAAACAAGATCGAGCAGCTGCCTACTTACTATCTTGACGTGCTTAAAAACCAAGAGCAAAACGAGAGCCTTAAAAAGGCAGCCTTTGATAAGCTCATAAAAACAGCTTCATTTAGTGAGATCAAAAAAATCGATCCAGAGCTAGCAAGCGAAGATATAATGACCATTATCACGCGTTTTGTAAATGATGAGATCGACCTAAGCAGCGATGAAATTTTTGGTCTTCTAAACAATGCAAAAGTGACAAAAGCACAATACGACAAAGCAGCCATAATGCTTAAAAACAAGCTAAAACCAGATGCGTTTATCGGCATTTTTGAAAAGCTAAAAAGCATCCATGCTGACGCTGATGAGGCCTACGTATATGCGTTATTTGAGCTTCAGATGCTTGATAAAGTAAGAGAGGCTATCGAGGGTAGCGACCCTGATGAGTTTAAAGAGATAAAGGTTTTACTATTTTTACGAGATAACGGTAAAATGGTGCCTAGCTCGCTATTTTTTAAATGATAGACTTTAGTAAAAAGCCACTTTTCTTAGCGCCACTTGCTGGCTTTTCTGACCTGCCACTAAGGAGTGTCGTCAAGAAATTTGGCTGCGACGTCACTGTTAGCGAGATGATCAGCGCAAATGCCCTGGTCTATGAGAGCAGTGACAAAACTCTTGAAATGCTTAAAAAATCCCCAAACGAAGAGCCCTACGTCGTCCAGATAGCTGGCAGTGATATAGAAAATATAAAAAAAGCCGTGCAGATAATCAATAAATTTGATGGAATTTATGGGCTTGATCTAAACTGCGGCTGCCCTGTGCCAAAGGTCGTTAGACAAGGCGCGGGATCGGCTTTACTAAACGATCTTGACAAACTTCAAAGCATCATCTCAGCCATAAAAAGCGTCTCAAACAAAGAGAGCCTAAGCGTTAAATTTAGACTTGGCTTTAACGGCAAAAACGAAGAGAAAATCGCAAAAGCCTGCGAAGAAGCCGGCGCAGACTACATCGCAGTGCATGGTCGCACCAGAGCTGGCGGATACAGCGCAAAGGTTGATTACGAAGCGATCGCTAGAGTAAAGGCAAGCGTGAAAATCCCAGTCGTTGCAAATGGCGATATAAACGCACAAAATGCAGATGAAATTTTAAATTTCACAAAATGCGACGCCCTAATGATCGGCAGAGCAAGCATAGGTAGCCCTTGGATATTTCACGAGATAAAGAGCAAAACTAGCGTAGATAAGGCGTTAAAACAAAAGATCATCCTAGCTCACTTTGATGCGATGATCGAGCACTACGGCGAGCACGGACTTTGTATATTTAGAAAGCACCTCCACCAATACAGCAAGGGCATTGACGGCGCAACAACCTTTAGAAACGATGTAAATTTCATCAAAGATATGGCAGCGATGAGAGAGTGCATAAGGGAGTTTTTTGCCTAGATGCAAGGCTACATCCTGCGCGTGCAAAAGGTCAGAGACGAGGACCTTTTAGTCTTTGTGCTAACGCCAAATTTGCTCGTAAAGTCATATAGATTTTTTGGCGCTCGCCACTCAAACATCATGACTGGCTACAAGATCGACTTTGAGCTCGAGCAAGAGGCGAAATTTCTACCAAAGCTTAGAAGCATACTTCATCTTGGCTTTAAATGGCTGCTAGAGCGTGACAAGCTCATCATTTGGCAGCAGTTCATGCGCCTACTTTATGATCATCTAAAAGAGGTCGAGCAACTCGATGAAATTTACTTTAACGAGCTTGATCGCTGCGCCAAACAGATGCAGCTACAAAATCCAAAACGCCTTATCATCGAAAGCTACGTCAAAATTTTAGAGTTTGAAGGCAGGCTTCACAGCGAGCTTGAGTGCTTTATATGCGACGAGGAGATAGAAAGCGAGCTTTGCTTAACTCGTGGCTTTTTGCCCTCTCATAAGCACTGCCTTGATAGGAGCGAATTTGACGCTAGCAAGATCAAAAATTTATTTGATACAAAAAGCACGATCGAGCTAAATGACGATGAGATAAACCGCCTTTATAAAATTTTACTTGACGGGCTTTAGGCTTTGACTTTGGTCCTCTCATCAAATTCTTTTAAAACGTCCATTATCTTACTTGCTAGCCCCTCAAACGTTTGATCTTTTTTTAGCTCTAAATTTCTAAGCTTTAAAATCCTGGCTAGTATATCTTTTAGATCTTTCTTGCCAGGTATCTCGTTGTAATAAAATAGAAGTTTGTGCTCTTATTGCCAGTGTTTAAATCTGTAGCAATTAAGCTAATATAGGCTTTATTTTTAATACTTTGGTTTTTGTTAAAATAGAATTTTAGTTATTCAAATTTAGCTCAAAAGGGCAAAAATGAAGAGTTAAATTTACTCTTCACTGCCTTCATTGATGCCAAAAAATGTATCTGTGTGGATGTTTTCAAATGCTGCTTTAAGCGATGTAAAGAGCTTTGGATTTTCTTTTTCTAAATTTGCTAGAAGCTGCTTGGTCTCATATCTAGCGTGTGGCATCTTCACGTCAAATCTCATCGCAGGACATGCCTCATCGCCAACAACTCTTAGCTCATTTTTGATCGCATTTTCGCGAAGCTGTCTCTCACGCACAAAGATAAATGGTCTGATCACGACAATGCCATTTTTGGCTCTGTATTTTGGAGCAAGCGTCCTAAGCGCGCCATTGTATGTAAAATTCATAAAAAAGCTCTCGGCTGCATCGTCTAAATGGTGAGCGATCGCAAGCTTGTTAAAGCCGTGCTTTAGCGCGTAGGTGTAGAGATACCCTCTTCTCATGCGCGAGAAAAAGCTGCAAAAACTAGAATTTTTGCGGATCTTCTCTTTTGAAATTTCAAAAATTGAGCTATCGATCACCTCGTGCTCTATGCCATGCTCGTTGCAGTGCTTGGTAAGATATGCGTAGTCTTCGCCCATGCCGTAGCTTAGCGTCACCGCCTTAAACTCAAATTTCTCAGGCGTGACGTTTTGGATGTGCTTTAGCACGTGAGCGAGTGCGAGGCTATCTTTGCCGCCGCTAAGACCAAGCAAGATCTTATCTCCGCCCTCTATCATCTTATATCTAGCGTTTGTCTGACCAACTTGCCTAAGCAGTCTCTTGCTAAGCTCTATCATAAGCTCTCCACCATTTCTAGGATAAATTTAGCGCTGACATTTGCTGAGTCTTGTAAGAATTTATCAAAGTCAAACTCCGCCTCCTCGCCAGCTCCGTCGCTGATGGCTCTAAGTATGAAAAATGGCACGCCAAGCGTCTCGCAAACTAGCGCAACGCTCGCACCCTCCATCTCGGTAGCACTTGCGTTAAATATCTTTTTGATCCACTCTTTTTTCTCGTTGTCGCAGATGAACTGATCGCCAGTTGCGATGATACCTGAATTTAGGCTCATACCCTTTTTGCTAGCGACATTTTTAGCTAGCTCATTTAGACCCTCATCGCTCTTAACAAAGATACTTGTCCCTGGCACAAAGCCGTATGGATGACCAAACGCCGTGATATCAAGGTCGTGCTGCGCAAGGCTGGTGGCATATAGCATATCGCCTATCTTTAAGCTCTCATCAAGTGAGCCAGCAACACCAGTAAAAAGCAGTTTTGAAGCCTTAAATTTCTCTATCATCAAGGTCGCAGTTATCGCCGCATTTACCTTGCCGATCTTCGAGTAGGCGATGACTAGGTCTTTGCCTTTGTAGTTTGCCTCGTAAAATTTATTATTTGCATATTCGGTAGTTCTATACTCGCCAACCATCTCAAGGATCGGCGTTATCTCCTCTTGCATCGCTCCAAGTATCGCTATCATCTCTCCTCCAAAATCTTCACAACCTCTTCAAGGCTCGCCATGTCAGTGACGCTGTATGTTGGTTTTTCCGTGATCTTTTTGTTTATGCCTTTAAGTGTCGCAGCACCTAGCTCGATAAAGCAATCAACCTCGTTTTCGTAGTTTTTGATGCTTTGCTTGTAGCGAACTGGATGCGTTAGCTGCTCTTTTAAAAGAACTAGCGCTTCGTTTTTATCAGTATAAATTTTTGCATTTACGTTTGAAACGACTGGAGCAAAATTCGCAGCCAAAACGCCCTCAAGCTCATTTGCTAGTTTAACACTAGCTGGCTCAAGTATCGGGCAGTGGCTAGCTACTGACATATTTAAAAGCATAGCTCTTTTTGCGCCTGCTTCTTTAAATTTTGCCTCGTATTTAGCAAGGTCAGCCCTCACGCCAGCTACAACTATCTGACCATCGCAGTTGTAGTTCGCAGCGTAAATTTGCAAGCCCTCATCGTGAGCTTCTTTGCAAATCCCCTCAACAACTTCATCGCTAAGTCCAAGCACCACCATCATGCCAGCATCTTTGCCAATGCAGGACTCTTGCATAAATTTACCACGTAAATTTACAAGTCTAATCGCTTCAACAAAGCTAAACGCACCACTAACCGCAAGGGCTGTAAATTCTCCTAGCGAGTGACCTAGGCTAAACTCTGGCTTAGCTTTTATGCGCTCACTAAAAGCTAGATAGCTCATAAGCGAGTTTAAAACGATGGCAGGCTGAGTAAATTCTGTCTTATCTAGCTTGTCATTTTGCGTAAATAAAAGCTCTTCAAAGTCAATGCCTGTATCGTTGCAAGCGTCATTTAATAAAAGTTTTGCCGAAGAGAAATTTTCATAAAAATCTTTCCCCATGCCAACACTTTGCGAGCCTTGACCCGCAAAAATAAAAGCAAATTTTTTCATTTTGGCTTCTTAGTGGTGGTGATGTCCGTGACCACCGCAACCGCAACCACCTTCGCCATGTCCGTGACCACCGCAGCACTCATGCTCGTGATCATGATCGTGTCCGCCACAACCGCAAGTGTGAGCGCCTGCTACCATGCCGGTTGCTTTTTCATCATCAGTCGCATCTCTAACTTCCAAAATTTCAACATTAAATAGCAAATCTTTGCCAGCGTATGGGTGGTTAAAATCAACTGTTACTTCATCATCTTTGATCTCTTTAACAATGACACGAACGCTTGAACCATCTTCATTTTGACCAAAAAGCTCCATGCCTTCATGTAGGTCTATACCAGCAAATTGCTCTTTTGGAAGTGATTGAATGGCATCTTTATTGTATTCGCCACAACCCTCAGCAGCCTGAATGTTTATAGTAGCTTTGTCGCCTGATTTTAATTTGCTAACTTCTTCTTCAAGCTTTTCTATAATGTGGCCATGTCCTGTAATAAAAGAAATTTGACCACCTTCTTGCATATTTGACTCTAAAATTTCGCCACTATTAGCGTCTTTTAGCTCATAAAACATTGTTATAACTTGATCTTTACTCACAATAATCTCCTTGGAATTTAGTTTTGATTAATGTGAGATTATATCTAAAAAAGAGTAAATTTTAGTTTCTGTTAGGAGCGGCTTTGGCTTCTTTGCTATCTGGATAGCCTACTTTTAAAGCCTTATAAAACCTGTTGGCACTTTGAGTATCACCGATCTTATCAAAGCTTATAGCTGTGTGATACAAAAGTTTTGGAGTGTAGTCAGCCTTATCTTCACTTTGTATACTTTTTTTATAGTATTGTATGGCTGTGCTGTATGATTTTTGACTATAAGCAACTTCACCTAGATAATAATTTGAAGCACCAGTTTTATAGCCTTTTTTATTTAAGTATTCAAAATATTCAGCAGCTTCTGCAGCATTGCCCGAATTTAGAAGTTTAATGCCATCAGCTAAAATGTCCTTGTCGCTTTTGCCACTAAAATTTGAAGTTGGCTTATTTTGTTGTTTTGGATTTGCATTTTGCTTTGATTGAGCAGCATTTTTATCCATTATCGCACCTAATTTATTTAAGGCAGCAGTAATATTTTTATAGTTTTTATCTTGTATATCTCTAGTCTCATCAACATAAGCTTTTAATGATGTCAAACTTACACCAGAATCGCTTATCCCGCCATTGACTTTGGTTTCGATATCGTTCATTCTTTGCTCAAGTTTATTCATCCTAGCACTCATACTCTCGATCAAGCTTTGCAAGCCTTGAAGTTGTTCTGAAACATTATCCATGTTTTCTTCAATATTTTGAACGCTTCTTTTGTTGCTTAGAGTTGCCTTTTCATCATCTGTTAGTCCATATGGATTTGCGCTATCCATATTACCTGCGTCAAATGCTGAAACTTCTTGAGCTGAACCTATAGAGAAAGCGGCTCCAAGAAGAGCCGCAATGATTATTTTTTTATTCATTATTACTTAATTACTTACAGATTAAGGAAGTACTTTGAAATCTGCACGTCTGTTTTGAGCGTCGCAAGCTTTTGTTTTGTCTGTACAAACTGGGTTGCTTTCGCCAAAGCTTACTACAGCGATTCTATCAGCGCTAACGCCATTTCTTACAAGAGCGTCTTTAGCACTTTTAGCACGTTTTAGACCAAGAGCATAGTTATACTCATCTGTACCCCACTCGTCGCAGTTACCTTCTACTTTTATAGAAAGAGCTTGAGCGTCAGCTTGGTTGAATACTGATGCATTTGAGCTAACAACACCTTGTTGGTCAGCTTTGATATTAAATTTATCAAAGTCAAAGTATACACTTTTAACTTGGCTCTCGATGTTAGCGATAAGAGCTGCTAATCTATCAGCATCACTCATGCTACCTGAGTTATCTGCAGATTGATTTGAATTTGCATTCATATCAACTTCAGGGTTTTTAGAGCTACAACCGCTCAACAATAAAGTTGCAACTGCAACACTTGCTAGAACTACTTTTTTCATTCCTTATCCTTTTTGAAAAATTTGGTCGAATTATAACATATTTTTTTTAAATATTACCAGAATATTACCAATCAATAGATTGAATTTTACCTACCTTTAGTGGAAATTGAAAACTTCTATTCTCATTTAATCTAACAACTCCAAGTGAGCTTTGACCGCCAAGCTCCTTGATAAAGACGACACTTTGACCATCACTTGAAAATCTTGGATAGTTATTTTTACCATTTGCTGTAAGCTGACGGATAAAATCAGTCTGAGTTGAGATTAGATAGATATTAAAGCCACCACTTGCCTCTCTACTTGAATAAACTACATAGTTTTCAAAAGTGCTTACTGAGTTGTTGTTTTTGCCATGAAATACCATTTGTTCGACGCTTCCACCTGAAGTTGCAGGTGTCGCAAAGATATTTGGATATCCAAGTCTATCTGAGACAAAAACTATTCTACTGTCGTTATCTACGAAATTTCCATTTACGTCAATGCCTGGATAGTTTGTGATCTGAGTTAATTTTTTGCTACCTGTATTATAAATGAAAATATCTGGCTGATCTTTTGGAGCCATAGTTAATAAAATTTTGCTTCCATCTTTACTAACATCAGATGCTATAAGCATACCCATACTATCTATTATCTTTGTTTTTGTGCCTGAATTTAGGTCATATCTAAACAAAGTTGGTCTGTTATTTACATAAGATGTATAGTAAAATTTACTCTGATCAGCGCCTGCCCATTTAGGGAAGATGTTTAGACCACCGCTTACGATTGTCTTTTGATATGTAAGTGTGTAATCAGCCACTATAATAGAGCTTTGGCGAGCTGAAGTGTATTTTGCTAGGATGATAAATTTCTCCATCCAGCCAACTGGTGGTAATTTTAGCTCATTTGTTAGCTCAACTATACTTTGATGTGCCAAAAATGGATATTTCGCACCATCTGGCATGTTATAGACTCTCTCATACCTTGTAGTTGCAGTCTTTGCATCTATGAGTTTTACTCTTAAAGTAAGAGATGAGTTCATAGAACCTTCAAGAGCATATCTAAAGATAAGCTCAACACCTTTGTCGCTCATAGTATTTGTAGCTGCTGTTCCCTCGTAAGTTGAAGGCATGTGATCTTCGATAACTTCAAAGTCAGAGCTAACTTTCAAGTCGCCTAGCATGATCTTAAAGAATTTATCTTTAAAACCTGCATCACTAACAGCTGTAGTTGCATCTTGCAAAGCAATCTTTGGCAAAGCAACACCTTGGTTTACAACAGATATGGTCGCATCAGCAGCATAAAGCCCTAGAGCAACGCATAAAAAAAGAAAAATTTTCTTCATCTCTACTCCGTAAATTATAATTTTTGGTCTATTCTATCTTCTAAATCTAAATCAAAAGTAGTGCTTTTGTTTGGATTAAATGGAAATTTTTCCCTTGTAAGCTTTTCTAAACACTCTTTTACCTTTGCATTAAATTCTTCATTGTACGATAGTTCCAAAATTTCATAGCTGAAATTTCCACTTTGATCTATCATAAATTTCACCTTAGCTATATTTGCAGAGTCAGCTTTATAGCTTTGCCATCTTCTTTGAATTTGCTTTGTTATGGCTCCCTTTAATGGATCATAAGTACCAGTCATTTGCGATTTTGGTGCGGTTGGATTTTGATCGATCTTAAGGCTCTTTATAATATCGCTAGCCTCTTTTGCAGCTTTTGAGCTAGAAGCCTCGCTTTTTTTGCGGCTTTGCACTTTATTTTCAGCCTTTTTTATACCATCATCTTTTTTAAGCTTAGTAGAGTCTATATCGCTAAAGAGATCTTTTATATTTGGCTCTTTTGGTTTTGGATTTTCAACTGGCTTTGGTGTAGGTTTAGGCTCTGGCTTGACATCCTCTTTAGGCTCTTCGCTAGGTTTTGGGATTTCAGGCTTTGGTTCTGGTTTTTTAGGCTCAGGTTTTGGCTCTTCTTTTGGAGGAGTTGGCAAGCTTGGAGTTGGCAATGGCTCATCTGGCACAACAGGCTTATTTGTGGTCTCTTGTTTATCTTCTTCTGACTCTTTTTTTGGTTCTGGTTTGGTCTCTTTTACAACATCTTTTGCTTGTTTTGGCGCTTTTATGGTTTGATCAACTTCTCTATCAACCATAACTACATCCATAATAGCATCTTTGTCATCAGTATATTTTTTAGGAGGTTCGCTAAAAAAAGTAAGCTTTATAAACAAAGCAAGCACAATGATAATGTAAATACAAAACGCTACAAAAAACGAACTAAGCGTTGGAAATTTAACTTTATTAGGCATCTTAACCGTTTGTCTCTAAAGCTACTTTATTAAAACCAGCACCTTTTAAAGTCTTTAATACAAACATAACATCATCGTATTTTAAATTTTTATCAGCCTTTATGTATATAGGCGAGGTTTTGTCATATTTTGCACTCATCAGCGCAATATTATCTGGAAGTTCAGCGAGGCTCATTATACTTTGATCTATCCTAACTTGTCCTTGTGCATTTATAGAGACTATAAGATCTTTTTGTTTGGATGTAGATGTCTTTGCCTTTGAGCCATCTGGTAATGTTATATCTTCTTGATATGTTATAGTTGGCATTGTAACCATTAAAATAGCCAACAAAACAAGCATGATATCAACAAGAGGCGTTATGTTTAGCTCTGGTGTTTCGTCGTCAAATTTAAGAGCCATCTATAACGTCTCATCATCTTTTTTAAGTGCTATCATAACGTCAGCTTGACGCTCGATAACGCTCATTAGTTCGTAAGCTTTTCTTTTTATAAGCAAGTTAAATGTATATGCTGGGATGGCAACAAAAATTCCACAACCTGTCGCAACAAGTGCTTCAGAGATAGCTGGGGCTATAACTCCAAGAGATGAACCTGCGCCATTTCCTAGCTGCGAAAATGTCTCCAAGATAGATACAACTGTTCCAAAAAGACCGATAAAAGGAGAAGTAGAAGCTATTACGCTAAGCCATGTAAGCCCACTTGTAGCATTCTTTTCTGCAATGCTTATGCAGACATTTAGCTTTTCTTTTGAAATTCTACCGCTTGCGCATTTCTTTAAAGACGAGTCATTTGGTATATTCTTAGCGCCCATAAGTAGTGCTTCAAGCGCATTTTGCTCGCGTTTTTGCCAAGCTCCTATGCCAGCCATTCTTGAAAAAAGAATTGTAAAACTAACTATAAAATATATTGACAACCAAGTTAAAACTATAATTGTAATAAAACTACTTCTTTGAATGTAATTTAAAAATATATCTATTCCGCCCACTTATCTTGCTCTCACTACATTTTCCATTTTTGATATAGTTGCTGCAAAAGCATTTGTATCACTGCTCATACTCTCTATCAAATTTCTAGCAGCTTCTAATGAATTTGCAAGCTCGCTTTCACTATTGCCAGAAACATAGACCGCACCGTCAGCTAATATAACTACTTTGCCCTCATCGATCTTTGCATAGCCCCAGTTAATAGCAACTACATCATGCTTTTTATGCTTATCTTCTATATCTATAATACCTGCTTTTAAAAGAGATATTAATGAGGCGTGGTTTGGCAAAACACCAAACTCACCCTCGCTACCTGGAAGCACTACACTACTCACGTCATCATTAAATATCTGACCTTGAGGAGTTACGATCTCTAAATGTAATTTATCCATTACGCTTCCTTTTTAAATTTAAGCCTTAAGTTTCTCAGCTTTAGCTAAAGCCTCATCTATATTTCCAACCATATAAAATGCTGCTTCTGGTAGATGATCATATTTACCTTCTAAAATTCCCTTAAAGCCAGCGATATTTTCGTCAAGACTTACGTATTTGCCAGGGCTACCTGTAAATACTTCAGCAACGAAGAATGGCTGAGATAAGAATCTCTCTATCTTTCTTGCTCTATCAACTGTTAGCTTATCTTCTTCGCTAAGCTCGTCCATACCAAGGATAGCGATGATATCTTGAAGGTCTTTATATTTTTGAAGCACAGCTTGAACGCCGCGAGCTACTTTATAGTGATCTGCTCCTAAAATTTGAGGATCGAGCATTCTTGATGTTGAATCAAGCGGATCAACAGCTGGATAGATACCTTTTTCTGCGATCGATCTGTTAAGAACTGTCGTAGCATCAAGGTGAGCAAAAACAGTTGCAGGAGCCGGGTCTGTAAGGTCGTCAGCTGGAACATAAACAGCTTGAACAGAGGTAATCGAACCTTTTTTGGTTGATGTGATCCTCTCTTGGAATTTACCCATCTCACTTGCAAGAGTTGGCTGATAACCAACAGCTGACGGGATACGTCCAAGTAGAGCTGACATCTCTGCACCTGATTGAGAGAAACGGAAAATGTTATCGATAAACATCAAAACGTCAAGTCCCATCTCATCACGGAAGTACTCAGCCATTGTAAGACCAGTTAGCGCGATACGGTTTCTTGCTCCTGGTGGCTCGTTCATTTGACCATAGCACAAGGCAACTTTATCCAAAACGTTACTTTCTTTCATTTCGTGATAAAGGTCGTTTCCTTCACGAGTTCTCTCACCAACGCCTGCAAATACAGAGTAACCACTATGTTTAAATGCAACGTTGTGGATAAGCTCCATAATAATAACCGTTTTACCAACACCAGCACCACCAAATAGACCAACTTTACCACCCTTTGCATAAGGAGCTAGAAGATCAACTACCTTGATACCAGTTTCGAAAATTTCACTCTTCGTGCTTTGCTCTTCAAATGGAGGAGGATCGCGGTGGATAGACCAGTGCTTATCAAAATTTATACCCTCGCCCTCGTCGATCAAATCGCCAACTACGTTAAAAATTCTACCCAAAACTTTTTCGCCAACTGGCACACTTATAGGTGCACCAAGCGCTTTAGCCTCTAAGCCACGAGTCAGACCCTCGCTCATATCCATAGCGATCGTTCTAACTCTATTATCACCTAGGTGAGCAGCAACTTCTAATATTAGTTTATGTTTCTTGCCCTCAACCTCAAAGAAAACTTCGATAGCTTCATTGATCTTCGGCAAGTAGTCATTAAAGTCAACATCGACCACAGGGCCCATAACTTGACTAATAACACCCTTCATTCATACTCCTTTTATTTCATTGATTCAACACCACTGATGATCTCGATAAGCTCAGTGGTAATAGACTCTTGTCTTGCTTTGTTGTAAGCAAGATTTAACTGTTTGACGCGTTGTTTAGCATTGTTTGTTGCATTATCCATAGCTTGCATTCTAGCGCTGTGCTCAGCCGCCAAAGAGTCAACTAAAGCATAATACATACTATACTCAAAATATTTATTGAGCAATTCATCCATAATCTTAGTATAGTTGTCCTCTGGCTCAAATTCCATCAAAGAATTTGTCTCAACCGCAACTATCTTAGACGGCTCAATAGGCACAATATCATTTACTCTAATCTCTTGAGAAATCATATTTTTATAGCCATTGTGTATTAGCACAACCTTATCTGTTATGCCGTTTGTAAAGTCATCAATAGCGTCTTTTATGATCTTTTGAGCTTTTTCATAAGTAGGAGAAGAGCTAGCTCCGACATAAGTCTCAAGTAGTTCAACGCCTTGGAAATTGAAAAATTCAATGCCTTTTTTACCAACAGCTCTTAGTCTAACTTTGATCTTTTTGGCTTTTAGCTCATCGATCATGCGCCTAACTGTCTTTATGGTCTGGACATTAAAGCCACCGCAAAGCCCTTTATCAGCGGTAACAAATATAATATCAACCTTTTCTACACTTTTTGTTGTGTTGAAAAATTTACTCTCAGTCATAACTGAAGCGTACTGATTGATCTTATAAGCTATCTCTGATAAAACCTCATTGATCTTAAGTGCGTAAACTCTAGAGTAGCGTGCAGCCTCTTCAGCTTTGCGAAGCTTTGCTGTAGAGACAAGCTTCATCGCACGCGTCGTCTTTTGAGTATTCTGGACGCTCTTGATCTTTCGTTTTATATCTTTTAAATTTGACATATCTTAGCCCTAGTTAGCGGCAAAAGTCGCTTTAAAATCTTTCAACGCTTTATGTAAAATTTCTTCTACTTCTTTATCAAGAACTTTTTTGGTTCTGATCTGCTCAAAAATTTCAGGGTATTTTGCCTCAATATATGGATATAGCTCTGCTTCAAATTTTGTTACATTTGCAGTTGCAACATCATCTAAATAGCCCTTAGCACCAGCAAATATAATAACTACTTGATTCTCAACTGGAAGTGGAGAGTATGGAGGTTGTTTTAGTACTTCAACCATCTTTTGTCCGCGCTCTAGTTGTTTTCTTGAGCTCTCGTCAAGGTCACTTGCAAACTGAGCAAAGGCTTGTAGTTCGCGGTACTGAGCAAGGTCTAGTCTTAACGTACCAGAAACTTGCTTGATAGCTTTGATCTGAGCTGCACCACCGACACGAGATACAGAAAGACCAACGTTGATCGCTGGGCGGATGCCTGAGTTAAATAGGTCACTCTCAAGGAAAATTTGACCATCTGTAATAGAAATAACGTTTGTTGGGATATAAGCTGAAACGTCGCCCGCTTGTGTCTCGATAATAGGCAGAGCTGTCAAAGATCCAGCGCCTAGCGCGTCATTTAGCTTACTTGCCCTTTCTAGAAGTCTTGAGTGAAGGTAGAAAACGTCACCTGGATAAGCTTCACGACCTGGTGGTCTTCTTAAGATCAAAGACATCTCACGGTAAGCAACCGCATGTTTTGACAAGTCATCATAGATGATTAGCGCGTGGCGAGAGTTATCTCTAAAGTATTCACCCATTGTTACGCCAGCGTATGGTGCAAGGTATTGAAGCGCAGCTGCGTCACTAGCACCAGCATTTACAACTATTGTGTAGTCCATAGCGCCATATTCTTCAAGTTTTTTAACGACTTGAGCAACGGTTGATTGTTTTTGACCGATAGCTACATAGATACAAATGACATCTTGACCTTTTTGGTTGATGATAGTATCGATAGCAACTGTTGTTTTACCAGTTTGGCGATCGCCGATGATCAGCTCTCTTTGGCCTCTACCGATTGGCACAAGTGCGTCGATAGCTTTGATACCTGTTTGAAGTGGCTCATGAACGCTTTTTCTTGCCATGATACCTTTTGCTTTTTCTTCGACGAAGCGAGATTCAGTAGCTTCGATTGGACCTTTTGCGTCGATTGGTTCACCGAGTGAATTTACAACACGGCCGATCAATGCGTCGCCAACTGGCACACGTAGAAGTTTTTTAAGTCTTTTTACAGAGCTTCCTTCTGTAATGCCGCTAGTTTTTCCAAGGATAACTATACCAACACTGCTCTCTTCAAGGTTAAGAGCCATACCCTTTTCGCCGCTTTCAAATTCAACCATCTCACCAGCCATAACGTTTTTCAAACCATAAACGTTAGCAACGCCATCAGCGACTGAGATGACTTTACCGGTCTCTTCTACATCAACACTTAAATCAAAATTTTCAATACGCTCTTTGATTATCGTGCTAATTTCGTCAGCTTTAATTTTTGCACTCACGCTTTCACTCCTTTTTAAATTGCTTTTAATATATATTCACTCATTTGACTTTTTAATCTGTCAATAGAGAAATTTACCTCGACACCTAAATCGTCTAACTCAACTTTTACACCGTTGTAATCGCTCTTTGAGCCATCAAGCTTGATCTTAGAGTTAAATTTCTTAGAGAAATTCTCTTCCAAAGCTTTTAGTTGCTCAGCGCTTAGATCAAAATTTCCAACAACTTCGCCGCAATATGTATTTTCAAGCAAAGATTGCTCTATCTTCATCTCATCTAGTATCGCAGGTATAAGTTCTAGTCTTTTGTTTGCACCAAGAAGCTTTATAAAATTTGCAAATTTAGCATCTTGATTTTTAACCAAAGACAGTACAAATTCAACCTTTTGTGAAGCCTTTAATGTCGGCAAACTTATAATGCTTTTAAATTTATCGCTAGCAAAAGCAGCAGCTAGCTCTGATAAATTTTCAACAAACGCATTAAGTTCATTAGACTTTACGTCGCTTAAGATCGCTTTTACGTATTTTTTAGCTACTACTTCATTCATTAGCTAACCTTTTTAAGTATGATATTTACAAGCTCTTTTTGATCGACTTTTAGGCTATCACTTGAGAAAATGTCGCTCAAAATTTCATTTACAACGCCTTTTGTCATCTTGCGCTCTTCAAATTCTTTTTGCTCTTTGTAGCCTTTTTCGATATTTGCGATATCGTTTTGAGCCTCTTTTTTAACTTTAGCAGCTAAATTTACAGCCTCTTTTTTCGCAGTTTCGATTAGAGCATTTGCATTTTGCTTAGCCTCTTCAACACGCTTTAAAACGTCATCTTTTTTAGCTTTTGACTCACGAAGCTTCTCTTGGATACTCTCAAGCTTATTTGCGATCCTATCGATCCTGCTTTGATAAAGAGCTTTTAATGGCTTAGCAGCAAAATAGACCAAAATAGCAAAGAAAAGTAAGAAGTTTAGCGTTCTCTCGACTATGTCGTAGTTTGTTCCACCATGCTCGCTAGCGTATGCTAGAAATGGAAGTGCTAGAAAAAATAAAATTTTTATCTTCATAAATTTCCTTTAAATTTTAGAGAGCTTAGCATTTAAAGCTGCTCTAAGCTCAGGTAGTTTAGCTGATAGATCTGCCTTTAGGCTATCTTTTTGAGAGCTTAAAGCGTTTAAAAACTCATTATAATCAGCCTCTAAACTACTTTTTACTGCATTTATCTCTTTTAAAGACTCTTCTTTTGCCAAATTTAAGGCTTCTTGTCTTATTTTGTTAGCCTCAGATCTTGCATTTTGTATGATCTCTTCGATCTCTTTTTCATGAACGCTTAAGTCGCTTGCATTTTTGCTAGTGCTCTCTTCGTCATTTTTTATAGAGGCATTTCTGTCATCTATAAATTTAAGCATTGGCTTATATAGCAAAGGATTTAAAATGGCGATCAAGACAAAGAAAACGATAGCCGTTAAAAGCATCAATGGCACATCTATTTCTAACATCCACTCTCCTTATTTTGTTATTAAGTTTTATTTAATATTCAAATCAAAGTCTGATTTTACAATAAATTACTAAAAATAAAAATAAATTTGTAATTCTATTTTAGCTTAGCGATAAATTCTTCTACCTGCGAAATATCGCTAAATTCTAATATTAAATTTTTAGATTTTACTTTTGTTTTTATCTTTAAATTTTTAAAAATTTCTTGTAAATTTGATAATTTTTTGCTCATTTCTTCTGAAATTTGAGGTTTTGGCTCTTTTACTTCTTCTTTATTTTTTATCTTTTTTACTAAGATTTCTGTATCTCTAACACTTAGTTTCTGTCCGATGATCGTATCAACAACCATTTTTTCTTCTTCGCTACTAAGTCCTACGATGACTTTAGCGTGGCCTTGCGTGAGCTTATCTTCTTGCAAAAGTCTTTGCGTGTAGTCGCTAAGCAGCAAAAGCCTCATCGTATTTGTTATCTGAGTTCTGCTCTTGTGGATGATGTTTGCTAGGCCATCTTGTGTGATCTTATACTCGTTTATGAGCTCTTTATATGACTTTGCAAGTTCGATTGGATTTAAATTTTCACGTTGTATGTTTTCGATAAGCGCAAGCTCTCTTAAATTTTGAGACTTAATATCAGCGATGATCGCCTTTATCTTGCTTGCTCCGAGCATCTTTGTAGCACGGTATCTACGCTCACCAGCTATTAGCATATAGCCGTCATCTTTTTTGATGACGATTATTGGTTGTATTAGTCCATGCCTTTTGATGCTGGCACTTAGCTCTTTTAAAGCCTCTTCGTCAAAATGCGTCCTTGGCTGGTAAGGGTTTGGTAAAATTTCATCTATATTTATCTCTTCGACTATCTCAGAGTCGTTTAAATTTGCGATCTCTTTGCTGTAGGCCTGCTCTACATCTTCAAGTATCGCGCTAAGTCCGCGCCCTAATCCACCTTTTTTCGCCATTTTTTTCCTTATTTTTTAGTTTAAAATACAATATGCCAAATTTTGATATGCGATCGAGCCTGGTGATTTTATATCATAAAGTATCACCGGCTTACCAAAACTTGGGCTTTCAGCAAGTTTTACATTTCTTGGGACTACTACAAATTCCTCTTTGCCGTCCTTGCTTTTAAAGAGCTTATTTTCAAAATGCTGCTTTAAATTTGCAATAGTCTCTTTTGAGAGATTATTTTGCGAGCTAAACATAGTCGGTAAAAAGCCCTTTATGTTTAGCTTTGGATTTATCGTTTTTTTGATGATCTTAACTGTGTTTAGGATCTGCGCCAAGCCCTCAAGTGCGTAAAATTCGCACTGGATCGGGATGATCACGCTATCACTTGCACTAAGAGCATTTATCGTGATGCTACCAAGTGCTGGAGGACTATCGATGATGATAAAATCATAGTCATCTACAACTTCTGAAATTTTGTTTTTAAGGATTAGTTTATAGTCTTTGCTTTGATCGTTAAATTCTTGCTCGATACCGACAAGTCCGATGTTTGACGGAGCTATAAAAAGCGTTGGGATCTCAGTTTTTAGCACTATTTGTGAGAGCTTTTTCCTATCTGTTAAGACGTGATAGATGTTAAACTCGTAGTCACTTCTGCTAAAACCAAGTCCAGTCGTCGCGTTTGCCTGTGGATCGATGTCTATTAATAATACTTTTTTCTCAGCAACCGCCAGTGATGCGGCTAAATTTACGGCCGTTGTGGTCTTGCCAACGCCGCCTTTTTGGTTAGCTATTGTTATTATCTCGCTCATCTTAACGAATATACCTTTTCCCCGTTTAATAATATCGCTCCATCCTCGCAAATTTCAGCATCTTGAAGCGAAACAGCTCTATTTGCAATATGCGTAATAAAACTTTTTGACTTGCAAAAGTCTATCCTAAATTTGCTAAAAATTGGCTTCCATAAAATCTTTTTATCAAGCATGCTAACAAAGCCCCAAACTAGCTCATCTACGCTAGTTTTGATATCCAAAATGCCAGCATTTTCGGGCGCACTAGCTAAATTTATCCCCATACCGCAAATGTAAATTTCATCCACTTTATTTGTCAAAGTGCCACCTATTTTACGCTCATCTACGTAAAAATCATTTGGCCATTTTAGCCAGCACTTTGAGCCAAGTTCGCTCAAGACCTCACGCATCAGCATAGAAAAATATATCGAGATCGAGGGCGGAGGTATATCGCTTGGCAGCTCATCTTCGCTTATGCAAAATGACATAAATAAATTTCCGCCAAGCCCCTCCCAGCTGTTGCCACGGCTGCCGACTCCTTTAGTTTGATTGTGCGCTACGATCATGTGCGGAGGCTTTATCTCGCCGTTTTTTAGGGCTTCTATCAAAAATTCCTGCGTCGAAGGCAGACTTTGAAAAAACTCTACTTTCAAATCACACCTTAAATTTATAGAAGTGATTTACCGGATTTTGTCCGCCGCCGATGATGACCGCGTTTTTGATAGCGTTAAAGATATAATCATGCGCATTTTTCACGCTCTCTTTTAGACTAAGCCCATTTGCTAAATTTGAAGCGATCGCACTTGATAGTGAGCAGCCTGAGCCGTGTGTCGCGGTCGTTTTTATGCGCTCGTCGCTAAAAATTTCATACTCTTTGCCATCATAAAATATATCAAGCGACTTGCCTTCTATCTCGCCACACTTTAGATAAACGCTCTTTGTGCCAAATTTCAAAAGATCCTTGCAAGCCTCTTTTAGCTCGCCCTCGCCCTTTAGCTCACGCTTTAAAATTTCGCGCGCTTCAAAGATATTTGGCGTGATCACGCTTGCAAGCGGAAAAAGCTCCTCCACGATCGCATCTTTTGCCGCGCCTTCTAGCCAGATGTCGCCATTTTTACAGCTCATTACAGGATCTAGCACGACTGGCGGTAAATTTTTGATCTCTCTTAGCGTTTTTGCGACGCTTTTGATGATCTCAACGCTTGGGACAACGCCTATTTTTATCACATCAACTCTTATATCATCAAATATCGCCTTGATCTGATCCTCGATGAGCTTTGGCTCAACTAACTGCATGCCAAATATGCCCTTTGTATTTTGAGCAGTGACTGCCGTAATCGCTCCCATCGCATATACGCCGTGTGCTATAAATACCTTTATATCAGCTAGAACTCCAGCTCCGCCACTTGGATCAACCCCTGCTATACTTAGCGCATTTTTCATAACCGCTCCTTTAAATTTATTTTAATTCATCGCCAACGCTTAGGCGCTTACCATTTATATATGCTTTTGCGTTTGTTGGCTTTTTGCTTGGCTCTTGAAGCTCGTAAATTTTAACCGCTCCACCCTTGCAAGCTACCACGACGTGGTCCTTTTCTACGCTTAAAATTTCTCCGCTTTTGCCACTTTTTTCGCTTAGCTCAAGTGATAAAATTTTTAGTCCGCTTGCCAGATAAAGCCCTGGCCAAGGTGTGAGCGCACGAAATTTATTATAAATTTGCCCCGCCTCTTCATCAAAGCTAAAAAGCCCGTCGATTTTACTTATCTTTTTGCAGTGCGTGGCCTTGCTCTCATCTTGCTTTTGCGGCTTTAAATTTTCAAAATTTTTAAGCACTTTTACGATTAGCTCGCCACCAAGCTCGCCTAGCTCACTAAAAAGCTCGCTTGACATCTTGCTCTCGCAGGGCGTGTAGATGAAGTCTAGCATATCGCCAGTATCAAGCCCAGCGTCCATTAGCATAGCTGTGACGCCAGTTTGCTTCTCGCCTGCTAGGATCGCGCTTTGAATGGGGCTTGCGCCTCTATATTTTGGCAAGATCGAGGCGTGCAAATTTATACAAGTCGCCACGTCAAGCACGCTCTTAGGCAAAATTTTGCCATAAGCTGCCACCACGATAAATTTAGGCTCAAATGCCTTTAGCTCGGCAACCACCGCCTCATCTTTTAGCGTATTTGGGGTAAAGACTGGCACGCCTACTAGCTCATTTTGTGCGTAAATTTTGACCTCGCTTGGAGTTAAAATTTGCTTTCTGCCAACTGGTTTATCAGGCTGGGTAAAGACCGCTTTTATATTAAAGCCAGCTTCTTTTAGGTGCCTAAGTATCCTAACAGCATAATCAGGCGTCCCCATAAAAACTACATTCATCACTTTCCTTTAAATTTCAACGACTTTTATTTTGATCTGCGTTTTTGCTGCTTGGCGGCCAAGAGGCGCATGGATCTTTCTGCCAGCTAATCTTTTGCAATACTAAATTTCTTAGCTCATTAACGCTAACTTTGCCACTACGATCAAGATCCAGCCTTTTAAATTCATCACTAGTGCATAGATCTGGCGCTATTTTTAGTTCAGACGGTGCCTTACATGCTCTCCACTCATCTAAATTTAGCGTGCCGTCACGATCTATGTCATTAAAATCTAAAAACATATATATTGGATCCGCTGGATCACAGCTATATGCACCAAGACAAAATAGCATAATGTAAAAAATTTTCTTCATTTTATACTCTTAAATTTCTAAGTTCAAAGTGCCAAAAAGTCGCAACTCAAAGCTCTTTTTTAAGTAGCTCAAGCAGTGCAAATTTAAGCTCGTCGATGTTCTCATTTGTCGCTGAAGAGATCGGCAAAACAAAGTATGGTTTTTTCGCGTCAAAGCTGTATAGGTCTTGCTTATAGATAAATTTACCAACTTGATTTGGCTCTAAATTTATACTTTTCATAAATTCTTTTATATTTTCATCTAAATTTTCAGCCGCATCGACTCTAGTGATAGCGATAGCATAGTCCCTGCTAGCAAGCACACTTGAAAATTTAGCAACCTCCTCTTTTAGCACGCTAAACTGCTCGCTCATGCTTCTGTAGTTTGCGCTATCTATCATGAAAAGCAAAATTTTATTTCTCTCGATGTGCTTTAAAAACTGCACGCCAAGGCCGCGTCCATCACTTGCTCCCTCTATGATACCAGGGATGTCAGCCATGACAAAGCCGCTAAACTCATCGACCTCAACAAGTCCGAGCTTTGGTGTAAGCGTGGTAAATTCATAGTTTGCTATCTGTGGTTTGGCGTTTGAGACGGCTGAGATAAGGGTTGATTTGCCCACATTTGGAAAGCCAACAAGTCCCACGTCAGCTATCAGCTTTAGCTCGAGCCTGACCTCTACACTCTCTTCTGGCATGCCCTTTTGAGCATATTCTGGAGCTTGGTTGATAGAGTTTTTAAAGTGAAAATTTCCAAGTCCGCCCTTGCCACCTTTTAAAAATAGCGTCCTTTGCCCCTCTTCTACCATGTCGCAAAGTAGCTCATTTGTATGTGCGTCATAGACTGCCGTTCCTGGTGGCACGATGAGCTCTAGGCTCTCGCCCTTTTTGCCAGTCATTCTTTTGCCCATGCCAGCCTCGCCATCGCTCGCTCTCATCGCCTTTTTACCCTTGTAGTTTGCTAGTGTGTGGGTGTTGTTGTCGCAGACAAAATATACATCTCCGCCGTCACCGCCATCTCCGCCATCTGGACCGCCTAAAATGACGTGCTTTTCGCGGCGAAAACTTACTGCACCAGCTCCGCCATGCCCTGAGCTTAGGGTTAATTTCACGCTATCTATAAACATTTTTTACCTTAAATTTATCTATTATTTAGTTTGAATTTTAGGCGAGATTATATCTTTTAAATGATTAAAATTTGTTTTGCGTTTAAAATCTCACTTTGCTTTTAGCATCTGATAAATTTAGAAAATCAGCCAAATTTTTGCCTAAATTTCATAAAATGGTGCAAAAGGATAGAGAATGAAAACACTTACGATTATTGATACTTTTGGCTTCTTTTTTAGGCTTTACTACGCTATGAGTGGGCTTAAAAACAGAGAGGGCAAACCAAGTGGCATGATAAGCGGCTTTGCAAATTTCATAGCGAGCCTAAAAGATGAGTACCAAAGCGACTACCTCATCTTCGCACTCGACAGCAAGGGCAAGACCCTGCGCCATGAAATTTTGGGCGAATACAAGGCAAACAGGAGCGAGCCGCCAGCTCAGCTAAAAGAGCAGCTGCCAGTTTGTATAGATATGATAGAAAAAATGGGGCTTTACAGCCTTAGCCGTGAGGGCTACGAGGCTGATGACATCATCGCAAGTGCGGTTAAAATTTGCAAAGATAAAGATATATTTGTGCGAATAGTCACACATGATAAGGACCTTTACCAGCTCATAGAAGACGGCAAAGTGAGCATCTACAGCCCACAAAGCAAGATCGACCACGATAGCGCTAGCTGCTTTGAAAAGTATGGCGTCTATCCAGCTCAGGTGAGGGACTTTTTAGCGATCGCTGGAGACAGCTCAGACAACATCCCAGGCGTCAAAGGTATCGGCGCAGTGGGAGCTAAGAAGCTTTTAGCCGAGTATGGCAGCTTAGAGGGAATTTATGAAAATTTAGCCCTTATTAGAAACGAGCGCACCAAAAATATGCTAGCAGCCGCAAGAGACGAGGCCTTTTTGAGCAAAAAACTAGCCACGCTCTTTGATGACGCGATCACTTCGCTTGATCTTGAGCAGTCTAAATTTCCAGAGCAAAATCCTTTGATAAATATCTCAGAAATTTTAAAAGAATACGATCTAAACAGGCTTCTTAAGAGCTTGCAAAAAGAAGAAAATGCTGAATTTAAGCTTGGCTTTAGAGCAAATTTACTACTTGATGAGGCAAGCATCGAAAAACTGCTCTCTAGCGTCACACCAGAGACCATCGTCGCCTTTGACACCGAAACCACGGGCGTTGATAGCAAGAGCGCAAAGATCGTTGGTTTTAGCTTTTGCTTTAACGACGAGGACGCCTACTACGTGCCAGTGGCTCACAACTACCTAGGCGCGCCAAAACAAATCGACCTAAAATTTGCCACTTGGGCGGTAGGGCAAATTTATAAAGGCTGCGTGATCGGACAAAATTTAAAATATGACTTTGAGATCGTGAAAAACAACCTTGGGCTCAACCCACCAGCAAATTTTAAAGACACGATGATACTTGCGTGGCTTAGCGATCCAAACTCAAGTGTGGGCATGGACGCGCTGGCAAAGAGACTTTATGACTACGACACGATCAAATTTGAAGATGTGGTCAAAAAGGGGCAGACTTTTGGCGATGTGCCGCTAGAAAATGCTGCTAAATACGCGAGCGAGGATGCTTGGATAACGCTTAAATTTTATAAAACTTTTTTAAACACGCTTGATAAAAATTTACTAGCCCTTGCCGATACGCACGAGTTTCCTTTCATCCTCACGCTCTTTGACATGGAGCAAAACGGCATCAAGATAAATGAAGCTAAGATGCAAAAGCTCATCCTTGAAAACGACACCAAACTAAAGGCACTAACAAGTGAAATTTACGAGCTAAGTGGCGAAAATTTCAACATAAACTCCGTAAAACAGCTTGGCGTCATACTTTTTGAACACCTAAAACTCCCAACCAAAAAGAAGACAAAAACAGGATATAGCACCGATGAGAGCGTGCTAGCTGAGCTTACGGACGCTCATCCAGTGATAGAGAAAATTTTAGCTTACCGCGAGCTATATAAACTGCAAAGCACCTACTGCGAGCCACTTTTAGCACTTGCGAAAAAGGATGAGGGCTCGCGAATTTATACGAGCTTTTTGCAAACTGGCACGAGCACTGGCAGGCTTTCAAGTAAAAATCCAAATTTACAAAATATCCCAGCACGCGGCAGCCTCGCAAAGGATGTCAGAGAGTGCTTTGAGGCGCGCGAGGGATATAGCTTTGTGGGGCTTGACTACAGCCAGATCGAGCTTAGACTGCTAGCTCACTTTAGCCGTGATCCTGCGCTGCTTGAAGCGTTTAAAAATGATGAGGATATCCACGCAAGGACGGCTATTAGCATATTTGGAAGCAGCGACGGGCAAAATAGAGCCGTGGCAAAGAGCATAAATTTTGGTCTCATTTACGGCATGGGCTCAAGCAAGCTGGCAAATCAAGTAAATATCACAAGAGCCGAAGCAAAAGAGTATATAGAGCGCTATTTTAAGGCGTTTGCGACGATCAAAGAGTTTTTGGAGAGCATAAAAATTTCAGCCAAAAACGATGGCTTTGTGCAGACGCTACTTGGCAGAAAGCGCTACTTTGACTTTAAAAGTGCCACACCTATGCAAATAGCTATGTTTGAGCGTGAAGCGGTAAATACGGTCTTTCAAGGCTCTGCGGCAGATCTAGTTAAGATGGCGATGGTAAAAGTTAGAGCAAATTTAGATGAAAAAGCGAGTATGTTGCTTCAGATCCACGACGAGCTGATCTTTGAAGTAAAAGACGAATTTGCGCAGGAATTTGGCAAGGCGACACAAAAGACGATGGAGGAAATTTACACGTTAAATGTGCCGCTTAAAACATCGCTAAATATCGCGAAAAACTGGGGCGAGTTAAAGTAGAGCAAATTTTGGCTAACGAGAGTAGCGATAGTTTTTTACCATCAGTCACACAGCAAAAACTAGAGAGATTTTAGAAGCTGCGATAAATAATGCGCTTTAAATTAACGTAAATTTTAAAGCGCATTTATAAGCTATCAAGCCTAAATTTACCTACTTTATAAACCCTACCTGTGGTAAAATTTCAGCCAAAGCCTCGTCTTTTTTCTCGTTAAATTTAACCTTATTTTGCTCAAAAAGGTTGTTTCCGTGCGCATCTATCGAGACTATTAACGGGCCAAACTCTTTTACACGGCACTTCCAAAGAGTCTCAGGCATACCAAGCTCCGTCCAGTCCGCACTCTCGATCTCTTCAACCTGCGTTGCGGCCACCACTGCACAGCCTGCTGGGAATACGCAGTGAATAGCGCCAAACTCCTTGCAACCGCTCATCGTGCCTTCCCCCATGCCGCCTTTGCCCACAATGAGACGCACGCCAGTTTTTGCGATAAATTCTCGCTCAAATTTCTCCATCCTCATGCTAGTCGTAGGCCCAACCGAGACCATTTCAAAGCCCTCCTTACCGCCATCTTCTGTTTTTCTGATGATCGGCCCTGCGTGCAAGATCGCACCACCTTTGATATCTAGTGGCAGCTCCCTACCCTCCTCCACTACGCGTCTATGCGGCACGTCGCGGCAGGTGACGATGTGTCCCGTCAGATAGATCACGTCGCCGATTTTGATGCTTGAAAGATCCTCGGCGCTTATTGGCGTAGTTAAAATTTTCTTACTCATAGCGCGAACTCCTTGTGCGATTTTACGTCAAAATTTAGATCTGCGTCCCAGATGATGTGGCCTTTGCGGTGCGACCAACAGCCCACATTTACGGCGACAGCTATGACGCTTGGATGGCGAGCGCAGTTTTCGATATGCACGCCCATTACAGAGCTTACACCGCTCATACCTTGTGGTCCAAGGCCGATTTTATTTATGCCCTCTTCGAGTAGCTTTTCAGTTAATGCAGCGCGTTCATTTGGATTTTTAGAGCCCAAAGGCCTCATAAGCGCCTTTTTAGAAAGCAAGGACGCTACGTCGATCGAAGTGCCCACGCCAACACCAACTA
>NZ_PPCH01000016.1:0-1188 GCF_002913765.1 Campylobacter concisus | reverse complement strand
TCAAAAAGTCATTTTTGAGGTGATGTGTTGATAGTTTATGTATTTATCGTTCTTGTTAAAGTTTTATTACACACAAACGAACACGATGCTAAATTTATTAAATTTAACACTGCCTCATGCAAAAGTGTATACTTATATTAAGCTAAACAAAAAGTATTAAGTTATATTATTTTTTTAAGATTTATCAAATTTCTTTAAAGGAGAGCGTATGAAACTAGCATTTTCAAAAGCTGTTTTAGTGGCAGCTGGCGTTGCCTTATTCGCAGGCTCACTCTTAAACGCAGAGGATAAATTTAGTCCTGTCATAGTCATACATGGCGGCACTAGCGGACTTGAGCTTACTAAAGATGAGTTTAAAGTGCGTGAAGAGCCTATGAAAAAGGCGCTTTTGGCTGGCCAAGCTGTGCTTGAAAAAGGCGGTAGCGCGATGGATGCGGTGACGGCAGCTATTATGGTGTTAGAAGATGATCCAAATTTCAATGCTGGTAAGGGCGCAGTATTTACAGCTGACGGCTTTAATGAGCTAGACGCTTCTATTATGGACGGCTCTACTAAAAAAGCAGGCGCAGTTGCGATGGCAAGGCATATCAAAAACCCAATCCTTGGTGCAAGAGTCGTCATGGACAAGACTTGGCATACTCTTGTTGCTGGCGAGGGAGCTGACAAGTTAGCTAAAGAAAACGGCCTAGAGATGGTTGATCAAAAGTACTTTTTTACACAGTTTAGATATGACGCACTCCAAAGAGCAAAAGAGAAACAAAAGCTAATGCTTGATAGTGAAAAGACAAAGAAAACCTCACTAAATTTATATGAGCGCCCATATCTCGGAACTGTTGGAGCGATAGCACTTGATAAAAATGGCAACCTAGCTGCAGCAACCAGTACTGGCGGCATGACAAATAAAATGACTGGCCGTATAGGTGATAGTCCGATAATTGGCTCTGGAACCTATGCAGATAATGACTCAGTGGCAGTCTCTTGCACAGGCACAGGTGATATTTACATGCGTGTAAATGCTGCTCATGAGGTCTCAGCCCTTTATAAATACAAAACTTCAGATGTGCAAAAAGCAGCCGAAGAGGCTGTAAAAGAGGTAGCAGCACTAGGCGGTAGTGGTGGTATCATCTCTATCGATAAATTTGGTAAGACTGGCTTTGCTTGGACTAAAGATAAACTTGGTATGTATCA
>NZ_PPCH01000015.1:0-700 GCF_002913765.1 Campylobacter concisus | reverse complement strand
AAGCGATGGATAAAGAAAAATCTATAAAAAAGATGACTGAAGTTATGGCGAAATTTGTCGGCTACACGGGCAAAGTACTACCCGATGACGTGACGGCGAAGCTGAGGGAGCTCGCCGAGTGCGAGACGCAGCCACTGGCAAAGGAGATCTATAAAACGATGTTTGAAAACCAGCGCCTTGCAAAGGAACTAAACCGCCCGTCCTGTCAGGATACTGGAGTGATCCAGTTTTTCGTAAGATGCGGCGCAAATTTCCCACTCATCGGCGAACTTGAAGAGTTGCTGCGAGAGGCGGTGCTCCAAGCTACTCGTGAGGCTCCGCTTCGTCACAACAGCGTTGAGACATTTGACGAGTATAACACAGGCAAAAATGTCGGCAAGGGCACGCCAAGTGTGTTTTGGGAGATCGTGCCAAATAGCAGCGAGTGCGAGATGCATACATATATGGCTGGTGGCGGCTGTAGCTTGCCTGGCAAAGCGACTGTGCTGATGCCTGGTATGGGCTATGAGGGGGTCGTTAAATTCGTCATGGATATAATGACAAGCTACGGCATAAACGCCTGTCCGCCGCTATTAGTTGGTGTTGGCGTGGGCACTTCGATCGACGTAGCGTCCTTGCTTTCTAAAAAGGCGCTTATGAGGCCTTTGGGCTCTAAAAATCCAAATGAACGCGCTGCATTAACTGAAAAGCTACTCGAAGA
>NZ_PPCH01000014.1:0-176497 GCF_002913765.1 Campylobacter concisus | reverse complement strand
TAGTTGGTGTTGGCGTGGGCACTTCGATCGACGTAGCGTCCTTGCTTTCTAAAAAGGCGCTTATGAGGCCTTTGGGCTCTAAAAATCCAAATGAACGCGCTGCATTAACTGAAAAGCTACTCGAAGATGGCATAAATAAAATAGGTCTGGGCCCACAAGGCATGAGCGGTGCAAGCTCGGTTATGGGCGTACATATAGAAAACTGCGCTCGCCACCCAAGTGTCATCGCCGTTGCTGTAAATGTAGGCTGCTGGTCGCACCGCAAAGGCCACATCATCTGGAACGAGCAGCTAAGTTTTGCTGTAAAATCGCACAAGGAGTTTGCGCTATGAGTAAGAAAATTTTAACTACGCCAATAAGCGCCGAGGATCTTTCAAGCATCAAAATCGGCGACGTGATCTACCTCACGGGGCACATCAGTTTGTAGATTTGGCTAGCACACAAAGAGAGCTAGCAGATGAATTAGGAGCTAAGTTTTTAGAATTTTGCAATTCATACCTAAATGAAAAATGTGTTATTGCCAAAAGTGAATTTACTTACCAAGAATCTTTTTTGCCAGCAAGCCTAACTATCGAAGCCTACACTAAAAAACCGACTGCTAACACAACAATGGTAGATGCGTACATTGGTAATGTGCATTTTAGGTTAAATTATGCTTATGTATATGAAGAGTATGATGAAGACCATTTTAAAGATGAATATGCGTATCAATATCTTGACTTTCAAATATAACAAGTGCTATAATACAACCAAGTTACATTTAAAGAAATGAGGGTAAATCATGGCAAACGGAGATTATGAAGTAACTCATAATAGGATTCTTAATAGTGTAAAGAAAAAATATCATTCATACAAAGGTAAAGTAGGCAAGATTGCTGATAATATAATAGACAGAAATTTTAAAGCTGATAAGCCGTTACAAAAATGGAGTACTGATGTATCTCAATTTAACTTTTCATGGAGTAAATGCTACATTTCACCAATACTTGATATGTATACAAATGAAATAATCTCTTATGACTTATCCTTAAGTCCTAATTTAGAGCAAATATCTAAAAAGATTTTGTTAACTTCTTTATATTGAGGATAGGAGACTATATAAAAGATTTTTACTATTAATTAGAAAGAGTGGATAAATGGGAAAAGGTTTCTTTAAGAATAAAAAATTATGCATATTGGTTCTCTTTGTATTGCTATTGCTTTTAATACTAACTTTTATTTGTTTAGGAAGATATCCGGTTAGCCCCTATAAAGCATTTATGATTATATACAAAACAATAACCGGAGATGTTAGCGGCTTAGATGTATATGAAACTAGTGTAATAATTGACATAAGACTACCTAGAATACTTATGGGAGTTTTAGTAGGTGCAGGGCTATCACTGGCAGGAGCAGCATATCAAACTGTTTTTTCAAACCCTTTAGTTAGCCCGGACATACTAGGGGTGTCTTCAGGAGCAGGTTTTGGGGCGGCTTTATCTATATTATTATCCCTAGACATGATAGTGACTCAGCATGTTTCTTTGCTTCTGGGGCTTTTAGCAGTTTATATAGTTTTAAACCTATCCAGAGTAAAAAAACGAACAGATTTGTATGTGTTAGTTTTATCCGGAGTAATTGTAAAGTCACTATTTGATGCTTCAATATCATTTATTAAATATATAGCAGATCCGGAAGATAAGCTTCCAACTATCACTATGTGGTTGCTGGGAAGTTTAGCAAGTGTATCCTATAGAGACCTTGTTATTTGTTCAATAATAATAATACCTTGTATTTTCGGCTTCTTTCTATTAAGGTGGAAATTGAATCTTTTATCTCTAGATTCTGATGAGGCTAGGTCTTTAGGAATTAATGTAAAAAAATTACGTATTGTGGTTATCTTACTCTCAACATTGATAACTGCAACTACAGTTTCTGTATGTGGAATTATAGGATGGATAGGTTTAATAATTCCCCATTTGGCGAGAATGGTTATCGGAAATGATAATAGGTACCTTATTCCAACTTGTTGTGTTATGGGAGCAATTTATTTATTACTGATAGATACCCTTTCAAGAGCAGCTACAAGCAATGAAATTCCCATTTCAATATTAACAGCATTTATAGGTGCGCCATTATTCATAACTATACTTAGAAAGAATTCGGGAGAAAGAAGATGATACTCCAAGTTAAAAAAGGTACTTTTTCATATGACAAGAGAAAAATTTTAAAAGATATTTCATTTGATTTAAAAGAAGAAGAAGTAATGTCCATTCTTGGACCCAATGGGGTGGGTAAAACTACTTTCTTAAGGTGTCTTATGGGATTTTTAAAATGGGACACGGGAAAAGCCTTATTGTTCGGCAAAGATATAAATGAATATGCAGAAAAAGAATTATGGGAAAACTTAAGTTATGTTCCTCAAGTTAAGAAAAGTGTGTTTAGTTATGGGGTTTTAGAAATGGTTGTGATGGGTTTAGATAAGGAAAACAGTTTTTTCCATATCCCTACGAAGGAAGATTATGATAAAGCTTATGAAACTTTAAAAGAATTAGGAGTTGAAAAGCTATCAAATAGATACTGTGATGAGCTATCCGGAGGAGAGCTTCAAATGGTTATGATTGCGAGAGCTCTTGTTTCTAATCCAAAACTTCTTATTTTAGATGAACCGGAGTCAAACCTGGATATGAAGAATCAAATTAGAATCATAGAGGCAATTAAACATATAAATGTAAATAAAAAATCTGCTTGCATAATAAACACTCATTTTCCTAGTCATGCATTGCAGATATCTGACAAAACTTTGTTTATCGGTAGTGACTACAAAACAACCTTTGATGAAAGTTCGAAAGCCATTACTGAAGATAACTTACAAAAGTATTTTCAGATCAAAGCTAAAATTTTAATTTTTCAAGCAGAAGAAGTTGAATACAAAACAGTTGCACCTTATAAAGCCATATAGAACTGTTAGAAGGAGGTTAATGAATGGAATATAGAAAATTAGGATCTACAGGCATACAAATTTCAAGAATATCTATGGGAAGTCATCACTTAAAGAATCCCCAAGATATAGATAAACATGCAGAAAATTTCTTCTATGCATATAAACAAGGAATAAATTTCTTTGAAACCGGCGATACTTATGGAAACAATTGTTCAGAACTTATATTAGGTACAGCCATAAAAGAAATGAAGAAGCATAAAAAACCATTTTATATTATGTCAAAGACGCATGCCGGAGATTCTAAAACATTTCGAAAAAATCTTGAAAATTCTTTGAAGAATTTAGGAATAAGTTGTATTGACTCCTTTACTTGTCTTTGGGGTGTAAAATCTTTTGAAGAATGGAGAGGAGCTAAAGACTATGGAGCTATAAGAGAGATGGAAAAAGCAAGAGAAGAAGGACTTATTAAGCATATTACTTTTTCTTCACACTTACAAAATAAAGAACTAATTGAGATGATTGGGGAGTATAAATTTGATTATAGTTTACAGGGCTTTAATATAATTAATTCCAAATACAGATTAAAAGGAATAATGAAGACTCATGAAAAAGATATAGGGACAATAGCTATGAATCCGCTGGCAACAGGAGACTTGTTGCTTTATGAAGATATATTTAACGCTATTCGTATAAAAGAAGACCAAACTTTGGTTCAAGCGGCATATGCATATATTCTGTCCTTTCCTTTTATAGATTCTGTACTGGGAACCTTTAATTCAAAAGATGAAATTAATGAAGCTATTAAAACCCTATATCAAGAACCTTACTCTGCTAAAGAAAGGAGTGAACAAGAAGGAAAATTAAAAGAAAGAATTAATCAAGTTGATTTAGAAAGAAAGATAGAAGTTGGCAAAGCTCTTAGACAAAGACCTCATATATTAAGAGAAGAAGTTGCAGATTTGTTTGGAGTTTATCCACTAAGTGTATAATTTTCGAAGGAGGAAAAATGAAAAGAAGGATTAGTTTATTATTATTTTTAGTACTAGCATTAATTTTAAATGCTTATGGCGGCAGCTCTCAAAGTAATAAAAATGAAATCAGTGAAAACAAGGAAAAAGAAGCTAGTCAAGTGCAAGAAGTTAAAAAGGTAAAAGAAAGCGAATACTCGATTACTGATGTTAGAGGAAAAACGATTAAATTTGAAAAAACACCGGAAAGAATTGCAACGGTGGACAAGCCTCTTCCGTCTATAATATATGCAATTGATGGAAAGACAGATAAAATTGTAGGATGCAACCCATCTTCTATTAAAGCTTTTGAAGAAAGTGTTTTAAAAAACATGTATCCACAACTAGCTAATGCGAATACTAAATGGTGTTCAAAAGACTCAGTTGTTAACGTGGAAGAGTTATTGAAGCTAAAACCGGATGTAGTGTTTATTTATTCGAATATTGAGAAAGAAATTGAAAAAATGGAAGCTGCAGGACTTAAGGTAGTAGCTTTAAAGAGGGCAGAATTTGACAGTATAAAAGAAAATATAAAAATGATATCTGAAGTACTTCAAAAGAAAGAACGTGGCGACTTATTAGTTGAATATATGGACAAAGGAATTAATGAAGTAACATCAAAGTTAGCTGAAATAAAAGATGAAGATAAACCAAAAGTTATAGAGTTTTATAGTGACATGAAAATAGCTGTAAAAACATACGACCATTGGATGAAACCAAGTGGAGCCCATAATCCGGCCCACGAGCTTAAGGGTAAATTGGCTGAAGTGGACATGGAGCAGATGATTGTATGGAACCCTGATATCATTTATTTAGGAAATCATTCAGACTTAATGCCGGAAGACTTTATTGAAAATAAGCAGGAAGGTAGAAACTGGTCAACAATTAAAGCTGTAGCTAACAAACAAGTATACAAAATTCCTATAGGTGTTTATAGGTGGGATCCTCCTGGGGTTGAAACTCCGCTTACAGTTAAATGGGCTGCAAAAATACAGTATCCACAATTGTTTTCAGATATGGACATGGAAGTAGAGTTAAAGAATTTCTTTGAATATGTATATGATTACAAATTATCAGATGATGAAGTTGCTACAATATTGAGGAAGTAGTTTTAACAAGAAAGGAAGAAACATGGATAAATAAAATAAAAGTATTAGAAATATGATTACAAATTATCAGATGATGAAGTTGCTACAATATTGAGGAAGTAGTTTAACAAGAAAGGAAAAAACATGGATAAAATAAAAGTATTAGAAAAAGGACATGAATTAGAATATAGCTTTGATAATTTACTAAGCTATCATGGTGTAGGTTATCCTGGGGGAGTAGCTCATGCATTTCAAGTCATGAGTAGAGCCTTTCCACTTTTAGATGATGGGAAATTATTAGAAAGAAGAGAGATATATCTTATTACAGCATTTCCTGGACCGGGAGGGCTAGATGCTTTTGAAATGGTAACAAGATGCGTAACAGATGGTAGAATTTCCGTTGATATTAATTTAAAAGAAGCTGAAGAAGTCTTAGAAAGTCCCCATGGAAGATATTATTTTAAATTCAAGTATAGAGATAAAACAGTTGTTATAACCATAAAGCCAGGTTTTGTACTAAAAGAATTTATTGAATTAGCAAGAAAAGAAGATAGAAGTGAAGAAGAAGAGACTACTTTGATTCAGATGAAAAAAGATATGGCAGCAAGACTATTGGCCGCTAAGCCCGAAGAAGTATATAACGCAAAAGTTCTATAAAAGAAAAAGAGAAGGGTTTTGATATGTACCCTCCTTACTGGACAAACCAGTAAGGAGGGTATTTTTTTGAAAATAAAGATGCGTTTGAGTTATTAGTGTTTGGTTCTTATGGAACAAAATACAGTAATTTTTTAGGCTGTATAATAAATATGGGGTTTTAGGGACTATCCCTAACGAGGTCTTTTTGTCTGACTTGTCGGACAAAAAGTATCCTCGCCCAGATGAAATACAAGATGGCTTTTTGATAGCAAATACCATATATAGAATATAGATGCAAGCTGGTTTAGGTTATGTTTTTCGTTGTTTATCGATCCGTTTAAGATAAATCAAATAACATATAGTAAAATATTAAGAAGTTATAAAATGAAGCATAATTTTAGAATCTTAAATAACCTTAAATTATAAATCAATCTTTACTATTTATGCTAACAATCTCATCATTTTAAATAGTTTACTACGCTCACCCTTCCCCTCCTTGATAAAAATTTACCTCCTCAACTAGATCCTTTAGAATTTTTGGAGTTACTGGCTCGCCATAAGTGTTCATGGTGATCTTGTATTGTTGTTCGTGCCCTACAAGAGCAGCTATATGTTCAACCCTCTGGCCACTTTGGATGAGCTTGTTTATGAAAGTATGTCTAAATGAGTGAAATGTCCTTGTTTTATCACTATCTTTTATAACTTGAGTATTGATCTTCTTTCTAAAATATTCAGAGAAGTCTTTATTATCACAGCTAAATAGCCTAACTGCTTTGCTGCATTTCCTAGCTAGCTTCTTTTTATTCTCTATAAATTCAAATAGCCCAATGCTACTTAGCTTAGAGTGGATAGGAACTATCCTTGCAGAGTTTCTGGTCTTTAAAGTCTTGCTCTTGCCTGTTTTTACATCTATTTTTGTATTTAAACTAAAGCATACTATGTTATATTTTTCGACTATGTCATCTGTATTTAGCTGGATTATCTCATTTAGTCTCATGCCAGAATAAGCTGCTATATGAGTAACGAAAAATAGCTCATCTTTACTAATTCTTTGGCTTTTAGTATCACCACTTGATCTAATCTTACTCACAATATCCAAAAGTGCATTTACATCACTTCTTCATAAGGGTTTTTATTTGTAACATCATCTTGGTTTAAATTTATTTGTAGATCTGTAGCTGGATTCTTATCTATATAGTCACTATCGTAGCGGTATTTAAAAAACTCACTAACTCTAACAATATACTTCTTGATGGTTGATTTAGAAATTTTTGGTCTATCTTTTGCCAAAGCTATGATCTCATCTAAGCTCTTATCTTTATAGAGACTATTTTGAGAGAGTTTGGTTGGTAGTTGCAGTAAGATATTTCTAAAATTTAGCAAGTCATCTCTTTTTATCTTTTTAATATCTAGCCCATCACCAAAATTCATAGACATTAGCCGCCCTACATGCCTAACAAGGCCAAATGTGCTATCACTCCAGTTGTTTGAAATACTTGTGTTTGATACATAGTTTTCAAATGCACTCTTTAGTGTGAGCATGTCAGCTTTGCTTTCGTTTTTAGCAGTTGAACCTAGCTGCGATATAAAGCTTCTAGCTCTATTTGAGAAGAGCTTTTGAAAGAAATTTATAGCTTCATTGAAAGTCATGCCACTAGTATCACTTGTATCATCTATCACAAGATCTTTAGCCTCAATGTTACTTAAAACTATGCCTTTATCTTCATATTCATCTGCATTATATAGCTTTACCTGACCACCAAAGTTAGGATCATTTAAATTTCCATATCCAAATTTTAGATCATCGCTTAGCTCATTGTCTCCATCTGGTAATAACTCACAACCAAATATTCTTAGGATATCGTTTTGTGTGAGTGCACCTTTTTGCTTGGCTAGCTCATTTATAGCATCTCTTAGCTCGCAAATAGAGTGCTTTAAGGACTTTTTAGTAAAAGGTAGCACCAAATTCTGCTTTTTTAAAGTCTCTATATCGTCTTGATAGCTATCTATGTTAGCCTCTTTAACACCTTTTGCTATCTCGTCTTTAGTATTATCATCTAAATTTGCACTCTTGTGCTTTTTACCAAGTGGTACAAATGTCTGTTGCTTATCATTTAGTAGCTTTTGGTTTTTGCACATTTTATATGATATGTGATTTATGTTATCTATCGTTGCTTCAAGCACTCTTTTGCCAAGAAGCTTTTTGGTGTGAGAGTCAGTACAAGATAGCTTTTTGCAGATATCATCAATCTCTTTTGATATTACACTGGGCAAGCTATCTTCTTTTAAACTCTGTTTTAAAAACAAATTTAGTGATAGTAGTCCATCTAAATTTATATATCTGCCAAGCATATCATGCTCTTTGATACTTTTGGCCTCCTTGGCTTTTAAAAGCATAAGCACCAAGTGCTCTATAAGTTCGCTGCTCAAATTCATCTTCCATGCCTTTTTGATCGCGTTAAAAATTATAGAGTAGATCTTAGCACGATTTTTTGCTGTATCAAAGCGTTTTGTTAGGAAGGAGGTTATGTATTCGGTTTTATTACCAAAATAAGGCCTCAGATATAGTGGGATGGCTACTCTAAAGTAATATATGCCATTTCGCTTGACTAAATATTGCATCTTTGTTACCTATGCAATATAACTTTGTAGCAAAATGTAGCAGATACCTAGTGTGAAACTGGCTGTGTGCCGTCTTTTTGGTGCTTACACAAGGTTTATTTTTAAACCCTCATAAGCCGGAGGTCGGGAGTTCAAGTCTCCCCCGTGACACCAAAACATTCTATTTTAGGCACTAGCAGTGATGCTTTTGTTCTTTCCCTTTCTTTAAAATTTCCTTTAAGAGTGGAACACTTAGTTACTAAAGTGGGACAGTCTCTTAAAATTTTAGCGATTATAAAGCCATAACCCTTTTAATACCATAAAAAATAGATTTGCTTTAAATTTCTACTTCTTGCTTTTTATCTCAAGACTCCTTTAAATACGCAATTTTAACCTCTATCATTTTAATATTTTTAACTTTTCTTTCTAAAAAATAAACTTTTTACGAAAATTTGCATTTCTAGCGCAGATTTTTTCCAAAATTGGTGTAATTACTATAAAGACATTTTAAAAAGGAAGAAAATGAAAAAATTTTCATTAATAGTAACTAGCACTGCTAGCACGAGAGAAAGTTCAAATGGTGAGGTGATTTACCATGGCTAATGCATATATAGTAAATGATCACAGCCTAGTCATAAATGTGAGGTCAGGTTTTTTAACATATGGTAGAGCCATAGGTAGATTTGCACATGCGTGCCGTGAGAAAAATCAGACTGAGCATATAAAGTATCTTAACAAAACCCCAGCCACTATTAATCGCTACAAGCTCCTAAGCGAGTTTAATGGCAATGGCAATATGAGAGATGCTAACGGCAAAGATGATGAGCTGCATAATATGGCTTTTGTAAAGAATTTACTTAAAGGCTTTCAGGATAGCTTTAAAGAAGACTATGGCAAGCAATCCTACACACAAAAACGACAAGGTAAAGATATAGTTATACGTAGAGCTTGGCGCAAAGATATGGCTAGTTTTTGTGAAGTCATCATCACATTTGGTACAGACAGAGAAAAGGAGCCAAAAGAAGGGCTAAACGACGAAGAGTCAAAATTTATAAATGAAAACATATGCATGGATAGAGTAATGAGATTTGTAAATGCATACTGCGCGAAGTATGGCGCAAAGTGTCTGCTTGTGGCTGAGCATAATGACGAAAAGACCAAGCACTATCACATCATCTTTACAAACTACAACTTTGAGAAGCATGCAAATTTGAGATTTAGTGGCAGGTCAAAAACAGCAAAATTTGGTAAAGAGCTACAAGATATGGGAGCAGAGGCATTTGAAGGTCAGGTACTTCGTGGTAAGTCAAGTAAAAATAGACACAAGAATTTAACCCAAATGCACCAAATAGCAAGTGAATATAAGAGCGAGCAAGAGCTAAAAGAGAAAATTCAAAAGCTTATAGAAGCGGAAGCAAATAAGTATATGCAAAAGAAAGAGCCTTTGTTGGGCGACGAGTACTTTAGGTTAGAGCCAAATGAAAAAAGAGCTTTAATAGTAGGTCTTAGAAATTCTGTTTTTGAACAAATGCAAGAAAGCATAACCATCACATCTGATGAGCAGCTAAAAGAAAAGGTAGAACTTCTTGATGGGCAAGTAACAGAACAAAACAAGATCATAGAGGAAGATAAAAAGAAAAGCTTAGAAGTCTTAAAAGAAAAAGAGCAGCTAGAAAAAGAGCTAGATGATTTAAAAGAGATTCAAGCTGAGCAAGACAAAGAGATAATGCTTCTTAAAAATAGAGTAAAAGCACATACTAATCAGCAAACAAAGATAGATGAACAAAATGCATTGATAGAGAGTAAGAATAGAGAAAATCAATCTCTAGCACGTAAAAGCAAAAGCTTGCAAAAAGAAAATATCAGGCTAAGAGACTTTAATGACAAAAGCTTAGGTCTTTTACTTGAAATAGCAAGCACCGATCCTGAGCTAAAAGAGATAATAGTAAATGAGATGCCAGAGTTGAGTGGTAAATTTACAAAAGATGATGCATTGATGGAGATGGGGTAGTAAGCATTCTTTAAAATTTACAATGCGTAATCTATAAATTTAAGCCACCAAAGTAAGCTAGCCGTGTAAATTTTACCAAGTAAATTTACACTGGCTTGCTTACAAACTTGCGGTATATCCTACGCAACACTCCTATATCTCATATAGACATACTCATAAATTTTCTATCTGCACGCCGAGATACTTATATCATCATAACACTCAGGTAGCTCGCCCCAGAGCGTATCGCAAAAAGATAAGACCAAGCATTGGCACGTAGTATTGATACGATGTGAGGTTTGACCCTGGGCGCAAAAACTCCGCCAACTCTCAAAGGTCGCTCTCTAGCATTTGTAAATTTAGCCATTTATATTTTGCTTGCTATTTTAGCATTTTATGGGTATGGATTGTTATTTTGGGAGAAAGAAATTTTATGAGTAAAATTTTGAGAGAGGTTTTTGCATGTATTAAAGTAATATTTATCTTAAGCAAAAACTTAGACCTTTTATCGGCAAATGTCATTTTTAATGGATAAAGTTTTGTTTAGGTTGTATCTTTGTAAATAAAAATTTTGCCCGTCTGGCTAAGACCTTACAGCAAGCTCGGACCGAGCTTGCTAAGTAAGTTTATCAACATACTAAAAATGTTGATAAATATACTAGAAACTGGCATTAAATTTTCTTGGATTATAACAAATAAATTCATAATGTAACATACTGCATGTGATGTAATGTGCAGTACATGATGTAACATTCAGTATGTGATGTCACATGCAGCACTTGATGTAATGTATAGTACATGATGTAACATGCAGTAGGTGACGTAACGTATAGTATGTGATGTTATGTATATTTTCGCAGATGAGAGAGTATTAGGATAGGTGGATATTTATTTTTAGAAAGATATTATTGAAGTTGTATGTCTAAAAAGCGCTTGGCGTATATCTAATAGTGATGATTATAACGGCCTTATTTTTTTCATTGACCCTATAAATCACTGTATAGTTTTTAACAAATAGCTGTCTATAGCCCATATTGGCATATCTGCCAACTTTTCTAATAGCACCACGATTTGGTATCTCATCTAGGCTAAGAATAGCATTTTTGATAGCCTCTAGCGTAGAGTTTGCAGCACCTGACGAGAGCAAAGATAGTGCGATATATTTATAAATCGCTTCAAGCTCTTCATAAGCTTGTGGTGAGATCAGAACTTTATACTTACTCAAGATACTTATCTTTTAAACTAGCAAAAACGTCTTTTGCTTCTAGCATCTTTGTATCTGCTGTTATCTTAGCTTCAGATGATGCGATGGCGCTATCTATATCGGCTGTGGCTACTAGCTTATCGTATGTCTTTATGCTCATCACAACCAAGTCTCCATAACCATTTTTAGTTACAAATATTGGTTCATCCTTGCTATTGCATAGCTGTGAAATTTCATTTGTGTTTCTAAGCTCTTTTATAGGTACTATTTGAGGCATATGTTATTTCCTTTTAATAATATGACATGATTATAGCATAATTGTGTTAGTAATTTAGATGGCTTTATCTAACTAACTTGGCAAGCTAAAAAATATAAGCCCAAGTATCAAACATTTCCTACCTTCCTTTATCCCATAATAAATTAATAATATTATAAATACAATCACAATAAAATATCTAAAACAGTAGTGGTGGCTTAATATGCAAAACAACGAAATAAATATAACCTACTCTTGCGAAGAGACATTAAAAAAGATAAAAGAGTATATGGCTGATGCGAAATGCGTAACTCTTTATACATCTAGTTTGAATTCACTCACATCGTACTCTAACGGCATAGCTAATGAGATCATATCTAATCTAATATTTTCTAAGAAGAGAGATAAAAAAGATGTGTCGATCGTATCTGACTTTTATATAGATAAAGAGAGCTTTACTGATAGCAAACTAAATAGAATAAGAGAATTTGAATATAGAGATATACCAGTAAAGATTGTCCATAAAAAGAGTGCAGTTGACAAGTTTTTTGCAAATTTAAAAGAGAAGATAAGCCCCATAAAAAGCAAAGCAAGATATGAAGCTGAACTTGAAGCTGCTCAGGATGAGCATGAGAGAAATTTGCTAAAAAGCATGGGTGAAACAAAGACAGAAGCTATAAGCTTTTATGATATGTTTGAGACCGTAGTATCCAACTACGACGACGCCAAAGATATTGTAAAAGAGTGCCTAAATACCTTAAAAAATGATCTACTAAGTGATGCTAGCTCTTTGATATCTAGCGAGGGACTAGATGGAGCTAAATTTGAAAAAAGTATTGAAGAGTGTTTTAGAGAGTTAGATAAGAATTTAAGCGAGTTAAATAAAGAAAGCGGAGAGTTTTTGCTAAAGCAAATATTTCTTTTTATACTAAGCATAGTTGATCTAAGTGATCCAAAGGCAGCGCTTAAAAAGGCAAACGGATGCTTTTTATTCTATGAGCTTAGTAAATTAACCTACAAGATGGTTGAGCATCAAAGTAATAGATCTCTTTATGGCGTAACCTTACCTATCCTTAGTTTTTTCACATCTAGATTTGCTTCTATTATAAATACCCTAAATATAAACTCAAGCTGCAATGTATTAGTATTTAAGCAAGATAAATCCTCTAATTCTGGCTTTTTTATAGACTTTACCCATCTAAATTTAGACTATATCTACTTTAGAGACGACAATAACCTAAATGAGGTTAATTGCAATGCAGATGAGGGATATAGTGTGTTTGGTCATTTGGATGATCTGTCGGTATTTGATCACACTAAGGACGTTTGCTCTTATGATATAGTAAATAAAAACTTAGGCTTTGGCTCTAGTGATGATACGCTCTTTAAAAGACTAAAGGATCAAATAAAAGGACTAAATGCAAACCTAAATTTCATCTGCGCTTCAAATTTTAATTCCGTAAAACTAGCCAATCTAATATCAGATAAGTCTAACAAAAACGGCAAATCTACAAACGACGAGATGAATAGCAAGGACTTTTCTAATTTAAATAAAAACTATATCGTTCTTTCAAATTCTCCTTTTAGATCAAGTGCAGGGCTAAGAGAAGAAGTAATAAGTAAATGCCTAGATCAAGTGATAGAAGACGGGCTAAATAGACCCAACAAATCCAACCTAGTAAAACAAAAATTTACTGACATAAAAACCCTAAGTCCTATTAAGGATTACAGCCAGTACAGCATAAATATCAATAAAGAAAACAATAAATCAACTCTTGTCTTAAATTTATCTCCATTTGCAAGGATAGATAAAAAATATATAGACAACATAGAGCAAAAAAGGGAAGAATTTAAAGAGATCGCCTATCAAGATGATACTAACTATCTTGATAATTACACCAAATACGAAGAGTTATTTAAGACAAATTTCTCTCACGTAAATGCTTATGTTAAGCAACCAAATGATATGGAGAAGATCAAAAAAAGCGAAGAAGAGTATATGAAAAAGGTAACTCTCTCTTTTAAAGCAGTATTTGATAAGGTAAATGAAAACGCCTTAAACAGAAGAGAGGCTGAAGCATATAACAATAGCAATATCTCAAGCCAACTTATAGATGATATAAAAAATGGCTCATCAACCGCAGATGAATACCAATCACAAATGCAACGTATAATACAAACCCTCCCAAAACGCTACTCTTTCATAGAGGCACTATCTCTTGGCGTAGCTTACTTTATAATAACTAAAAGCTATTCAAAAAAAATGATAAAGAAAAGCATTAAAGATGGTGATGAATATATAGTAATAGAAGATGATGAAATAAAAGCCCTACACTCAAACTCTATAATAAGAGTTTTTGATAGAGATTTAAAGTTATTTTTCTACAAAGACTCAGTAAAAAATAGTGGTCTAAAAAGTGGTGAGTATCTATGTATAGAAGAAATTTCTAAATATATGGATGGAGTAAATAACAAGGATGTAGTTAGCGTTGAAGAGCTTTTAACAGAAAATGAAGTTGGTAAAAATGCAGATATCAAAGATCCTTTGCAAAAAGATCTAATGAAACTTCTTATAGAACAAGCTGACAAGATAGATGATAACTATAAAAAAGATGAAGCTACTATAAAAGAGGCTATAGCTGCTAAGAATAAAAACACTCTAAAAGAGGCTATAAACTTAAAAGATATAGCATATAGTAATGATAGAGATATAAATAAAGAGGTAACCTCATTATTAGTAAAAACTACTATAGAAGAGGTATTTCCACTTTCAAAATTTGTTGGTGAAGATGGCATATCTAAGATATATGAATCACTTGGCTCTTATATATTTAATAAAGATGCAAAGGCACTAAGAGAAACATTTCTTGATGAGCTTGGGGTATTAAATTTAGTAAAAAGCCTACTTGGCGCAAGAAAGACTAAAGAGATAGATAGATATGTCTTGCTAATAACAAGCCTAAGAACTACAAGTGTAGTTTTACAACATTCAAAGCTTAATCTAATCATTCAAGCTTCGAATGCATTTAGGCTTCATATGGCGATGGAGTATTATAAACTAAGTATAACTTATACAGAGATCACAACATATACCTTTATGAGATATACTCATAGGTTTAGCTATACAGATTTTCAAGAGATAAAGAGACTAATAAAAGATTATGCAGGATCACTAGGTAAGAGCATAGGTGCTTCTATGGTTAGTGGTGCATTAGAACTCTGGAAAACCTCATACGAAAAGCTAGAAGAGAACTATAACGAGATAATGCACACAAGATATACATATAAATTTAATGAAGCATATGCACTAAATAATATCTCATATAAACCTATGTCCATAAAAGAAGCTTATGATAAAAATAGTACAAATAGCTATTGTTACTATCCAGTAATGATCTATCAAAACTATATAAGCCTAAATTTAAATAGACTATTTCTAGGAGCTAATATAAGTAGTGGAGGACTAGACTATAACTCATTTATATACTACGACATAGACCATAAGAAAAACAAACTATCTTTTAACCTAGCTTCTAAACTAGCACTAAATAACCTTAGTACCTATCTATGTTTAGATGAGCTAAGAGGAGCTGGTAATGAGATAGATGCAAACTACTTTAAATATGCTAGAAGTAGATACACTGAATCTGATGTAGAGATAAGGGAGCTAAATTTAGATGTTAAAGAGGAGAAAGAGGTGTATGACGCTTATAGAAAAGGTAATAGTCAAGATAGGGGTGGTTTGTCTTATGCCATAGATGCCTATCAAGAGGCTGCAAATATTATATATATGCTTAGACTAGGAATTTTTAACACCAACTATGGCAATACTCACCGCAACCTATCAAGAGATCTAGTAGAGGCTCTTGATATCATAGGTAACAATAACATAAAAGGGATATATGTGGGGTGTAAGGAGTTCGGATCGTCAGATAGAAAAGACAAGAGTACTCAAACCACATCATCTATCCCTCCTCGCCTAGTAGGTCGTTTAGCCACCACCATAGTTATGGAAGATGGTCTATATATAGGATAAGAGATGAAGAAGATTATATTTATCATCATAGCTCTTTTAGTAGCAGGATCACTATTAATAATAAATAAAGGAAATTTAATGAGTAAAGAAAATTTAATGGATAATACTAATACATATACAGTTATAGCTCCAAATGGAATGGAAATACCATTTGATAAAAAGACAAATTTAATGATACCAAACAATGACAATTATAAAAAACCTAGGACAAATAAGGAATACTTAGAAATTCAGTCCAAGTATCTCTTGGAAGCCCGTTCCATCCTAGACTCATCCCCATATAAAAACTATAAACCACTATACTATAACCCTAAACCAAACTCTCTAGGTCAAACAGACTATCTATCATTTAAACCATGGCTAGACATTAGCTATAAAGCAAGCTCAAATAAACTATCTCCATGGACTAAGACAGAAAAAGCTTACTATGAAAGCTTAAAAGATAAGAGAGATAGATATATCTATCTAGTAAAAAGAAGTAATCTAAAATGTACTATGATAGATATCCCAGATGATGCAATAGGCAGAGTAGATAGTAATGGCAAACTAACTAAACCAGAATATGCTGAAATTTATGATGAAGTAAATGCTCATAAAGGCACATTAAAATCAATGCTCTTTTCAGCAGAGTGGGGAATGTGTGCAGGAATACTTGGAGATCCTATGGGGTTTTCACATGGAAATGAAGCAGGATTTAAAGCAAGGGATTATCAAAGAATTTTCTTAGCAGCCCAGCTAGGAGTAGTAAAGGCTTTAGATTTTTTAGGTGATCTTTTTGAATATACTACTTATGATATAGGTCTAAATACAAATTTACAAATGGCGGAAGAATTTAGAAAACTAGCTAAAAATCCCCCACTAGATGAATATGGAATGATGCCTTATCTAGATGAGATAGTAGGTAGCTATTTCGTGATGGATTTTAATAGAGGACTTGCACTTGATACTGATGGTAGGGTTATGCGGTATTTTAGAAAACTCGTTGAAGACGAAGGTAAATTATTAGACCCTAGAGACCTAGATGCAAATGAGACTACAAGAGAAGAATTTATGACAAAAATGAAAGACGTCCTAAAAGATGAAATGCTTCCTTTTGACGTAGCTGAACCAGACGATCAAGAATATAGGCAAGTAATTTTGAATAGAGACATTAATCTCCTAGAAGCTAAAATAATGTCCCTAACTCCACCAGAGGGATATCCAAATGCACCATACTACAACACACCAGAAGAGCTAACAAGACTATATGAGGCTGGTAAATTAGATAAAAAGCTAAACCCTTTAACACCAGTGATGTATAGAGATAGCTTCCCTGAAGATCTTAGGCAAAAGATATTAAGCTATGCTAAAGAGCATAATATAAAGGATTAAGTATAAAATCATGTAATAGATTATGGTTTATAAAAGGAAGTATGTATCCACTATATAAACCATACGTCTAATATCTAATAGCACACCATTTCTACTTTTGCTTTTAAAACACTAGTATTTATATTTGTAGCATATGTTCCGAGTAAAATTTTATACTGCTTCTCATGTCCTACTATTTGAGCTATGATATTTGGCTCTACTTCTTGTTGGACAAGCGTATCTATAAAGTAGTGCCTAAATGAGTAAAAAGTCTTTTGCTTGTCGCTGCTTATTAGCTTTCGTTGTATTTGTGATCTAAAAATTTCTGAAAAGTCTTTGTTACTTACTTTGAAGATGCTTTTATTTGCACTAGCTCTTTGTTTTACAAACTCCATTAGTCCAAGCTCTATTAGCTTGCTATGGACTGGCACAAGCCTTATGGAGTTTATATTTTTGGTACTCTTACCATCATCTCTATTTACACTAAAGCAAAGCACATTATTGTGTTGCACGATATCACGTGCTCTTAGCTGAACTATCTCGTTTATCCTCATGCCACTATATGCTGCTATCATAGTTATATAGTATAGATCATTTGCACTTATGCGCTTACTTGGTGACTTGTTGGTCTCTTTAAAATTTTGGACTATTTTAAAGATAGCATTAGCCTCTTCTTTGCTATAAGGCAGAACCTTACGCTCCATCGGATTTATCTCTACTTTTATGTTTAAGTCATTTACGATGCTCTTACTTATGTAGTCGCTGTTGTAGCAATACTTAAAAAACTGCACTACTCTTATCATATATTTTTGTATGGTTACTTGCGATAGCTTGGCATCGTTTTTGCCTATGCGTATTATCTGCTCTAGGCTTTTATCTTTATATTTGGCTTTTTGGTTTAGCTTGGTTGGTATGAGAGACAAAGTATTTCTAAATTTAAGCAGATCATCTCGTGATATGGCTGTGATATCTTTGCTTGGATGAAAGAATTTAAACAATATATTGCCTACGATATTTACCAGATCCATAGTGCTACTTGACCACTTTTGACTAACGCTAGTGTTAGCTGTAAAATTTTCAAATGCCACTTTTAGTGTGATGATCTCCCTGCTCTCTATCTTTTTTTGACTAGGAGAACATGGCACTATCTCGTATTCTTGGACCGCCTCATCGTTTAAGCTACCCATGCCAAAGCTACTATCTCCTACTTTTATGCGTTTGCCTATTAGATGGCTATCGCTAGTTAGTATCTGCTCTACGTTCCTCTCATCACCTTTTGTTTTTACTAGCTTAAAAGGAGTGTTAAGTCCGTATTGTTGCTCAGCAGTTGCCATTATGGCATGTGAGAAATTTTTAGCTAGACTTTTGATATCTTCTTTTTTAAGAGGTAGCCCATTTGCTTCATCTAGAGCATTGATATTATCTTGGAAGCTCTCCATATCATTTGGCTCAAATTTATAACTTTCATCTTGTTTGCTTAAAAATTTAAGTCTTTTAGACACAAGGTTTGTGCTCTTATCAAGCTTTGATATTAGGTAGTTTAGGGACAATATGTGTTTTTCTAGCAGGGTTTGAGCTATACTAGCTTTATCATCTTGGTCTATGGCTTCATCTGGACTATTAGATAAAATTTTAGCCATGCCATTTAAAGTCTCATTACTTTTATTAAGCAAATCAGGAAAGGCATTATCTTTTAAAGCCTCTTTAAAATGCTTATTTAGCGCATCTGCAAAGTCAATATCTATCTTTTTATCATAAAGTGAATGCTCTTTTATACTCTTATCGATCTTTGCTTGCATAAAACTATCAACTAATGAATCTATAATTCCTTGATTTAGCTTCATATCCACCGCCTTTGTTATGAGATAAATATATCTATCATAGATTCTAGCAGATTTTCTGGCTTTTAATAAGGAATAAGTCCCCAAGGAGAAACTTAGCTCTCTTGAGCATTTTAAAACTTTTCTTGCGTTTGGTGCGATGACGCTTCGGTAGTAATAAATTCCATTGCGGTTTTTTAGATGTACCATGGATTTGTAGTGGAACAAAAGTGGAACACTTGACTAGTGCTTATGACAAAAAGTTGTTTGTAATGGCGATGTAGCAAGGCTTTAAGCGATATTTAAAAATTTATCTCATAAGCCGGAGGTCGGGAGTTCAAGTCTCCCCGTGACACCATAGATGTCCTACTTATCGATACTATAACTGCTCTTTTTGCAGTTTCCATTTCTTTAAAATTTCCTAAAAGTATGGTACAGTTTTTATAAAAAGCGGTACATTTTTTCAGGATTGTTTTATTTTACAAGATGCTTTCTATAAATTTGCTTTTATTTTTACTGATAAATAAATTTTATCTCAAGTAGACATCTTCATAGCCTAGTAGCTTGTCCTTGGCAACCTTTGGGTTTTCTAGACGCCCACTTAGCTTCTTTTTTAACTGCACCTTTATGCTATTGTCAAGCTTTTGCCACTCTTTTAAGGCACTTGGCAAAAATCACACTCATAGCTCATCTAGACTTACTTTTACTGGTTTTTCACCACTTGCTAAAGCAGTATCTACCGCTTTACTTAGATGATACTATTCTATTATCTCTGTCATTTTTTCATAGACAGAGTTAGGCACTAGATATGCACTAGGGACATTGTGGTTTAGTATAGCTACGACATTATCTCCAGCTTGTTTTAAAATTTGAGCTGGAGACTTTTTTAGCTCGCTTATGCTAGCTGTGAAATTTGCCTGTATGGTTTGCATTTTTATCCTTTACTTAATACCCAAAATAATACTAAAAATTATAAAAACAACCAAAAAGCTCCAACGTTGTAACTATACTAACTATATTCTATTTACCCTCTGGCTCTAGTCCATTTAAGATGTAGCCAACCTCTTTATCGCTTAGGTCGTAGTGCAAAAACTCTTTATAAAATTTCTTTGTCTCATCCGTTATATCCACATCTTTAAAAAGCTCAGGATGCAAGGTCTTTGCCGCCCATAAAATTTGTAAAGCCCCCTCAGCGCCGTATCTATCCCAGCTAAAGACGCCAGCTGGATTTACATAGACTTTTTTGTTTTTGACAGCGTTTGTACCGGCATAGACTTGATCTTCATATAGTTTTTTTAAAATTTCTGGTGCTTTGGCTCTGCCTATGATGATCACGTCTGGGTTTATCTTTATGATCTCTTCGGCATTAAGCTCCAGCATATTTCCAGCTTTTGAAACCGCATTTTGGCCACCTGCAACTCTTATCCACTCATCTATGATCGTATTTGTGCCATCAACCTTAAGCAAATTCTTACCATCAGCTATGTGAAGCACTTTTGGTCTTTCTATCTCAGCGATCTTATCTGTTTTACTTAGCACTCTTTTGAGGTTGCCGTCAAAATACTCATTAAATTTCTCAGCTATCTTTGGTTCGTCACCACCTATGACTTCAGCCATGATGGATACGCTCTTTTTCATATCAGCGTGATTTGTAAATGACGGATAAAGCACGGTAAAGCCATTTTTAAGTAGCTCTTCTTTGTTGTTTTTATCAGCGGCTATGACGATGTCAGGGTTTAGTTTGACTAGCTCTTCAGCCTGCAAACTCTTGCCATTTACGCCGTTTGGTATGCTTGAAATTTTAGGATACACATGCGCAAACCACTTATTATTTTTAATAAGATCGGTGGTCGCCACTATCTTATCAGCCCCACCTAGCATCAAAACGATCTGGTTGTTTGCGTACCAAAGTGTGGCGATCTTTTCCACATTTACAGGGACTTTGACGATATCACCAGAGATATCTTTGACATCTCTAAACTCGGCTGCATTTAGCATAGATGCCATTAGCAGCGACAAAAAAGCGATGAAAATTCTTTTCATTTTTATTCCTTTATAAAATATATATTTTTATATTTAACTTTCAAATAATATATAATTACCTTAATATGCAATTTAAGCATAATATATTTTTATAATTTAATAAGAATTTGACAAAGAAATGAAATTTGATTGATATTTTTAAAATTTGAGTGTAGATTTAGAAAAAAGTTTTCGGTCCAAAAGGTTTCCCTTTTAGACCAAATTTATTATAGAGTTACAACGACATCCTCTTTGATATCTACGCTTATCGTAGAGCCTGTTGCTGCGTATGTTCTGTAGCCATCATGTGAGCCAACCTCTGTAAAGCCGCCAGTTAACGTTACTTTATCGCCTTCTTCGCCGTCTATTTTCAGCTCATTGTTTCTAAAGATATCATCTTTAGTTAGTGTGATATTTAAATTTTTATCAGCTCCGCCAAGTTCAAGGTTTGTTATTTTCTCAACCTTACTAAAGTCCACAGAACCGTCTTCTATGGTAAGCTTGCTAGCTTTTGTGCCGTCGCTAGAGCCAACTATCTTGCCGTTTATTGTTGAGCCTGAAATTTCGATCTCACTATCGCCACCGCGAGTGCTGCCCTCTACGTCACCTTTTACTGTGGCATTTTTGATGATCACTGTATTTTTATCAGAGTCTTGAGCGCCGCCATATACATTAGGGTCTTCGCCGCGACCGCCGCTTACATATTGATTTACAGTAGCTCCGTCTAAAATTCTAATAGTATCAGCATCTTCATTGCCTTGTACATATTCAGTCACGGTAGTGCCAGCACCAGTTACAGTTATGTCGTCATTGCCCCATCTACCAACTATGCCTTCAACCGTTGCTTGGTCGCTAACCAAGATAGTATCGTCGCCACCTCTGCCATTTACTGCGCTTGTGAATGTGCCAGCACCAGTTACAGTTATGGTGTCATCGCCCTCGTCTGCTTGGATGAGTACGACACGTGCGCCTTTTTCTACTGTGATAGTATCATCGCCATTTCCGCCGCCTATATATTTCACGCTAGTTCCTGCGCCACTTATTTTTATGGTGTCATTACCAGCACCATTATCTGTTATATCTAGTAATGGATTTACCTGTTTTTCATGCATATCATTTTTAGTCTTTGTATCGCCAAGCACCCAGCCATCTACCTTAGCACCGCCTTGAACTACTATCGTATCTTCGCCAGCGTTACCAAATACATTCTTGCTAACAACAGAGTTATTATCTATCGTTATAGTGTCTTTTCCGTCGTTTCCATATACACTTTTAGCAACTTTTGAGCCATTATCTACATTTATAGTATCGTCGCCTTCGTTGCCCACAACCATGCCAGTGATCGTAGTTTTGTTTAGATCGATCACGTCATCGCCAGAGCCACCAGAGATGTTGCTAAGCTTTGCAGAATTTATACCTGAAATTTTATCAGCACCAACACCGCCATAAACATTATTTATCTGAGCATTATCTACAACTATTTCATCGTTGATATCTGAGCCAAAAACGTTTAGCTGTGCATTCGGAGCTACTATCTTTGCTACTGTGCCATCGTCTGGGTAGTTGCCCTCGTTTGCGTTGCTCGTTACTGCTAGCTTTTTAGCCTCATCTTGTCCGATAGCTAGCTGGCCGTCATTGCTCACATACCAGCCATTATTGTATGTAAATTCATTCACACCATCATCAGGCACTAGATAGCTTCTGCCATCACCTTGCTTTTGCACGCTATATCCGCTAGGTATCTTTGTTGTAAATGCCGGTAGTAGTTCAGCCGATGGGTCCTCGCCCTTGTGAGCTGAGAGTGGGATTTTGATTATTCCATTTGGTTGTGGCAATGGTTGTGGTGGCAATGGTTGTGGCAATGGTGGTTGTGGCAATGGTTGTGGTGGTACTACGTTATCAGTAGCCGCGCCGTCACCTAAATTTTCACTTTGTCCGCCGCCAACTGAGCTAACAGGAGCTTCAAATGTAGCACCTAGGTCACCAAGGTTATTAAAATTCGCACTTATATTTGAGTAGTGACCACCCTGTGCAAAGCTAGCAGCACCAAGACTTACTCCGTCACCTCCAGCGTTTCCACCAGCTTGGTTTCCACCAGCTGCAGTCTCTTCTAAACCAGCTAAACCTTCACCACTTAAGATTGCTTTTTGAAGTGAAGTGATATCTGCTGTTGTTTGAGAATTTTCACCTACACTTTGGTCTAAATTTATTGAGTCTTTGCCTATTAGACTTATTTCTTTTCCATCTGCTTTTGCTATTACTACTTTTGCGTCAGTTGATTCAGTGACTATCTTTTCTCCTTGATATACTATGTCACCTACTTTTAATTCTCTGCTTTCGCCTGTTAGGCTTACGGCTTTTACGCTTCCTTGCGTTACATTTTTTACTACGCCTATTTCCTTTGACATGCATCTCCCTTTTTAAATTTTTTCCTAAATTTAGCGGTTTTATCAAAATCAAACCATTGTACTTTGGTACAGTTGTGACATATTTATGACTGGGAATTTTACAAATTTAGATTTTGTGGGGGTTTGAAATAGTTATAAAATTTTAGATATTGCAAAGAAATTTAGATCAAATTCCTTTGCAAATTTAAACTTACTTCACAAAAAACTCTTGTGCTAGCTTTTTATCTTCAGGTTTGATGATAAATTTTTCATTAGCGATGCTAACTTCAAATTCATCATCTTTGCTAGCTTTTGTATAAGCTAGCGCGAGCCTTGCAGCAAGCTCTTTGTCAGCTTTACTAGCGTTTTTGCTTATGAAGCTAACAGCTCCCACGATGTCATCGCTCTCTTTAAATTTAACCTGCTCAAATTTATCATTTGGATGAGCCAAAAGTGCGTTATTGTCGCTCTCGTCACGCCCTATTATCATTTTAGCACCATCTACCAAGCGCAGATGCCTACCAAGCTTTAGCCACACGACATCGATATCTCGCATCTCTTTATCAAATTTCAAGTAGTCTTTTATCTTGACTGCAAAGCTCTCGATCGTTAGCAAACACCCACCTCCAGGCGTTGCAAAGTCCTCAAAGCCAAATTTCTTTGCTAAAGCAAGTTGTGGCTTTCTATCGCGCCCGCTTATGTCAAGTAGCTTCTCTCTATCGACCCAGCCCTCGCGCTCTGGTTTAGTTGGTGGCAAGAGCTTAGCGCACATCGGACGAAGCACTAGATCATCCTCGTCATCAGCTAGGCGCTTGACCTGAAAAAGTGCGTCTCTTCGCTGGCTCATCGGCCTTTGTCCTACGACTTCGCCTGTGATTATAAAATTTGCATTTTCGCTTTTTAGCATATTAAGAGCGGTTTTAAACATATATCCATGGCAGTCGATGCAAGGGTTAAATTGCTTGCCATAGCCGTATTTTGGGTTAAAAAGCACATCACGAAGATACTCGTTTCTCATATCAACCACCTTTAGGCTAGCCCCAGCCAAGGCTGCACGGCGCCTTAAAACTTCGTGCTTCTCCTCATCTACGCCAAATCCAGTATCCATATAAAGCGCGACCACTTCGATGTTTTGATCGCTTATTATTTTCATAGAGAGCATGCTATCAAGCCCTCCGCTAAACAAAGCTAAAGCCTTCATTTTTGTCCTGAAAGTAAAATTTAAAGCCTAAATTTACTAAATCTAGGCTTTTATGAAGTTTATTTAGCAGCGTTAATTACGATTTTTTTAATGACTTCGCTTGCGGCTTTTAGGCTGCTAACTGGCAAGTACTCAAAGATTGAGTGAAAGTTATTTCCGCCTGTGAATAAATTTAGCGTTGGTACGCCCTTTGCAGAGATCGCAGCACCGTCATATCCGCCTCGCATCGGCTTTATGTTTGGCGTGATATTTAGCTCACTAAAGGCATCTTTTGCTAGTTTTATAGGCAGTGAGTTTTTATCTTTTAAGAACTTAAAGACGTTTTCATAGCGTGTTTTTAGCGTGATCTCACAACGATCTCCATAAATTTTATTAAAAGAATTTGCCATCTCACTTAAAAACTCAAGCCTTTTTTGAAATTTCACCTCGTCAAATTCTCTAATGTCGATCTTGAGCGTCGTTTTTGCGCTGTTTCCGCTAAGCTCTTTCACCCAAAAGTAGCCCTCTTTGCCCTCGGTGCACTCTGGCACTTCGCCGCCTGGCAAAAGCGAGATAAATTTATGCGCAAGAAGTAGCGAATTTACAAGTTTGCCCTTTGCGTTCATCGGATGAGCCGAAACGCCTTTAAAGACCATCGTGCAGTCAGCTGCGTTCCAGTTTTCATATATTAGCTCGCCTATCTCGCAGCAGTCTAAGCAGTAGCCAAAGTCAGCTCCCAGTAAATTTACATCAAGTGCTTTTGCCCCAAGTAAGCCCTGCTCCTCATCTGGTACGAAGCAGATCACGATCTTGCCGTGCTTTACATCAAGATTTTGCATGAAAAAGCTAGCCATATTTACGATACTAGCGATCGCCGCCTTATCGTCAGCACCAAGCAAGCTAGTGCCGTCAGTCACGACTATATCGTCGCCAACGTATTTTTTAAGCTCTGGGTTGTCGCTAAATTTAAGGTAAATTCCCTGCTCTTCGTTTAGACAGATGTCACCGCCTGTGTATTTTACTATCTTCGCTTTTGTGTCGTTTTTTTGCTCACTACTTGTATCTAAGTGCGCAAAAAAGGCGATACTTGGAGCATTTTCGCAGTTTGGGGGGATCTTTGCTATCAAGATAGCACTATCTTGCAAGATGATATCTTTGATACCAAGCGAGACAAGCTCATCTTTTATAAAAAGAGCCAGCTCGTACTCGGTTGGATTAGAAGGCATGATGCCTTTTAATCCATTCTCTTTATTTGTCGTGGTGTTAAATTTCGTATAGTTTATAAATCTCTCTACGATATCCATCTTTCATCCTTAGATGACGAAAAATGCGATCGCCACAACAGAGAGAAACATACCTAAAAATGTCCTTTTTGCAAGCTCGACTGGGCTAACCATAGCGATACCAGCACAAACGATAGCAGCTCCAGCGATCGGAGAAGCTGAACGTCCAAGTGAGCCTGCAATAGCTGCAGCCATACCAAGCTTATCTTGCTCAAAGCCAAGAGCAGCAGCATTTGTTGTGACAGCTTCGTTAAATGCAAATGTAGCAGCGTCGCCTGAGCCTGTAACTATACCCATGATAAATGGCACAAATGTTCCGCCAAATTTAACGTAGCTTTGATCGGTTTTTAGCCACGCTATGACCACATCAACAGCTCCGCACGCCTTTAGACCTGCGACAAAGACGCCAGCTGCGATGATGATACCGATAACATCAGCGTAAGCGTGACCCATGCCGTTAAAGAACTCTTTTGTGATCTTTTGTGGGTTTGTAAGCGTAGCAAAGATAGCTATGATAGCACCAAGTATCATCGCCTCAGCAACGCCCATCTTTGTCCATGCCAAAAAGCTGTAGTCTTTTGCTAGGCTTGTTCCGCCGATAACCAAGATGACAAGTGGGACAAGTGGCATAAGAGCGTAGATCAAATTTACTTTAAACGCTGACTTCTCTTCGCTTGCGGCACCGCTTTCAAGAGTGAAATTTGTACCTTTTTGATAGTCTTTAAATAATATTGCGACGATAGTTAGCATGACAACTACGATAGCTAGAGCTGTAAATGCGCTAGGAATTTGCACTTTTATGATGTCTTGAACTGTGTAGTTTGCAACTGTCTTTTTAACAAGGTCAGCCACATATATGTTGTGCGCAGAGCCTGGGCTTAGGACTGAGCCAAATGTGCCTGCAAAAACAGCCGCACCAGCCATCGCAGGGCGAACGCCTGAGGCCATTAGAAGCGGTATAAGCGTCGCGCCAACAGCAGCCGAGCAGCCAGCAGCTGAAGGGATAGCGATATTTATAAAGTAAGTTAGCACGGTTGTTACAGGGATCAAGATAAATCCCACGTTTCTAAGTGGCTTTGTAAGAAGCGCAACAAGGTGCTTATCACACATTGTATATTTCATAACGAAAGCAAAACCCATACTCGCACAAATAGCCTTTATAAGCCCTGCTTTAGTCATATAGTCAGTAAAAGCACTTAGTGCCCCCATCGGTTTTAGTGCGATTATACAAAGCACCAAACCAACACCTATTAGCACCGTTCTTGTCTCTTTTTTTAAGACTAGAAGTGCTACAACTGCAACGATGCCAAGAATGGCAGCAATTAGCTTGAATGTTTCCATACCTCTCTCCTTGTTTAGATTTTAAATTTAGTTCCAACTTCTATTTTTTCTATCTCTTTTTGATACTCAAATTTTAAAATTTCGCTGTGTCCTATGACCTCAGCCTCGCTATCCTCTATAAGCAAAGCCGTGCCCTCAGGCAAAGCATAGATAGTATCTTTTGTATTTGCTATCAAAAACTCCTCTAGCCTCTCCTCCCTGCTCTCGCCGTTATGACCTGCTAGTTTGCCACTTATGAAGTGTGGGTTGATCTGATATGGGAAGATATTTAGGCTATCAAAGGACTTTGGCATGATGATAGGCATATCATTTGTCGTCATCATCGTCTTGCCAGCGATATTTGCGCCAGCTGACCAACCAAAGTATTTTGTGCCGTTTGCCACAGCCTCTTTTATAGGCTCAATCAAATTTAGCTTATAGAGCATATGAAGTAGCATGAAGGTATTTCCGCCTCCAACTGCGATACTGCTAGCGTTTTTGATAGCTGAAATTTTATCCTCGTAGTGGTGGATTGATTTTATATTTTTGTTTTTTAGGCGGTCTATGACCTTTTGCTCATATTCGTCATTACTTCGTCTAACTCCAGCGTAAGGGATAAATAAAATTTCCTCCTTGCCGCTCTCGCCCAAGAAGTCCTTAACCCAGTTTTTGCAGTGTCTCAAGTAGCCAGTATCTTGGTAGCTTGAAGCGCTGATTAGTAAAGCATTTTTCATTTTTTAGCTCCATTTAGTTTGTAAGCAGCCCTTAGATAGATATCAACCCCAGCGACCAAGCACTCCTCGTCAAAGTCAAATTTGCTGTTGTGATGGCCTGCTTTTAAATTTGTACCGATCATCATATATCCGCTCTTTGCGCCCCTATCTTGCAAAGCTCTCATAAAGTGAGCGAAGTCCTCGCAAGCGCCAAAGTCAAGCTCTTTAACGATCTTATCATCATCTATAAATGGGCTTTGCTTTGCTGCTTCATAGAAAATTTCAGTCACCTCTTTGTCGCTATTTGCTCCGCTTGTGCCACCAGTCATCACGACTTTGCTCTGGACATCATAAATTTCACTCACGCCTTTTACGATATCCATACATTTTTTATACATAAATTCATTTAAATTTGTATCCTCGCCCCTTGTTTCGCAGGCTAGATAGCCGTTTGGTGCTATAACGTTTCTGCCCTCGCCTGCTCTTAAAACGCCCACATTTATCCTAGTCACGCCCTTTGCGTGCCTTGTGATGCCATGCATATTTAGAGCCATTTGAGCAGCGGCTAAAAGGGCGTTTGCTCCCTCTTGCGGCGCTCCTGCTGCGTGAGCTGAACGGCCAGTGATATGCACGTCAAATTTAGATGTTGCAAGCAATTTATTTGTGCCACAAACTATGCCGCCATTTGTTTCTGCTTGAAAGCCGATATGTCCGCCAAGTAGGTACTCGATGCCCTCAAGCACCCCAGCAGCCTCCATAGCCACAGCGCCCCTTGTGCCCTCTTCTGCTGTTTGAAATATAAATTTAAATTTGCCATTAAAATCATCTAAATTTTTAGCGATCAGCTTTGCAAGCGCTAGACCCATCGCCATGTGTCCATCGTGCCCACAAGCATGCGTGATACCAGCGATATCTGAGCCAAAGCCCTCTTTGCAAGGTCTATGAGCAGCCTCTGCGCTCTCTGTCACATCAACGCTATCAATGTCAAATCTAAATGCACTAAATTTACCAGGTCTTTTTGTATCGATGAAGGCTGTTAAGCCAGTTAGGCCATCTTTCATGCATTCAAGATATTTTGCCTCGTCAGGATTTAAAAGGCTTTTTGCTCGCTCGATCGCCTTTTGGCACTGCTCTTTGCTCCCAACTCCAAGCCTTGCATCGCTCTTTACAACCTCTTCGCCAAGCTTCACCTCATAGCCTAGCTCGCTAAGCCTTTTTGCCAAAACCGCAGTCGTAAAAAAGGTAAACCAGCCAGTTTCTGGGTGCGAGTGAAAGTATCTGCGATCTTTGATCATATCCTCTTTTAAAGATAGTGCTAATTTTGCTATTTTGTCCATGACTACTCCTCGTTTGAAAGTCTTATTAGCGCATTTGTTAAAATTTTAGTTGCGGCTACTGCATCTTTGAAATTTATCGCCTCTTTGGTGTTGTGACTGATACCATCCACGCAAGGGATAAAGAGCATGCCAACGCTACTTGCTAGCTTTATTAAATTCATCGCATCATGCCCAGCCCCGCTTGGCAAAGTAAGCGTTTTTATACCAAGCTTTTTGGCTTCATCTTCAAGCAAATTTATGGCGTGTTCGCTTAGTTTTACTGGCTCGTCGCTACTTAGCTCTCTTATCTCGTAGCTAAATTTAAGCTCACGGCTTAGCTCACCCACAAAAGTTCTAAGCTCTAAATTTAACTCCTCTAAGCTAGCCTTATCGATATCTCTTAGATCAACACCAAGCCTTGCCTCACCTGGCACGACGTTTAAAACGCCTGGTTTTGCATGCACGTAGCCAACGGTTGCGACGGCTGTTTTTTTGTTTTTGGCAAATTTATTGGCTGCGATTATGATGTGTGAAGCGGCAAGCAGGGCGTCACTGCGCATATTCATAGGAGTTGCGCCGCTGTGATCAGCCTTGCCCTGTATTGTGATCTCAAATCTAATAGGAGCTGCAATCCCGCTTACCACGCCAACGCTTATAGCGCTTCGCTCAAGCACTGGACCTTGCTCGATGTGAAGCTCAAGATAGGCGTGTAGGGAGTTTTCTTTTAGGATGGCTTCATCTAAATTTTGTGGTTTAAACCCAGCCGCGCTCATCGCCTCAAAAAGCGAGATGCCATCTTCATCTTTTAGCTCATGAAGCCTTTGCTGGCTTAGTTTGCCGCTTATTATCTTGCTGCCGATAGTGGCTGTCTTAAAGCGGCTTGACTCCTCACAGCAGAAATTTATGAGCCAAAGTGGGCGCTTTAGCTTGATGCCAGCCTCTTTTATCGCAGTTAGCGCCTCAAGACCAGCCATGACGCCAAGTGTGCCGTCATAAAAGCCGCCATTTGGCACGCTATCTATGTGAGAGCCCACGCAAACTGGCTTCGCGTCCGCCTCGCAGCCTTCATCATAGATGGCGTAGATGTTGCCGACATTGTCAATTTTAAGTTTAAAGCCATTTTTTTCTATCAAATTTATAAGAAATTTTCTTGCTTCAAGGTCATCTTTGCTAAAGGCTAGCCTTGTTAGCCCACCACCTTTTAGCGCTCCAAACTCGCTTATAGCGTTAAAATTTCTCTCAAATCTTTTAGCGTCTATCATCATAAATCCTTAAAATATAAAGCCAATCTTAAAAAGATTTATTACTTTAAGCATTTTACATTTTGTTTTATGATTTGAAGCTGAAAAAGTGTGAGTTTTTAAATTTTATAAAGCTGAGTCTTGAGATCTTTGATGATAAATAGCAGTTTTTCTAAAATTTCTATCTTATTTGGGTTGTCTGAGCCTTTTAAAATTTGCTGTTCGTTCTCATAAAAGGCGATTTGCATATTTAAAATAGCCTTTTGCAAAGTGGTTGCATCGGTGATCTCATGGATATTTTCGTCCATTAAAATTTCTCTAACCATCTGCTCGTCGCTCACGTCGTATCTATAAAGGATGGCGTTTAGATACTCAGGATGCTTTATAAAGTATCTAGCACCAAGCTTTGAGAGTATCTCATCTCTGTAGTTTGGGTTATTTAGCATGGTTTTAAAAAGTGCAAACTCAAGCGGGTCTTTGTTCATCACAGCTGGCACCTCATCTACCATGACAGAGTTGCTAAATTCATCTTTATCTTTTTTTCTAAATTCTCTTTTAAATTTAGCTTCATTTTTTGGCTTCTGCTTTAGCCCAAACCTATCTGCCACGCTTTGTGGAGTGAGGTTAAATTTTGCCGCTACCTCGGTCACATACGAGCTTGCTATCTCCTCTCCAAGCTCGTCCATATAGGCTTTTATCTCACTTAGGCAGTTATCTCTTTGCACTGAGCGCGTGATGTCATACTTTTGCATGATCTTTTCTATATAAAATTTCACCGCATCCTCGCCTGAGCCAAAGAGCTCATTAAGCTCCTTTATCTTGCCTGCAAAGACCATATCAGCGGGATCTGCGCCGTTACTTATGATGACTACTTTTGTATCTATTTTATTTATGCTTAGCAGGTGAGCTGACTTTATGGCTGCATTTATACCAGCGCCATCTCCGTCAAAGCAAAGCACCACGCTTATCTCGCCCCTTTTTAAAAGTGGCAAGTGGCTTGTAGTAAGTGCTGTGCCAAGAACCGCAACAGCGTTTGTAAAGCCAGCGTAGTGAAGCATGATGACATCTAGATAGCCTTCAGTTATTATTATCTGATTTTTCTCAAAGATGCTTTGTCTAGCAAGGTGGTAGCCATAGAGCAGCTTTGACTTGTCAAATACCGAGCTTTGGGGCGAATTTACATATTTTGCAGGGTGATCTGAGATCGTTCTACCGCCAAAGCCAACAAGTCTTGTCGTGTGCGAGTAGATAGGAAAGGTTATGCGCTCGATGAAACTAGCGTAAATTCCCTTTTCATTTTGCTTTACGATGCCAACTTCAAGCGCCTCTTTGGGCTCTATGTTTTCATTTTGCAAAAGTCTAATGGTGCTTTTACTATCCCCAGCCCAACCAAGCTCAAATTTCTCTATCATCGCATCATTTATGCCACGCGACTTGATATATCTAACGGCCGCTTCGTTTTTGTAAAACTCACTTCTATAAAAGGCATTTACCTTTTCTAAAATGTGCTTATTCTCTTTTTGCGTTGGCACCTTGTCGTTTGTGTATTCAAGGCTGAAATTTGAAATTTGAGCGATCTTTTCTATCGCCTCTGGGTAAGTTAGCTTTTCATAATCCATCACAAATTTAACCGCATCTCCGCCAGCTTTGCAGGCAAAGCAGTGATACATCTGCTTGTTTTGATTTATGCTCATGCTCGGGTTTTTGTCGTCATGAAACGGACAGACACACTTGTAGCTTGAGCCCATCTTTTTGACAGGGATATACTGCTCGATGATATTAACAATGTCTATTTGGTTTTTTAATTTTTCAATGGATTTTGGATCTATCATAAGCAAAATTATACAACTGCTTTGTTATAATTAAAGTAAAATTTTATTACAAAGTGTTAGCGTGGATATTTTTTTCATTGGACACAGAGATCCGATATTTAGCCTTATTATTCTATTTAGTATCATCTTGATGATCGCTGCTTTAAGCTACGCTTGGGGCATATTTTCAAGTAAAGATGAGAAAAAACGCATCGAGAAATTTATAAAGAAATTTGACAGCAAAGATGGCATAAGCGACGAGCACAAGCAGATGCTAAAAAGCCCAGAAGTAGATATACCAAGCCTTAGCATGTTAGGTCAGACATTTGCTAAAAATGGCGACTTTGAAAAGTCAATCGGCGTCTATCTCATCGCACTTGAAAAGGTAAAAGATAAAAACGAGAAGGAATTTATCCTAAACGAGCTTGGGGAGGTCTATTTTAAGGCTGGATTTTTAAAAAAAGCTAGCGAAGTCTTTGAAAAAGCGCTTGAGCTAAGCCCTAGAAATGTCCTCGCACTGCGCTTTTTAACGATGATAGATGAGAAGCTTAAAAACTACAAAGAAGCTCTTTATGCGCTAAATTCGCTTGAAGAGCTAGGGACAAATGTAAAAGATCAAAAGGCCTATATAAAGGCGATTAGCACGCTTGATGATAGAAATTTAAGCTTTAACGAAAAGGTAGAAATTCTCTCACACCTTAGTCAAAATTTTGAGCTTTTAAAGCGTATGATCTTAGCGCTTTTTATAAGGCACAATGAAAATTTAGAAAATTTAAAAGATTTTGCCAAATTTGAAGATGTGCTTGATCTACTTTACAACCTAAAAACGCCTATAAATTTAGACGATGCAAAATACAAATCACTCTTTTACGCAAGGGGCGATATAGAAGGTCCATGTGAAATTTACGGCTTTGAGCTAAATGTCATAAAAAGGCTAAAGGACGCTAAATTTGAAGCAGCTGGACTAAGCTTTAACTACGTTTGCAAAAACTGCAAAAACTCATTTCCTATGCACTTTTACCGCTGTCCGGTCTGCCACGAGCTAGGAAGTGTCAAAATTTTATCCCACATCACAGAAAAACCAAGTGAAGATAGTAACACTTTTTAGCGACGGCTCGTGCCTTGGAAACCCTGGAGCTGGCGGCTGGGCTTACATTTTGAGATTTAACGAAGCGCAGAAAAAAGCAAGTGGCGGTGAGGCATATACGACAAATAACCAAATGGAGCTAAAAGCTGCGATAATGGGGCTAAAAGCGCTAAAAGAGCCCTGCGAGGTAAGGCTTTTTACAGACAGCTCATACGTGGTAAATAGCATAAATGAGTGGCTTGCAAACTGGCAAAAGAGAAATTTTAAAAACGTAAAAAATGTCGAGCTTTGGCAGGAGTATTTAGAGATTTCAAAGCCACATAAAGTCGTGGCTAGCTGGGTCAAGGGGCACGCTGGGCACCCTGAAAACGAGGAGTGTGACCAGATGGCAAGAGACGAGGCATTAAAAATAAAAGATGAGAAAAAGATATGAAAAATTTAGAAGAATTTGAACGTAATCTTGGCTATAAATTTAAACAAAGTGAGCTTTTAGAAGAGGCGCTAACGCATAAAAGCACTAAGCAGGCGCTAAACAACGAGAGGCTTGAGTTTTTGGGCGATGCGGTGATGGATCTGCTCGTGGCTGAGTATCTTTTTAAGAAATTTAGCAAAATCGCAGAGGGCGATATGAGCAAGCTAAGAGCCGCGCTTGTCAATGAAAAAAGCTTTGCAAATATGTCTAGACGGCTAAAAATGGGCGAGTTTTTAAGGCTTAGCCAAGCTGAAGAAAACAACGGCGGCCGCGAGAAAGATAGCATTTTAAGTGACGCATTTGAAGCGGTGATGGGCGCTATCTACCTTGAGGCTGGACTTGATAAAGTTAGAGAAATTTCAATCGCCTTGCTTGAGCTTTGCTATCCGCAGATCGACTTTGCGCACCTTGAAAAGGACTACAAAACAGCCCTTCAAGAGGTCACTCAAGCGACTCTTGGCGTCATACCAACATACGAGCTCATAGGCTCTTTTGGCCCTGATCACAAGAAAGAATTTGAGATAGCCTTGCTACTAAATGGCAAAGAAATTTCACGTGCCGTTGGAAGCTCGAAAAAGCAAGCCCAACAGCTAGCAGCAAAAATCGCACTAGAAAAAATTAAAAAATAGGATAAATTTTGAATACATTTGGCAAAAAACTAACCTTAACTAGCTTTGGCGAGAGCCATGGGGTGGCGATCGGAGGCGTGATAGACGGCCTGCCAGCTGGGATAAAGATCGATGCAGACTTCGTCCAAAGCGAGCTTGATAAGCGTCGTCCTGGGCAAAGCAGCTTCACAACGGCAAGAGATGAGGCCGATAAGATAGAAATTTTTAGCGGCGTTTTTGATGGCATGAGCACCGGCGCACCGATAGGTTTTGCCATTTTTAACAACAACCAAAAGTCAAATGACTATGAAAATTTACGTGAAATTTTCCGCCCTGGGCATGCTGATCTTACCTATTTTAAAAAATATGGCATCAGAGATCACAGAGGTGGCGGGCGTGCGAGTGCGAGAGAGACTGCAGTAAGGGTCGCTGGTGGGGCATTTGCACAGCTACTTTTAAATGAATTTAAGATAGAAGTTTTAAGCGGCGTGCTTGGCATTGGCAAGGTTGTTAGCGACAAGATTGATTTTGCTTTTGCACAAAACTCGCAAATTTACGCCCTTGGCAACGAGGAGGCGATGAAAGAGGCGGTAAATAAAGCTAGAAGCGAGCATGATAGCGTAGGAGCTGTGGTTTTAAGCGTGGCTAAAGGAGTGCCAGCTGGTCTTGGAGAGCCACTTTACGATAGGCTTGATAGCGCTCTAGCGGCGGCCTTAATGGGCATAAACGGAGTAAAAGCCGTAGAGATCGGTGCTGGCGTAAATGTAAGCTCTATGCTTGGCTCAGCAAACAACGATGAGATGGACGAGCTTGGCTTTTTGAGCAACAACGCTGGCGGCATACTTGGTGGCATAAGTAGCGGCGCAGAGATCATACTAAAGAGCCATTTTAAGCCAACGCCTTCGATATTTAAAGAGCAAAAGACGCTAAATTTAGCTGGCGAGGCGGTGGATTTTGAGCTAAGAGGCAGGCATGATCCTTGCATAGGCATACGTGGCAGCGTCGTCGCAACCGCGATGATAAGGCTAGTTCTTGCTGATATGCTCCTACTAAATGCAAGCACGAAGCTTGAAAATTTAAAGAAAATTTACGGCTAAATTTGACTTAGCCCCCAAGCGATGGCTAAATTTCTATAAATTCTACAAAGATTGCAAAATTTTTGGTTTAGAAAACGCAGCGACCAACTTGATCTCACCTTTAAATTTTTCTAAATTTGCTAAGACCCCGCGTCCGCAGTTGCTTTGAGTGGTGCCAGATGTGCCTTTGTCGCAAGTTAGGACATTGACGCAGCCATGCTTGCAAAGGCTCTTTTGCTTAGTACTTCAGGATCATGCCATGCGCCTTCGCAGATGGCGATGATGTGCTCTGGGATCGCGCCGACTAAAATTCGCCCCTGTCGTTAAATACTCTCACCACGTCGCCAGTCGCGATGCCTTTTTCTTGGCTTCATTTAAATTTATAAGCATCGGCTCTTTTGCGCTCAGCTTGGCATAGTTTCTGATTACGGAGTTATTTAGCTGTGAGTGGAGGCGGTATCTTTGGTGCTGGGTCTTTGCACTAAAATTTAGCCTTTTTCTAAAAGATTTTTATTAAAATTTTAAGCCATTTCAAACAAAATTTACAAACTAACTTTTACCAAATTTCATCTATAATCCTCTCATGAAAAATGAAAATCCAAAGAGCAAAATTTACGCCGTTATCGACCTAAAGTCCTTTTACGCCTCGGTTGAGTGCGTCGAGCGTGGGCTTGATCCATTTAAGGCCGATCTAGTCGTGGCTGATGCTAGTCGTGGCAGTGGCGGCATCTGCTTAGCTGTTAGCCCTTCGCTTCGTGCAAAAGGGGTGAAAAACCGCTGCAGGCTCTTTGAGATACCAAGAGATATCAAATTTATCATCGCGCCACCTAGGATGCAGTTTTACATCGACTACGCCGCAAGGATCTATGAAATTTATCTAAAATATGTCTCCAAAGAGGACATCTACGTCTATTCGATCGATGAGTGTTTCATAGACCTCACTTCTTACTTGAAATTTTACGCTCTTGGCGCAAAAGAGATGGCAAAGATGATGATGGATGAGATACTAAAAACGACTGGCGTGACGGCGACTTGTGGCATGGGGACAAATTTATACCTCGCAAAGATCGCGCTTGATATATTAGCAAAGCACCAAGATGACGGCATCGCCTATCTTGACGAAGAGCTTTATAAAAAGCAGCTCTGGACACATCAGCCGCTAAGTGACTTTTGGCGTATCGGTAAGCAAACTAGGCTAAAGCTCGAAAAATGCGGTATCTTTTGCATGAAAGATATCGCAAATGCGCCAAAAAGCCTGCTTGAAAAAATTTTTGGCGTCGATGCTTACATCACGATAGATCACGCTAACGGCATAGAGCCAACGACGATAGCTGAGATAAAGGCCTATAAACCAAGCACAAAGTCCTACTTTAGCTCGGAAATTTTGCCTAGAGACTACGAGCGCTGCGAGGCGGTGATCGTGCTAAAAGAGATGGCTGACAGGCTCGCGCTTAGGCTCATAAACAAAGATGTGAGGGCGAGTGGGCTAACGATAAATGTGAGATTTGCCGATAAGCTCGAGCCTCAGCAACGTGCGAGCGTGAGGTTTAAAACACCAACAAACATCTCAAGCGTGCTGATGAGTGCGGCTGAAGAGTTACTTTTAAACAAGATAAAAAATGCTGGGCTAATCAGGCAAATAAGCATATCGGCAAACGATGTGGTAAAAGAAAATTTGGTTGAGTTTAGCCTATTTGAAGATGACGCCAAAGAAAAAGCGGTGCTAAAGTCGCTAAATTTGATAAAAGAGAAATTTGGTAAAAACTCAATCCTGCGCGCGATCGACCTGCTGCCAGAGGCGACTGGGCAAGATAGAAACAAAAAGATCGGAGGGCACAAGAGCGGTGAGTAAAGATAGGGCGAAAATTTTTAGCTCGTTTAATCCTCTCTCAACATTAGAGCGAGCCTTGCGTCAAAAAGAGCGAGAAAAATGCGAAAAACTAGAGCTTGATGAGAGCAAGATCGATGAAATTTTAAAAAAGATAAGCGAGATAAAGATAGCTGACGAAGTGCGTGTGAGCTACCACAACGGCTTTACTTACGTAAAAACTAGCGGCCTAGTTTCGGATGTAAATTTCAAAGATAAAACCCTCATGATCGTAAAAACTAAGATCAAATTTGAGGATATAAATAGGGTAGAGATAGTAAAGAAACGTAGTGAACTGCAAATTTAATTTATAATATTCAAATTTTATTTCTAATATGTTTATTTAACTAAAAAATCATTTAAATTTGCTATAATTCTTAAACACAAATCAAACAAAGGAATGTCTATGAAAAAAGCTTTTATTTTATCTTTGGTGGCTTCATTATGTTTAGCAAATGTCTATATAAAAACACAAGGCGATGTTATATATACCATAGATGGACAAACAAGCACAAAAACGGAAGTTAAAGATGGCTCTACTATAAAATTTGAAAGTGGAAACGGAAAACTTTTTCTTACCGACACAGTTTCAAATCAAGATATAGAGCTATCAAAGCCTGGGCAAAGTCATACAGCTGAAGTAGCTCAAACTATCTTTGGTGAGATCAAGGCATTTTTTACAGCAAAGGTTGAAGTCGAACAAAAAGGCGCATTTACAAGAGGTGGCGATTGTTTGGTATTTAAAATTTCAATCGACACATTACCTATTAACCAAAATGCCCACACACTAAAATATTATCAGAACGACAAGTTAGTCTATACTTGCAAGGTAGATGAGTGCTTTACACAGAAAAAAATAAAATCAAAACCTGGTGATATTATTCGTATTTTAGATAAGGATGGTTACGACATATATTGTCTAAGAATTGAAAAATAATTCGCATGAAAGCTTTGCGTAAATTTTATTTAGAATTAGTAAAACTTGTTATAGCCATATCAAAAAATAAGTCAGACCTTGTTCAAAAATATGGCAAATTTAAATTTTCACTAATACTCGGTCTAGCTTCAGCTTTTTGGTTCTTTATTTTTAATACTTTTCTATCAAATAACGAATTTGTTAGAAAAAATTTTATCGATACGGCAGACTATGACATTGCCATAAAAACTCATTCATTCATAAAAAGTAGTGACAAATCTCCAAAAATCATAGTTGTCCTTATAGATGAAACATATCTGAAAAAGAAAAATTTATCCAAAGCGGACGAGCCTCTTGCAGCAAATTTTACCCCAAGAGACCTTCTCGCCTCACTTCTTGATGAGCTAGATGCTAGAACGAAAGATCAAGAGCCAAAGGCTGTCTTGTTAGACTATTATTTGGCATATCCAAGTGATATAAAAGGCAAAGTAACCGATGATGATAGACTACTTATAAATGCTTTGAATAAATACTCACAAAGATATAAGATTTATCTTCCTACTCAAAAAAATGAACTATTTCTTGAGCCATATTTAGATAAAAATATCACTTTAATTTCTACAACCATGCATGTAAATTCTGATAATATTACAAGAGGATATGCCAAATTTACATGCAAAAACAATAAAAGTATACCTCACATAGCTGTCGTTTTAAGCAGTGGATATGAAAGCTTTTATTGTGACGACAACAAAAGCTATGATTTTTCACAACTGCTTTCTACAAGAGTACTTTATAAAAGGATCACTAAACTAAAAAACGGATCATTAAAATCAAACTATGAAAACATCTCTATATATTCTGCTGACAAGCTTGCAACCATAAGTGGCTTTAAAGATGCTATCGTGCTTATAGGCTCAGACTACAAAGGCTCTGGAGATATATATCAAACAGCTATTGATGATACTAGGAGTGGAGTATTAGCGTTAAGTGATACTATAACAACAGCATTTAAAATAAAAGAGCTAAAACAACTAGAACCTATCTATTCATTTATTCTCTACTTTTTTATGCTTAGTTCAATTACATTTTTAACACTAAAACTTAGCCCTATAAAATCACAAGGAGTTAGACTAACTCTAGTAACCACTGTAAATTTTGTGATCTTTTTTACTATATCTTTTTTTGGATTATTTTGGGGCTATTATATACCCTGGGCTCTGCCTTTACTTTCTTTTAAAGGGCTAGAGATCATTTTTGCTATTTCCTCATATAAATTTAGACATCAAAAACATCATAAAGTAAGGAGAACTAAATGAAGTTAAACAAAAAAATATCAAGCATAGCCATATCAGCTGCAGTAGCTGGTATTTTAACAGGTTGTGCTGAGCTAGGTATGGTAAAAGATGCAACCATAGTTGCCTTTTCTGGAAAGATAGAACAGTTTAGTGATGACTATGAACGCTTGGCGAAAAACTCAACTAACAGAGACTATGATAGCTTGCTAAGAAATGCACCTACGTTTCTTAAGAGATATGATAAACAACTAGGCAAGGCGTCTTTTTCAAGACTTCACATGTATGAATATTTAGGCTTCGCTTATTCAGAACTAGGAGAATACCAAGAAGCACTAAACTACTACAACAAAATAATAGAAGCCGAAGATGATCCCAATGGGTTTTGGTCACTTCAAGCAAAATGTTATATAGGAAGTGTTTATGCTAGACTAGGTGATTTTGATAGAGGAAGAAAACTTTGCGAAGATGCCTTGAGTATAGCCGAAGATAAATATAAAGGTAATGATCTCGGCATAATAGAGGTCATGCTATCAAGTATAGGCGGTATTTATATGCATGCAAAGAACTTTCAAAAATCGCTTGAATACTCCCTAAAAGCAGCAAATCTGCAGGAAAAAAATTTTGATACTAAAAAAACAAGTGGAATTATGCGGTTGGCTGCGATCTACGTAAATGCTGCTGTTGCTTATACAGAACTAAAAGAGTACAACAATGCTCTTAGCTACCTACAAAGATCGCTCGATCTAACCAATAAATATGCACCAAAAAGTAATTTGCTAATGTATATATATATTAATCTAGCCTATAACTATAAAGAGATGAAAGAGTATGACTCAGCACTAAACTACTATGATAAGGCAATTAATATGATGAATAGAACTTATGGTGTAAATAATCACATCAACTTCGCTGGAGCAAAAAAAGATATCAGTAATATATATGCTGACAAACAAGACTACCAAAAAGCTTATACTTACGCAAAAGAGTCTATGGCGATCTTTGATACTATGAAAAATCAAAATTTTAAATCACTAGATAATGATCAAAAGAAGGCATTTTTGGATGCAAATAAAGAGTTTATGCCTAATTTCTTGGATATTGGCTCAAAAGCAATGCAACAAAGACCAGATATTATAAAAGATATGTATAAAATTTTCATAAACTCAAAAGATTCTTTATTGGATGCTGAAAATTCTATATATATGCTAAGGCAGACTACCACAAACTCTTTTGTAGCTTCAAAAATAGATGAACTAAATGCTCTAAAAAAAGAATATGCTGGCCTTTCAAGACAAAGTTTTGAAGGCGAAGATGAAAAAGAGGCAGAAAAGCTAGAAAAAGAACGTAAAGAAAAGCTAGATCAAACACAAAAAAATATAAAGAATTTAGAATCAGAACTATCTGCTATGTCATCAAATTTCAAAGAGATACTTGACATGAAAAATATAAGTATCCAAGACGTAACTAAATTTTTAAGTCAAGATGAGCTGCTTATAGATATAGGATATTACGATGAAAAATACTATATCTTTAGTGTAGATAAAAATCAAAGAGTAGATCTTATAGTTCTTAGCAAATCTCAAAGTAACGAGATAAATCAAGATATTAAAAAATTTAGAGATGACATAGAACATATAATATCAAGTGAGGAGCAAAGCACTAAAGCTACACAACTTTCAAAAGAGCTCTCTTCAAATATCTACAAAACATTATTTAGTAATATGCCTGCAAGAATAAATAGTTATAAGAATTTAATAATAGCTGCCGATGGTGCCTTACGACTCTTTCCATTTGAAGCACTGCGTGATAATGATGGTTACTTAATAGAAAATAAAAATATAAGGTACATAGCTTCTGCTAAAGAATTTGTAAGAGCACATAAATATAATCAAAGTAGTGCAAAAGAACCTGTAACTATGTTTAGTGATCCAGACTATGATAATGCAGTAGACACAAGCGATAAAACTTCAAGTAGCTCAGATGAGATCGTGCTTACAAGGTCTTTAAGCAAGATGAATTTCTTCACTAGACTAAAAGGTTTTAAAGAAGAAGAAAACGTTATAAAAGCAGTATTTGGCACTAACATAAAAATTTATGATAGAGAAAATGCTAGCGAAAAAAATATGTTTAGTATATCTTCTCCAAAGGTTTTACATATAACTACTCATGGCTTCTTTATCAATGATGAGAAAATCATAGATCCTATGCTAAAGTCAGGCATAGCACTAAGCGGTGCAAATACAAAGGATAAGAGTGGTATAGTAATGGCACTAAGAATGTCTGGTTTAAAATTATCAGGCACGGATATGGTAGTACTTTCAGCTTGCGAAACTGGCGTAGTAGACTCAAAAGATACAAGTGCGGTCGCTGCTTTACCAAAAACATTTATCCAAGCTGGCGCAAAAAATGTAATGATGAGCTTATGGAAAGTTGATGATAAGCAAACTGTAAATCTTATGAGTACCTTTTATGAAGGGCTTAAAGACAAAAACCAACCAAACTATAATGTTCTACTCAAAAACTCAAAAATAGAGATGATAAAACAAAATTTACACCCATATTACTGGGCTGGATTTATTATCAATGGAGAATAAATTTATAAATTTTTAGGGTGTATAAAAATGCACCCTTTTAAAAAATCATAAAAGGGTCAGAGTTAAAAAATTTGTACGCTTTAAATTTTAAATTTGCTCCAAAATGCGTTCGCAAATTTCTCTTGGATTTGCGTTTTCGTAGATAGGTCTGCCAACAACGATAAAGTCGCTGCCCTCTTGCTTTGCGCTAACTAAATTTGCAACCCTCTTTTGATCGCCCGCGCTCTCGCCAAAAGGCCTAACTCCAGGGCAAAGCGTGATAAAATTTTGATTTGTCACATCTTTTATGAGCTTGCTTTCAAAGACCGAGCAGACCATGCCATCAAGCCCCGCTTCAAAGCTCATCTGGCTAAATTTTCTAACCGAGCGTGAAATAGTGTCGTTATAAACCGCTTCAAATTCGCTCTCGCTAAAGCTAGTAAGTGCTGATACAGCAAGCACTAAGGGGCGATTTTGCAGCGAACTAAGACGCTCCATAACGGTTTTCATCGCTCGCTCGCCAGCACTTGCATGCAAATTTATCATATCCACGCCTATCTTTGAGACGACCTCAGCGGCGTCTGCCATCGTGTTTGGGATATCGTAAAGCTTTAGATCAAGAAAGATTTTAAACTCCCCTGCCCCTTTTAGCTCCTCTATAAATTTAGATCCGTCTCTAAGGTAGCTTCTAAGCCCCACTTTCAGCCAAAGATCGAGCCCTTTTAGCTCACGCACGAGGGCTAAATTTTCATCCTTGCTCGCCATATCAAGAGCGACGCAGAGCTTCATAGATCGCCCTTTATTTTATCTAGCACGCCGTTTATAAATTTTGGTGCCTGATCGCTTCCAAGCTCCTTTGCAAGCTCGATCGCCTCGTTTATTATGACAGCTTTATCAGTTTGGCTAAATTTCATCTCATAAAGCCCAAGTCTAAGGATAGCAAGCTCGGTTGCGCCAACCTTGCTAAAGTCGCCGTCTTTTAGGTGCGGTTTTAAAATTTTATCTAGTTTTTCTTTGTTTGCTAACACCTCTTTAAAGGTCTGCTGCGCCTCATTTTTGCGCTCATTTCTTATCTTTTTCTCTTCTAAAAATTCCTCTTCAAACTCCGCAGTTACGGGATTTATCTCATTTGAGTAAAGTAACGAAACTATGGCTTGTCTCACTTGATGACGTGTGGCCATTTTACTCTCCTAGCTTTTTGTATAAATTTAGCATCTCTATAACGCCCGTCATCGCTTCAAAGCCCTTGTTTCCAGCCTTGCTGCCAGCTCTCTCGATCGCTTGCTCGATGTTATCGACTGTTAGCACGCCAAATGTGACTGGTTTTGCGTATTTTAGCGTCACGTTTGCGATGCCTTTGGTAGTCTCAGCACTTACGTAGTCAAAATGCGGCGTTGCGCCTCTTATCACCGCTCCCACGCAGCAAACCGCGTCAAATTTACCGCTTGCGAGCACCTTTTCAAGCGCCATAGGTATCTCAAATGCGCCAGGGACTAGCACTAAAGTTAAATTTTTCTCGTCGCCGCCGTGGCGTAAAAATGCGTCTTTTGCGCCCTCTACCAAGCGGTCTGTGATGATGTGGTTAAACCTTGCGTTTATGATCGCTATCTTTTCGTTGCCTTTTAGGGCTAAATTTCCCTCGATTATTTTCATATTTGCTCCTTTATTTTTTATGCAAGTTTAGCAAAAGCTTGTTTAAAAATAGAACCTTCGTCAAACTATCTTTAGCATGATGACGCTAAAGATGATGAGCGCTAAAAACAAGGCTTTTTTAAAATTTATCTTCTCACCTTCAAAAACTACGCCAACCACGACTGCTCCGATCGCTCCGATGCCTGTCCAGATCGCATACGCCACCGACATAGCGATAGTTTGCATAGCGTAGCTAAGCAGCGTTAAAGAAAGGGCGAAATTTCCAAGCAAAAGGATGAAATTTGCCCATTTTTTTACGCCTGTGCTTTTTGAAAATTTCGTGATAAAAAAGACGCCAGAGACCTCACAACATCCAGCTAGTAAAAGCGCTAAAAAGTGGATCATTCTTTTATGCCTTTTAGCCCAAGCACGCCCAAAATGAGCGTCGCTATGAAAAATAGCCTAATGAAATTTGGCATGATCCCGCTTGCTACGTAGTCGCTAACGATCTCAGCTATGACGATAAAAGCCGTCCCAAAGCCCACAAATACTGCATAAGAGATGCTTACAGGCAGATACTTTAAAGCCTTCATAAACGAAACAAAACTTATGCTCACAAGCAGCGTCGTAAGCAAAAATTCACTTAAATTTGACGCGTGCTTTAGCCCATACGCCCAGCCACACTCAGCCACCGCGCCAAGAAATATCCACAAAAAGCCTCTATTTGACATAAATTTACTTCAAACCTTTTATGGTATCAACGATCTCTTTTACATTTGCGCTAATCGCCTTATTTTCAAAGCTATCATCGTTATTTTGTCCAACTAGCCCCTTTAAATTTCCAAAAACTCCAGGGTTAAATCTTAGCTCGCTAGAGCCATAATGCCTCAAAACTTCGCCATTTCTAACGACTTCTACCTCGTAAGTAAGGTAGATATTGCCCATCCTGTCACTCTTGGCAAAGGTCGCTTCGCCTATAAATTCTCTGCGGTGAGTTATCTTTATCTTTAGTTCGTCGCTTGAGTTAGGATCGAGCAAATTTTCTTTTGTAAGCGCCTCAGTGATTTGCTTGTTATACTTTTTTTCGATCATTTTTGGGCTTTGATAGAAAAATTTTGTCGGCTCGTGGTGCTGCACATGAGTGTAGCTAATGCCCTCAAATTTATACTTGCCAGTAAGTGGCACCTTAGGCTGAGATGAGCCACAACCTACTAAAAACAACACTCCCAAAAGTAGCGCTAAAATCCTTTTCATACCTCTCTCCTTAGTTTAAAAATTTAAAATTTCCTCTATCTTTAGCGTGTCACTTACGACTTTTTCAAGCTCGTCTAAATTTAGCATATTTGGTCCGTCACATAGCGCCTCGCAAGGGTTTATGTGCGTCTCATAGAAAAATCCATCCACCCCAACGCTAGCCGCTGCTCTTGCAAGATAAGGCACAAACCTAGCATCTCCGCCGCTTTTTTCGCCAAGTGCGCTTGGCATCTGCACGCTGTGGGTCGCGTCAAAAATGACTGGCGCAAATTCTCTCATCATCACCAAATTTCTCATATCAACGACTAAATTTCCATATCCAAAGGTGCTACCTCGCTCGGTTAGCCAGACGCCATTTGCCTTTGCGACCTCGTATCCATCGCCGCTAATACCTCTTGTTTCAAGCACCTTTTTAACAGAGTGTTTCATAGCAGATGCCGCTAAAAACTGCCCTTTTTTGATATTTACGACCGCTTTTGTCTTAGCAGCTGCTACAAGAAGGTCAGTCTGACGGCACAAAAATGCAGGGATTTGCAGCACATCAGCCACTTCGCCAACTGGCTGAGCTTGATAGCTCTCGTGGATATCGGTTAAAATTTTAAAGCCAAATTCTTTTTTTACCTCAGCTAAAATTTCACAACCCTTTTCTAGCCCAGGGCCGCGAAATGAGCTAATGCTCGTGCGATTTGCCTTGTCAAAGCTCGACTTAAAGTAAAAATCAAGCTTTGGATTTTCATTAAATTTAACCAACCTTTTTGCCACTTCAAAAACAAGCTCCTTGCTCTCTATCACGCAAGGTCCAGCGATTAAGATCATTTTTTCTCCTTTATTTTTCTTTAACAACTAAAATTCCACTCACCACAACAAGCACGATACCTGCGAGCGCTAGGTGATTTGGCAACGCATCGCCCATAAAATAGCCAATTATAAGCGTAAAAATGACGTCTGCGTAGCTAACCGCAGCGATCACGCCAGCTTTTTTGCCAACCGCAAATGCCTTTGTCATAAACGCCTGAAAATAGTAGCCACTAAGCCCCATTAGCAAGATAAACACGACGTTGTGCCAGCTTGGCATAGCAAATTTAGAAAATAAAAAATCAAGAGGCTCATAGGTGAAAAACTCAGCCATCCCCATGCAAATAAGCGGCAAAAACGAGCCCCAAAGCATGAAGCTTAGCACGATCACGTTTGTGCCGTAGCTCTTGTTTAGCTCCTTGACACTCGTGTAGGCAATAGCCGCTCCAAGGCCGCTCCAAATGCCGATGATATCGGTTTTATTGATACCTAAATTTGGCTGGATAACAAGCAAAATTCCACCAAATCCCAAAAAGACAGCAAACCAGCCAAGCGAGCTTAGCCGCTCCTTAAACACGATAGCTGCGAGAATGGCTGTAAATATCGGGTTTGTCTTTTGAAATGTAAAGGCTGTGGCTAAATTTACGTGCGCGACGTTATAAAAAAAGGCAAAAAGCGCCACCGTGCCCACAAAACCGCGAAACATCAGCAAGAAAAAGTGCCCGCCAGTTTGTTTAAATGGAAATTTATAGATGGCGTAGATGACGATGAAAAGTCCGATCAAATTTCTAAAAAAAACAACTTCGATAGAAGGCATATCTTTGCTCAGATACTTCGCAAATGCGCCAGTTACGGCAAACATAAAGCAAGCAAAGAGCATATAAAAAATGCCAAGATGTGAAATATAAAACCTTTTTAACATCGCAAAACCTCTAAATTTAAAGCACTCATTTTAATAAAAAATGGCTTAAATTTTGGTTGATTTTTTCTTTTATTTCGGCGCTTTTAAGCGTAATTTTATACTTTATATAAGAGAAAAATTTGTATAATCAGCCATCATAAAAAGGACAAAATTTGCAAAAAGTAATATTAGTAGGCAAGCCAAATGTCGGCAAAAGCTCACTTTTCAACCGCTTAGCAAGAAGACGCATCGCCATAACAAGCGACGTTAGCGGCACTACAAGAGATACAAACAAAGCTAAGATCGAAGTTGAGGGCAAAGAGTGTATATTAATCGACAGCGGCGGGCTTGATGATAGCAGCGAGCTTTTTAAAAACGTAAAAGCAAAGACCTTAGCAGAGGCTAAAAACTCAGACGTTATCCTCTACATGGTCGATGGCAAAATGATGCCAGATGACGAGGATAGAGCCATTTTTTACGAGCTTAGCAAGCTAAATTTACCAATCGCTCTAGTCATCAACAAAATCGACAGCAAAAAAGACGAGCAAAGAGAGTGGGAATTTGTAAGTTTTGGCGCAAAAAACTCATTTGGCATTTCAGTAAGTCACAACACCGGCGTCGACGAGCTTAGCATCTGGCTAGCAAAGCACTTAGAAGCGAAAGTGCAGATAAAGGCCGATACGAGCGATGATTTTGATGATTTTTTAGAAAACTATAACGACGAGGGCGAGCTAAGCGACGAGATAGACTATGAGAGCAAAAACATCAGAGTTGGCATCATAGGCCGCGTAAATGTCGGCAAAAGCTCACTTCTAAACGCTCTTGTAAAAGAGAGTCGCGCCGTCGTTAGCGACGTGGCAGGCACTACGATCGACCCAGTAAATGAAATTTACGAGCATGATGGCAGGGTTTTTGAGTTTGTCGATACTGCTGGTATCAGAAAGCGTGGCAAGATCGAGGGCATCGAGAGATACGCGCTAAATAGAACTGAGAAAATTTTAGAAGAGACAGACGTAGCGCTACTTGTGCTTGATAGCTCTGAGCCACTAACAGAGCTTGACGAGCGTATCGCTGGTATCGCTTCGAAATTTGAGCTTGGCGTCATCATCGTGCTAAACAAATGGGACAAAAGCAGCGAAGAATTTGACGAGCTTTGCAAAGAGATAAAAGATAGGTTTAAATTTCTCTCATACGCTCCGATCATCAGCGTCTCAGCACTTGGCGGCAAAAGAGTGCATAAAATTTACCCGCTCATAGTTGAAATTTACAAAAACTACACCCAAAAAATCCAAACTTCAAAGCTAAATGAAGTGATCGGCGAAGCGACCAAGGCGCACCCACTGCCACGCGACAAAGGCAGGGTCGTGAAAATTTACTACGCAGTGCAGTTTAAAACAGCGCCTATAATGATAGCGCTCATAATGAACCGCCCAAAATGCCTGCACTTTAGCTACAAGCGCTACCTGACAAACAAGCTTAGAGAGAGCTTTAGTCTAGCTGGCGTGCCTATCGTGCTAATCCCTAAAAAACGTGGAGAGAGTGATGAAGACAAAGAACAATAATATCGTTTTGATAGGGTTTATGGGCGTTGGCAAGGGCACAACCGCAAGAGCGCTAAGCAAGGCGCTAAAGACGATGAACCTTGACTGCGACGACTTGCTAGAGAGCTCACAAAATATGAAGATAAAGGCTATCTTTGATGAATTTGGCGAAGAGCATTTTAGGCAGCTTGAAAAAGATCTAGCCAAATTTCTAGCCACAAATGTCAAAAATGCGATCATCTCGACAGGTGGGGGCTTTGCAAAGGTTAAAAATTTAAACAAAATAGGCACCGTGATCTATCTAAAAGCAAGCTTTGATGCGATCATGCAAAGGCTAAAAAATAGCAAAAATAGCGAGAAAAAACTCGCTAAACGCCCACTTTTAAGTGACCTAAAAAAGGCCGAGGCACTTCATCTGGAGCGAGAAAAGCTCTATGAGAAAAAGGCTGATTATATCGTTGAAGTGGAGGGCAAAACTCCAAAGCAGATCGTAAAAGAGATAAGGATACTTTTAAAAGTTTAGTTGCAAAGTGGCGAGGGCTGCTTGCAACTATAAATTTCAAGATCAGGCTAGATGGCTGTCTGGCGTGGTGTTTAAATTTGACATGTTTGAGCCAAATTTAACGTTTTGTAGTGAGAAATTTTGGCAAAATTTTGAGATGAATTTTGCTTCTCTTTGATAGAGCGTTAAAGTGGCAAATATTGTACAGTCAAATTTTAAGACCAAGCTAGACGCATAAAGTCTAACGTGATGTTAGAATTTAAACGGTTTGGCGAAGAGTTTTTTGTTTAGGCGAGGCGAAATTTTGTTTTTAAGTGAGGGCTAGCAAGCTAAATTTTAAGATTAGACTAGATAAAAATATCTACCCTGATGTTAAAATTTAAAAAGCATTTTGGCGAAGTGTTTTGAGATGATTTTTGCTTCACTTGTTCGCAACGCTAAAGCGACGAGAGTTGTGCAGAAATTTTAAGCCGAGGCTAGACATATAGTCTGCCGAAAGCTTAAAATTTCAAATCTCTATCAAAAGCGCTCGCGAGAAAAAGCCAAAATTTGAAAGGATAAGATGAGAGTATTAACCGGCCTCCAACCCTCCGGCAAACTACACCTTGGCAACTATTTTGCCTCGATAAAGCAGATGGTTGATATGCAAGAAAAAAACGAGATGTTTATGTTTATAGCAAACTACCATGCGATGACCAGCCTTAGCGATGGCAAAGCGCTAAAGCAAAACACCTTTGACGCTGCGTGTGCCTTTTTAGCGCTTGGGATCGACCCAGACAAGAGCATTTTCTGGGTGCAAAGCGACGTAAAAGACGTGCTTGAACTTTACTGGGTGCTAAGCCAGCATACGCCTATGGGGCTACTTGAGCGCGCGCACAGCTACAAAGACAAGGTCGCAAAAGGCCTTAGCTCGCACCACGGACTCTTTAGCTATCCAGTTTTGATGGCGGCTGATATCTTGCTTTATAACGCGCAGGTCGTGCCTGTGGGCAAGGACCAGATCCAGCACGTGGAGATCGCGCGTGATATCGCGATCAAATTTAACAACGAACATGGTGAGATTTTTACACTGCCTGAGGCAAAGATCGATGAAAACGTCGCTACCGTGCCTGGCACAAATGGCGAAAAGATGAGCAAAAGCTACGGCAACACTATCGATATCTTCGCGGACGCCAAGACGCTTAAAAAGCAAATTTCAAGCATCGTGACTGATGGCACGCCGCTTGAAGAGCCAAAGCAGTGGCAAAACTGCAACGTCTATAATATCGCAAAGCTCTTCTTAGACGAGAGCGGCCAGCGCGACTTGCAGGCTAGATATGAGCGTGGAGGAGAAGGTCACGGGCACTTTAAAGCCTATCTAAACGAGCTTGTTTGGGACTATTTTAAAGATGCAAGAGAGAAATTTGAGCACTATCAAAACAACCCTGACGAGGTGGCTAAAATTTTAGATCTAGGCGCTAAAAAAGCCCAAAATGTAGCTCACACAACGATAAAAAAAGTGCGTGAAGCGGTTGGAATTTACAGATAAGGAAAAATATGCAAAATTTATATCCCTACGCGCAGATAATTCACCTTTTTTGTGCGATCATTTTTGTTGGTTATCTATTTTTTGATGTGATCATATTAAGAGCGGCGAGCAAAAAGATGCCGCCAGAGCTTGCTCAAAAGGCAAAGCAAGCCATCGGCTCAGTAGCTGTTAAAATCATGCCTATTTGCGTGCTACTTTTAGTTTTAACTGGTGGCATGATGATGAGTAGCTTAGTCGGCAGCAAGGCTGGAGGCTACTTTGAGACAAATTTACAGATCACTTTTATGATCAAATTTTGCTTAGCGATGGTGATCGTGGCTGCGGTGATAATAAATTTAAGCTGCAAATTTATATTTAAGCGCCCTAGCCCACTTGGCAACATCCACCCTATCGCACTTACGCTTGCGGTAGCGATCGTCTTGCTTGCAAAAGTTATGTTTATAGTTTAAATTTAGAGGCTAATTTTGCCTCTAAATCATAAAGACTTTTTTATAACTTCTAAGATTTTTTCATTTTCAAATTGCGTTTCAAACTTCACGTCAAAACCACTATTGCTAAAGAGCTCTTGTGCATGCTTAATCTTTTGTTTCTCACTTAACGCAAGTTCGCTTTTAGGTTTGTTTTTTGTTTCTATGATGAAATTTAGTCTACTTTTACCATCTTTTTTATTTATTATATAAGCAAAATCTGGCGAATACGTACCACCACCTGCTACTGGAATTTTTATCGAATTCTTTGGAATTTTTGTAAAGACAACCACCTCTGAGATCTCCTCAACGATATTTTCTTTCTCAAGCTCTGAGTCATAAAATATCTCATCAAATAAATACTCTTTTGCGGTTTCTCCTTTAATACTTTGCACTCCAAGATCTTTAGCGCTTACGTCTTTTACATCTCCTTTTTCATCTGTAAATTTTGTTGGATGCACACTACTTTCTACTTTTTTATAAGAGATACTAAATTTGCTTATCGCATTTTCAAGTAAGTAGCGATTAAATTCATTTTTTAAGATATATATCGTAGATAAATTTAAATAATTTTTTATATCTACTTCTTCACACTTTTTAAATGCAATATGCAACGTATCTAATCTCACACATATCACGTCACTCAATTTCACTAAAAATTCTTTATAAGTCAGTGTATTTATAGGCTCTATCTTATCTTCTACGCTACTTATATTTACGACGCTCATACCGCCTTTTGTAGCATTCACGCCAAATCTTTGCACCTCAAGCCCACTTGGTTTAAATATATCTTTTCTATCATATAAAAAATCACTAAAAATTTTGCCAAATTCGCTCTCATCTTTTATCATATATTCTAAGATCGCTCGCTCGTTTAGCCTCTCCCAAAGCTCTTTTAACTCAGCAAACATAGCGGGTCTTATCTTCACACCATTTTTCTTATCTTCCATATTTCTTATCTTTTGCGATAAATCTCTACTGCCTAAAGAATACATCTCTTTAAATTTTTCATATCCACCTTCTAAAAATTTATTACTTCTGTTAATAGCACATTCTTCATCAAGTCTTTTTAAAATTTCATCTTTACTTATGCCAAATTTCAAAGCCACAAGCCTTATCGTATCTTCAGTAAGTTCTTCTTTATTTATCTCAGTTTCAACACTTTCATTTATCTCGTTTATCAAACTATTTGCAAAGTCCTTTTCTTTAAAATCAACAATGTAGTTAAGCATAAATTTATCATCTTTTACACGAGCCATATACTCATTTACAGGCAGTCTTAACCCACGTCCTACTTCTTGTAACTTACTTGTATTTGAGCCACTACTTCTTAGTTTGCAGATAGTAAATACATTTGGATTATCCCAGCCTTCACGTAAAGTCCATTTTGAAAATATAAAACGTCTTGTGTTGTCTAAACTTAGCAAGCTCTCTTTATCGTGCAAAATTTCATCTATCTCTTTTTGTATCTTCTCATCTTTATCATCATTATCTTTTGAGAAGTATCCACCATGAGTTAAAGGAAGATCGTCAAGCGATTTTTTTAAATAATCTTTATAAAATCCAGGCTCTTCTTCTTTATAAATTTGCTCCATTTTTAATTTTATAAGCTTTTCAAATTCAGCTCTAAATTCTCCTTTTTCCTCGCGGTAGCTATCTATATCATTTATAAAAAATAGTGCGAGTGGTTTTATGCGAGGAGATCTCTTCATCAGCTCACGCTCATTTTTAAAGTGTGCATCTACAGCAACTTCTAACATCTTTTGTTGAAGCGTCTGTGAGTAGCTAAAAGGATTTATTTCATCCCCTCTTTTCATCTCTAAGCCGTTATTTAATAATATGATTTTTGTATTTAGCTTTTCTATCTTGATGCCTCTTAAATTTTCATCTATTAACTCCAGATCATCGCCCTTACCAAGATTATAAAACTTGCTTTTTCTATCGGCTTTACGCTCGAATTTGGCGATCGCTCCGTCCGTCGATACCAGCCTTACGCTTACATCAGCTGCCTCGTCAAATTTAGCTACATAAACCTCAACACCTTTTACTAGATCCGCATTAAAAGCATCAAGTGCATTTAACTCATAAATTTTATTTTCAAACTCTTTAAAAGTAGCGCCGTATCTAAATGTAAGTTGAGCGTTAAATTTCTTCAAATTTTCCCACGTTTTATTTTCTTTATCAAATTTATGTGGCTCGTCTATTATCAAAATAGGTCTTGTATATGAGATAGCCTTAAAAGGATTTGATATCTCATCAAAAAGAGTTACGTCAAATTCTTTTTGCAGCGTTTGAGAGTTTATCATGCCTTGATTTATCACAAGCACGTGTATAGCATTATTTTCACTAGCTCTTGCATACTCGCTTATCGCACTTGGCATACGCTCTTTTTTATCGTTTTGCTTTGCGCTCTCGACTAGATAAATTTTGATATTTTTAGAGTAGATATCTCTAAAATGCTCTCTAGTCGCCTCCGAGTTCAAAAAGCTCATCGTTCCAGCTTTTATAGAAAGTGTCGGCACTGCGATTATAAATTTAAAAACACCTGCAATTTTATTTAGCTCAAACATCATTTTTGTAAATGTATATGTTTTGCCAGTACCAGTTTGCATACAGATGTCAAAAACCTTATTTTTACTTTCTATTAGAGGATTTTGCTCCGCGTTTATACTCTTTTTTATCTCACATCCAACCAAAGCATCCATAACCGCATTTATTGCTTCATTTTGATGAGGCAAATCTTTTTCGTAATTAAATCCAGCCATTTTAATGCCTTACAATTAAGCTTATTTGCAAATTCTTTTTATTTGCATAATTTTTAATAGCTTCGTCTAGCTCACGCCATCTCGTGCTTTCAAAACTAGGCTCGTAAATTACTATTTTTTCAGGCGCAAATTCTTTATCGCTATCTATTTTCTCAACCAAAGCTTTTAAATTTTTACCATTAAAATTTTCATTTATAAGATATAGCTTTTTCTGTGCGTAATACGCCTCATATCCTCCCAAATCTACTATTTTTAGCTCATCTGTTAGTTTTATGCCATCATAAGCTGTAAATGTAGTTAAAAGTGCAGTTAAATCATCTTTTGAAAGCTCATTTTTAGGAAATAAATTCGGCTCTTTCGTATCAGAGTCACCGTCTAAATACTTATCTAAATATGATTTTAAAAGTGGAACGGTCGAAAAGATTTTAAATTTAAGCCGCGCATCGTCTTCAGAGAGAGAGAGAGAGAGAGAGAGAGAGAGAGAGAGATTGCGCTACGCGCAAGATACGCTCTTTTGTTATGTCAAAGATAGTTGGATTTTTACTTTTTAGCTCATTTTTACAAAAATCATAAGCTACTTTACTATTTCTTTCATCTATCTTTTCATCAAGCTGAACTAATATAAATTTACGGTTACCACCGTCTTCTAAATTTTGAGCCATAACAGCGTGAGCGGTCGTGCCAGAGCCAGCAAAGAAGTCTAGGATAATATCAGTATCGCTCGTAGTTTGATAAATTAAAAATTTTAATAAACCTGTATTTTTCGGATAATTAAACAAGTTTTTTATTTTAAAAATATCTTGTAATTCCTTGGTCGAATTATCGTTAGAATATTTACTGTTAATAAATTCAAGACTTGAAATGGCTTTTGTTCTTTCAAAAAACTCAATTTTATATGGTTTTTTCTTAGAAATTTTGGCTTTAAAGTATGTTTTTGTATAAATCCTGTTATTTATAATCTCGATAAACCCATTTTCAAGTCCAAACTTAAATTTATCTTTGCTCCAACGCCAAACCCAATCTAGACTACCATGATTACCATTTTTCCTTTCTTGAAATGAATTAAAATCGCTACCAGCATAGAATTTTTTACCATCTATATCTATTTCATAATCCATTGTTTTACTATATTGCAATGAGTTATAATCTAGTGTTTGGTTCGTTTTATAGCCACCACGCTCTTTAAAAAATTCGTCTTGTTTAAAATAATCTTCTTCATTAACTTCATTTTGTTTTAGAGTCATTGTTTTTGCATAACAAAAAAGCCAATCATTATTTTTTGCTATTTCGTTAGTTGATTTTCCTTGAACTTTTGTAATCCTAGGACAACAAGCCACAAAATTCTCTTCTCCAAAAATTTCATCACATAAAATTTTAAGCTGTGCTTGTTCATTGTCGTCAATGCTTATAAATATCACGCCGTCATCGCGAAGTAGCTCCCTGGCAATATAAAGACGCGGATAGATAAAACTTAACCACGCAGAGTGTGAATTTGAACCTTTTGCAGTAAATTCAAGCACTCGCTTGGCCTCTTCTTGTGAGATGCCGGCGAGACTAGAGAGTTCATCGACACTAAATTTTCTATCATCTTTATACACAAATCCATCACCACCTGTATTGTAAGGCGGATCGATGTAGATCATCTTAATACTTTCAAAATAAGCATTTTTAAGATGTTTTAATACTTCAAGGTTGTCGCCCTTTATGAGTAAATTTTGTGCATTTTCGTTTTTAGAATTATGATCGATATCTGGCATTAAAAGCGTTTTGGGATTTAAATTAGCCATTAATCTCGCATAAGATTTGCCTAAAAATTTTAACTCAAAACCCTCTTTTTTGATATTTTCTACACCTAAAATTTGACTTAACGTTTCAATGTCAAATTTACCACTTTTATCAAAGCATTGTGGAAAATTTTGTTTTAAAATTGCCAACTGCTTGCTATTTGCTGTAATATTTTTATTATCAAAAATATCTTGCGTCCGCATTGTGCCTCCTTTAAGTTTTAGTCAAAATTATACTAATATTCGCTAAAATGTGCCCTAAATTCAATAAGGATAAGAAGCGATGATAAATTTAAAACTACTTGAGACAAACTACGATGAATTCGTAAAAAAACTAGAGGGCAAAAACGTTAAAGCTAGCTTGCTAGACGAGCTTTTGCAAACTTTTAACGAGCTAAAGCAAAAGCGCAAAGCACTTGAAAATTTCCAAGCGATCCAAAACGCAAAGAGCAAGGAGCTTGGCGTAAAGGCAAGGGCTGGCGAAGATGTGAGCGAGCTTAAGAGTGAGCTAAATTTAAACAAAGCTGCCCTTGCTGACGCTGATGAGATCGTTAAACAATATGAAGAAAAGCTTGAGCAAATTTCATTTAGCGTGCCAAATATCACTGACGATGATGTGCCATTTGGCAAGGACGAGGACGATAACGTCTGCATAAAAACAGTGCTAGAGCCAACTAAATTTGACTTTAAGCCAAAGGAGCACTGGGAGCTAGGCGAGAGTCTTGGCTGGCTTGACTTTGAAAGAGGCGCAAAACTCTCAGGATCTCGCTTTACCGTGCTTCGCGGCATGGGAGCAAGGCTTAGTAGAGCGCTTGTTAATTACATGATCGACTTTAACAGCGCGCGCGGCTTTGAGCTTGTAAATGTCCCCTATCTAGTAAGCTCAAACACACTTTTTGGCACAGGTCAGCTGCCTAAATTTGAAGAGGATCTTTATAAAGTGCGCGACGAGGACCTCTACCTCATCCCAACAAGCGAAGTGCCTGTGACAAATTTATACAATGACACCATTATTGAAGCCGAGCAGTTACCTATAAAGATGACTTGCTACTCAGCATGCTTCCGCCAAGAGGCAGGCTCAGCAGGACGTGACACGAGGGGCATGATACGCCAGCACCAGTTTGAAAAGGTCGAGCTTGTAAGCATCACAAAACCTGATCAAAGCGAGGGCGTGCTTGCTGAGATGATATCTTGCGCGAGCGACCTACTAACTAGCCTTGGACTGCCTCACCGCCACATGCTTCTTTGCAGCGGCGATCTAGGCTTTAGCGCAGCAAAGACAGTCGATCTTGAGGTCTGGCTACCAGGTCAGGGCAAATACCGCGAGATAAGCTCTATCTCTAACACTCGTGATTTTCAAGCAAGAAGAGCGAAAATTCGCTTTAAAGATGGCAAGAAAAATATGCTTGTAAATACCCTAAATGGTTCAAGCTTGGCAGTTGGCAGGACGCTAATAGCGATAATGGAAAACTACCAAAAGGCTGATGGCACTATCGAAATTCCAGAAGTTCTTAAAAGGTATATATAGTGGCTGATGACGAGGTTGTAGTTCTAAAACCACCTGGCGAGCAAGCAGAGCAAGCGCCTGAAGAGACAAAAGCCGAGGCGCCTGAAGAGATCGTCTCGCTTGAGAGCATCGCAAGTGACGGCGTGCTACAAGATGAGAGCATCCCAGAGCCAATCCCTGTAAAAAAAAGCAAGAAAAAGCTCTTTATCATCATCGGTGCGGCTGCTTTGGTGCTTGTCATATTGATCACTGTTTTGCTAATTGTTTTGCTAAAAAAAGATAAAAAAGAAGAGATAGACACTACAGCTATCGTAAAAAATATAGAAAACAACTACCAAACGCAAAATTTTGGCGCTTCAAAGATCGATGAGATGATAAACAAGGCCAACCAGCTCTACGAGCGTGGCAATAAATTTGAAGCGTTAAAAATTTATGAAAACATAGCTGTTTATAACCAGTCACTTTCAAACTACAACCTAGGCGTTTCGCAGATGAAACAAGAAAAATGTGACGAGGCGATCATCTCGTTTAATAAGGCGATAACTGACCGCGAAAACACCGCAGTGAGCGCCATAAACGCCGCTGTTTGCTCACTTGAGCTAAATAACACCAAAAATTTCAACTACTACATAGGGCTTGCGGACTCCTTTTTGCAGTATGAAAACAGCTCGCCACTTTACAGCTACTACTATGCACTGGTTAATTATTACAAGGGTAATTACTACGAGGCATTGCAAGCTCTCTCGCACCCTAGCACAGAGGACTACAAGGGCGAGTATGCCTACTTGAGCGCCAAAATTTTATCGCTTCTTGGAGATGACGAGAGAGCCATAGCTAAGCTTGAGGGACAAAAGGCGTTTAAGGCTGACTTTACACTAGCGCAGCTCTACGCAAGGCTTGGCAAATACGACAAGGCAAGGGACTATCTAACAAAGGCTTCTAAAAATACGCCAAATATCGATCTTATCAAGATGACTGAGGCGCTAATCGATCTAAAAACTGCTGATTATGGCGATGCGGCGGCATTTATCAAAGACGTTTATGACTACAATGCCTCGATGCCAAGTAAAATTTACAAGATAAAGACCATCCTAAAGCCAGATCTTTTTGACGTTAGCCTAGCTCAGGCGCACTTTAGCGACGATATGTTTTTTGATAGGACAAGACGCTACGAGACGCTCTTTTACTTCGCACCTTACAAGGTTTTTGACGCGAAACAGAGCATCGAGCAGATAAGAAAAGGTGGGGTTAGCGTCTTTTTAGATGACACCTCAGCGGCAAATGACTACCTTAGCCAAAGTGCCGCCGCCTCAAAGGTCAATGCCAAACTTAGCGAAGCCATCGCAAAGGCACTTAACTACCGCTTAAAAGAGGCAAACAAGGACTTTGAAGAGCTTGCCAAAGCCTATCCAAACCACTCGATCTTGCAGTATAACCTAGCTCTTAGCTACGCTCAGCTTGGGAATTTTAGCCTTGCTGCAAAGCACTTTATAGCAAGCTACCATCAGGACGTAAATAACCACCTCTCTGGCATCTTTGGGGCGATCTGCATGGATATAAATAGAAATTTAAATCCAAAACTAGTTGAAGAGATCGGAGAAAATTTAGAAAACGACAAAAGCCTAAAGCCTGTAAATTTATACGCCTCACTTCTAAGTCTAGTTAGTGGCAACCAAAGTGCGATGATAAGGTGGCTTGAGGAGCCAAAAGAGCCTACAACGCTAAATTTGGCCTTTGATATCATCATCGCTAAAATCTCAAACAACGATGAACTAATGTCAAAAAAAGCTGATGAGCTTATGAAAATCTTGCCAAATGATATCATCGCAAATATCTTAAATTTCATCTCTAAAAACAAAGATCAAAACGTCAAAGAGTATGCAAAAGCGATACAAATTTACTTCATCGATAAAAATCTCGATTCAAATGCTTTCTACCACGGCGCTGACATCATCAAAAAGCAATACATCAAACTACTTCAGATCTCAGGCCTGCTAACAAGGGAGCGCGATAAGCTAAGAGCCGAGCTAAAGAGCGCGCCAAAAAATATAAATTTGATCCAAACTCTAGCCTACGTGGATATCTTTACAAACGACTTTGATGAGAGCTATAAGCTTTATAATGAGGTCATAGACGAGTTTAAGATAAATGACGCTGGCACGCTCTTTTTAGCGAGTGTGGCTGCGACTGGAGCGAATAAAATCACAAATGCAATCGCACTTTTAGAGCTTACAAAGCTAAATGATCCAAGTGCTGTTGAAAACAGAGCTGCCCTTGGCTTTATGTATCAGCAAATCGATAACATAAAAGCCGCTCTTATACAATACAGCAAAGTAGGAAACGTAGGATATAACAACGAATTTTATGATTTTATGATAGATAACTAGAAAATTTAAAGCTAGGTCTTTAAAAGCCTAGCTTTAGATAAAAATGGCTCTAAAATTTAAATATTGGTAACTTCAAGCCTTATCTGATCTGAGATTTCACTAAATTTATAAAGTAAATCACCACACTTATACCCTATGCATCTTTCATTAATCTCATCTTTTTTATCTTTTTTAGACAAAATTTTCTTCATAATGCCAGGAAGCTCTCTTTGCAAAAGCAGTTTATAAGACATACCCATGCCGTGAGTTAGAGACTTTATAAATTTGCCATCAACCTCGCTCTCATCTTTTATCATATGAAGCGTTGCGTCAAATTTAAGCTTCTTAAGAGCCTCATAAAGCTCGGTTTTATCCTTTGCAGGGGCAGTCTCATTATCATAAGTGCAGTGATAGCTCACGTAAATTGGCTTTTTATAGCTACTTTGAACAGTTAAATGATCTAAATTTAGGATATTTCTTATCTCTTCTCTTGCGTCAATAAAATAATATGGTGATTTTTCATTAAGTGTCCAGTAGGTCTTATCAAAAAAGTAAAGATATAAATTTTGATATAAAGTGCCAGTGCCAAAACAAAAATAGTTAGTAAAATCAATCTCTTTACCAAAACCAATAAGCCGCCATAAAAATATAGCATAAGAGCTATTATCTATCACCGCATCAACTAGCCATGGAGCGATCTTAGCGCACATATGTGCCAAATATCCACCATGTGAGCTGCCTACCATTATCACTGGTAGATGCTCAAATTTGGCACTATTTATATATTTTTTTGTATAAAGCACGGCATTTAGCACGTCCATTGTTTGCATAACGCCAAAATTTTGATATTCATTTTTTGTTGGCACCATCGTAATGCTAGCATTTAGCCTAAAATCAGCCGGCAAAATACCGCTCTCTTTTCTAATAGTTATCTCTTTACTAAGAAATTTAAGTAGCAAATCAACCTTCTCATGGCAGTCGATACTTTTTAGATCGATTGGTAAATTTATACCTATGCTTGACAGCTCTCTTGTTAAGATTTCGCGATCTATATCATCAAGCCCAAATTTCGCCCCAAGCTGTGGGCGGTTGCCTATACAGTGATAATCCACACTAATACACGCCACATCATAGTTCTCTGCCATGGTTCGCATGAGATGAGTTCTATAGCCAGAGTCAGAGTCTGCTCCAAGACCAGGAATGATGACTAAAAGAGCTTTTGCCTCCTTGACATCGTCATAACAAGCATAAAAGGATAGAGAAGAGTCTCTTTTTATACCAAGCTCCACATCATCACAAGATAAAATTTCGTAGCTTCCATCAACTAGCATCTTAACTCCTTTTAAATTTCGCTAAATTTCTCTACCTTTGTGAGACGTTATAGAAAAAGCTAACGATCTGTTTTGCTAGGCGCTCTTTGAAAAATGGCCAGATGTAGCTTGGCGAATAGACATTACCAGCTTGCATGAGCGAGATATTTGTCGCTTTCTCACCGCCATCTTTTGGGCGCACTAGCACGCTTACTTGCATGTAGTAAGCATAGCTGTTTGTGCTAAAGTCGTCATCATAGTCATCATAATCAAACGGGAAAAACATCGAGTAGCCAAAGCCAAAACTTGGCCTGCCAAAGCCATATCCCATGCCCATTGAAAATCTAGGATCTCTTTTGGTTGTTCTAGAAAAGCTTTGCACGTCGCCAAGGATGATGAAGTCGGCATTTTTGATATTTGGCTCATTTCTAAAGCCAGCCTTTGCAAATTCGCTTAAAATTTCAGCATTTACATCTTGTCCGGTCGCGCTATTTTTAAAATTTACATATACGCTTTTGTTTGCTTCACCAAGCGTAAAAAATATTGGATCGCTCGTTTTTACCGAGATATTTGGCGTACTGCTAGCACATCCGACAAAAAATACCGCTAGAACAAATAAAAAGAAATTTCTCATCTTCACTCCTATAAGAGCGATCTTATAGCACCTTCAAGCACACTTTTTGGTGTAAGACCGATAAATTTTGATCGCATCTTACCATCTTTATCAAAAAAATAGATAACTGGCACGCCCATGACACCACCAACTGCCTTGCTAAAGTAATCAACCGAGACCTTGTCGCTTGTAGTTTTAAAGGTGATGTTGTGCTCTTTTAAGATTTCGATATCCTTATCAAAGCCCTTGCTAGGTCCTAAAATGCCAATAAACTGAACCTCTTTGCCATACTCTTTTTCAAGCGCTTTTAGATCAGGGATCGCAGCCTTGCACACTCCGCAGTCCGTGCCAAAGAAAAAGAGCATATATGGCTTATCGCCGATCTTTAGGCGCTTTTCGGTTGGGAAAAACTGCGTATCGATGCCACTTGAGTCATTTAGCGTGATGTGGTGTTTCTCATACTGCTTGACGCAGCCCAAAACTAGGGCTGAAACTAGACACAAAAGTAAAATTTTATATCGCATTTGGCACCTTTGGATTTTCGATAGTGCGGATCTTCTCTAGTTTGCCGTGTCTTAGATAAACGATCTTATCGCCATACTCGCCTAGATCTGGGTTGTGAGTGACTAGAAGTATCGTCTTGCCCTCTTTTCTTAGCTTACAAAATAGATCAAGTATGATCCTCTCATTTGCCTCGTCAAGGTTACCAGTTGGCTCATCTGCTATTAAAATTTCAGGGTCGTTTATGAGCGAGCGCGCGATACAAAGGCGTTGTTGCTCACCACCACTTAGCTGACTTGGTCTGTGTGTTAGCCTGTGAGAGAGACCAACTGCCTCAAGCGCCTTTTTAGCGTCCTCTTCATCGACTGAGCTGTGATAATACTGCGCTATCATCACGTTTTCAAGCGCGCTAAGATATGGCACTAGGTGAAACTGCTGAAAGACAAGTCCGATCTTTTCACGTCTAAATTTAAGCGTATCATCGGCATTTAGGTTGCTCGCATCATCGCCGCCAAGCATATAAACGCCGCTACTTGGAGTATCCATTAGAGAAAGGATATTTACAAGCGTACTCTTACCACTACCGCTTGGTCCCATGACGCTGACCCACTCGCCCTTTTTAACCTCAAAACTTATATCATCAAGTGCTTTTACATCGCCAAAAATTTTACAAATATTTTTAAGTTCTAGTGCATTTTGCATATCATTCTCCTCTTAGTGTATCTGCCATTTTGTTATTAAGTGCCCGCTTAATCGGGTAAAACGCTGCGATCGCTGCAAAAAGAAGTGATATGACCACAGCTACTGGGATGCTTAAAATTCTAAAATCAATACTAGAATCAAATATCGCATAACCTAAAATTTGAGCTAGTAGATAACCTAAAAACGCTCCGACTAACGCTGAGATGAGCGCTGTCACAAATGTTTCAAAGCCAAATAGCCTTAGCACGTCTTTTTTGCTTGCGCCTATGGCTCTAAGAAGCGCGATCTCCTTTGAGCGAGAGAGCAAGATAGCACTAAGCGTTGTGTTTACGCACATTGAAGTAATGAGCAAAATAACAAGGCTAACAAGAGCCATTAAAAGTTTGATCTTTTCTAAGATATAGCCCTCAGACTTTGAGACCTTTGCCACTGGTTTTGCAGCTATTTCATCATTGCTTATAGTCTTTGCAAGCGATGTTATCTCGTCAAAGTTACCAAGCACAACAGCTTCAGCATAGTTTATTTTGCCAGCTTTATTTGAAATTTTCTGAGCCAAAGATAGCGATGTGATCAAAAGAGCATCCTCTTTGTCGCCACTTGCCACTACGCCTTTTATCTTTACATTTATGCTCTCATTTGAGCCAATGGCACGAATTTCTATATCATCGCCTGCTTTAAAGCCAGCTTGACGAGCAAGATCGACGCCTATTAGCACGTTTTTATCGTCAAAATCAACATTTATCATAGTTCCATCTCTAACATCTAAAAACGGCTTAACCTTTTTTAGATTGCTAAATTTTGTCCCCATGACGATGGCATTTGTCGGACCGATATTTGCCTGAGCAAAGAGATAACCGCTCTCGCCTAAAAGCTTGTCTTTTGGCACTTTAGCGATCATTTCGTTATAGGTTTTTTCGCTCATATCATCACTTGTCGCCATATCTTTTGGAGCAAAGATCATATTTGCACCATAAGTTTTTAGCTCGCGTGAGACCTTTGAGTCGATGTCCAGATAGACATTGACAAATGCCGCACACACGCACGCTCCAAGCAAGATCGAGATCACGATGACCATAACCCTTGATGAGCCATTTTTTAGGCTTTTGTAGATAAGGTTGTAAAAGAATTTGCTATTTGCGGTCATATAGCACCTCCGCAGGTAGTAAATTTATGACGTTTCTCATTGGCATTAGCGAGCCAACGACTGAGATGAGCAAGGCAAACGCCACGCTAATTGGCAGCACGATCCATGCTATGCCTATGCCGTGAGAGAAGATAATGTAAGACATCACGTAGCTTAGCGCGTATCCTAAAAATGCACCAGTTATGCCTGCAAAAAAGGCAACCACAAGGCTCTCGCTAGCAAAAAGGGCGTAAATTTCAAAGTTGCTTGCACCAATGGCTTTTAAAAGGCCGATCTCTTTTTTACGGCGGTAAATTTCACTTGTCATTAGCGATGTTATGCCGATGGCTGAGACCACAAGAGCGATGATACTAACGATACCCATTAGGCTTTGAATTTTCTTTACGATATTACTCTCAGCGTCGCTTACTTGAAGGCTAGCTTTTGCGCTAACGTTTGGTAAATTTTCTTCTATCTGAAATGCGATCGATCCTGCATAAGCTGAGCAGTACCATTTGTCGTACTCTGCGCTATCAAGGTTGTCTAAATTTCTTCTTGCTTTTAGCGATAGGTCATTTTCTGGGATCGTCATGGCTGAGACCTCAGCTTTTGTGTATGAGCCAGCGTGTCCTGAGAGATCGCCAGCAAGTTTGAGCGAGCCTATTAGCTTATGTGCCTCATCGCTTGCTCCTTTTAATATACCAACCACGCTAACCTCTTTTGTGCCGTTTTTGCCTACAAGGCTAAGCTTGTCGCCAACTTTTAAATTTTTAGCCTTTGCAAGCTCATCTCCTACTAAAATTTCATCCATGCTCTCATCTTTTGGCCAAGCGCCCTCAACACCCCAAAATCCATACAAACTCTTAACGCCTGTGCTAAATTCTGGCTCATCTTTTAGTCCGATATTTTTATCAAAATATGTCCCCTCAAAGCTAAACTCATCGCCCTTAGCGTCTTTTACCTTTGTCTCTAAAAACGGAGCAAAAGCGACGATATTATTTCTCCAAAAGATCTCTTTTATCTTGTAGATATCAGCCTCTGGGAGTAAATTTTGTGATTTTAGTGGGGTGAAATTTTTACCCTCGATCTCGATGCTTAGGCTCTCACCGCGTGGTAAAACGACGATATTTGAGCCATATCCTCTAAGCTCGCTTGCCACTTGATCGCCGATTTTTAGCGTGATATTTAGCATGCAAGCTATCAAAAGAGCAGCTAGCAAGATGGTGATAAACGCCATCGTCTTTTGCACCTTTGAGCCAGTGATCGAGCTTTTTATCATTCTTAGTTGCATATTTTTCATTTTAACGTTCCATTTGTTTCTACATATTTTTCTGGATTTGCTTCAAATTTCGCCTGAGTTTCGTTGCTCTCAAAGAAATATGTGCGTCCATAGTATAAATATGATCTTGAATCAAGATTGCTCACCTTTTTGTGACTAACTGGGTCAAGCACCATCTTTTCGACAACCTTGCTAAAGTAGTTTGCTCCTGCGACGATCGTTTTGTAATCAACTATGATATTTTTACCATCGAAGGTAAATGCCATAGGGATCGGGTTACAACCGCCCTCTTTGCCAACTGACGGCAAGAAAATTCTAACATTACAAGAGATACAAATAAGATCATTTCCTCTTTTTATATAGCCCATATCGCCACAAATCATACACGAGTCAAAGACGATGACAGGAGATGGGCGGTCGCTAAAGCGGTTTAGCAAGAAAAATCTTATCTGCTTGCCCTCATCTGTGATGTAGGCAAATCTGTGAAGTTCGTTATCTTTTAACATATCAACATCAAATATAAATTTATCTCCCACTGGCTCAACCAAGACTGGCTCTGAAATTTGAGGTGGGCGAGATGCGTAAAGGTCATAATAAAGCGAAAAGCCAAGCGCTATTAAAACGCTGCAAAATGCAAATTTTGCATTGTCAAAGACATTTTCTCTAATGGCTTTTGTAAAGCGGTATTTGATAGAGCCAAACGTGCTCTTATCGATACTTTTTGGCATAAAGCAAAGTGCGATGATGCATAAAAGTAGGATCACAACTATATAAAAATAGGCACTAAATTCTGTGACATAGATGCCTTTTGCGCTGATAGATAAAATTTGAGAATTTAACTCGCTACTTATCTTTAAAGCGCCTGCACGTAAAAGCTCGAGTGCAGTTTGCGAGCTTCTATCGACTAGCAAAAATACTAATGTGATAAGAGCTAAAATTTTAGCTAGTGATGATGGGATGCTTGCTTTTAAATTTGAAATGAAGAAAAATAAAAACAGCATCAAGATCATCGCAAAGATCATCAAAAAGAAGCTAATGACTGAAAGCGTGTCAAGCAGCTCGCCGCCAAATAGTGGGAACAAAGCGCTACTTGAGCTATAGCCAAAGCCAAAGCCGATGCCTAAAATAAAAAATGTTACGATTTTTGCTATCTTAAGCTCGAAAAATATCCATAAAACGCTAATTAGTAGAAAAACCAGTGTCACTGAATCTATAAAAATTTTAAACTGGTCATCAACAAGCGCATGACGAGCAGCTTTAAAGATAAGCACACCAGCAACAACGCCAAGAAATGATGGTAAAAAGATCGTTTTTAAACTTTTGCCATTGTTATTTAAGGCAGCAAAAAGCGTAAATCCAAGGAGGGCTAAAAAGACCTGATAGAAGTAAATTGACATAACTAAACCCTATGAGAATTTTTAAAAAGGGGCGAAAACGCCCCAAAGTGATTATTTAACAGGACCACCTGTCCATTGAAATTTATAAGTTGTTGTGAAAGGTTCAAACCATTTACCAACACCAGTCTCTTTGTCAGCGTGGCGACCAAAGCCTTGTTTTTCTGGATTGTCGATGTGGAATTTAAGCTCATAGTTACCAACGCCTGTATCCATTTTTACGTTAGCGCCGTAGTGTGGGCCATCGCTTGCAACCATTGGCATAAATGTACCTTTTTTAGTTTTACCATTATCAAGGTTTTTTAGTTCATAGTTGATCTTTAGATATGGGATCCACTCGCCTTCGCCAAAGCCGTTTTTGTTGCCTTTTATAGCGTGGATGTCAGCCTCTAAGTGAAGATCAGCCAAACTTGGAGCTAGATCAACGCCTTTTGGCTCCATGTCGATTGGCTCAAGATAAACTGCAGCTATCTCCATGCCATTAGCCTCTACAGGCTCGCCGATTGGGTGCTCTCCAGCAAGTGCAAAACCAGCTGCTAGACTAAGTGCTAGAGCTGAACTAAGAATTTTATTCATTTCCTCTCCTTTTAATAAGATTAGTTTTTATTTTGTTTTGATTTCATAATAACGATGCCTATAATTAGGGCAAGCACCATAATGATCTGAGGTACTAAGCTCTCGTAATATGGCATAAGTCCTAGCCAGTCTCTCATCCAGTCAGGAAAATTTAGTCCTTTTATGATAGTTGGGATGAAAATTTTGCCCTCAACTAGCTCACCAACGCCCTTGCCAACAAAGACGATCGACATGTAAAAGATGATAGCTGATGTAAATATAAAAAATGGCTTAATAGGAATTTTAATAGCGAAAATTTTAAATAAGAAATAGACTATTAAAAGAACGATAAGACCTACAACAAAACCAGCTGCGATCATTGAGTAGCCAGCTGAGTCTTTTGCGTCAAAGATAAGCGCTTGATAAAATAGCACTGTCTCAGCGCCCTCTCTAAATACCGCTAAAAATACAGTCCACCAAAGCATCGTGCTTGAGCCACTTGAGATAGACTCAGATAAGTGAGATTTGATATAGTCGTTCCATTTTTTAGCGCCAGCATTTGAAAGAAGCCAGAAGCCAACATAAAATAGAAGTCCCACTGCAACAAGCATCGTGATGCCTTCCATAAGCTCTCTTTTTTGACCTGCTGCCTCGCCAAAGATGATGTTCATTATCCAAGCCATAACAAAGCTTAAGATGACAGCCACGCTAACTGAGCTATATACGACCTTACCCATAGCTTTTGCATTGCCAGTTTTTACAAGATATGCAACGACGGCTGCAACGATGATAAGAGCTTCAAAACCCTCTCTTAAGATGATAGTTAGTGCCCAGATAAATAGTGTCCAAGGTGAGCTTGAACCGCTAGTTTTCTCAAGTGCGGCTGCTAGCTGAGATGACATCTTGCTTGCACTCTCTTCAAGTGTTTTTTCGTCTGCACCTGATTTCATAAGGGCTACAAGGTTACCAAATGTAGCTTCAATAGCTGTTTTTAAATTTACATCTATCGCACCTACTTTGTTCTCCATGCCGCTACCTTCAAACTCATCAAAGTAGATGTCTTGGATATCGCCCATAGCTTTAGCGCTATTGCCACCTTTGTAAAGCGCGATGGCTGCTTGAATTTTGTCATTTATGTTTTTAACAGTTTGAGTGTAGTCTGTGCCGCTATCTTCGCTGCTATCGCTAGATGCTGCGCTACTCATATCAACTTTTGCTAGTTTTACTGTTTCAGCTGGGAGTTTTGCAACGGCATCATAAGCTAGTTTTTTGATCTCTTCTAGTTTTGTTTTAAAATCATCTTTTGTTATGCCATTTGTGATGCCACTGATCGCTTCACCCATCTTTCTTTGGATGTCAGCATCTATGCTTTTGCCATTTTCTATATATTGGCGAACGGCGATTTCAAGTTGAGTGTTTCTATAATCATTAAATTTAGCATCTTGGACAGAATTTTTAGCATCATCTTGTTTATCGCCCTCGTAGCTTGCTATGGCTTTATCCAAAGTAGCTGATAAATTTTCAAATGCCACCTTCCACTCAGGGATAAATTTAGAAGTATCATAGCCACTTGCAGCAGCTTGTGCTGGGGTGTCTGAGTACTCGCCAACAAGCTTATGTCCATTTAAAATAACTGGCAAAACTTCAGCGATTTCGCTATTTATCTGATCTATTCTTTTTTGCACATCATCTGGTGCTTCGCCAGCTTTTATCGCCTTTCTGATCTCGCCAAACTGCTTCTCCATAGAGTAAGCTTTTTTCTGACCTAAATTTATTCTGATGCCAGCTTCGACATCTTCAAACAGACCAAAATAAGCATTTTGAGTATCGCTAACTGCTTGCTCGACGTTGCCAGCTCTATACTCTGTTATTACTTTTTGTAATGACTCTTTTATCTGAGCTGCGACTTGTGTGTAGTCGTCATTTTTTGCCATCAGCCAAACTGGCAGTAGCATGATAAGCATAAATTTAAAAAATTTATTCATTAATTAAACCACCTGTGAGATTATTTTAAAGCGAAATATTACCAAGGCTTTACTTTGATTAAAATAAAAACGATTATCATAAAAGAATGTAAATTGAAAGCACAAATAATATTTTTTACAATCTAATAATCAACTTTACGTAAATTTAGGGCTTTAAAAGAGTAGATCAAAATTTCATATCGAGATAAAAAAGTTATATATTTTTGCTAATTTTAATAGATAAGAAAAATTATTGATGAAATTTTAGATTATAAAAATCATAAAGATAATTTAAATTTTATAAATTTAAAAGGAGAGCAAGCGCCCTCCTTAGTGTTATACGTTTAGTCCTGTATTTCTTAGCATAACGCGTTTGCGATATACATTTGAAACCTCAGCAGCGTCGCCAACTAAAAGTGCGTTTGTAGCACAGATAGCCGCACACATAGGCACTTTGCCCTCAGCCATTCTGTTTTGACCGTAAAGCTCTCTCTCCTCGTGTGAGTTAGTTGGCTCTGGACCGCCTGCACACATAGTACATTTATCCATTACGCCTTTTACGCCAAATGCCCCGTCTTTAGGGAACTGCGGCGCACCAAATGGACAAGCATATAAGCAGTATCCACAGCCTATACACTTGTTTTTATCGTGAAGCACGATACCATCAGCTCTAATATAGAAGCAATCAACCGGACAAACTTGCTCACAAGGCGCGTCGGTGCAGTGCTGGCACGCGATAGTGGTTGAAACCTCTTTGCCCTCGATACCATCGTGAAGTGTGATAACCTTTCTTCTATAAATTCCTACTGGAAGCTCGTGAGCAGAAGAGCAAGCGACTTGACATCCATAGCAGCTGATACATCTATTAGTATCTACAAAAAATTTCATTCTTGCCATTTTTCTCTCCTTACTCTTTACCTAAGGCGTCTCTCTCGCCATACTCGTGATAAAACGATGTTTTAAAGGTATTCTCTTCAGCTTTTTCTATGCGGCAAAGACCTGCATTAAATTCTGAAATTTGAGTAACAGGGTCAAATCCGTAGTTAGTAACTGTGTTAAAGCTCTCGCCAATAACATAAGGCTTAGTGCCCTCTGGGTAGCGAGCTGAGAGATCGACACCTTGCATAACACCAGCGAAGTTGTAAGGCATACAAATTCTATCTGGAGTTACCATATAGCTGTGATAGCATCTTACTTTGATCTTCGTGCCTTGTGGGCTGTGGATCCACATCATATCGCGATCTTTTATGTCGTATTTTAAAGCAAGCTCAGGGTGAACGTTAGCAAACATCTCAGGCGTGATAGCTGAGAGGTATTTACTAGTTCTTTCTATCATTCCCGCACCACTTAAATTTACGACGCGTTGCGTGCTAAATACGATAGGAAACTCTTTTGACCAGTCTTTTGCTTGTTGCTCTGACTTAAATTTAGTAGAAACACGGAAATTTCTAGCTTGATCATCAAATGTCGGATACTTTTGGACAAGATCCCAGCGTGGTGAGTGGATAGGCTCTCTATGTTTTGGGATAGGATCAAGAAATTCCCAAACGATAGCCCTAGCCCTTGCATTACCATACGGCACGACGCCTTTTTCACGGCATTTTTCTAAGATGATACCGCTGTAGTCCATGCTCCAGCTTGGTCCTATCTTAGCCCTCTCTTCTTCTGTTAGGGTGATGCCTAGGACTTTTTCTATATTATCTTTTGTGATTTGTGGGTAGCCACCTTTTATAGCTGAGCCAACAAGCGTGCTCTCTTCGCTAGCTAGCTGACTAACGCCGTTATGCTCTAAGCCAAAGCGGTTTCTAAAGCCAGAGCCACCCTCAGCATAAGGCTTGCTCATATCATAAAGTATCGGTGTGCCAGGGTGTTTTTCATCCCATGCTGGCCATGGCTTGCCGTAGTACTCGCCTTTTACCTCGCCACCAAGACCTATTAGCGTATCTGGGTCAAATTTATCCCAGTTTGCTTGGTGACGTCTAAACATCTCAGCAGTTCTGCCGCCATAACCGATAGAATTTCCAACCCTTGCTATCTCGTTTGTCGCATCATCTGGCCATACAAAGTCATCTTTTACTTGTTTTAGCTCTCTATCTACGACAGCCATCTTCATGCCTTTTACGTATTCATCGTAGAAGCCAAATTTCTTAGCAAATGCAAACATAACTTCGTGATCGCCCTTGCTCTCATAAAGTGGATCAACGACTTTCGTTCTCCACTGACCTGAGCGGTTTGTAGCGTTTAGGTGACCTTCGTTTTCAAAGGCAGTTGCCACTGGTAAGATATAAACGCCATCTTTTCTATCTGAAAGGATAGAAATTTCATTTACAAATGGCTCAGCAACTACGATCATATCTAGTTTTGAAGCTGCTTCTTGGATTTTAGCTAGGTGTGCCATAGATGTAAGGCCAGTTCCTTGAACCCAAAGAACTCTTAATGCGCCACTGCTAAATGTATTTTCCTCTTTTAAGACGCCTTGCCACCATTTTGAAAGTGACCAGCCTTTTTCATTTCTCCAGTTTCTATCCTCTGGATTTTTAGGATCGTGGTAATAATACTCTTCAAAAACAGTATTTTTAACTGGTGTGCCGCCTTGTTTTGGCTCTTTAGTTGAGACTGCAAAGCGTTTGATAAACTCGTCATAATCAACACCCCAGCCTTGGCAGTAGTACTTCCAAGATGCGTCAGTTAGTCCGTAATACATCGGCAAGCTATCTGAGAGGTTACACATATCGGTTGAGCCTTGAACATTGTCGTGACCACGGATGATGTTACAGCCACCACCTGGTTTGCCCATGTTGCCTAGGATTAGTTGAAGTATAGGTAAAATTCTCGTATTTGAGCTACCAACTGAGTGCTGTGTGATACCAAGTGCCCAGATCACTGTGCCTGGTTTTGTGTGAGCTAGGATATTTGCAGCCTCTATCAGCTTATCAACTGGCACGCCTGTAACGTCAGATGTGACCTCTGGTGTCCAGTGCTCAGCCTCTTTTGCTATCTCGTCGATGCCGTAAGTTCTATTTTTTATAAATTCTTTATCTTCCCAACCATTTTTTAAGATAATGTGGATAAGTCCATAAACAAGCGCTATATCAGTGCCTGATCTTTGTCTTAGGTATAGATCAGCGTGTGCGGCTGATTTTGTAAAGTTTGGATCAGCTACGATCACCTTTGCGTTGTTTCTATCTTTTGCTTGCAAAGTGTGCTTCATACCGCCAACTGGATTTGCCACAGCTGGGTTTGCACCTATTATAAATATACATTTTGAATTTGCAGCCATATCTCCAAAGTGGTTTGTCATCGCGCCATAACCCCAAGTATTCGCCACACCGGCGACTGTTGCGCTATGTCAAATTCTTGCTACGTGGTCGTTGCTGTTTGTGCCCCAAAACGCAGCAAATTTTCTAAAGTAATATGCTTGCTCGTTGTTAAATTTCGCAGATCCTAAGAATATAACGCTATCAGGACCATCTTCTTTGCGGATCTGAAGCATCTTATCGCCGATCTCATTTACAGCTTGATCCCATGAAATTCTCTGCCATTTGCCATCAACCTTTTTCATAGGATATTTGATGCGTTGTTTGCTGTGTGTAAGGTCGATCTGATCGATACCTTTTGAGCAGTGTGAGCCTTGAGATATCGGGTGAAACATCGCCATATCTTGGCGAACCCAAACACCATCTTGTACCTCAGCCTCGATACCACAGCCTGCTGAGCATATAGAACAAATAGTTCTAACCTTTTTTGAGCCAGGGAAAGGATCTTTTATCTCCTCTGCGCTAGCGTGTCTTATCGTATCATTTTGTCCAAAAGCCATTGTGGTGCCAGCACCTAGTGCGGCTAGCTTTAAAAATGAACGTCTTCCTATACGTGCATCACTCATGGTTATCTCCCTTAGTATGCGATTTTATAGTAGGTTTCCCAGTTCTTGCTTTTTTTATAAAGCACCTCTTTTTTGTTAGACTTGCCTACGACAACGCCATTGTCATCAGGAGCCAAGTCATCGCTAGTCACTTTTGCTACGGCTGAGACTGCGAGTACTCCGCTGGCAGCACCGACTTTTAGAGATTTTTTGAGAAAATCTCTTCTTGATCCTTGCATTTTTCCTCCTTATGCCTCAAAATTTTTGAGAAATTTGGTTCAATAATATGTAAAATTTGCATATTTAGAATTTCTAAAATATCGCAAATAGCCTATTTTAGGGCATTTTAGCGCCATAAAGTTAAACTATGTAAATTTAGCATATTTCTAAGTTAAGCAAAGTAAATATAAAAGTTTAATTAAGAATGTTAAGTATTTATTAAAAATATAGTTAAATATACTTTAAATTTATGAAATTTATTTGTGATAGAAATTCTAGGGAGAGCTCCCTAGAAAATGTTATTTTAGATCGCTTTTATTTACGATAAATGGCACTGATCTAACGCCAGCTGCAAAGTATTTTTTGCGCAGATTATCGATCTTTGCGACATCATCTTTGCTAACGCTCTTATCATCTACATTGTAGTCTTCAGCGTAGTATTTTCTTAAAATTTTAACCTTATCGCTGTCACTCTTAGCAGATTTTGCATCTTTGTAGATTAGTGAGCTTTTTTGAAGTGATGAGATGTCATGGACTGGAGTTAGGACGATCTCAACGTTGTTATCTTTTAGCGTTGTCTCGATCTTTGCTAGTTCAGCCCTGCAGTATGGGCACTCAGGATCTGAAAACATTATGATAGTTGGCTTTTTAGGGTCGCTACCAAGAACGATGATGTTTGCCTTGTCTTCATCTTTATAAATTTTAGAAATTCCCTTTGCGATGACCTCTTTTTTCACTTCAGCGAGGTATGATTTTTGCTCTTTTAGATCGATCACGTCTGGGAAGATGAAGTCACCTTTTGTAAAAACGATCTCATCTTGTGAGTTGCCATCTTTGCTTAGTTTTACCACGACAGCTTCGATGTCGCCTGCCACTTTGTGACGATCGGCTACCTTTACTTTTACGCTGCTATCAACCATTTGAGAGTAGAAGTCCTCTATTTGCTTATCGCTTGCTGCCATTAGGCTAGTTGCCGCAATGACTGAGGCTAAGATCACTTTTTTCATTTTTATCCTTTTTAAAAATTTGGCGGATTATATTTGCTTTTTGTAAATGAATACTAACTGCGAAAAACCCTATCATTTCCTTGCTTCATTATGTCACTCTCAAGATCGAGCTGCTCAAGGTAGGCGATTACATATTTTCTACTTAAATTTAGCGCATCCTTGGCATTTGTGACATTTACAAAGCCTTGATTTTTTATGATCTCTCTTAGCTTATCAAGTGCCATTTTTAGTGAATTTCTAGTGATAAAAAGGTTATGCTCCAGCCTTATGACCCTGCCCATTGCAGTAAGTTTTTTAAGGGCATTGTCGCCACTAACCCTATCGATCTCTAGATCATCATATATATTATATGGCGCTGTTGGGGCTAGCTTGCCACTTTCTAAAATTTCATAAATTTTCTCTTCAAGCCTTACTTTTAGCTTGCTAAGATCAACGCCTTTTTTGGTATATACACCGCTATCTTTGGCGATCAAATTTGCACTTTCAAGCTCGTCAAGCGCTTTTTGGGCTAAATTTTGGCTAGCCCAAGCAAGTTTTAGGCTGATACTTTGAGCTGAAAAGACAGCAAATTCATTCTTTTCTATCATAAATTTAATGGCTGATTTTATCCGCTCAACCGCGCTTAGATCGTAGATATTTAAAGCCTTTTCATCGACAAAGACGTTTGAGACTTTTTTGGCCACGGCTATGGCTTCTTCGTGATTTAGACCAAATCTTTGATAAGAAGAGATGATGCCAAAGCCATTTTTGTGAGCCTCTTTTAAGATAGAAAAAGCTTCAACAAAATCACGCTTTAAAAGTGCAGCTAAAAAGAGAATTTTGCCAGCCTTTTTTAGTGGCTCAAGCACAGGGTTTAGCACTCTGCCGCCACCTATCACGCGCGCATCTGAGATAAGCACAAAGGCCTCGTCAAATTTCAAAAACATATCGCTTTGAAATTTAAAGCTCACAAAGTAGCTATCATCTTTTTGGCTTAGTATTAGCACCTTTGCGGGCACATTTTTAGCGCCCACGCAAAAAGTTACGCTTTGTGAATGTATCAAATTCTTAGCAGTTACGACCGCATCAACCTCTCTAAATCCCCTAAAAAAGCCCTTTTTGCTAAGTAGCTGACCCTTTTTTAGCTCACTAAGCTCTATGCCAGTTAGATTAAGCGCCACGCGGCTGCTAACTCCGGCGCTATCAACGAATTTATCGTGGCTTTGCACGCTTCTTACTAGCACCTCTTTGCCAGCGTCGTAGTTAAAAAGCTTCTCATTTTTACTAACGCTTCCCTCTATAACGGTGCCAGTTACGACATTTCCGATACCTTTTAGACTAAAAACCCTATCGATGTAGTATCTAAAAACACCCTCCTCATCGCGCTTTTTGGCTCTTAGCGTAAAGAGGTAGTTTCTAAGCTCATCGATGCTCGCCTTATCCTTTATGCTAACGGCAAAAATTTCTAAAATTTGCAGGTTTTTAAATTTAGAAATTTCATCTCTTATCTCTTGTTTTCTTAAATTTATGGTGGCCTCATCTACTAGATCACACTTTGTAAGCGCTACGATTATAGATTTCACGCCAAGGAGATTTAAAATTTCAAGGTGCTCCAAGCTTTGGGGCATAAGTCCGTCATTTGCCGCCACCACAAACAAGCACGCGTCAAAGCCATACGCGCCACTTATCATCGTTTTTATGAGATTTTCATGTCCTGGCACGTCGATAAACGCGATATTTTCATCATTTTTGCTTAAATTTGAAAAGCTTAGATCGATCGTTATACCACGCTTTTTCTCCTCTTCAAGATTGTCCCCCTCAAAGCCGTTTAGCTCCTTTATAAGCGCGGTTTTTCCGTGGTCGATATGCCCTGCTGTTCCTATTATTAAACTCATTTTTCTTCCGTTTCATTTATTATTTTTATTAGCGTCTCTACATCCTCATCAAGAAGCGACCTGAGATCTAGCATAAATTTGTCATTTTCTATGCGCCCGATCACCCTTTTTTGCCTAAATTTTAGCTCGTTTAAATTTGCGTCACCGCTGAGCGCAAGTGCCACGCTTGGGATCTTTTTATTTGGCATCGCCCCACCTCCCACAAAGGTTTGTGTGCGCACTATCTCAAGCGGAGTTTTTAGGCTTTTATTTATAAAATTTGCCAAGCTTTCAAGCTCTTTTACGCTTTTGTGAAGCAGTTTTTGCGTGGTGATTAGCTCAAATTCTTTATTTAGATAGGCTTTCATGCTCTCAGCCAAAAGCGAGATGATCACTTTATCGACGCGAAGCATCCTTAAAAGCTGGTTTTTCCTAAGCTTTGCGATGAGCTCTTTTTTGCCGACAATTATGCCGCACTGCACCGCACCAAGCAGCTTGTCGCCACTAAAGCTAACTAGCGAAACATCTTTTAAATTCTTTAGATCTGGCTCGTTTTTGTCAAGATTAAATGGTAAATTTCCGTAAAATCCACTGCCAAGATCAAAATAATCTATCAAATTTCGCCTGCTTGCTAGCTCGCTTAGCTCATTTGCCGTGGTCTCTTCGCTAAAGCCAACGATGTCAAAATTTGATCTATGAACCTTCACAAGCATCGCTGTTTCACCACTTATCGCCTCTTCGTAGTCTCTTAGCCTGGTTTTATTTGTAGTGCCGACCTCTTTTAAGATACAACCTGCATTTGCCATCACTTCTGGCACTCTAAAACTACCGCCGATCTCGACTAGCTCGCCTCTACTAACGACCACTTCTCTGCCCTTTGCAAAGGTGTTTAGCACCAAAAATACAGCGCTTGCGTTGTTATTTACAACGATGGCGTCCTCAAAACCAAATGCTCTTGCTATTAGCGAGCCAACGTAGTCGTATCTGTTGCCGCGGCTGCCTGTTTTTAGGTTGTATTCAAGGTTAGAATATCCTGTGATAACAGGTGTTGCCCGCTTTAAAATTTCTTTATCGATAACGCTTCTAGCGAGGTTTGTATGTATGGTGACGCCAGTTAAATTTAGCACCCTTTGAAGGCTTGCTTCATTAAATTTATAGTACTCATCTAGGATCAAATTTATTATCTCTTCGCCGCTAAAACTTGCATTTTCATTTAAAATTTTAGCCCTAACCTCATCTAAAATTTGCCTTGCAAGCATAGTGACTAAACTCGTATCAAGCCCCAAAAATGCTTCACTTTTTATGATCTTATCAACTTGTGGGATATTTCTTAAATCGTTCAATTTGCGCTCCTAGTAAGTTAGTTTTACCAAGGCGTGATTTTAACATAAAAATATTATAAATTAAAACTTAGAGCAAAAAGAAGGATATAAATTTCAGAGTCTATTAATCCCATTAATATTAGAATAAGCCCGTTTTTGATAATAGGAGAAACAATGAAAGAATTTGGCTTTTATAACGATTTTGACGATACTTTGATGCTAAATGAGCAGATAGAGATCAACAACGAAAATGGCGACTATCTAGTCTCAAACTCTCCAAAACTAAAAGCAAACATCATCGCACCTGAGATAAATTTCTACCTTAAAAATACCACCGCAAGCGTCTTAGAAAAAGCCAAAAACACACTTTTGCTCTACGAGGCAAGAGCTAGCGCCTTTGACATGGCAAAGGATGTGGATTACGAAAAAGAGATCGGCAAAAATGTTGTCATAGTAAGCAACTCAGGCCGCGAAGAGCTAGGAAATTTACTAAAAGAAAATGGCTACAAAGTGATCGAGCTCACGCACTTTGAGGTTAAATTTATATATGGCGCAGCTGGCGAGCTAAGCGTTTTGGTGCTTAGAACAAATGATGAATTTGAGGTTGATTGCGACTTTTTCTTAGTTGAAAACGCAAGGGACTATATGCTAAAGCAAAGCGGCTGCTACGAAATTTCAGGACTAAAAGATGAAAAAGTGCTTGAAATTTTAAATGCAAAAAGCCCAAAATTTAGATACAAAAGCTTTACGCAATACGACTCTTCAATCTGCCAGTATCACGAGCGCAGGACTGAAATTTGCGGTCGTTGCGCCGAGGTTTGCCCAACGGTTGCTATCTTAAAAGAGGACGAGACAAAGCACCTTATCTTTTCAGCAATAGACTGCACAAACTGCGGAAACTGCATCAGCGTCTGCCCTAGCGGCGCGCTCGACTACACGCTCATGCCACAAAGCTCATTTGCCACTATCGCTAAGCTTTACAAAGATAAGACCGCTCTCATCGTATCTGAGGAGATAAATTTAGAAGAGCTTAACGTGAGCCTACCACAAAATGTCCTACCTTTTGTCATCCTAGCCCCACATCTACTAAGCCAAACGCACTTTTTGACGCTTCTTCAAGAAAGTGGCGCAAGTGTGATTTTATATAGCAAGAGCCTTGGCAAGGGCGAAAAGGACGCCATTAGCATCTTAAATCAAATTTATGAGCTTAAATTTAAAGAGCAAGCGATATACCACGCAAAAGACAAGGCTGAGCTTGAAATCGCGCTTAAAAAAGCAAAACTAATAGCTGGCTCTCAGCACTCAATAAACGAATACGCGCTGCCAAAGAGAGAAATTTTTGCCAAAAGGCTTGAGTTTATCGTGGGTGAGAACGATCTTGGCGTGGTAAAAAGTGGCGAGATGATAAGATATGGCGAGGTTAAGATAAATGCCGATACCTGCACACTCTGCCTTAGCTGTGTCGGCGCTTGTAACGTAAGTGCTTTGGTGGCTGATAAGAAGACAAATTCGATTTTATTTAACCCAAGCGTCTGCACCGCCTGTGGCTACTGCGAGCTAAGCTGCGCTGAGAAAAACACCATCTCGCTTGAGGTTGGCAAGCTAGCACTTAAGCCTGAGAGCTTCGTTTATAGCGAGCTTGCGCATGATGAGCTATTTGCTTGCGTGGAGTGCGGAAAAGAGTTTGCGACTAAAAAGGCGGTCGAGAAGATCGCAGCGATCATGCAGCCACGTTTTGGCAACGACAGAGCCAAGATAAAAGCTCTTTACTGCTGTGCCGACTGCAAGGCAAAGATCATGGTGCAAGCCCAACTAAACGCGATGAGAGAGGATCTGCTAAATGGATAAAAACATCACAAAAGCAAGGGCATATTTTTACGAATTTTTAGCTTATCCGCTATTTTTTCACACGAGCGATGAGAAATTTGCAAGGTGGAGAGAGCAGCTAAGCTACCTAGCGCAAAATCCTTTGAGCGAGCAAAGCGCGGAGGCATTTGCAAATTTAAAAGAATTTAGCTTTAAAGAGCTTGTAAATGAGCAAAATGACGTTCTTTTTGGCTTTACAAATATCCCTTTAAGCGCCTCATTTTATGAAGAGGGCAGAGATAACGGCGCGGCTAGACTTAGGGTGATACACTGCCTAAAGCTTAGCCCATATAGGCGTGATAAGGAGCTTTGCAAGGATAGCGAGGACTACGTTGGATTTATATTTTTAGCGATGGCGACATTTTTAAGTGATGAATTTAATGGCGCAAAAAATATCAGCGACAAGCTCTTTAATGAAACTTTAAATTTATTTATAGATGAGTTTGGCTCGCTACTTTTGGCTCATAAAAATGCAAATTTCTTCCGCTCATATGCGATCATTTTAAAAGACTTCATCGAGCTTGAAAGAGCTGTTTTAAGCCTAGAGGCACCAGCCAAGCCACAAGGCGATAGCGTTGCGGTTGCTGCGCTTAAAAAAGAGCCTTATCAAAGCAAGATGCCAACTTTTAAAACTAAGCTTCACTGGGAGGAATTCTCCCCAGTCATCTCACACGAGTTTAAAGACTAAAATGGTTAAATTTGCTCTTACTCGAGCTAGGAGTAAATTTAACATCCGCTTCAATTTGTTATCTTGATATTTTATGATTATTAGCAATTTGGTAGTAAGCTTCTTTAAATTTTTTACAAAGGATTTACAATGGTAATGACACACTACATGGAGCTTTTATCGCTCAATCAACCTTACAATCTAATCCTCTTCATGGTGATACCTGTGGGGCTTACGGAGCTTTTAGTGGCGATGGAGTTTCTCACTATGTATCACATGGATAGCGGCAAAAATGCTGGCTTTAAGGCTGTTGGCAAATTTGCTGGCATAGTGCTTGGGGTCTATTTTACAGCTCTTGTGATCTATTTTATGGCAAAAATTTATCCAAGTATAAAATGGCGTGGATATGCCGATGTCATCGCTGTCTACTCATATCTCATCAGCGTCATACCACTTCTTGGCATCGCGCTTTTAGAGCTAAATTTGATCTACAAAAACGCAAGCGAAAAGGCAAAGCTAAAGCTTCACTTTTGCCTACTCATATTTGCCTTGATCGTCGCACACGTCGCAATGATATTTGGCATGGTTGATCCTACCATAACTGGCTACAAGGCTGAAAACGGTGAGATGGGTATGCATATGAATATGCCAATGAACATGCCAGCAGATATGCCAATGCACGATCACCACAAGATGATGCAAAATATGGGTGAGATGCATATGAATATGATGATGCAAAATATGAGTGATGATAACTCAACTAATATGCACATGCATCACTAAATTTAAAAGCTCCAAATTTACTCTTTAGAGCTAGCTAGCAAGATCTCTCTAGGTCTTGCTTCAAGCTCTTTTACCTGCGTATCTTTGGGATTTATAGCGATCTTTTTAAATTTCTCTAGCCTGCTATCAAGCCCACCTTGACCGCTCACGCTTTTAACGACCTCATTGAAGTTATCATTTACCGATCTCACCGAGTTTCCAAGCCTATTTAGCTTCTCGACGACGGTGCAAAATTTCTCATAAATTTCATTTGCGCTTTTTAAAATTTCCTTCGCCTCTTTGTTGCCATGCTCCATGCGCCATAAATTTGCCACCACACGAAGTAGCGGCATAAGCGTCGTGTGCGAGACTAGCACCACTTTTTTCTCATAGCCGTAGTTAAATAAATTTGGATCAAATTTCAAAGCCTCCAAAAATGCCGGCTCAACTGGCACAAACATCAGCACAAAATCAGGGCTTTTGACAAGCGATGAGTAGTCTTTTTTAGCTAGCTCGTCGATGTGCTTTTTTATCGAAGCGATGTGCTCGCCAAGGGCGATTTTGCTCTGTGCCGGGTCAGCCGCAGCGACCGCCTTTTCGTAGGCATGGAGTGAGACTTTGCTGTCTATTATCATCTGTTTGTCGTCTGGGAAATTTATGACAAAGTCTGGTATGAGCTTCTTGCCGCTCACGTCAAAACTCTCTTGTGTAGTGTAGTGCGTGCCCTTTTCTAGCCCCGCAGCCTCCAGTGTGCGCTCAAGCTGCATCTCACCCCAGTTGCCAAGGACCTTGTTGCTGCCTTTTAGCGCTGTGCTTAGCGAGTTTGCCTCTTTTGACATATTTTTGCCAAGCTCGACCACCTCTTTTAGCTGCGCGCTAAGCTCGCCTGCGCTCTTTTGCGAGTCGCTGTGGGCGTCATTTACCCTCTTTTCAAAGCTTGTTATCTTCTCTCCAAGTGGCGTTAGCAAGAGCTCAAGCGACTCTTTGCTGTTTTTTGAGAAATTTGCACTTTTTTCTTCAAATATCTTATTTGCAAGGTTTGCAAACTCTAAATTTAGCTCGTTTTTTACCTTTTTTAAATTCTCTTCTTGCGATCTTAGGATGTTTTCTTTGGCCTCGATCTCGCTTTTTAGTGCGACGATAGCGCGTTTTAGCTCGTTTTCACTCTCGTTTGATCTTTTTAGCTCGTCCTCTTTTGCGCTAAGCTCGCTTTGTAAATTTAAAGATAGCGACTTTGCCATCTCAGCCATCTTTGTCTGGCTGCCAAGCTCCTCGTTTAGGCGCCTTAGCTCGCGCTCTAGCTCGTCCTCTTTTTCATCTTTTTGTTTGAGCGAAATTTTATACTCGTCTAAATTTTTAGCTAGCTCATTTATCTTGTCGCTACTTGCTTCAAGCTTTGCTCTTTGCTCGATATTTAGCCGCTCGCTATCTTTTAGCTCATCTTGTAAATTTTCTAAAGCTTCTCTTTGTTTTGCATTTTTCAAATTTGCATTTATCAAAAAAGCTACCAAGATAACGCAAACAAGCGCAAAAGCTGCCACCAAAATATATAAATTTTCTATCGTTAGCACCGAAATTTCCTTTTAAATTTTAGCTTTATTATAGGTGAAATAGCTTTAAATTTAAAGGGCATTTAAGCCCTTTTGAGAGTTTATTTATTTAGATAGGCAGCCAGCCAGCACAAAAATATAAAGACAAAGATAATGGCTGACATGATAAGTGGCGTCGTGGTCGTAAAGAGTGCTAGCATGGCTGATGAGACGATACCGCTTCCATATTGCAGTGAGCCAATGAGAGCATTTGCTCTGCCTTTCATCTCTTGAGGTACTTGATTAAGAGCGGCTGCGTTTGAGCAAGAGGCGATGATACCGTTCATACTAAAGACGAAAAACATAGGTATGATAACGCCCCAAACTCCGGCGATACCAAAAAATGTAAGCGCTAAAAGCAAAGCCGCAGCGACAAAAGCGACTGTGCTTGAGGTGATAAGAAGCGAATTTAGGCTAAATTTATTGACCAAGCTCTTGTTTAAAAAAACTAAGCGCCGCCACACCAAGTATATTTACGCCAAACAAAAAGCCATAGTACTTGCTCGGTATGCCAAAATAATCTATATAAACAAACGACGATCCCGTGATAAAGGCGTATGCTGCGATGTAAAAGAAAGTTATACTTAGAGTGTATTTCATAAATTTAGCATCTTTTATAAGCACAAAATAGCTCTTAAACGAGTTTATCATCGGCTCTTTTGAGCGCTTCTGCTGTGGCAACGTCTCTGGTAAGAAGAAGATAAGGATAAACAAAAAAGCACTTGCAGCTGCCATTAGCCAAAATATCCAGTGCCAAGTGCCAATCTCTAGTAATGCGCCACCAAGCAGCGGTCCTATGATAGGAGCTGCAGCCATGATGATGACTAAGCTTGAAAGCATCTTTGCAGCTTCGCTATTTTCAAAAACATCGCTGATCATCGCACGGCTAAGCATAGGTCCCACGCACGCGCCTGTGGCTTGAAAGATACGCCAGATTATCACTTCGCTCATGCTTTGTGACATGGCACATCCGATGGAGCCAACGACAAAGAACGCCATACCGATAAATAGCGGGAGTTTTCGCCCTATCCTGTCGCTAATGGGCCCCCAAACGAGTTGCGCGATGGCAAAACCGATCAAAAAGCCGGTGATCGTTAGCTCCGCATCGCCATGAAGCTGCCGCTCCATCGTAGGCATGGCAGGCAGATAGACATCCGTTGATAGCGATGTGCAGGCCATTAGACCGCTTAGGATGACTAAAAACCAGATAGATGTTTTTGTTGATTGCAAGATTTCCCCTTTTTTAGCTGCGATTAAGATTTCGTAGATATAGCATAAATTTACAAATTGGTAGCTTCAAGCGCCACAAATGAGCTTGTGGCGTAAATTTAGAAAATTTCTTTGGTGGAGTGAGGTAAATTTATCAAGGTTTTGTTTGGCGAAGAGGTTTAAATTTAAAGGCAAAAATTAGGCGAAGTGACTTTTATCTAGACGAGTTGGTTTTAAAATTTTTAGGCAAGAGCTGCCAATCTGGTAATTACCAAACAAAAAATTTAATAGAACTCTAGCGAAGTGTTTTTCGCTTAGACGAGGTGAAATTCGATTTTTAAGCGGAGCGTGTTATTAAAAATTTAAATGCCACAAAGTCTCTGATGAAGTATCGTGAGATGGATTTAAATGTTTTCTACTTCGCTTCGCTCGTAACTAAACAGAAGAAGTAAATTTCGCTTTAAGGCTAGACTTATACACGCTATTGTGAAGCAAAGATGATCTACATAATGGCGAAATTTAATAAATTTAGGCGAAGTATTTTTCGCTTAGACGAGGCGGTTTTAAATTTTGTGATGGGAGTTACCGAGTGGGTAATGACCGAGCAAAATTTAAAACCAACGAAGTATAAGTAGAAAAAGACAAGCCTAATAAGTCTAAATTTTAAACTTCGTATCTTTCTCCTGGCTTCATTTCGATGATCTCCCATGGCAATCCCTGCTTATTTAGCTCGTCCATGAAAGGTTTTGCGTCAAAATTCTCCATATTAAAGACGCCTTTTCCGCTCCAGATGCCTTTTGCCACCATCATTGAGCCGATCATCGCTGGCACGCCTGTGGTGTAGCTAACAGCCTGCGCGCCTGTCTCGGCGTAGCAAGCCTCGTGGTCGCAGACGTTGTATATATAGACTTGGCGCTCTTTGCCATCTTTTAGCCCACGTATCACGCAGCCGATGTTTGTTTTGCCTTTTGTGCGAGGGCCAAGGCTTGCAGGGTCAGGTAGAAGCGTCTTTAAAAACTGGATCGGCACGATTTTCATGCCGTTATGCTCGACCTCATCTATGCGCAGCATTCCCACGTTTTCTAGGCACTTCATGTGGGTTAGGTAGCTTTGTCCAAAGGTCATAAAAAAGCGAATTCTCTTTAATCCTTTGATATTTTTTACTAAGCTTTCTAGCTCCTCGTGATAGAGCAGATAGCTATCTTTGACGCCAACTTTTGGGTAGTCCCACTTAAACATTATCTGCATCGGCTTTGTCTCGATCCACTTGCCAGCCTCCCAGTAGCGGCCATTTGCGCTAACTTCGCGTAAATTTATCTCTGGGTTAAAATTTGTCGCAAATGGATATCCGTGATCGCCAGCGTTGCAGTCTAGGATGTCGATCTCGTGGATCTCGTCAAATAAATTTTGCTGTGCATAGGCGCAAAATACGTTTGTCACGCCTGGGTCAAAGCCAGAGCCAAGAAGCGCCATGGTGCCAGCGTTTTTGAAGTCGGCGTCCTTCGCCCACTGAAGCTTATACTCAAATTTTGCGGTATCTGGGTGCTCGTAGTTTGCGGTGTCGATGTAAGGTATGCCAGCCTTTACACAAGCGTCCATAAGAGTTAGGTCTTGATACGGCAGCGCGACGTTTAGAAGCAGATCAGCCTTTGTTTGTTTGATGAGCTCCACCACGGCCGCTGTGTCGTCAGCGTCGATCTGCGCGGTATTTATCTGCACGCCAAGGCAATCTTTTATAAATTTAGCGATCGCGTCGCACTTGCTTTTTGTGCGGCTTGCTAGGGTGATATTTGTAAAAACGTCCGAGTTCATCGCACATTTTACGGTTGCGACTTGGCTAACGCCGCCTGCTCCGATGATTAAGATATTTGACATTTTTGGCTCCTTAAAATTTTAGTGATTTTAGCAAAGTTAATATAAATTTCTAGCTTCAAAAGGTAAAATGAGCCAAATTTTAAAGGTAAAAAGATGAAGAAAATTTTGCCATTTTTAGCGCCTATTTGCCTCTTTGCAAATAGCTGTGACGAGCTGGTGCAAGAGAGCGTAAATGAGTTTTATAAAAGTGATAGAAATTTGGAGAGAGCCATAAATTTAGCCGAGCAAGCAAGCGAGGCATGCCTAAAGGCTGGCGATACCGATCAGGCGATCACTTCGCTCATAAATGGTGCCAGCATCTGCCTGGTAAATAAAGAGCCACAAAAAGCGCTTGAGCTCGCGGCAAACGTTAGCGACAAACTGCTACTAGCTCGCTCTTATCAAAACATAGGCGCAGCAAAAAAGGCGCTAGGCAAATACGACGAGGCGCTTGCTGGCTTTTATGAAGCTCAAAAAATTTATGACACCAACTCAAATACGCCGATGCGTGACGAGCTGCTTTGCATAAAGTCCATCGGCAGCACCTACTACCTAAAAAACGACTTTGACAAAGCCCATGAGAACCACCTTTTAGCGCTAAATTTACTTGATATCACGCCAGAGTTAAGTAGCAACGAGCTTGTGCGCTCGGAGCTTTTAGTAGAGCTTGCTAACGACCTAGCAAAGCTTGATGGAAAAGATCAAGCCGCCAAAAACTACAAAGAAGTGCTTGAAATTTTAAAAGGCAAGGAGCAAAACCATCGCGCGCTTGGTCTTTTGGAACGAGCCAGCAAGGGGCTAAAGGAGCTTAACTAAAGTTTTTCTTTAGGCTCTTTAATACGAAATTTGCAAGCTCGAGCCCCTTTGAGCGGTGAGAAATTTTAAGCTTTGTCTCGTTATCTAGCTCGCCAAGCGTCTTTGTAAAGCCATCTGGGATAAAGAGTGCGTCGTAGCCAAAGCCGTTTGTGCCGCGCTCCTCGTCTATCGCTTCACCGTACATAAAGCCATGCGTCGTGTAGTCGCCAAATTTTGAGCTAATAGCGATACAGGCGGTGTAGTGAGCTGGTGAGCTCTTTAAATTTAGCGCCTTTAGCTTGCTAATTAGCTTTGCTCTGTTGTTTGCGTCATTTGCGTTTTTGCCGCACACTTTGCCATTTTCATCAAGGTCAAAGTAGCGCGCAGAGTAGATCCCTGGCTCGCCACCAAGCGCATCCACACTGATGCCGCTATCATCGCTAAGCGAGATAAATTCGTCCTCAAGCCCTTGCTCTTTAAGCTTTGCAAAGACGGCTCTTGACTTTATGAGTGCATTTGCTTGAAAGCTGCTGCCATCTTCAACGATCTCAAATGGCTTTACAACCTCACTTAAAGCGTAAATTTCATAGCCTTTTAAAAACTCTTTTATCTCTTTTACTTTGTCTAAATTTGATGTCGCAAGCACGATTTTCATCGCAAAACTCCTTGATTTTTGGGCGTATTTTACAAAAAAGTAGATTAAAATTTTTAAATTTAAATTAGTGTTAAAATGATAAACTTAGTCCTTTTAAAAATAAGGGAAAATTTATGTTAAAAAGCGTTTTGCCACTATCTTTTATCGTAGCTAGCAGATTTTTTGGGCTTTTCATAGTCCTGCCAGTTCTTAGCCTCTATGCGCTAAATTTAAGCGGCGCAAATGAGTTTTTAGTGGGGCTAATAGTAGGCGTCTATGCGATCTCACAGATGATATTTCAAGTGCCTTTTGGCGCTTTCTCAGATAAGATCGGCCGCAAAAAAGCCCTAACCATCGGTCTTTTGATATTTGTTGCTGGCTCTATCGTCTGCGCGCTGGCAAGTGAAATTTACACGATGCTTTTTGGTAGATTTTTACAAGGTGTGGGAGCCGTGGGGGCCGTGGCAACTGCGATGATAAGCGACTTTGTGGCTGAAGAAAACCGCTCAAAAGCCATGGCGATAATGGGCGCTTTTATAGGGCTTAGCTTCACGCTTTCGATGGTGCTTGGACCGCTTCTTGCCAAAGACTACGGGCTTTCAAGCCTCTTTTATCTAAGCGCCGCTCTTAGCTTGCTTTGCGTCGTGCTACTCTACACCGTCGTGCCAAAAGAGATAAAAGTGAGCGCAAAGGCTGAAAAGGTGCCATTTGGCAAGCTATTTTTACAAAAAGACTATATGATCATAAATTTCACCTCTTTCATGCAAAAGATGCTCACAAGCATCGCATTTTTGGTGATCCCGATCGTTTTAGTAAAAGAGTATGGCTATGAGAGCAGCGAGCTTTACAAGGTCTATACACTTGGCGCTGTGCTTGGCTTTTTAGCTATGGGGTTAGCTGGCGCTTTGGGCGATGGCAAGGGGCTTAGCAAGGTCATCTTGATAGCTGGCACGCTGCTTTTTGCCCTAACATACGCCATTTTTGCCCTTAGTTTTACGAAATTTATATTTGTGCTTGGCATCGCGATATTTTTTATAGGTTTCAACCTTCACGAGCCAATCATGCAATCAACCGCGACCAAATTTGTAAAATCCTCACAAAAAGGCACCGCTCTTGGCATCTTTAACTCATTTGGCTACTTTGGTAGCTTCGTTGGGGGCGCGTTTGGCGGATACATCATGCACACCTTTAACTTTAAAGTGCTTGCCATCGTCTGCGTGGTGCTTTGCGTCATCTGGCTTGTTTTGCTATTTAGCCTGAGTGATCCAAGAATCTTTAAAAATATCTACCTAAGCCCAGAAGCGAGCTTAAATTTAGAGCTTCTAAACAGCCAAAAAGGCGTGGTGGATTATTATAAAAATGAGAAAAATCAAGTGATCAAATTTGACTCTCGCCTAACAAGCGAGGCGGCCTTAAAAGAGAGCTTGAAGTTTTGATCTACGACGTCGTCATCGTTGGTGCTGGCGCTAGCGGGCTCTTTTTAGGGGCAAATTTAAAGGGCAAAAAGGTTGCCATTTTAGAGAAAAACAGCAGCGCTGGCAAAAAGATCTTAGCAAGCGGTGGCGGCAGATGCAACATCACAAACCGCTTTGTAAGCGCCAAAAACTACCTTGGCGAGCAAAAATTTATAGAGCAAATTTTAAAAATACTAAGCCCAGATCAGGTTTTGAGATTTTTTAGTGAGCTTAAATTTAGCGAGCAAAAGCAAAATCAGTTTTTCTGTGATAGCGGTGCAAAGAGCGTTTTGAGCCTGCTTTTAAAAAGGCAAAATGCAGATATTTTTTATAACAAAGAGGTTCTTGGCGCTAAAAAAGTAGATGAAATTTTTGAAATTTTGACAAAAGATGAGAAATTTAGAGCTAGAAATTTGGTCATCGCAAGTGGCGGACTAAGCTACAAAACCCTTGGCGCAAGCGATATTGGCTACAAGGTAGCTAGCGAATTTGGCCTTGAGCTCTCACCTACCACTCCTGCTCTAGTTGGCTTTAGCGTGCAAAAAGATGAGTTTTGGTTTAAAGAGCTTAGTGGCGTTAGTCTAAGTGCAGATGTAGTGATAAATGACAAAAACAAGAGCCATAAATTTAGTGGTGATGTGCTTTTTACGCATAGAGGCATAAGTGGTCCAGCGATACTAAACGCTTCACTTTTTTGGCAAAAGGGTCGAATTTGCATAAATTTTCTGCCTAAATTTAGTGAGAAAAATTTAGTAAATGGTAAAAAGCAGCTTAGCTCGGTTTTACCTTTGCCAAAGAGATTTGTGCTGGAGTTTTTAAGAAATTTTGGCTTAAAAGATAGAGCGTTTTATGAATTTAGTGATGATGAAAAAAATATCATAAAAAGGCTTTTTGCATATCATTTTGCCCCAGCTGGGACATTTGGCTTTGAAAGGGCTGAAGTTACAAAAGGTGGCGTAAAAACAGAGTTTTTAGATGAAAATTTAGAGTGTAAAAGCGTAAAAGAGCTTTACTTTATAGGAGAAGTTTTAGATATCACTGGTATGCTTGGCGGATATAACTTGCATCTAGCCTTTGCAAGTGCTTTAAAGGTAGCTAGCGCTTTAAAAAATAGTTAATCAAATAGAAAGTGAAATTTATAGTGGCAGCCAAAACTGCCACTAAATTTACTATCTCTCTCTTAGATACTCTTGCAAGCTTTTTACTTCAAGTGCTTTGCCAGTTTGAACTGTGCTTAGCGACTTAGCAGCTGCAAGTGCTGCGCGGATAGTTGTGAAGTATGGGATCTTAAATCTAAGCACATTTTGGCGGATCTTTTTGCCATCATCCACGCTTGATTTAGTATCGCTTGTGTTTATAACAAGTGCGATGTCACCATTTTTTAGCCTGTCTTCGACGTTTGGTCTGCCCTCACTTATCTTATATACAAACTCAGCCTCCACGCCAGCTTCGCTTAAAATTTTATGCGTACCACCAGTTGCGACAATGCTAAAACCAAGCGCTATTAGCTCTTTTGCAAGATCAGGCGCGTAAGATTTATCAGCGTCAGCTAGCGTTAAAAATACCCTGCCCTTGCTTGGCAAAGTGTTGCTAGCAGCGATCTGGCTCTTTGCAAACGAGCTTGCAAAGTCGTGGCTGATACCCATGACCTCGCCCGTGCTCTTCATCTCAGGGCCAAGGATGAGATCGGCGCCGCTTAGCTTGTTAAATGGCAGCACGCACTCTTTTACGCAAACATGCGAACTTACGCGAGGTTTTAGGATGTCGCCATCTTCATAAACAACATTATAATCATCATAAAATTTAAGTGCCTCACGTAAATTTCCCTGCCACATAACTCTTGTAGCTACCTTTGCCATAGGCACGCCAGTGGCCTTGCTCACAAACGGCACGGTCCTGCTCGCGCGAGGATTTACCTCGATCATATAAAGCTCGTTTTCATAGATGGCAAACTGGATATTCATAAGACCGACAACGCCTAAATTTAGCGCTATATCTCTGGTTTGCTTCTCCACTTTTTTTATCATCTTATCGCTTAAACTCATCGGTGGCAATATGCAAGCTGAGTCGCCAGAGTGAATTCCAGCCTCCTCGATATGCTCCATTATAGCTCCGATATATACCTCTTTGCCGTCACATATCGCGTCTACGTCGAGCTCTTTTGCATCTTGTAAAAATTTATCAAGTAGCACTGGCGAGTGGTTGCTAACTTTGACCGCTTCACTCATATACTCTTTTAGCTCGCTCTCATTATGCACCCTTCTCATCGCCCTGCCGCCAAGGACGTAGCTTGGACGAACAAGCACTGGATAGCCGATAGTCGCGGCCTTTTGCAAGGCTTCTTCTAGGCTAGTAGCGGTGTCATTTTTAGGCTGAAGGACGCCTATTTTATTTATAAATTCGCTAAATTTCTTTCTATCTTCGGCCACGTCGATCACTCTTGCAGTTGTTCCGATGATCTTAGCGCCGATCACGCTTAGACGTTTTGCAAATTTAAGCGGAGTTTGACCTCCAAAATGCACGATCACGCCGTCTGGCTTTTCACGCTCGATGACTGATCTAACGTGCTCAAAATCAATCGGCTCAAAATACAAAATATCGCTCGTGTCGTAGTCGGTTGAGACGGTTTCTGGGTTGCAGTTATACATTATCGTTTTTATGCCAAGGTCTCTTAGGGCGTAGCTTGCGTGCACGCAGCAGTAGTCAAACTCTATGCCCTGGCCGATCCTATTTGGACCGCCGCCTATTATCATCACCTTTTTAGCCTCTTTTGCTAGCTCTTTTTTAGGAAATTTAGTGATATTTGTGGTTGAGTAAAGATATGGCGTTAGCGCCTTAAATTCGCCCGCGCAAGTATCGACCTCGTTGTATTCAAGCTCGATGCCAAGCTTCTGCCTAGCAAAATAGATATCATTTTGGCTAAGCTCAAGATCGTCTTTTTCATTTATAAGCACAGCTATCATCTTGTCTGAAAAGCCCATACTTTTGGCCTCTCGTAGCAGCTCCTCGTTGTTTAAGATATCCATGTCGATCTTATCTTCAAATTTAACTATCTCATAAATTTGCTCCAAAAACCAAGGGTCGATCTTGCTAAACTCATGCACCTCAGCCACGCTAAAGCCATCTCTAAAGGCTTGCGCTAGATATAAAATTCTCCTCTCATTTGCATTTCTGATGCCATAAACTAAGGCGTTTTTCTCTAGGCTAAGGCTATTAAATCCGCAAAGATCGCGCTCTAGGCTGCAAAGTGCCTTTTGGATACTCTCTTTAAATGTCCTGCCAATGGCCATAACCTCGCCAACCGACTTCATCGCAGTGCCTAGATATGGGTTTGATCCTGGGAATTTCTCAAATGTAAAACGTGGAATTTTTGTCACGATGTAGTCGATCACCGGCTCAAAGCTAGCAGGCGTGCCTGTGATGTCGTTTTTGATCTCATCAAGGCTAAAACCAACTGCAAGCAGCGTCGCAACCTTTGCGATCGGGTAGCCAGTAGCTTTACTTGCTAGTGCTGAGCTTCGGCTAACGCGTGGGTTCATCTCGATAACGATCATGCGGCCAGTTTTTGGGTCTATGGCAAACTGCACGTTGCTGCCGCCAGTATCAACGCCGATCTCACGAAGTATGGCAAAGCTAGCATCACGCATAGCCTGATACTCTTTATCTGTGAGTGTGAGTGCTGGTGCGACCGTGATACTATCGCCCGTGTGAACGCCCATTGGGTCGAAATTTTCGATCGAGCAGACGATGATGCAGTTATCGTTTCTATCTCTGATGACCTCCATCTCATACTCTTTCCAGCCAAGCAAGCTCTCTTCTATCAAAATTTCATGTATCGGGCTTGCGTCAAGGCCAGTGTTGGCTAGCTCTTTAAATTCGTCCATATTGTAAGCCACGCCGCTTCCTGCACCACCAAGTGTGTAGCTAGCTCTTATGATGAGTGGAAAGCCTATCTCGTTTGCCGCATTTATCGCGTCGTCCATGTTATAAGCATATCTACTCTCAGGCAGGTCCATGCCGATCTTTTGCATGGTCGCTTTAAAAATTTGTCTATCTTCGCCCTTTTTTATCGCTTCTGGGTTTGCACCAAGAAATTTGACATCCTTTAAAAGGCCGCTCTCAAAGACCTCCATAGCGGCATTTAGTGCCACTTGTCCGCCCATCGTTGGCAAAATGGCGTCAATTTTTTCTTTTTCGATGATCTTTAAAATGCTATCTTTTGTGATCGGCTCTATATACGTTGCGTCGGCGAAATTTGGGTCAGTCATGATGGTGGCTGGGTTTGAGTTGATAAGCACTACGCGGTATCCAAGCTCTTTTAGTGTCTTGGCTGCTTGCGTGCCTGAGTAGTCAAATTCGCAGGCTTGACCGATGACGATAGGGCCTGAGCCGATTAGCAAAATGGTATTTATATCTGTTCTTTTTGGCATCATTTTTCCTTTGTTACAACGTATAGGTAGTTTGGTATGTTTAGCTTCGCATAGGGCTCAACTATCACGCTTTGATAGGAGCTCTCTTTTAAAATTTTACTCACGCGCCCTACTGGCACCCCACTAAAAAATATCCCGTCAAGCCCGCTCGTAAAGACCTCATCGCCCTCTTTTGGGCTGAGCCATTGTGGGATAAATTTCACCATTATTTGGCCTTGATTTCCATGCGCGACGCCTGGAATTTTCTCATTTCCTATATAGACTGCAAATATACTTTTTGGGTCATTTTGCAAGTATGCTAGCGGCTTGCCGTCTTTTGCAATGACGATGCCAGCACTGCTTCCTTGATAGATGAGACCGTAAATTTTATTTGGGTCGTATCCTTCAAACTCGCTTATCCAAATTTTATTATAATCCCCGATATGCACATAGCTAAGCCCTTTTACTAGCTTGACAGCTGGGGCGTAGGCAGTCGAGTTTTTATCTTTTAAAATTTGATTTAGCTCGTTCGCAAAAGTAGATAGAAGCGTAGCTGAGCGCTCTAGCTCTTTGTTTTGCGCTCTTAGTTTTTCTATCTCGCTAGCCTGCCTAAAATATTCATTTATATAATCTTTCACGCTTTTGGCAAAATTGTCGTATGAATTTATAGCGTAGTTGCTAAATTTAATAGAGATGTTGCTTAAAATTTCGCCTTTAAACATCGAGGCGCCAGCAAGCAACGCTATAAAAACAAAAAGAACAATCTTACTCTTCATTTGTTAGCTGTTGTAAAAGTCCGATCTCTTGAAGTGCCTTGCCTGTACCTCTAGCAACAGCAAGAAGCGGCTCATCAGCTACAAATACTGGAAGCTTAACGATATCAGATAAGAACTTATCAAGCCCTCTAATAAGCGCTCCACCGCCAGTTAGCACGATACCAGTCTCGACGATATCACCAGCAAGATCAGGCGGCATCATCTCAAGCACGGTTTTAAGCGCATCTGCGATCTCTTTTAGCGGCTCTCTCATCGCCTCTCTCACATCCTCGCTTGTTAGCTCAACCCTGCTTAAAAGGCCGCTCACTTGGTCGCGTCCTTTTACCACTACGCTTAGCTCTTTTTCAAGCTGCACAGCAGAGCCCACAGCGATCTTTATCTCCTCGCCTGTTCTCTCGCCTATTAGTAAGTTGTATTTTTCTTTTATGTAATTAACTATGCTGCTATCTATCTTATCGCCAGCTGTGCGGATAGATTTTGATATTACCAGACCGCCAAGTGAGACGACACCGATCTCCGTCGTACCACCGCCGATATCAACTACAAGGTTGCCTTGTGGCTCGCGAACTGGTAAATTTGCTCCGATCGCCGCTGCCATAGGCTCTTCTATCAAAAATACCTCTCTTGCACCAGCACTTAGTGCGCTCTCTCTAACAGCCTTTCTCTCAACCTGAGTAAGTCCGTAAGGAACTGAGATGATGATCCTTGGGCGTAAGAAATTTTTCCTTCTATGGGTCTTTTCTATAAAGTAGCGTATCATCCTCTCTGTCATGTCAAAGTCCGCGATAACGCCATCTCTCATCGGTCTTATCGCCTCGATGTCGCCAGGAGTTTTTCCCACCATCTCTTTTGCAGCGTGACCGACTGCTAGAATTTTTTGTTTTCCATATTTTTCACGTCTTACCGCAACAACTGATGGTTCATTTATGATTATTCCCTTATCTTTTACCAAAACCAAAGTGTTTGCCGTACCTAAATCAATACCCATATCACTTGAGAAAAAACCTATAACCTGATCTAAAAACATCTATTTCCTTTACGCTGTTAATTTATTGTGCTTTACCAAAATCGGCTTTGCCTTATCTTTTACCGTCTCTTTTGAGATCACGATATCGTAGTCTTTTAGCTCTGGCAGATCATACATTATATCTGTCATGAGCTCTTCCATTATACTTCTAAGCCCTCTTGCTCCGGTCTTTCGCTCGATAGCAAGGCTCGCTATCTCTTCAAGCGCTTCATCGTCAAATTTAAGCGTAGCGCCGTCGATCGCACAGAGCTTTTGATATTGTTTTAATATCGCATTTTTTGGCTCGGTCAAAATTTTAACCATATCCTCTTTTGTTATCTCATTTAAAGTAGCCACCACGTGAAGTCTGCCGATGAGCTCTGGGATGAGGCCGTATTTTACAAGGTCATCTGGCTCAAGCAGGCTTAGTAAATTTTCTTTTTCGTTTTTGCCACGTTTTTCTTGGTTAAATCCAAGTACGTTTTTACCAACTCTGCGCTCGATGATGTCAAGAAGCCCGTCAAATGCACCGCCGCAAACAAATAAGATATTTGTCGTATCTATCTGGATGAAATCTTGGTTTGGATGCTTTCTGCCGCCTTTTGGTGGGATATTTACAACGCTACCTTCGATGATCTTTAAAAGCGCTTGCTGCACGCCCTCACCTGAAACGTCTCTTGTGATGCTTCTGTTTTCGCTCATTCTAGCGATCTTATCGATCTCATCGACAAATACAATGCCCTGCTCCGCCTTTTTCACGTCGCCATTTGCAGCTTGCAAGAGCCTTGTAAGGATATTTTCAACGTCCTCGCCGACATATCCAGCCTCAGTTAGGCTTGTCGCATCGCAAATCGCGATAGGCACGTCAAGAAATCTCGCCAAAGTCTGAGCCATCAAGGTCTTGCCACTTCCAGTTGGACCAACAAGCAAGATGTTTGACTTTGAAATTTCGGTGTCGTCTTTGATGTCGCTTTGTTTAAAAATTCTCTTATAGTGGTTATATACGCCGACGCTAAAGACCTTTTTAGCCCTATCTTGACCGATCACGTAGTTATCAAGTACTGCTTTTAGCTCCTTTGGTGTGAGCTTTTGGTACTCTATCGCCTCATCGTTTTTACTCTCTTCTACACTTGTATCACCATGTATCATATCGTATGCTGCTGCTATACAGTACTCGCATATATAGGCGTTTCCTTCGATATCTGCTAATAATCTTCTCTCAGCAGACTCAGCCTCGCCACAAAAATTACACTTTCTAGCCATTAATCTCTTCCTTTTGCAAGCGGAATTCCTCTTGTCGTTTCTAATATAAATTTACACATTTTTTTAACATTTTCGTCGCTGGTTTTTGCGATCATCTCATTTGCTTGATCTTTTAGGCTGATGCCTTGATTAAACAAAAATTTATAAGCGCGAACAAGCTCTTCAACCTGCTCTTTGTCAAATCTACGCCTAATGCCGACTAAATTTAAGCTTCTTATATAGGCTCTGTTGCCCTCAGCTAGGCAAAATGGCACTACATCTTGGCTTAGCGCGCTTGCGCCTGCGACCATGCAGCTCTCACCCACTCTAACAAACTGATGAATAGGTGTAAGACCGCCCACAACAGCGTAGTCGCCAAGCTCGACGTGGCCTGCTAGAGTTGCATTATTTGCCAAAATGACGTTGCTGCCTATTATGCAGTCGTGTGCGATGTGAGAATATGCCATGATAAAGGCGTTATCGCCGATCCTTGTTATACCATCGCCCTTGTGCGTGCCTGAGTTTATCGTGCAAAACTCACGTATAGTTGCGTGCTCACCGATGATGACGCCAGTATCGACCTCATCTTTATAGCTGATATCTTGCGGGATGTCGCCCACGATCGCGTAGCTAAATACACGAGAGTTATCACCGATCCTCGTCTTGCCAAGCACCCTTGCGCCTTGTTTTATCGTGACGTTGTTGCCAAGGACCGCATCTTTACTTACAAATGCATAAGCCTCGATATTTGCGTCATCTCCAATGATCGCTCCATCTTCTATAACTGCTGTTTGGTGGATATTTTTCATTGTCTCTCTTTTTCTTAAGCAAAAGCCTATTTATCGACTATCATCGCTTTAAGTTCAGCCTCGGCGCATAGCACATCATCGACGTATGCCTTGCCCTCAAGCACCCAGATATTGCCTTTATGTTTTAATACATTTAATCTATACTCTAGCCTATCTCCAGGGCGGACTGGATGGCGAAATTTCGCTCCGTCTATGCTCATAAAATAGACCACTTTGTTCTCGATGCCAGCTTGATGCTCATCGCTCATACTCTTAAACGCTAGCACGCCGCCAGCTTGCGCCATACCCTCAATGATCATCACGCCAGGATAGATCGGGTGGCCTGGGAAGTGCCCCTGAAATATCGGCTCGCCAATGGTTACATTTTTATAAGCGACGATGTTTTTTGCAGGCTCTAGCTCGACAACTCTATCGATAAGCAAAAAAGGAAATCTATGTGGGAGAATTTTTTGAATTTCTACGACGTCTATCACGTTTTAGCCTTAGTAATGTAAATTTTGGCAGATTGTAACAAATTTATACTAAGAAAAAAATTATTAGCCTCTTTTAAAATCTCTGAAATTTAGCCTTAGTAGGTCTAAATTTAGCTCTCTAAAACCAAAATTTCTTCGCTGTCGTTGTAAAAAACAGCCTTTGCGTAAATTTCGTAGCTGCCCTTTTTGACCTCGTCTAAGATGATGATAGGATTTTGCGAAAACTCCCCGCATATCTGCCTACGAAATTTCATCTCAGCGTCAAGCTCAAGCGGCTTTTTACAAAGCTCATCAACGCTTTTAAATTTGCTATTTGTAAATTTATTAAAGCGCTCTATGCTCATAAATATCGCGCCCTCTTTTAGCTCATCGTCCATTTCGCAGTCGCGCTCTACATTAAGCTTTAAATTCTCTCTTTTAAAGCCAGAGTAGAGCACAAAGTAGCTTGGCACCACAACTCCATCAAATTTAACACTAGCGCGCAAAAGCCTGTAGTTTAAAAATCGCCTTCTAAAAAGGTGAAATTTCTCACCTCTCGCCTCGCAAAGGCGCACCTTTTTGTAAAGCTCAAGCCTAGCCTCAATGCTTCCATAAAGTGCCCTTGCGTGCAGCTCGCTCATTAGCTCACTTTGGGGCAAATTTTGCGAGTCGCGCTGTTTTTTTAGCGCAAAGACACAGCCGCAGTAGTTTTGATGATAGAGTTTGTCCTTTTTAGCGAGGATAAACTGCTCGCTTGTGCCGCCATTTTTTCTATAATCAACCGCAATCGCTTCTAAATTTAAGCCAGCCACCGCCTCATCAAGCGCCTTTTTAAGCTGAGAAAAGTCCTTTTTTGGGCTCATCAAAAGTGTTGTCGTGATCTTATTTAGACCAAGCTCTATCGCCTTTTTAGCTGAGTCTTTCATACGAAAATCAAAGCAGTATTCGCACCTTTTGCCCTTTTCTGGCTCATCTTCAAGCCCTTTTGTGCCGCCAAGCCACGCTTCGTAGTCGTATTCGCCACATATTAGCTCGATGCCAAGCTTCTCGCAGCTTCGCTTCACGTCCTCAAAACGCAGTAAAAATTCGCTATACGGATGTATGTTTGGATCGTAAAAATAGCCTACTATTCGCTCATTTGGATGATCTTTTCGTAGGCGCTGTAAAAAGTAGTGGCTATCGACCGAGCAGCAGATATGAACTAGCAAATTTGACCTTTTTTGCTTGCATTATATCAAAGTTTGGAGTCATAAAATCTAGCTGCGTCAAGGTATTTTTTAAGGACATTTTGGCTTGCAAGATCTTCAAATTTACCAAAAGCCACTTGCTTGCCAGATTCGATTATTAGCACCTTTTGCGCTATCTTCATCGCGCTTAAAATATCGTGCGTGATAAAAATAATGCTGATCTTTTCATCCAAGCTTAAAAGCAAATTTATGATCTTTTGCTTCGTCTCATTATCAAGTCCGCTTGTTATCTCGTCGCAGATTAGGATTTTTGGTTTTGAAAGAAGCGCTAGCAGTATCCCAACCCTTGTCGCCTCGCCGCCACTTAGTTGTGATGGATATTTCTCTAAAATTTCATCTTTTAAATTTAAATTTGCCAGAAGCTCTTTAAGCTCATTTTCGCTAAAGCTAAGCTTAAGATATGACCTCACATGAGCGATGGCGGTTTTTACTTTTAGCGCTGGATTTAGGGCTTGTTTTTGGTTTTGCAAGATATATCTGATATCTTTTTTTAGCTCATTTTTGTCCGTGATCTCTTCATTATTTATATAAATTTTGCCCCCACTTTTTGGCTCACTAAATGATATGAGCTTTGCAAGCGTGCTTTTACCACTGCCACTTTGGCCCAAAATGGCTAAATTTTCGCCATCATCAAGCTCGCAACTTATCCCCTCTAAAAGGTGCAAAACTTCAGCTCTAGCGTTAAAATGCTCCTTAAAACTTAAACTTTTTGATACGTTTTCAAGCCTGATTTTCACGCATTTTCCTTTAAATTTAGCCGCCCATCTTTCATCTGCCAAATTTCATCACTAAGATATTTTGTCAGCGCCTCATCGTGCGAGATAAAAATGACGCTCATCTTGCCTTTTAGGCTCTCTAAGATGCCCGCCACGTGGCTACCGCTAATGCTATCAAGCCCGCTTGTTATCTCGTCGCAGATTAAAATTTTTGGCTTCAGGCAAAGCGCCAGAGCGATCTGCACACGGCTCGCCTCGCCGCCACTTAGCTCGTATGAGTATTTGTGCCAGATGAGATTTGTATTACCCAGCCCAAACTCCCTAAAATAAGCAAATGCAAGCTCTTTATTTGTTTTATTATCGCCGCCAAGATAGGCGTTAAAGTGATCGCCCACGTTTAAGAGCGGATGAAGACTGGCAACGGAGTTTTGAAAGATGAGCGCAGCAACCTTTTTTCGGTGCTCTTTTAGCTCATTTTGGCTAAGTTTTAAGATATCTTTTTTATAAATACTAAATTTATCCGCTCTCACTCTAAAATCATCATCAAAAAGCCTTATTAAACTCTTTGCAAAGAGCGATTTGCCACTGCCACTTGCACCTGTGATACCTATAAATTTACCCTCGCCCATGGCAAAATCAAGCTCACGTAAAAGCTTCTTATCCTTATAAAAAACGTTTAAATTTTTAATCTCTATCATATTTTTATATTGCCATTTTTTGAATTTGACGTGATGATCGAGGTTGCAAGGATGAGCAAAAAGAGCGTCACGCCAGGGAAAAGCACCATCCACCAAGAGCCCAGAAAAAGCGCCTCTTTGCTCTCATTTAGCATGATGCCAAGGCTTATTTTATTTGCGTCGCTACCCACGCCAAAAAAGCCAAGCGTGGCCTCCATAACGACAGCGTTTATCGCGTTTATGCCAAAGATGCTAACTATTAAATGCTTTAAATTTGGCAAAATTTCAAAGCAAATCAGGCTAAATTTACTAGCCCCGTTTATCACAGCTTGCTCGGCGTAGTCGCACTTTTTACTAAGTCTTAAGTTTTGCATAAAAACTTTTGCGCCCTGCATAAACGAGCAAATAGCGATGATAAAAGAGGTTATAAGCAGATCTCCGCTACTAAATGAGCTAAAAAGCATGATGAAAACGATGTTTGGGATACTTAAAAAGGCATCAAGCCCCTTATCAAAAAGACTCTCACAAGCTCTGCTCTTGCTCGTGCCAAAATATGCGTAGATGAGCGAGAAAAGCGTCGTTAAAAAACCAGCTAGCAGTAAGATAAGAAGCGAGTTTTTAAGCGCGTAGGCCACTCTTATGAGATTGTCCCTGCCTAGGATGTCAGTGCCAAAGATGTGCTCGCCGTTTGGGGCTAAATTTACCGCTATAAAGTCAGTGAAATTTGGCTCAAATTTAGAAAAAAATGGCGTCACAAAGGCAAATGTGACAAGTGCCAAAAAGACAAAACAGGCTAGGAAAAATATGACTTTTCTCATAAATTTCTCTTATCTGCCAAGATAGCGAAAATTTTAGCCAGTAAATTTGCAAAAACGACAAAAACAGCCGTTAGCAAAATGGTCGCAAGTGCGACTGGATAGTCTTTGGCGATGACTGCATCAAGGCTAAGCTTGCCTATGCCCGGAAATGAAAAAATGCTCTCAATGACGTATGAGCCAGCAAAAACGCCAGCCACAAGGGTTGCGAAATAATAGACTATGTCGGTGCTTGCGTGCTTTATGGCAAAGAGATAGATTTTGCCGCGCCCCAAACCTCTAGCGTGAGCCGTCTGGATGAAGCCCGCGTTTAGGCTTTGATTTAGCCTGTCTCTTACAAATTTCACGTTTGCGCCAAGGTGTGGCAAGATGATGGCAAGCGTTGGCAAGATGATAAATTTAGCCCCCACCCCGCTAGAGCCTAGCTCGTTTGCGCCAGAGCTTGGCAGCACGTTTAGATAGACGCTAAAGATAGCTATTAGCACGAGTGCGATATAAAAATGAGGGAGTGATGCCAGCAAAAAGGAGCTAAAGTTTATAAAGATATCGGCAAATTTATTTTTATAAATGGCGCTTAAAAGCCCCAAAAAAAATGACAAAAAAACTATCAGAAAAAATGAGGCAAAAAATAAGATAAGCGAGTTTAAAAGCCTCTCTTTAATGAGTAAAAAAACGCTCGCCCCGCTTACAAAACTAGTGCCAAAGTCCCCCGTGACAAAGTGAGCTAGCCATCTAAAATACTGCACAAAAAAGCCATCTTTTAGCCCCAAATTTTCTAAAATTTGCTCTTTTATAGCCACGCTCACCGCCTCACTTCGCAAAAACATCGCGTCAGTGACGTTTCCTGGCAAAAAATATATGAGCAAAAATAGAAAAAATGAGATAAAAAACAGCAATCCAAGGCTTGAGATCGCTGTTTTCAAAATGGCTCTAAACAAAGTTTTTATCCACTATTTTACTTGCCACTCTCTTATGTTCCATAAAAATCCAGCCCCATGGTGGCCTAAAATTTGCGTCTTTATGCCTGAAATTTTGTTGTTAAAAACGAGCGGATAGTCGAGATAGGCTATAAAAATGTAAGGTGGATTTTCAAAAAGTGCTTTTAGAAATTCTTTGTAGTATTTTTTCCTAAGCTCCACGTCCTTTGTATATCTTGCGTTTTTTAGGGCAAGATCGACGTTTGCGTCCTTGTAGTGGCTAAAATTCCAGCCATTTTCATTGACATCGATGTCAGCAAATCCTCCAAAAATTCTATATGTGTGAAAGTCTGGATCAAACGGGCTTCCCCAGCCGATCACAAAGCTATCAACCTTGCTTATGCTAAAGGCTGTTTTTGGCTTTGCATAGGCTTTGGCTCTTACGCCAAATTTCTCAAACTCGCTGCTTAAAATTTTAGCTAGATTGACCCTTAAGATGTCGTTATTAAAGGCGTAGATGTCAAAGCCAAGCTCCTTGCCGTCCTTCTCAAAAAAGCCAGCCTTATTTTTCTTAAAGCCGCTTTTTTCAAGTAGCTCCCTAGCCTTTTGCGGATCGTAGCTAAATTTAAACTCCTCATCATTTGCAAAGCTTTTTTCTATCGGGTTGTTCGCTACGCTTGCATATCCGTGAAATAGTTTTTTAACTATCTCGTCTTTATTTACGGCGTAGTTTAGGGCGATCCTTACATTTTTATCTTGAAAAAGAGGATCATTAAAGTTAAACATCAAAGCTCTATAGTCTGCACTTTTAAACTTAAGCAGGCTTAATTTTTTATCATCTTTTATGAAATTTACACCAGTTGGAGAGATGAGCGCAACGTCGATCTCACCGCTTTTAAGCCCAACGAGCCTTAAATTTTCATCGCCAACTATCTTTAAAAATAGCCTTTTTATCTTTGGCTCACCTTTATAGAATTTATCATTTGCCACAAACTCCAAGCTTTCATCTTTTTTCCATTTTACTAGCTTGTATGCACCAGTGCCGATAGGGGCGTCATTAAATTTATCAGTTGCGATATCTTTGCCCTTTAAAATGTGCTCAGGCAAAACGCCAAAGCTAAGCGCATCTAAAAACGGCGGAAAAGGCTCTTTTAGCGTGATCTTTATCTTATAATCGCCTAAAATTTCAACGCTTTTTACCACCTCGTAGTTTGAGATAGCAGGCGCGTTTAGCTTCTTATCTTGAGCCGCTTCGATGGTAAATTTAACGTCCTTTGCGCTAAATTTCACTCCGTCATGCCAAAAAGCATCATCTCTTAGCTCAAAAATATACTCCAGCCCGTCATCGCTCACCTGCCAAGACTTGGCAAGCTCAGGCACGACATGGCTATTTTCATCGTGGCTAGTAAGCCCAGAAAAAACCAGCGAAAGCGTAGGATCGTGGTCCTCGTCGTAGAGTGGATTTATACGAGGTGTTTGCTCCTCGATAGCGACCACAACGGCATTTTCATTTGCATAAGCAAAGGCAGAAAACAACAAAAACAATAAAGCCAAAAATCTCTTCATCACTCGCTCCTTTGTTTAAAAAATATTTGACGAATAGTAATACGAAATGCATAAAAGTATTATTAAGATAAGTGTAAATTTAATGTATAGAAAATTTGCAATTTCTAACTATCTTTTAACCTTTTTTAAAGTAAAATCAGGGCTCATTTTAGCTGACAAAAAGGTAAATTTCACAATGGATAAAAAGAAAAAAATAGCCCTAATCACCGGCATCTGCGTAGTCTCACTTTTACTTATTTACACGCTTCTTGGCTTTTTTGGTCTGCCTTATGCTATCAAAAATATCGCGCCAAAATACCTAAAAGACTACAACGCAACGCTTTTTGTAAGTGATGCTAAATTTAACCCATTTACCTTCGAGCTAAACGCTACAAATGCCGAGCTAAACACCACTTCTCCGCTTTTTAGCACAAAGCAGATCGACCTTAAGCTAAAGCCATTTTCTATCTTTAAAAAGCTAGTTGAGATAGACATTTTTAGGCTAGATGAGCCAAAAGTAAAGATCGCAAGAGATAAAAAAGCAAATTTTAACTTTAGCAATTTTATAAGCGATGATAACGCAACCAGCGAAGATAACAGCACCAGCTCGATAAATTTCGCACTAAATAACGCAAAAATCATCAAAGGTTCATTTTCTTATAGCGATCAAAATTTAACAAAGCCATTTAATGTAAGCTTTGATGATATAAACTACGAGCTAAGCTCACTAAATACGAAGAAAAATAGCGCTGGCAGTCACATCTTTGACTCAAACTCAAGCCTAGCACACAAGATCGATCTAAATGGCGATATCAAGCTAAATCCACTAAAAATAGAGGGCAACGTCAGCATAAAGGACTTTAGCATAAAGCCAGTTGCGATAAGTTTTATCGATAATGACACGTTAAATCTTAAAAATGCCATTATAAACTTAAAGATAAACTACGCTTTAAATACCGATGAGAACGCAACTGGGATAAATTTAAAAGATGGCTTTTTAAATGTAAAAGGACTAAGCCTTGATGAAGGCGCAAATGAGCTTAGCCTTGGCGAGTTAGAGCTTCCAAAATTTGATCTTGATAGTAAGATAGCTGATAAAACAGAGGCTGAGCTAAATTTAAGTGCCATAAATTTAAATGATATATCTTTTAAAAATGCTATCACCGCAAGCGTAAAATCACTAAATTTAAATGATATCTCGCTTCTTGCAAATTTAAATGAAAAAAGTGAGCTAAACGCCACAGCCAAGCTAAAAAACATAGGTGCAAACGCTCTTAAAATAGATGAAGCAGATAGAAATTTAGCAAATTTAAAAGATATAAATGCTTCAAATTTAAATCTAAATTTAGCAAATAACAAAACCACTCTAACGCTTGAAAAAATAGTACTTAATGGCATAAATGTGCCACTTAGCAAAAGCGCAAATGCAAATGTAGCAAGCGCTGGCGTGACAAATACAAATTTTACAATGGATGGCAACAAAAGCCTTGCTAGCCTTGATGAGCTAAACGTAAAAAACATAGAGCTTAAAGCAAAAAATAAAGATATAGCAAGCGTCGCTGATGTGGGGATAAAGAGCATAAGCTTTGATCTTTTAAAAATGGCTCTTGGGGTTGAAAATGTAAGCATAGATAGAGCGAAATTTAGCTCAGAGCTAAGTGAGAATGGGCTAAGCGCTGTAAATGAGCTAGGATTTGGCGAGCAAAAGAGCGCAAAAGCTACAAAAGCGGCAAAACACACTAAAAAAGTAGAGAAAAAGGCTGAAAATAAAAGTGCTTCAAAAAGCAAAGAAAATGAGTTTAAATTTGATGTAAAAAATATAAGTGTAAATAACGCAGATATCGCTTTGACGCACCTTTTTGAAGGCGAAAAGATCACTCATAAATTTGATAATCTTTTTGTAAAAGTAGCAAATTTAAGTAGCGATTTTAGCAAGCCATTTGACGCAAAAGTGGCGATGAAAAGCTCACAAAAGCTAAATTTGGATGTTGATTCGAAGATAAAGATCGAGCCACTTGACGTGAGTGCTAAAATCAAGCTAAATGATACAAATTTACCAAAGTATTTTGCCTACGCAAAGCCATTTTTAGAGGCCGATCTAGCTAGCGGACAGCTCGAAAGTAGCGCTGAGATAAGCTACGCAAAAGATATCAAAGCAGACGCAAAAGTTAGCATAAAAGATATAAGACTAAATGGCAAAAAAGCTGAAAAACTGGTCGCCTTTAAAAGCCTTGATCTTGAAAAAATTTCATTTGCCAAAAATGACCTTGCCATAAGCGGAGTGAGCTTAAATTCGCCATTTATCAAGGCTCATCTAAGCAAAGAGCGTAAATTTAACCTATCTCAGATCGTAAAAGAGGATAAAAATAAAGCTAAAACTGAGGCAAAACCTGAGAGCAAAAAAGTAGTTAGCAAAAAAGAGGACGAGCTAAAATTTAGCGTGAAAAACTTCTCTTTAAAAAATGGCGAGGTTGATTTCTCGGACGCATCGCTATTTATGCCATTTGCCACAACGATCTCAAAGCTAAATGGCAAGCTCACCGACATCGATAAAAAGCGTCCAAGCTCAGGCGAGTTTCAAGGTGTGGTTGGCAAAAATGGCTTTGCACAGATCACTGCAAAACTCTTTCCGTTTGAGCTAAAGCAAAATACTGATATAAAGCTTGACTTTAAAGATATCGATCTAGTTAACGTGACACCTTATAGCGGGCAGTTTGTGGGCTATAAGATCAAAAAAGGCAAGCTAAATTTAAACCTAAACTATAACGTCATCGACTCAAAACTAAATGGCTCAAATTTTATAAATTTTGACTCTCTTATACTTGGAGAGAAGGTTGAGTCAAAAGATGCTGTAAATTTACCACTTTCACTTGCCATCTCGATACTTAGCGATCAAAATAATCAAATAAACATCGATCTGCCAGTCGAGGGAAATTTAGACGATCCTGACTTTAAATATGGCGGCGTCATCTGGGCTGCAGTGAAAAAGCTCTTTGCCGACATCACGCTAGCTCCATTTAGATTTTTAGGCAACGCCCTAGGACTTGGCAACAAAGATCTTAGCTCTATTGATTTTCTTGCAGGAAGTAGCGAGCTTATAAGCTCAGAAGCGCCTAAGATAGCTGATTTCATAAAGCTAACTGGCTCAAAACCTAAGATGAAACTTAGCATAACGCCAACATACTCAAAACTCGATGAGAGCTTTTATAAAAACAAAAAACTAGATCAAAAGATCAATCAAATCATCGCTTCAAGCGGCAAAGACTACATCGCAGTTTTAAATGAGCTTGTGCCAAATTTAAAAGATAGAAGCGAAAAAGCCTTAAGAGAAGAGGCGCTAAAGGGCATCGAAGTCGATAAAGCAAAACTAGTAGAGCTAGCAAATGAGCGTGCAAATGCGGTAAAAGAGGCGCTTATAAAAGCTGGGCTTGAGGCTGGCCGCATAAATATAAACGATGCAACAAGCTCAGAGCCTAAGCAAAACACCTACACAAGCGTGCTAATGGGAGTGGCGAACTAAATTTCATTTATTTCGCTGCTTCTTGCATTATAGACAAACCAGCTAAGAAGCATAAGCATCATAAATGCCCCAAAAATAAGGCTTGCGTAAAAGTATAAATTAAAATCAGCTCCTAGCAAATTTGCGTTGTGAAGGGCGATCATAACGCCAGCTAAAGCGATTAAGTAGCCAATTAGCTTGATAATGAAAATTTTAGGATTTACAAGGATCAGCAAAAGGCCACAAAGTATGATGCCAAGGGCTATTTGTAAATTTGAAACGTCAGCTTGAGCGTTTGAAGTAAGTGTTAAAAAACCAGCTAAAAGCGCCATTAGTATCATCAAAACTGCATAAACCGCCCTGCTTCGTCCAAAGCCATACATAAAGCAAACAAAGCCCTTATTTTGCCTGTTATAGTCCATTTTTCGCTCCTTTTGGAAGTTTGCTTATTTTAATGCCAAATTCTTAAATAACGGCTTTAATCTGAAATTTCACTCATTTTGGCTAATATTTTGCATCTTAAAAAAGGAGCAAAAATGCCTTATGTTAATATCAAAATAGCAGGCCCAGAGCCTACAAAAGAGCAAAAAGATCAAGTTTTTAAAGAAGTAACCGAGACGCTTGTAAGAGTGCTTGGCAAGAAAAAAGAGGCAGTTATGATCTTTATCGAAACTCACGACGCTGGCAATATCGGCGTAGGTGGCGAGAGCGTAGAGGACAAAAGAAAGGGGATGAAATGAGCGAATTTAGCAAAGCAGACATGGAAAGAAAGATAACGCTTGAAGTTGGCGATAAAGCGCCAGAGTTTGAAGCGCTAAATCAAGATGGCGTAAAGGTCGCACTAAAGGACTTTATAGGCAAAAACGTGGTGCTTTACTTCTACCCAAAAGACAACACTCCAGGCTGCACGACTGAGGCTTGCGAATTTAGCGCAAACTACGATCAGTTTATCAAAAATGACACCGTCATCATCGGCGTTAGCCCAGATAGCGTAAAGTCGCATGTGGGCTTTATAGCAAAGCAAAATTTAAAGCACATCCTCTTAAGCGATGAGGATAAAGAAATTTCAAAGCTTTATGGCGTTTGGCAGGTCAAGAAAAACTACGGCAAAGAGTATCTTGGCATCGCCAGAAGCACCTTTGTGATCGGCAAAGACGGCAAGATAGTTAAAATTTATAAAAGCGTAAAAGCCAAAGACCACGCCGCAAAAGTGCTAGCTGATCTAGCAAAATAAGGTAAAAAATGACCAAATTTTTTAATACCATTATAAAAAGTCCATTTATAAATATATTTGTGGTTACAACGCTTGTAATGTTTATCGCAAATATCTATAAAATTTACTTTTTTGAAGGAACTGACCGTATAGCTCTTATGCATATGGCAAGAAGCTTAACTACTATATTTTTATTAAATTTAGTTATTACACATGTTCTTTACTTGCTAAGTCGTGGGCTGTTTAAAGGGCTTTATCTAGTTTATGCACTAATAATTTTTATTCTATGTTTTATAAATTTTTTCACTTTAACAAGTTTAAAAACAGATATAAATATAGCAATAATAGATAGTGTGCTACACACAAATCCAGATGAAGCCGGTGAGTTTTTCCAGACATTTTTTGAAGCTAAATATCTAGTAGTTGCTATACTTTTGTGTATCATCTTTTACGCTATGACAAGATATAAAAGATCTAACACAAAAGAATTTAGCCGAAAAACTATCATTGTCCTTTCGGTAATTTATATAGCTTTTGCAGCTGTATTCTTTACAAAATCAGCAATGAGAATATCGTCTAATAAAGCTGATAGAGCTATAAGTAAGCTCTCAGAACATATCCTGATAAACTACGCTTTTGTTTTAAAAAAATATCTTTTAGATGATAATTTTTTAGCTAGCAATAAACAAATTTTAAAAGATTACGACGTATCTAAAGCAGCAAATCAAAACATAAAAGCTGAGCAAAAAGTAGCAAATGTAGTCTTTGTGATCGGTGAAAGCTTACAAAGAAATGAGATGAGCGTTTATGGCTTTGGCTTGCCGACTACACCAAATTTAATGGCATTAAAGCAAAGTGGCAATGCCATAATCTATACAGATACTACCGCCCCTGACACATATACAAATGGTTCTCTTTCAAAGGTTTTAAATTTCTCAAACTATGAAAGCAAAGAGCCTTGGAGCAAGAGTTTAAACATCGTTGATATGTTTAGTCTAGTAGGATACAAAACAGCATGGATAAGTAATCAAAGCAATATAGGCGGATACTCTACAACACAAAAAAGCGTTGCAGATAGAAGTGATATCACATTTTTTACACAAAAATTTGCATCAGCTACAAATTATGCCGGTAGAGAAACAGATGGTATACTTTTGCCTGAAATTTCAAAGATAAAACAAAGTCTTGGAGAGTCACATTTTTATATCATTCACCTAATGGGAAATCACTTTAAATACGACCTAAGGTATCCAAAAGATTTTGCAAAATTTACAGCCAATGATCTACAAAATAAAATGAATCCTGGGCAAAAAGAGAGCTTTGCCTGGTATCTAAATAGCGTACTTTATAATGACTACGTGATAAATGAAATTTATAAAATTTTCAAAGACGATGAAGCTTTGATAGTCTATCTTTCTGACCACGGCGAAGCTCTTTTTGAAATAGATGGCATAAGAGGTCACGGCATGATAAACCGCTTTGTTTTAGAAATTCCGCTTATATTTATAGGAACTGATAAATTTAAAGCAAAATATCCACAAATTTGGCAAAAACTTGAAGTAGCAAAAGATTATAAATTTATGAGTGATGACATCATTCACACTTTTTCTGACATCGTAGGCACAAAACCACTTGAATATAACGCATCAAGAAGCTTAATAAGTGGTGAATTTAATACGAGTAGAAAGCGCCTAGTAAATGGTACTGACTATGAAAATATCAAAAATGTAAAGCCGCAATGGTAAATGACAAAAATAATAAGGAGCAAAGATGAAGCTTATAAAAATGCTAATTTTAAGTGCGTTTTTTGCGCTAAATTTATCAGCACTGACTGAAGGTGTGGAGTATCAAACTCTAGCAAAACCGCTTAACGTGCCTAAAAACTCAGTCGTTAAGGTCTTTAGCTACGACTGCCCTCACTGCTATAAATTTGACCGAACGATCACAAGAAAGCTGATGTCAAAGCTTGACGGGGTTAAATTTATCCCATATCACCTAAGCACCAAGGGCAAGCTTGGAGAGACTACAAGTAAAATTTTCGCCGCTCTTATATCGATAGACGAGGCAAATGGGACTGATCTGCTAAGCGATGAGTCTAAATTTAAGCAAGCTAAATTTGCGATCTATAAAGCAAGGCACGATGAAAAAGATGACTTTAATGACGGCAAAGATAAGCAAAGATTTATAGATCTAGCGCTAAATGCGGCTCACGTGAGCAAAGACGAATACGAAAAAGCGCTAAGCTCAGATCGTGCAAAAGAGCTTTTAAACGAGTGGTTTGCCTCTTATGATGTAGCAAGTATCAGCGGTGTGCCAGCCTTTGTGGTAAGCGGAAAGTATCTGATAAATTTAAGCGCAGCATCATCGATCGATGATATGGCAAAGACGATAAAAGAGCTTTTAGATAAGTAACTTTAGCCTAAAATTTACGGACATTTTGGGCTTAGAAATGTAAATTTAAAGCAATTTTAGATAAACTCGGATCAAATTTCTAAAAAAGAAAGGTTTAATTATGAACGCTTCAGAATTCATCTGGATGGATGGAAAACTAGTAAAATGGGACGATGCAAAAGTACACGTTCTAACTCACTCTTTGCACTACGCTAATGCTGTATTTGAGGGCACAAGAGCTTATAAAACAAAAAAAGGTCTAGCTATTTTTAGACTCAAAGACCACACAAAAAGACTTTTAAGATCAGCAAAAATGACCGTTTTAAACGTGCCTTACACAGAAGAAGAGCTTGAAAAAGCGCAGATCGAACTACTTCGCGCAAACAAATATAACAGCAACGTCTATATCCGCCCACTTATCTTTTTAGGATACGGCGTGATGGGCGTAGCGCACACAAAAGCACCGGTTCAAACCGCTATCGCTTCATGGGAGTGGGGTGCTTACCTTGGTGATGAGGGCCTAGAAAAAGGCATCAGGGTTAAAATTTCAAGCTTTGCCAAACTAGCTCCTGCTGCTCAAATGAACAGAGCAAAAGCTAGCTCAAACTACCTAAGCTCTCAAATGGCAAACTACGAAGCAAAAGAGGCTGGATACGACGAGGCGCTACTTCTTGACAGCGAAGGCTTTGTAGCTGAGGGCCCAGGCGAGTGCTTCTTCATCGTTGAAAATGGCGCATTGATCACTCCACCAAATGACAACAGCCTACTTAGCATCACCCAAGATACAGTCATAAGACTTGCTCACGATCTTGACATCGAAGTAAGAAGAGAGCGCATCACAAGAGATCAGGCATACACAGCTGACGAGGCATTTTTCACTGGCACTGCAGCTGAAGTAACGCCGATAAATAGCATAGACAACCGCATCATCGGCAACGGCGCTAGAGGCGAAGTGACAAAGAGACTACAAAAAGCTTACTTTGACGTAGTTTATGGTCTAAACAAAAAATACGAATCATTTTTAACATATATTTAAGATTTAAAGGAACGAAATGCCCGCTGATTTAAATGATTATTTCAACAAAAAAAAGCCAGGTAATGACAACAGGAGCTCAGGTCAAAATAATGACAAAGAGCCACCTTTTAAAAAGGATTTTAAAATGCCAAATATACCAAGTGGCTTTGGCAAATTTGGTGCGCTAGCCTACATCATAATCGCCATTATCGCGATCCTTGCTATCACTCAGCCATTTAAAGTGATACACTCAGGCGAGGTCGGCATCAAAGCCACAGCGGGTAAATATGAGCCAAATCCTCTGCAACCAGGATTTCACTTCTTTTTGCCATTTATCCAAAATATCATTGTAGTTGATACCAGAGTTAGGATCATCAACTACACTTCAGGCGAGGACATGGGCGAGAGCTTGCAAAAGTCTTATCAGGGAGCTGGAATTTTACGCAAAAACTCTATCTCAGTTTTGGACGCTAGAAATTTACCAGTTAGCATCGATATCACCGTGCAGTACCGCCTAAATCCAGAAAATGCACCACAAACTATCGCATCTTGGGGTCTTAGCTGGGAGAGCAAGATCGTCGATCCTGTCGTGCGTGACGTGGTTCGCAGCATCGCTGGTAAATACACAGCCGAAGAGTTGCCAACTAAAAGAAACGACCTTGCTAGGCAGATCGATGAGGGCATAAGAAAAGACATCGACTCTCAGCCAAACAAGCCAGTCGAGCTTCTAACTGTGCAGCTTCGTGAGATCATCTTGCCTTCAAAGGTAAAAGAGCAGATCGAGCGCGTCCAGATCGCTAAACAAGAGGCCGAGAGGACAAAATACGAGGTCGAGCGGGCAAATCAAGAGGCTCTAAAACAAGCTGCCCTTGCAGAAGGTAGTGCAAAAGCTGCTATCATCGAGGCAAAAGGTAAGGCTGATGCTATCAAGATCGAGGCTGATGCGACTGCGTATGCAAACAAAGAGATCGCAAAAAGTGTCGATCAAAATTTACTAAATTTAAAGCAGATCGAGACGCAAAATAGATTTAACGACGCTCTTAAAGAGAACAAAGATGCCAAAATTTTCTTAACACCTGGTGGAGCTGTGCCAAATATCTGGCTAGATGCAAAAGATAGGGCAAAAGCTAGCTCAGTTAGCGAAAGGTAAAAATGAATAGCGTAGCAAAAAGTATAGACTGGCAAAAGGTTGGTGGATTGCTCCCAGTGGTGGTTTGCGATCACGCTACAAACGAGGTTTTAATGCTTGCTTATATGAACGAAGAAGCACTAAATTTGACTCTATCTAGCCGCTACGCTCACTATTTTTCACGCACTAAAAATAGAATTTGGAAAAAGGGCGAAGAGAGTGGCAACACGCAAGAGATCAAGTCTGCGTCACTAGACTGCGACAACGACACTTTGCTTTTAAAAGTCGTTCAAAATGGAGGCGCAGCTTGTCACACTGGGGCAAGATCTTGCTTTTTTAACGAGATAAATTTAGAAAATTTAGAAATTTCTGATCAAAAAAGCGAGGTTAAAAAGCCAAGCTACGGCGTCCTTGATGAGCTTTATCACGTTATAGAGGATAGAAAACTAAACGCAGATCCGCAAAGCTCATACGTAGCTAGCCTTTTTAAAAAGGGTGAAAATCAAATTTTGAAAAAAGTAGGCGAAGAGGCAGGCGAGTTTATCATGGCTGCAAAAGATCTTAGTTTTGCCAAACAGACAAAACAAGACGTACAAAAAGCAAAAGATGACCTCATCTACGAAGCAGCCGATCTTTGCTTTCACGCGCTTGTCGCACTTTCATCTCACAATATCCATCCAGATGCCGTCAAAAACGAGCTTGCAAAACGTTTTGGCATGAGCGGTATCGAAGAAAAAAGATCGCGAGATGTTAAATAGCATCAAGCATAACATACTTTTTATACTTCAAAATGCCAAACTTATCGACTTTCTAGCCTATGGCTGGGTCTTTTTGGCCTTTATATTTATCGTGCTTTTAGGAATTTTTGTCGCGATAAAGTCGTGGTGGCAGATAGGATTTTTATTTATCCTAGCTGGTTTTTTAGGACTTTTTGCAGGCAACTACTACGCAAACAAATATATAAATGAAAATCTAAGACCAGTTAGCATAAGCAAAATAAACACGAAACAGCTTCAATATGTCGATGCGTTGATGGTTGATTTTAACATCACAAATAATTCAAACTACACATTAAACGTTTGCAAAATCGAGCTTGGCTTCTACCTTGGTTCAACGCAAAGCACGAGAAATTTTCTAAATTCACTAAACCCTTTTGCCAAAAAACGGATCATTTTAAATGAAGTGCTTTTGCCAAAGCAGAGTAAGCAGATAAGAGAATTTGTCAATGACTTTGCCTTCATTGACTACAATATCACCAAAAAAGCGGAGTGTTTTTGATGAGTTCAAACTACTTTACCATCGTTCATATCATCGTGCTTTTTGCGATCGCACTACTTTCTATTTTATTTCTTGTGCTATCGCTTAGAGCTGAGCGAAAGCTATTTTTATCACTACTTTTTACAAACATTTTGGTCTCAACCACGCTTGCCATTTTTTTGATGCTAGTTCTTGATAAATACACCAAAAAAGGCATAGTCGAAGGCGTAAAAAGCGAGCGAGTGTTAAGAAATGAAAGCATTGTATTTCGCGGTCAAGTAAGAAATGTCGGTAAATTTACCATTAGCAAATGCACCCTTACAATTAAGCTCATTAATCAACCGCTAAATAAAAACGATCTTGGCGGCGAGGCGCTATTTAAACCAAGTGGGATCTCATTTTTCTCATGGGTCTTTGGAGGCGATGAGGACGAGAGACCAAACACTGTGGCATATAAATTTGACGTAGCTCAAAATTTGCCAAAGCAAAAAGCGGTGCCATTTACTGTGACTATGCCCTATCCGCCATATTTTAAAAATGGTATGAATATCACAAAACTTAGTTGCTACTAATAAATTTAGATAAATTTTTAGTATTTATTGCATTTTGTGGTTACAATCTGGCTAAATTTCTCTTAAATTTAAAATAGCTCAGCTCATAAAAATTTGGCTTATATATAAAATAAGAAATTTTAAACCAAAGCCAAAAGGCAATGGTTTAAAATTTAGTTTTAATGTCTTGAAAGATAGTTTGTATCGTAGTTGTTGCTTAAAAAGTCTTTGTTTTCCATCATGGCGATGTGAAAGTCTTTTGTTGTTTTGATGCCGCTTATTATGAGCTGATCAAGAGCAACTTTCATCTTGTGGATCGCTCTATTTCTATCAGTGTCCCAAACAACGAGCTTACCGATCATACTGTCATAATACGGCGGTATAGAGTAGTCTTGGTAGATGTGGCTATCCATTCTCACGTTGCGGCCGCCTGGGCAGACATATTTTGTGATCTTGCCAGGGCACGGAGTGAAGGTGTTTGGATCCTCAGCTGTGATCCTGCACTCGATCGCATGGCCTTTTAGCTCGATGCTCTTTTGTGACGGTAGCTTTTCGCCCTCGGCCACTTTTATCATAAGCTCGATGATATCAAGTCCGCTTACCATTTCGCTTACTGTGTGCTCGACTTGGAGCCTTGTGTTCATCTCGATGAAGTAAAAGTCTAAATTTTTATCAACCAAAAACTCAAACGTACCTGCTCCCTCGTAGCCGATAGCTTTTGCCGCTTTTATGGCAGTTTCGTGCAACCTCTCTCTTGTTTTTTCATCAAGCAAGATAGCTGGGCTCTCTTCGATCAGTTTTTGGTGACGGCGCTGCATAGAGCAGTCACGCTCGCCTATGTGAAGCACGTTGCCGTGGCTATCGCCGATGATTTGAACCTCGATGTGGCGTGGATTTAGGATATATTTTTCCATATACATCGTGCCATCGCCAAATGCGCTCATCGCCTCGCTCTCAGCAGACCAAAACGCTTTTTCTAAATCAGCCTCTTTTTCAACCACGCGCATACCACGTCCACCGCCGCCTGCCGCAGCTTTTAAGATGACAGGATAGCCGATCTTTTTGGCTAGCTCTTTTGCAGCTTTTGTATCAGCCACAGCGCCGTCTGAGCCAGGGATGACTGGCACGCCAGCTCTTTGCATGACTTGTTTTGCCTTGCTCTTGTCGCTCATCAAAGCCATCGCAGCAACGCTTGGTCCAATGAATTTGATCTTATGATGTGAGCAAATTTCAACAAAATTTTGATTTTCACTTAAAAAGCCATAACCTGGGAAGATAGCGTCTGCTTCGCTGATCTCAGCTGCGCTTATGATAGCTGGGATATTTAGGTAGCTATCGCTTGAGCGCTCTTTACCGATACAAATAGCCACATCAGCGTATTTTACGTAGAGTGCGTCTTTGTCAGCGGTTGAATAAACCACAACGGCTTCTTTACCCATCTCCTTTATCGTTCGCAAAGCACGAAGAGCGATCTCACCGCGGTTTGCGATTAAAATTCTTTTTAATTCCATTAATTTTTCTCCACGCCAAATAACGGCAATCCAAACTCAACTGGCTGTCCGTCAGAGACTAGCATCTCAGTGATCTGGCAGTCAAATTCAGCCTCGATCTCGTTCATGATCTTCATAGCTTCGATGATGCCCACTACATCGCCTTTTCTCACTCTTTGACCTACTTTTACAAATGGTGCAGCGCCTGGGCTTGGAGCAGCGTAGAAAGTACCTACCATAGGAGATTTTATGCTATCTTTTGGCGAATTTGCAGCTGGTTTTACCTCTGAGCTAACGACAACATTTACAGGTGTTGGCGCTGGAGCTGCTGTTTGTGCCGCGGGCTTTGCAGGTGCGCAATAATCAGCAAATTTCTCTACCTCGACCTCAAAATCACCACTTTTTATCTTGATATGATTCATCTCCATACCATTAAAAAATTCGATAAGCTCTTTTATATCTTCTTTTTTCATAGAAAATTCTCCTAAATTTTTATATAAGCCCCTAATTGTAGCGAAATTTAAATAAATTTAATTTTTAGCTGGCATAAAATTTGTGCTAAATCCTACTTTTTTCTAGCAAATTTATAATAAAAAATAAGATAAAACTAAGCACAACTAAAACAAGACTTAAAGTGAGTGCCTGATCGTTTCTGCCATCATAGACTGCGTTGTAGATAGCAAGTGAGATGGTGTCTGTTTTGCCTATGATATTGCCACCTAAAATAAGCGTTATGCCAACCTCGCCAAGCCCTCGCGAGAGCGCTAGGATAAAGGCTGCTGCCACACTTTTTGCGATGCTTGGGAAAAGTACTAAAATGGCTGTTTGAAATTTATTTTTACCAAGGCTGTATGCTGCTTCACTTAGGCTTTTTGAAAGTGAGCTAAGCGCTGAGGATACTGGCTTTACAAAAAGTGGCAATGAGGCTATGAAAGCAGCTATAACAAGGGCTTTAAAGCTAAAGACGATCTCTAAATTTAAAGCCTTGCCGATGATGCCATTTTTGCCAAGCAGATAAAGTAGCAAAAATCCAGTCGCAATGGGTGGAAATATGAGCGGGAAGGTGACTATCATCTCAGCAACTGCTTTAAATTTAGAGCTACTAAAAGCTAAAAAATAAGCTAGAGCTAGCCCAAAAATAGCAAGCAAAAGCCCCTGACATAAAACGACCTTTATGCTTAAAAATAGCGGATCAAAAAGCCAAGCGAGCTCTTGCAAATTTCGCCCTATCTTATGCCAAATTTAGCGTAAATTTCTTTTGATCTCTCGCTTTTTAGCTCGTTTATAAATTTCTCGCAATCAGCCTTTTTCTCACACCCTTCAAGCTTTACAGCTACGATGTTTGCAGGGGCATAAAGCGCCTTATCTATCAAGATAAAACTACCAAATTCATCCTTGTGCGCGTTTAGCTCAGTTTGGTTGATAAAGCCAGCATCAACTTCGCCGTTTAATATATAGGTAACGACCTGTGGCACGCCTGCAACTGCTAAAATTTTATCCTTTAGCTCGCCCTCTAAATTTGCTTTTTGCATAAACTCACTCGCTCTCTTGCCATAAACTGTCTTTGCCGCGTCTGGCATAGCGATTTTTGAAAGCGTTTTTAGCTCGTCAATTTTTTCTATTTTTACGCCCTTTTTAGTAGCTAGCACCAAGGCGCCAGAGCCTAAATTTACAAATTCTGAAATTTTTAGGTCAGACTTTTTCAAAAAGTCCTCATCACCCACGATCACGTCAGTTTTGCCCTCTTTTGCCTGCGCCATGATCGCTTTGATGTTTGCAAAAGAGGTGTCAATATTTACGCCATCTTTTTTGAGATTTTGCGCGACCGCCTCGACTATCTTTTTATATCCACCGCCCGCACTAACTAGCAAATTTTCATTGCCAAATGCAAAAATAGCGGCCATTAAAAGCAAAAACTTTTTCATATTTTTCCTTTAAAAATAAAATTTCAAGATTTTATAAAATATACTCTTATATATTCTTAAAATATATTTTTACAATTTTATTCTTTTTCGCCAAATTTCGCCAAAATGGTATAATCTCGCAAAAACAAAAGGACAGACATGAACGAACTTGAGCTAAAGATGCAAGGCAAGATAGATAGGCTAACAGATAAGACTTTTAGGCTAGATCCTAGGATCGGCGAGGGCTATTTCACGGCGAAATATTTTCTAAAAGTAAATGAGATAATTAAGCAAAACCTGCCTGATCAGCACGTGACGATGCAGTTTTTCCAAAGGCGTGATGACATCGTGCTTTGCGGTATCGACGAGGTTTTAGCTATCATCAATAAATTTGCCAAAAACCCAAGCGAGCTTGAAATTTACGCGCTTGATGATGGCGATATCATAAACGCAAATGAGCCAGTTTTAAAGATAAGCGGCAAGTATGAAAATTTCGGCTTTTTAGAAAACGTGATCGACGCGACGCTCACTAGAAGAAGCTGCGTGGCGACAAACTCCAGAGACGTGATAAAAGCAGCAAATGGCAAGGACGTCTTTAGCATGGCAGACAGACAAGACGACATATGCACGCAGCCAGGCGACGGCTATGCTTCATTTATCGGCGGTATAAAAAAGGTCGCCACAGACGCTCAGGGCGAGCTTACAGGGCTAAAAGGCGGTGGCACCATGCCTCACGCACTCATTCAAATGTGCGGCGGAGACGTGGTGAAGGCTTGCCAAATTTATGCTAAAACCTTTGAAAACGAGCAGATCACAGCACTAGTTGATTACAACAACGACGTGATAACAGACGCTTTAAAGGCTGCAAATGCCCTAAAAGAGAGGCTTGGCGCGGTTAGGGTTGATACTAGTAAAAATTTGATAGATAGGTATTTTGAAGGCAAAGATACGAGTAAATTTGACCCGCACGGCGTTTGCAAGGAGCTTATATTTGCCCTAAGAGAGGCGCTTGATAAAGCTGGCTTTAAGCACGTTAAGATCGTCGTTAGCTCAGGTTTTAATCCGCAAAAAATGAGCGAATTTGAGAAATTTAACACCCCAGTTGATATTTACGGCGTGGGAAGCTATCTTGTTAAAAATGACATTTGTGGCTTTACAGGCGATCTAGTCGAGCTAAACGGCAAAAGCGAGGCTAAATTTGGCAGAAAAAATTTCGCTTCAGATAGGCTAAAAAGAGTGAAATTTTAGGAGAGAGGATGAAATTTATAAAAATTTTAACGATTCTGTCGCTTTTGCTAACCGCTAGCACCGCCGCAAACTACGCTAACGCCTTTGAAAAGGTTGGTATCCTTGAGGACGGCGTTTACCGCTTTAGGCAAAATGGCGCAGGGCTCAAAAAAGACCTGCTCGTAAAGGTGATCTCGGTGCAAAACTTAGAGAGCTCACGCAAAAAGATCATCTCCATGCTAAATATCCCTAAAAAGTCTAAAATAAATGACTTTAAATCAAGCGATGCAGGCGTGATTGTCTGGCCATTTTACGAGTTTGAGGGCAAATTTATAACGACAATAATCGTTGAAAATATAAAAAAAGAAGATAGCGATCAAAAACTACTTAAGATGCTTGAACTTAAGCATCCGTTTTACTCAACGCTCCAAGCGCGAAGAAAGGGCGCTAAAGACGCCATAGACGTGAAATACGTGCTAAATTTCAAAGAGGCAAAGCTGGTAAAATCGTTTCAAAATCGCCCTTAAAACTTTATTTTAAATAAATTTCATTAAAATGGCGTAATCAAAAAAAGGATCATCTTTGCACAATCTAAAAACTATAAACGTCGCTCACTCGCCGGACGCTGATGATATTTTTATGTATGCCGCGGTCAAATTTGGCTGGATTAGCAGTAAAAATTTAGCCTTTACATCAAAGGCGCTTGATATAGAAACACTAAACGAAGAGGCGCTAAAAGGTACTTATGAGGCAACGGCGATCAGCTTTGCGCTCTATCCTAAAATTTGCGATGAATTTGCACTTTTACGCTGTGCGGTGAGCTTTGGCAACGGATATGGTCCAAAGCTTATCAAGCTAAAAGATAAGCAGCTAAAGCGAAATTTCAAGGTCGCTCTCTCTGGCAAAAACACGACAAATGCTCTACTATTTCGCATAGCCTACCCAGAGGCAAGGATCGTTTATAAAAATTTCTTAGAGATCGAAAATGCCGTGCTTAGCGGTGAGGTCGATGCTGGCGTGCTAATACATGAAAGTATCTTAAATTTCTCAGACCAGCTCTGCGTGGAGCGTGAGATCTGGGACATCTGGAGCGAGCTAAATGGCGAAAATTTACCGCTTCCACTTGGTGGCATGGCACTTAGACGAAGTCTGCCCATAACCGACGCGATCGAGTGCGAGAGAGTGCTTAGCGAGGCCGTTAGGATCGCCACTTCGCACAAGCCATTTTTATCTCACATGCTAATGGAGCGAAACCTCATCAGAGTTGGCAAAGAGGAGCTTAAAACGTATCTAAATTTATACGCAAATGACGAGTCAATAAGCATGAACGAAACGCAGCTAAAAGCGCTAAATAAGCTATATCAAATAGGCTATGACAAAGGCTTTTTTGAAAAAGCTATCGACGTAAACGACTACCTCATCCCAACTGAATACAACGAAGCAAGGTTTAGCTGATGCAAAGCACGCTTGTCTCACTTGGAGTTGAAACCTTTAAGATCGCCCTTTATATCAGCCTTCCGATGCTGCTAAGCGGACTAATAGCTGGTCTTATCATCTCCATCTTTCAAGCGACCACGCAGATAAACGAAACCACGCTAAGCTTCGTGCCAAAAATTTTGCTAGTCGTCGTTGTCATCATATTTTTGATGCCTTGGATGATCTCGATGATGGTTGAATTTACCACTCGTATGCTTGATTTTATACCGGAATTTATCCAGTGACGAGGCTTGTTGATTTTTCTAAATTTACCTCGGTTAGGATAGGCGGCGTGCATGAAATTTTCGAGGTTGATAGCCTTGAAGATCTAAGCTCACCTCACTTTTTAGGCGCTGTGATGATAGGCGGGGGCAACAACCTTCTTATCTCGCCAAATCCCCCAAAAATGGCGATACTTGGCAAGAGCTTCGACTATATAAATTTAGAACGCTTAGGCGATAAAATTTGCCTTGAAATAGGTGCTGCGACAAAATCAGCTAAAATTTATAACTTCTGCAAACAAAATAACATCGCGAACCTTGAGTTTTTAAAAAATATCCCAGGCACGCTTGGCGGACTTATAAAAATGAACGCTGGACTGCTTAAATTTAGCATAAGTGACAACCTCACACACGTGCGTCTGGCTCGTGGCTGGGTGAGCAAAGATGAGATAAACTTTAGCTACCGACACAGTGGCATAGATGAGGCTATTTTGGGGGCTAAATTTAAGCTTTCTAGTGGCTTTGATGCGAGCATATCTGATGCTATAAGCGCAAAAAGGGCAAATCAGCCAAAGGGAGCTAGCTTTGGCAGCTGCTTTGTAAATCCAGAAGGGCACTTTGCAGGGGCATTGCTAGAGGCAGTTGGACTAAAGGGGTACGCTACCGGCGGAGCGAAATTTAGCGAAGAGCACGCAAATTTTTTGATAAATTTTAACCACGCAAGCTTTGAAGACGCCACTAGCCTTATAAATTTGGCTAGAGCTAGAGTTTTAGAGAAATTTGGCGTAGAGCTTAAGACTGAAGTTTGCATTTTATAAGGATGATGATGAGTGAGTTTTTGAGCGAAGTTTTTACCCTTTCACTTTTGTTTATAGCTATCGGATTTTACGCCATTTATAGGGCTAAAAAGGCGCAAAGCGAGCATGAGAAAAATGTGGCTAGTTATGATAAAAACTTGCTAAATTTTGCCAAAATTTTAGGCGTAAAAGATCACATTGACCTAGTTAAATTTGATGAAATTTTGGCTGAGGCCTTAAAAGAAAAATTAATTTTTAAATTTAATAAATCTACCACTCAAGAGGAATTTCTCTCTTTTATAAAAGATGAAAATTTCAAAACCAAACCCCAAATTTCGCAAAATCATATCAATGAAGCTTTTTTAAACCTTTGCGCAAGCTCGCTTGTGGAGCCATTTAAGCTAGCGATACTAAAAAACGAAGATCAAATTTATGGATTTTTGTTTGAAAAAGAGCAGCTTTTTGCTCTTATTGATAGCGCTGCGCTGCTTGGCGAAAATATTATAATTTGCGAGTAAATCAAGTAAAATTCATCTCTTTTTAGATAAAATCAAGCCAAATTTCAACTATAAGGTAAAAAATGGCAAAAGAAAAAGATAGTGACAAAAAGATAGCTATCCCAGAGAGCGAAGCGGACAAGAAAAAGGCGCTTGAGCTTGCGCTAAAGCAGATCGATAAAGCTTTTGGCAAAGGCACGCTTTTAAGACTTGGCGACAAAGAGGTTGAGGCTATCGAGTCGATACCGACTGGCTCGCTAGGGCTTGATCTGGCTCTTGGCATAGGCGGCGTTCCAAAAGGCAGGATCATCGAGATCTACGGACCAGAGAGCTCTGGTAAGACCACGCTCACACTTCACATCATCGCTGAAGCGCAAAAAGCTGGCGGAATTTGTGCATTTGTCGATGCAGAGCACGCACTAGACGTAAAATACGCCTCAAATTTAGGTGTAAATACCGACAACCTTTACGTCTCTCAGCCAGACTTTGGCGAGCAGGCACTTGAGATCGTTGAGACGCTTGCAAGAAGTGGTGCGATCGATCTTATCGTAGTTGATAGCGTCGCAGCTCTTACTCCAAAGAGCGAGATAGACGGCGATATGGGCGATCAGCACGTTGGCTTGCAAGCAAGGCTTATGAGTCAGGCGCTTAGAAAGCTAACTGGAATTTTAAGCAAGATGAAGACGACTGTTATCTTCATTAACCAAATTCGTATGAAGATCGGTATGATGGGATATGGCACGCCAGAGACCACGACTGGCGGTAATGCGCTTAAATTTTACTCATCTGTAAGAATAGACGTTAGAAAGATAGCCACACTTAAACAAAATGACGAGCCTATCGGCAACCGCACAAAGGCAAAAGTGGTTAAAAACAAGGTAGCGCCTCCATTTAAAGTGGCTGAATTTGACATCATGTTTGGCGAGGGTGTGAGTAAAGAGGGCGAGATCATCGACTATGGCGTAAAGCTCGACATCATCGACAAATCAGGCGCGTGGTTTAGCTACAAGGCTGAAAAACTAGGTCAAGGCAGAGAAAATGCCAAAGCCTACCTAAAAGAGCACCCAGAAATTTCTGATGAGATAGTAGCGGCGATCAAAGGCTCAATGGGTATAGATCACCTAATAAGCAGCGGCGCAAAAGACGAAGACGACGACACAAACGAAGCAGGAGATGAATAATGGTATTTATTGAAGATGTAGAAGCTCACGAGGTTTTAGACAGCAGAGGCAACCCAACAGTTCGTGCGACAGTTAGACTAAGCGACGGAACCGAGGCAAGCGCGATCGTACCAAGCGGCGCAAGCACTGGCAAGCGTGAGGCACTAGAGCTTCGCGACAAAGACGAGAGATACGCTGGCAAAGGCGTTTTAAAGGCTGTTTCAAACGTAAATGAAAAGATCGCAGAAGCAGTGATAGGCCTTGATGCTTACAATCAAAAAGCAGTCGATGCGGAGATGCTCGAGCTTGATGGCACGCACAACTACTCAAATTTAGGCGCAAACGCAGTCCTTGGCGTATCTATGGCGGTAGCTCGCGCAGCTGCAAAGAGTCTAAATATCCCGCTTTATCGCTACCTTGGCGGTGCAAATGCTAGCATATTACCAGTGCCGATGTTTAACATCATAAATGGCGGCGCACACGCAAACAATAGCGTTGATTTTCAAGAATTTATGATCATGCCATTTGGCTTTAGCACATTTAGCGAGGCACTAAGAGCTGCAACTGAAATTTACCACAAGCTAAAATCTATCCTAAACGCAGCTGGCCACAGCACAGCTGTCGGTGACGAGGGCGGTTTTGCTCCAAATTTAAAAGACAACGAAGAGCCACTAAAGCTTATCTCTCAGGCTGTAAAAGAGGCTGGATATGAGCTAGGCAGCCAGATAAAACTTGCCCTTGACGTCGCTTCAAGTGAGCTTTATAAAGACGGCAAATACGAGCTTGAGGGCAAGAAATTTAGCAGTGACGAGCTCATTAGCTACTATGAAAAACTTTGCGAAAAATATCCGATATTCTCTATCGAAGATGGCCTTAGCGAGGATGACTGGAGCGGCTGGGCTGAGCTTACAAAAAGGCTTGGCAGCAAGGTGCAGCTAGTTGGCGACGACCTTTTTGTCACAAATGAGAAAATTTTACGCGAAGGCATCGAGAAAAATATCGCAAATGCGATTCTCATCAAGCCAAATCAAATAGGCTCAGTCACGCAAACTATGCAAACTGTCCGCCTTGCTCAAAGAAACGGCTACCGCTGCATAATGAGCCACAGAAGCGGCGAGAGCGAAGATGCGTTTATCGCTGACTTTGCGGTCGCACTAAACACTGGCGAGATAAAGACAGGTGCAACTTCAAGAAGCGAGCGCAACGCGAAATACAACCGCTTGCTCGAGATCGAGCTTGAGGCGGGTGAGTTTTTAGGGGATAATATTTGAGCGAAATTTTAGATGAATATGGCAAAGAAGATGGCATATTTCATAAAATCATAAAATTTGTTCGGCCGACATTACGCTACGTCATAGCCACCATTTGCGTGGCTATGTTTGCCTTTTACGTGGGCAACATGATGTTTGGCAAACGCTCACTTGACGTGATGCTAAGCCTTCAGAGCAAAAAAGAGAGGCTTAGCGAAGACGTGGAAATTTTAAAAAAGATGAATGCACGTCTGCAAAAAGACTATTTTGAACTACAAGGCCTTGAGCCAGACTCTAATAAAAAGTAGGAACGATGAAGAAAATTTGGTTAGTTTTATCTATCTTGACTGCGAGCTTATGCGCCAGAGAAAACCCATTTATGCCTATTAGCGAGCTAAACACAAGTGTTATGACGACAAACGTCGTCGAAAAATATGACAGCTTCAACTCGCTCTCGTTTAAATTTCCAAGCGATGCTATGCTACTACTTGATGTCACCATAAGATACAGAGCAAATGACGGCAGCATAAAAGAAAAAAGACTAACTGATATAAACAAAACTATCGACTGGAACGATGAATTTGCCATAAGCAAGATGAAAAATCCTGAACCAGTCGCAGCTAAAAAGTTAGACGTTTCTGTCACGATGGCGGAGGTGCCAGCTCAAAAGGTTAGCACGCCAGTGATAATAGAAAAAAATGAGACTAAAATTTCAAACAAAGATAGAAATAAAACCTCAGACGTACCAACTCCAAACGTCGTGGTGATCGACCTTGGCACAAAAAAAGCAAAAGAGCCAGCTAAGCCTGAGCAAAAGGTAGTCGAAGTAAAGATCGAGCCAGCCTCAAAGCCTATTCAAGAGATAAAAAGCAGCGAAAAAGAGATTAAATTCTTAGGATTTGTGAGCTTTTTAACACATGAAAAAGAGCTAAATATCGTCACAAAAGCTAAAAATTTAAAGCACTTTGCTTACGAGAAAAACAAGATCGTGCTTGACTTTGCAAAACCTCCAAGAAGCTTTAAAACTAGAAATTTAAAGCTTGAAAACGAGACATTTAAAAACGTCATAATCGGCTGGCATGATAAGTATTTCAGAGTGGTTTTAGAGCTTGACAAGATGCATAAATATAAGCTTGAAACCGCTGAAAATGGATATGTGCTTAAGCTTTTATAGTTTTTGATATTTGTAATTTAAGCCTGCTATTTTAAATTTCTCTTGGTTGCAACCAAAAAAGGCTTAAACTAGCTCAAGAAGCTTTTAGGCACACTAGCTTAAATACCTCGTGAATTTACACGCACTTTGATAGTGACAAGCTAAAACTAGCCACAAAAGTGGCTGAGGATCTGGCGAATGAGTAAATTTAAATTAAAAATTTATTCATTAATAGCGAGAAAAATGCAAATTTATCATTTTACCACCGCAAAGCAAGCTACCAAAGGACTTTGCCTTGCTAAAAATGCTAAAAAATAAACTCGGCACACTTGATGAGAAAAGGCTTGATGAGCTGGCATAAAAGTTAGCGATCTTAAATTTAAAATCGCTTGTCCTTATCCTTCTTTTGGGCGAGAAACTTTATCCTTGCCACTTGGCATAAATCGCTTTATAAAAATGGGCAAATTTGGCAAGCAAATTTTACTCTGCTCGCCAAATTTATATCAAACTAGCCTATCTTTCTTATCTTTGCAGAGAACGTTTGCCCAGCGCAAGTACCAACCAACCAGTCATTTAGGCTAAATTCGCCATTTCTTCTAAGGGGTTTTATTTTTGCAAAATGTATTAAATTTTGAGAATTTTTGTAGCACTTTGTGAGTAAAATTTGAAGTTAAATTTAGGGAGAAAAAGATAGAAATTTAGCTTCTATCTTTTTTAAATTTATGCTTTGCGGTTTAGCATATAAAGGCGGATGACTTGTTCAGCAGTCATCTTTAAATTTCTAATGGCATTATCTTTTCGCATAGCTTCTTCAAGGCTCATTGGCTCATTTAGTATGCAAAAATAGGCATCAATGCCGTGTTTATGGCAGTCTTTGGCGCACCTTTGCACGCTTCCAGCAAGTGCGATGACTGGCTTATGATGCCTCTTAGCTAGCTTTGCCACGCCTGTTGGGGTCTTGCCCATGGTGCTTTGAAAGTCCATGCGGCCCTCACCAGTGATGACAAGATCAGCCTTTTTGATCTCATCTTCAAGTGCGATTGTCTGCGTGATGATCTCGATACCAGGCTTAAGCTTTGCGCCCAAAAATGCCACAAAAGCAAAGCCAAGTCCGCCAGCTGCTCCAGCGCCCTTTTGCGTGTGAAATTTGGTGCCATTTTTCTCTTTTACAAGGCTTGCAAAGTGCTTTAGCCCGTCATCTAGCTGCTTTACCATGCGGCCATTTGCACCCTTTTGTGGGGCATAGACGTAGGCTGCGCCCTTTTGTCCGTAAAGTGGGTTATCCACGTCACAGGCGATTAAAAATTCGCACTCCTTTAGCTCTTTTAGTGCCTCATCGTCTGAAAACTCACAAATTTGAGCTAGATCCTCGCCTTTGCCATCAAGCAAAGCACCATTTTTATCATAAAATTTAAATCCAAGAGCGCTTAGCATACCTATGCCAGCGTCATTTGTCGCACTTCCGCCGATGCCTATGATAAATTTCCTAGCTCCCTTACTAATGGCATCTTTTATCATCTGACCAAAACCAAATGTGCTAGTTTTCATAGGATTTCTCTCATCAGGATTTATGAGAGTAAGTCCTGAAGCGCTTGACATCTCAAGTATGGCGAGGTCGTATTTTAGGGCATATCTAGCTAAAATTTCAGTCCCAAGCGGGTTTTTGACGATGGTATCTATAAATTTCGCATCAAGCGCGTCAGCCATAGCCTCCACGCTGCCCTCGCCGCCGTCAGCCACTGGCTTTACGACGACGTCGCAAAACTCTTCAAGGGCTTCTTTTATAGCAAGGCCCGCCTCAAGTGAGCTTAGCGAGCCTTTTAATGAATCTATCGCAACCAAAATTCTCATAAAAGCACCAAAGATAGTATATAAACGCTGATCATTCCAACAATACCCATGATAAATGTCATCGCTGTTTGTGTGCGGTAACCTTGATCTGCGGTCATTTTACTAAAGTTTGTCACGACCCAGAAGTAGCTGTCGTTTGCGTGAGATACACACATCGCACCTGATGCTATCGCCATGACACAAAGTGCCGCTGAAATTTCGCTCGTAAAGCCAAGTGTGTGCATGAGCGAGTTGTCAGCGCTAAATGCGCCCATGATAGAGGCTGTCGTGATGATAGCCACAGTCGAGCTTCCTTGAGCGGTTTTTAGCACGGCTGAGATGATGAATGGGAAGAAAATTCCTATCGCTTTTATAGTTGAGGCATTTTCTTTTATGAAATTTACAAAGCCAGCCTCAGTGATGACGTTGCCCAAAACGCCGCCAGCTGCGGTGATAAAGAGTATAGGACCTGCGATCTTTAATGATTCGTTTGTTATATGGTCAAATTCTCTCATCTTTTTAGTTTCAGCTAGTAAAAATACGCAAAAGATCACGCCGATAGCTAGAGCTATGATAGGGTTACCTAAAAATAAAAATATCTTTGGCAAGAGCGCAGCTTTATCAAGCATGCTTTGCTTTGCCAAAACGTCGATCACAGAGCCAACCGCCATGAAGATGATAGGCATGATGATAGGTGCGATGCTTAAAAATCCGCTAGGCAATTTGCCAAATTTATTTAAAAGCTCCTCGTAGCTAGCTGTGATAGTAGCGTCAGCCTCTTTGTCGCTGATAGTTACGCTTTTAGCGATGCTTTTTGAAAAGAAATAAACAGCTACCAAAACCGGCACCGAAACTACTGTACCCATAATGATGACAAGAAGTAAATTCCCTCCAAGGCCAAGTGTGCCAGCAGCAGCTATCGGGCCAGGAGTAGGCGGTATGAAGACGTGAGAAGCGTATAGACCGCCACTAAGAGCTACTGACATCGCGACTGGGCTTGCTGCGATCTTTTTATAAAGTGCTTCGCGGATAGAGTTTAAGACGACAAAACCGCTATCGCAAAATACTGGTATGCCAACAACCCAGCCCATTATAAGCATGGCAAGCTCAGGGCGTCTTTGTCCGACTAGCTTTACGACCATGTCCGCTAGCTTTAGCGCGGCTCCTGTTTTTTCAAGCACTGTACCGATGATCGTTCCAAAGATGATGACGATGCCGATGCTCTTAAATGTGCCACTAAAACCAACGCCTATCATCGCTGGGATCTTGGATAGATCGATACCTGCGACTATTGCTAGCACTAAAGATATACTCATAAGTGCCAAAAATGGATGCACCTTGAACTTTGAGATCATAAGGATCATAAGGATGATTGCTATAACAAAACAGACAATCAAAGCTATACCGCTCATGAAAACTCCTTTATTGTGAGATTTTGCTAGTGATTTTAGCAAAATTTGCTTATATTTTTTCTAATATTTTTAAGTTTTTCTATTAGTTAAATTTTTTTCGTTATTTATCTAAAATTTACTTCATCTGCCCAAATTTAGCCACTTTATAAGATTAAATTTTTAAGGCTATTTTAAAATAACAAAGCCAAGACCAACCTTGTCAGTGTGCCTATCATAGTCAATCAAACTCTCGCCATATCCTGTAAAATACTGCAAATAGCCATAAACGCCACTTGAAAATATCGGAAACATATATGAAATTTCAGCTGCACCTTTATTTGTTTTATCAAAATGTAAGTTATTTCTTAGCATTAGGCTAAAAATTTGGTCATTTAGCTTGTAACTAAGCCTTAGATCTCCGTGTCCGATGTAGTTTAAAATTTCTTTATTGTCGTTCTTTTCGCCGATCACGCTCCAAACTCTTGGTGAAATGGTGAAATCTCCATAGACGAGATCGCCCTGCACGTAGGCTCTGTTCCAGCTTCTTGAGTTGCTGCCATCTCGTCCGTTTGACTCATGCAAGAGTCCAAATTTTAGGTTTTTCACGCCTATTTGCTCTAGGTATTTTGGAGAGGCGAAATTTAAGAAAATTTCAGGCTGATAGTTTGTCTCTCGAAATGGAGCTGAAGTTTTTGTTATCTGCCACCAAGAGGTTTGCGTATATGCCGCCACAAGGCTCTCTCTAAGACCAAAAACGTCGTAAAATAGCGGCTTTGCTAGGCTTATTTGAAACTTCGTCTCAACGCTCTTTCGCCCATCATCTGGGACAGTTTTAGCGTAAGTTACTGGCAAAAGGTAGTTAAATTTATAAAGCTCGATGCCAAGTGCATTTTGTAAATTTTTATCGCTTTTATCTCTTAAAAGATCAGCCTGCTTTAGCTTCGCATCACTTGGTGCTGGCTCGCTTGCTTGCGCATTTTGCACCGCTTCTTGCTCACCTAAAGAGCTTTTGGCTAGCTCTTTATAAATTTGCATTGCACCCTTTATATCGCCACTTTGCTCAAGCTCTTGCGCCCTTTTAAAGTCATCCGTCCTGCCTGCCATCAAAAATGTAAGGCCTAGGCTTAAAAGCAATGTAAATTTACTCATTTTTCATCTTTTCATTTGCTATTTTGTACTCGTCTGGGAAATTTACGTTAAAAAACTGCTCTTTATCCTCAAAATTTACTATCTTGCACTTGCAGTTTTTTCGCAAAAGTCCGATTTTATGCTCATTTTTTTGGTAAAGCTCATGTGCAAGTGGGGCTAAACTTGGGCTAAAAAAGCCACAAAGCGAGTGGATATGCTCATCATCACCTGCCACAACCATCTCAAATTCATCTTTAAATTTAGCCAGCTCGCCAAGACTTACAAGATCAAAAAATGGCATATCAGCTGGGATGATAAAGACGCTATGATCAAAGCTTTTTAGCACGCAGTAGAGCGCTAACATCGGCGAATAATCCTCACTACTCTCATCTTTTATGAGCTTTAGTGGCGGGTTAAATTTCTCAAATTTAGAGCTTACAAAAACCTCACCAAAGACTTTGCTAAATTTAGCAACCTGATAGTGTGTGAGCGTTTCAAATCCCCCAAATGGTAGCAAGGTCTTATCCTGACCCATGCGTGAGCTCTTTCCACCTGCTAAAATGACGCAAGTTTGCATCTTTTATCCTTTTAAATTTCAAAAATTACAAAAGTATAACCAAATTTTCTAACTCATCTTGTTTTAAATTTATTATCACTTAATAAAAGCTTTGCCTTAAATTTGTAAAAAAGCATTTTGCTAAAGCAAGGGTTGCTTTCTAGCAGATAAAATAATTTTTACCTCGCTAATCATAAAACTAGAAAATAACAAGCTTGCTTTTAAAGGAGATCACGTGAGTGAAAGAAATTTACAAATTTTAGGTTGGATAGGTACGTGTTTATCGGTTGTTATGTACTTTTCATATATCCCACAAATAATGGGCAACCTTGATGGCAACAAAACGCCTTTTATCCAGCCACTAGCGGCTGCGATAAACTGCACGATCTAGACAAGTTACGGCTTGCTAAAAGCTAAAAAAGACTATCCACTTTCTGCTGCAAACTTCCCAGGCATAATCTTTGGACTTTTGGCAACTATAACAGCGTTTTAATGCGCTAAAAACCGGTAAATTTGCAAAAATAGCTGGATTTGTCGGTTAAATTTATTTTATACAAACTCTTCAAATTTCTTTGATATTTCACAAATAAAATTAGATGCTAAATAAAAAATAGTCAAATTTTGTCAAAACGTAAGGCAAAGTATCGTGAGATGAGTTTAAAATTTTTAGAAATTTCCTCTCAATATTAATGTAAGAATATGTCGATTACTAGGTCGAATTTTATTTTAAAATTTAGCGGCAAGATTTTAAGATAGATTTGGATGTTGTGACGAAATTTTCACACAAGATAAAACAACGTAGTTTATCGAAGTGTGAAAATTTCTAACTCATTCAAAGATACTTAAAAGCTAACGCCTATAAGTCCCTTGGATCGGCGATTTTACCAGCTATCGCTGAAGCCGCCACAACAGCCGAGTTAGCTAGATAAATTTCACTCGTTCTATCGCCCATACGGCCGACGAAATTTCTATTTGTCGTTGAGATACAGCGTTCATTTGCACCCAAAATTCCCATATATCCGCCAAGACAAGCACCACATGTTGGGTTGCTCACAACTGCGCCAGCTTCTATGAAAATGTCGATTAGCCCCTCTTTTTCAGCAGCTCTTGCGATCTTTTGCGTCGCTGGAGTGATGATGAGCCTTGTTTTGCGAGCTACTTTTTTGCCTTTTAGGATCTGCGCTGCTATGCGAAGGTCGCTTAGACGGCCATTTGTGCATGAGCCGATAAATGCCTGATCGATAGCTAGATCGTCGCGAACCGCCTGCCTTACGCTCTTGCCGTTGCTTGGCAAAAATGGATATGCGATGACTGGATCAAGGTTTGTGACATCTATCTCTAAAATTTTGTCGTATTTTGCGCCCTCGTCTGAGTAGAAAAATTTTGGCTTATCGCGTAAATTTTTATCTTTTAAAAACTCTTTTGTTATCTCATCAACCGCGATGATACCGCTCTTTGCGCCAGCTTCGATCGCCATATTGCACATTGAAAATCTATCATCCATGCTAAGGCCATCTATCACCTCGCCGCTAAACTCAAGCGCCTTGTAAAGTGCGCCATCAACGCCTATTTGACGGATGATCTCAAGGATGAGATCCTTGCCATAGACGTGTTTATCAAGTTTGCCTTTAAAGACGACTTTGATGCTCTCAGGCACTTTAAACCAGTTTTTGCCAGTGATCATCGCGTAAGCTAGGTCGGTGCTGCCCATGCCGGTGCTAAACGCCCCAAGAGCGCCGTGCGTACAGGTGTGGCTGTCTGCGCCGATGATGACGTCGCCTGGGATGACTAGCCCTTTTTCAGGCAAAATCGCGTGCTCGATGCCCATATCTTTTTCGTCAAAATAGTTTTTAAGGTCGTGTTTGTAGGCAAATTCGCGTGAAATTTTGGCTTGATTTGCGCTTAGGATGTCCTTTGTCGGGATGTAGTGGTCCATCACGATGGCAAAGCCGTCTGGGTTAGCTAGCTTTTTTGCGCCACTTCGCTCAAACTGCTTGATCGAGATAGGCGTCGTGATGTCGTTACCTATGATCATATCGATCTTGCTCTCGATGATCTCTCCTGCGCTTACCTCTTTGCCAACGTGATCTGAAAATATTTTCTCGGTGATAGTTTGTTTCATAAATTTCCTTTAAATTTTGGGGCGATTTTAACGAAATTTGTATAAAAAGATATTTAGCCAGCGCTTTACGTCACCATAAATTTGACAAAAAATTTATGCTAAAAATTTGGACAGATAAGATTTGCAAGATAGCATTTTCTTTTTATATATTTTAAAATTATAATTTAAGCAACTAAAATAAATTCAATGTCAAATTTAGCCTTAAATTTCATTATAAGTCCCTAAAATACTCTATTTATTACTTTGGATAATTAAATTAATAAAATTTAGCAAAATTTATCATAACAAGCGTTTTTTAGCTACTTTTTGCTATTTTTTCTTAAAAATAAAAATTAAGAGATATTATTTAACTTTTATTATAAAATACGCCGAAAATTTTAAAAGGATTTAAGATGAAAAAACTCTTTTCTAGCTTGTCTAACAAGATAGCCTTTTTGCTGACAGCTTGGATGCTAATAGGCATAGGCATATTTTTTAGCATAAACTACTCAAATTCCAAGTCGGAAAAAATTCAGTCGTACAACAACGTGCGAAAAACAGGGCTTAAATCGACGATGTACTTTGTCGATGAGTTTTTAAAGTCAAGACTTCACATGGTGCAAAACTTTGCAAAAGAGCTTGAGGATAAAAAGCTCTATACCAGCAGGGACGACATAGCTGAGGCACTAAAGGGTGCGCTTATCATTTCGCCATTTGACGCGCTATTTGTGGGATATGCAGATAACGGCAATGTCATCAAGACTGATCTTTTGAAAAATAACCAGCCATTTTTGATACCAAATTTTGATGGTCGCACAAGGGCTTGGTTTCAGGGTGCTAGCAGCAGTGGCAAGCCTGGATTTTCAGAGCCATACGTAGATGTCACGACAAAGAATTTAACCATCACAGCCTACGCTCCTATTTTTAATGACAAACACCAGCTAGTAGCGGTAATTGGCGCAAATATCTTCTTAAACGGCCTTAGCGAAGAGCTTTTAGAGATAAAAACAACTAAAACCTCAAACATCATGATCGCCGATGATAACGGCAAAGTGATAGTTCATCCTGATATAAATTTAGTATCAAAAGAAGATGAAACCTACAAAAACCTCATCAAAGAAAATATGAAAAACAGCATAGAAGGTGACAAGGTTTCGCTATTTTTCTATAACGGCATGAGAAACGTCATCTACTGCCAAAAACAAAAGCTAACAGGCTGGAACGTCTGTATAGTGGCTGACGCTGATGAGTTTGTGGCTGAAATAAAAAGCGCTTCAAATAAGCAAATTTTGATGTTTAGTCTGTTTTTGATCTCAGTCATCATCGCCATCATCGTGGTCGTTAGATACTTCTTAAGGCCAGTTTTAACGATACAAAACGGGCTAATCGAAGTCTTTAAATTTATAAACAACAAAACTTCAAATGTCGATCCTATCAAGCTAAAAAGTAGCGACGAGCTAGGCGTTATGGCTAGTATCATCAACGAAAACATCGAGACCACAAAAGAAAATTTAAATAACGAGCGCGAGTTTTTAGCCAAAACGCAAGAATTTGTAAGCAAGATAAAAGGTGGCGACTTTAGAGCGACGCTTGAAGCGACGACAAATAGCCAAGCTCTGTTAAAGCTAAAAGAGGCATTTGGCGATCTACGTGACTCACTAAAGACAAATATCGCTTCAAATGAGCACGATATCTTGAAAGCGCTAGAAATTTACTTTAAAAATGACTTTACCGCTAGGATAAACGACGAAGGCGTCATCGCAAAAGGCATCGACGCACTTGGCGACAAGATCGCGCAGATGCTAAAAAATAATGAAGATGTCGCAAAACTGCTAGAAGACCGCGCAAAGGCGCTAAAAGGCTACATGCAAGAGCTAACGACTAAAGCAAACAAGAGTGCCACATCGCTCTCTGAGGGTGCGGCTGCGGTTGAGCAAATGAGCGCATCTATGAGGCAGGTAAATGCAAGATCTGATGATGTCAAAAGGCAGTCTGAGGAGATAAAAAATATCATCACCATCATCCACGACATCGCCGATCAGACAAATTTACTAGCCCTTAACGCTGCCATTGAAGCAGCACGTGCAGGCGAGCATGGCAGAGGCTTTGCGGTGGTGGCCGATGAGGTTAGAAATTTAGCCGAGCGCACTCAAAAAAGCCTTGGTGAGATCGAGGCAAATGCAAATATCCTAACTCAAAACATCGACGATATGAGTGCAGCGATAAATGAGCAAACCATAGCGATCGCCCAGATAAACACGCTAGTTGCCGACATCGACAACCTAACAAAAGAAAATCTTGAAGTGGCAAACCAAACAAACAAAGCCACAAACGAGGTCGATGAGATAGCTGATCAGATCGTAAAAGAGGTCGCTAAAAACAAATTTTAACTTTTGTCCTAGCAAGCCAGCTAGGACTCTTTGTTAAAACATTTTTGCTACATTTCTGATATAATCCCCGCATGAAGTACGCACATTTAGTTCAAATAGCAAGTTATCTATCGAAATTTAAAAAGATAAGCCAGGCAAAGCGCGTAAGCGACATGGCTATACTTATCGAATTTAGCGGCGAAAAGATCATTTTTGACCTAAACAAGTCAAACTCAGCGATCTATAAAGATGATGAGCTAAAAGAGGCGAAAATTTATCAAGCGCCCTTTGATAATGTCCTAAAAAAACGCTTTAACGCCTCACATATAAAAAGCGTCGAGTGTCTAAAAGACAATAGAATTTTAAAATTTACCTGCACGCAAAGTGGTTCATATAAAAGTGAAAATTTCATCCTTTATCTTGAATTTACTGGCCGCTTTACAAACGCCGTGATAACTGATGAAAATGACGTGATCATCGAGGCACTAAGGCATATCGACAATAGCTACCGCAAGATAGAAACTGGCGAGGTTTTAAAAGAGCTGCCAGCCATCGCTATAAAAGAAAAGCCGTGCGAGCCGATAACTGACTTTGAGGCATTTTTTAAAAGTGAAGCAGCCAGGATAAATGAGGCTAGGATAGCTAGCTTGAAAGAAGCAAAGCTTGCTAGCGTGCAAAAAAAGATAGATAGCATGAGTGAAATTTTAAACTCGCTTGAAGATAAAGATGAGCTTATGAAAAAGAGCGAGGAGTTTGCAAACTACGGCACGCTCTTGCTTGCAAATTTGGCAAATTTTAAAGGCTATGAGAGAGAAATTTGCCTGAAAGATTTTGACGGCAACGAGATAAAACTAACTCTTAGCGATACACCCAAAAATAGCGCAAATGAATTTTACTCAAGATCAAAAAAACTTCGCGCAAAAGCCCTTGGTGTGGAGATAGAAAAGAGAAATTTAAGTGAAAAGATCGAGTTTTTAGAGGGGCTAAAGTCGCTTTTAAAAGAGGCAAAAAGTGCTTACGAGCTTGAAATTTTAAGCCCAAAAAACAAGGCAAAACAAAGAGAGAGACAGATAAAAGATGTGAGCGAAAATGCTGAAATTTTCTATATTAGAGAGTTTAAAATTTTAGTTGGCAGAAATGAAAAAGGCAATATAAATTTGCTCGATCTTGCTAAAAAAGACGACATCTGGCTTCATCTAAAAGACGCCCCAAGCGCTCACGTCATCATAAAAACGAACAAGAGCAAAGTGCCAGAGGACGTGCTAGAAATGGCTGCTAAATTTTGCGTGGAATTTAGCGTAAAAGGGGCTGGCAGATACGAGGTGGACTACACCAAACGTGAAAATTTAAGGCGCGAAAATGGCGCAAACGTCACTTACACAAACTACAAAACGATCATCATAAATAAAGGCTAAAAATGGCGGTAACACCTTTAGGAAACAGCAACTTCATCAACCAAAACGCCCCAGTCGTCTCGCAGGTGCATGCAAACCAGCAAGCACGCTTTGACATGCAAGCGCTAATGGCATCTGAGCTAGCCACCCAGCAAAATGAGGAGATCAAAGAGGTGCGTCCAATGGAGGAGTCATACAAAATAGACCCTGAAAAAGAGCACGAGCGTCAAAAAAGCGAAGAAGAGGCGAGCGAGTTTGAGAACGAAGAGCAAAACGCAAAAACTAAAGATGAAGAGGTCTTTGAAGACGAGCTTGATAGCGAAGAAGAGAGCGAAGAACCGCACGTTTTGGATATAAAAATTTAAAATTTAAATTTAAGATGGTTGTTTAAATCACACCATTATTTTTAAAATTTACTAGCTAGCTACGCCTAAAATCATAAAAACAAATCATTTAAAAAGTAGAAATTAAAAGAAGTAAAAGTGGCGAGAGGATGAGAGAATCGAACTCCCCACCAGACGGTCAACCGCCCAGTCATCGGGTTTGAAGCCCGTGAGCATCACCAGATTACTTTATCCTCCGTGTGCGTTATTTTAGCAGATTTAGATAAATTTTAGCCCATTTTCTATAAACTTTTTGAAATTACAAAAGGATTTATGATTTCTAAATTTAGCGTTTTTGCATTTTTGGTCTTATTTTTTTGCTCTTGCTCCTCAGTCCTCACCCCAGCAACAGCGCCGCTAAATGTATATGACGCATACTCCATTTCTCGTGATAAACGCGGTATCTACTCGATCTCACGTGATAAATTTATCCAAAGCAAGCTACAAAGCAAAATTTTGTTTTCAAAAGGACTTAGTAACATCGACATCGAGATAGAGGTCTTTTACGGCGATGCCTATCTTATAGGGCTTGTTGATAGCAAAGAGCTTGAAAGTAAGCTAGTTGAGCTTGCCAAAAGCACGGACGGAGTGCGAAAAATTTACACCTATCTTAGGGTAAAAAAGAGCGAGTATCCGTGCGATAGCCTAAGCATTCTTGCAAATTTAAAGCAAAATCTCTTCAAAGATAGCGTCGTTGAGGGCACAAATGTGCGTGTTAGCATCGTTGGCTGTGACGTTGTTTTTAGCGGTGTAGTAGATAGCATCGAGCAAGAAAAGCACGCCATTTGGTACGCTAAGCACATTGATGGCGTGGCGGACGTCTATTCGTTTATCAAAGTTATCAAATAAATTTATACCTCGCGCTTTTTCACAAAACTTGCTATCAAACTTGGCAAGATGATGAGCGCACCAAGCAGCATAAAGACCATAACAAGATCAGTTAGCAAGCCAAAATAAATAGTCGGTATAAAGTTGCTCGTTATCATCACGCTAAATCCAAGAAAAATGGTAAATGAGGTGTAATACATCGCATATCCGATGCTAGCGTGTGCAGCCTTGATGCTCTCAAAAACGTCCTTTGTAAGCAGCTCCTCTTTAAAGCGGTGGATGTAGTGGATGATATCATCAACGCCGATACCTATACTAATGGCCGCTATCGTAATGCTCATCACATCAAGCGGTATGCCAAAAAATCCCATCACGCCAAAGAGCGTGCAAAGCGGGATCAAATTTGAAACTATCGCGATGGTTGCTAGCTTGATACTTCTAAAAACAAAGCAAAATATGACAAAAAGTATCGCGACCGTTAGTCCAAATGTATCAACCTGCGAGCTAAGTAAATTTTGAAGCATATTGTTATAAAGCACCATCATACCGACAACTTCGATGCTTACGTTGTCATTTTTAGTAAGCTCTAAAAGCCCTTCTCTAAGCTCTTTTAGAAATAAATTTCGTCTAAGTTTTGGATCACTATCAACGATCCTTAAGCTAAATCTAAGCTCGTCGTTTTCGACGCTCACGTAAGGACTTAACAAGATCTTTTTATACTCAAGTGGTAGTTTTTCATACATCGCAGCTAGCAAAAAATCATCACTAACGCCGTTATTTAGCTCTTTTATCGCCTTTATAAGCGTTGCAAGAGAGCTTACGTTGCCTACAAAATTTTGCTCTTTTAGATAGTCATGAACCTTTTCTGCAACTCTTGTGTGGTAGCTGTTAAACCAGTATTTTGCGCTCTTTGCGTCGTTTTCAAACTCACTTTCAAAGTCATCTTTCTCATCACTTTTTTCTTGTTTTGGCTCACTCTCTTTAAATTTCACTATCACATCAACTGGGATCGTGCCACCAAGCTTTGTGTCTATGACCTGCATGCCTTGGCGGATCTGCGTGCTCTCTTTAAAGTAGCCAATGAAGCTGTTTTCGACCTTTATCTTACTGATGCCATAAACGCCAAAGCAGACAACAAGCACGCAAACTGCGTAGATGATCTTTCTTGAGTTTAGCGCCAAATTTGCGCAGTATTTTGTAAATTTAAAGCTATTTTCAAATGTCCTAACAGGAGCAAGCTTCTTTAAATTTACATTTACCGAGCCAAATAGCAAAAATGCAAGCACAAGTGAAACGCTGATACCTGCACTCATCATAATGCCAAGCATGATAACTGGCTTTATATCGGCACTCATTAGTGAGCTAAAGCCAATAACAGTTGTAAATATCGCCCAAAAAGATGGAGAAAATTTGTCACGAAGTGTCAAATAGATGAGCTGATTTTGGCTGTATTTTGGATGCCTTGCGTAAAATTCCCTGTAGCTTACGACTAGGTGGATGACAGTTGAAATGGTGATAATTAGCTGAAGTGCGATGTAGTTTGAGCTAATGACCGTCACCTCCCAGCCAAACATACCAAAAATCCCAGTCGTAAAAATGGCACTTACCGCGCAGATAAACATCGGCAAGACGATCCATCTAACCTGCCTGAAAAATAGCCACAAACTAAAGCTAAGAAGCGCTAAAACGCTTAGGCCGTAAACCAAAAGATCGCTCTTTATAAAGCCTATCATATCATCAGCGATCATATTTGCGCCACCCAAAAACAGCTCGTCATTTGCGTTAAATTTAGCGATGGCTGCCTTTATGGCTTCAAGGTTTTTGTGATCGCTCTTTCTAAGCTCATCTCGGTAGGCTTTAAACTCCGCTAAAAGCGCTTTAAATTTCTCTTTTTCAGCCTGCGTGATAGTGCCGTTTGACTCTTTTTGGCTAAGTAAATTTCGCTCATTTAAAAGCTCGTTAAATTTCTCATCTTGCTTTAAATTTAGTGCGATCGCTGTGGTTTTTAGATCTTTGCTTATCAAATTTCCGCTATAAATGAGGCTTTTTGCAAACTCAAGCTTTGCTTTTGAGATATTTATATCTTTATCACTTAGCGTTGGCGTGTGATCCAAGATGCCTGTCACGCCACCTTTTACGCTATTTAAAAGTGGCACGTTTAAGATAGAGATGACGCTGCTAACCATATCGTTTTTGGCTAACTCATCGCTTAAATTTTTAATAAGCTCTAAATTTTTAGGTGAAAAAAGATCATCTTTTGGGGTGAAAGCGACCACTAAAAGCCCTGGCGAGTCGTAGCGCTTTGCTATCTGCCTATAAGCTTTTAGATCTGGGTCATGCTCAAGCAGCAAGGTCTCAGCCGAAGCATCGATGCTAAGCTTTGTGCTAAGGTAGCCAAAAACTACGCTTAGAACTAGCACAAGCGAGATAACAAGCTTGTTTTTGGCAATGATAAATTTAAAAATTTGTCGCATTAAGGATTAGTTTTGTTTTGATCAGGCAAAACCGCTTCGTTTAGTTTTTGTAAAAGCGTATTAAAATCGCCATTGTTTAGCACGTCGCCAAACTGACTTCTATAAGTTTGAATGATGCTCACACCAACGATATCAAGGTCATAAATGAGCCAGCCACGCTCTTTTGCATCGTAAAATTTATAGATAAATTCATAGTTTTTGCCGTCATTTAGAAGCTCTGATGTGAGCCAGTATCTATTTTTCTGAGGCTCACTCTCTCCAGTGATGTGTATCTGTTGGTCTTTGTAGCCTAAAAGTTTGTCGATATATGAGCTTTTTAGCTTTTGCTCAAATGCAGCGTCAAATTTAGCTTGCTCGTCAGCACTTAGGCTGTTGTAGCGTTTGCCAAGGCTAATCTTTGCCATCTGTTTATAGTCAAATAGTGGATCAAGCAGAGCAAAAATTTCTTTTGTCTTTGCTTTATCATCTAAATTTGCATTTTTTAAAACCTCGATCACTTTAACAGTTTTTGCCTCTATATCAGGCTTTATCTGCTCTTTTGAGAGAGCAAAAAGGCTAGTTGCTAAAAGTAAAATCGCCGCTATAATTTTAAAAATTTTCATACTTACTCCTTGATAAGTTTATCGCGTCTTTGCTCGTAAGCATCGCGTAAAAATGGATATAGATCGATCGCGTCTTTTCTTAGTTTTTCATACGCTGTTGGGTCTTGTGCAAAGCTATTAAACGTCCTATAAGACTCAATACCAACCGATAAAAGCATAGGATCAACGTAGCTAATAGGATCGGCAAAATAGTCGCCAACTAGGCCTCCAGTATCTCTTAAATTTGATGGTCCGATAAGTGGCCAAACGATGTGAAAGCCGCTTCCAAGCCCCCAGTAGCCAAGGGTTTGTCTAAAGTCCTCGTTGTGAGCCTTTAGATCATAGTATTTTGCTCCGTCTGTTAGCCCTCCAAAGCCAATTATCGTATTTGCCAAAAATCGCAAAGTCTCTTCGCCAGCGTTTTGAAATTTAAACTGAAGCAAGTTATTTACAAAACGCACTGGGAAAAGGAGGTTGTCAAAGAAATTTGCAACCATTGTCCTAGCTGTGGATGGCACGACATAAGCGTAGCCTTTTGCCACTGGAGTTAGCATATTTATGTAGATAAAGTCATTTACATTTGTCATCACTCTGTTATAGCCACTAAGCGGGTCAAAAACATCTTTCTTTGCTTCAAATTCAACGTCAAAATCATCTTTTTCACTGTTTGCGTTCAGGTCAGCGCTGGCACAGGCTAAAAGCAGGCTACAAAAGATAGCTAGCAAAAATTTCATCATAAAACCTTAAAATTTATTTACAAAATACAGCTTGATTTTATCCTCTTGAAACTTTACAAAAAGTTAAAGAAAATTTGTAATTTTAAGCTTTTGTATTAATATAATTAGATATACTTTGCAAATTATTATTATATATTTAGAGGTTAAAAATTTGAAAGCAGATATAAATTTAGAGCTATTTCTAGGCGAAGATACGCAGGTTTTAGCAAAGCATATAGCGCTACTTAAAGCGATAAAAGAGACAAAAAGTATCACAAAAGCAGCTGAGGTTGTCGGCATATCATACAAAAACGCTTGGGACTGCTTAGATACGATAAATAACAAAAGTAGCAAGCCTCTCATCATAAGAGCTGATGGCAACAAGAAAAATAGCGGTTCAGAGCTTAGTCCATACGCCAAAAAACTGATAAAAATTTACGACGCTATCCTCGAGACGCAAAAGGACTTTTTGCAAAAAATTTGTCAAAAGGTTGATTTTGAGGATGTTGATATCATAAATTTACAAAGGATGAGTATGAATTTAAGCGCCAGAAACCAGCTCTCATGCGAGATCGTTAGCATAAACAGAGGTGCTGTAAATTCTGAGATAGTTGCAAAACTAAGCAATGGCAACACGCTTGAAGCCACTATAACAGTTGAGAGTGAGAAAAATTTAGGCCTAAAAGTGGGTCAAAAGGTAGTTTTCATCTTTAAAGCGCCCTCTGTCATCCTTGCAAAAGATCTTGATATAAAAATAAGCACCAGCAACCAGCTAAAAGGTGAGGTCATCGAGGCAAAGATAGGCGCTGTAAATGCTGAGGTCACGCTAAAACTAAGTGATGAGCAAACTTTAACTGCTATCATCACAAAAGATAGCGCGATGGATATGCAAATAGGCGTTGGTGACACGCTTTTGGCCATAGTAAAATCATCTCAAATCATAATAGGAGTATAAATGAAAAAGGTTTTTAAATTTCTATGTGTGGCAGCTCTGCTTGCCATAAACGCACTTGGCGCAGAGGTAAATGTCTATGCCGCAGCAAACACGACTTACGCGTTTCCAGAGCTTATAAAAGAGTTTAACAAGCTTCACCCAGACACTAAGATCAACCTAACTCTTGGCGCAAGCGGCGGCCTTGTCACGCAGATACAAAACTCGGCTCCAGCTGATATCTTCATGGCTGCTGATATGGGCTTTGCGCAAAAAGCTTACGACACAGGCTTTGCAGTGGCTGCTCCAAAAGTTTATGCACAAGGCGCTGTAGCGATCTTTTCTATAAGAGATGTGGACTTTAAAAAGGGCATCGAAGTGGTTCGTGGCTTAAAAGCGATCTCAATAGCAAACCCAGAAACCGCACCTTACGGCAAGGCAAGCATCGAAGCTCTTAAAAATGCAAAACTTTATGACGAAGTAGAGAAAAACATCGTCTACGCTCAAAAAATTTCTGAGACACTTTCTCAGGCACTAAGTGCTTCAGATGTTGGATTTATCGCTGCTAGCGCGCTTTTTAGCGATAAAATGGCAAAATACAAAGAGGGCACTAACTATATCTTCGTGCCTCAAGAGCTCTACACTCCGATCGATCAAGGCATCGTGCTCTTAAAACATGGTGATAATAACGCTGATGCAAAGGCATTTTATGAGTTTATCTTGGGCGAAAAGGCAAGAGAAATTTTCAAGAAATTTGGCTACAACGTCCCAGCTAAATGATAAAAGCAAAGATCGTTCAAATTTCATCCAAAGATGGCGTCAGTTTTTTTGAGCTTGAGTGCCTAAATTTAGGGACAAATTTATATATGCTAGCCTTAAATGAGGCTAGCAAATTTACTCTAAATGATGAGGTGAGCTTAAATTTCAAAAGCTCAGACGTCATCTTATCAAGGCTTAGACTTGAGGCTAGTTCGCTTGAAAATGAGCTAAAATGCGAAGTCGCGGGCATAACTCGCGGCGAAATTTTAAGCATCGTTAGCCTAAAGTGTGAGCAGCTTTGCTTTGAGGCTATCATCTCAGATCACGCTCTAAAAGGGCTAAATTTAGTGACAGGCGAGCAGGTTTTTGCCTACGTTAAATCAACAAGTATCCACGTAAGCGCTTAAAAATGATAGAAATTTCTTGCAAAAAAGAGCTAAATGGCGGCGGCGGTAAATTTATGCTTGAGGCCGAGCTTGCCTTTGAAAGTGGCGAGTTTGTCGCACTTTATGGAGCAAGTGGCGGAGGTAAAACGACGATTTTAAGGCTTATCGCTGGCTTTGAAACCCCGCAAAGTGGCGTGATAAAGGTAGGGGATAAGATCTTTTTTGACGAAAAGACAAATTTAGCCCCGCAAAAGCGAAATATCGGCTTTTTGTTTCAAGACTACGCCCTTTTTGAAAATATGAATGTCTTTAAAAATTTGCTTTTTGCAAATAATGATGAAAATTTAGCAAACAAACTACTTGAAATTTGCGAGCTAAAGAGCCTAAAAAACGCGAAAATTAGCACCCTTTCAGGTGGTCAAAAGCAGCGCGTGGCACTCGCTCGTGCAGTGATGAGAAAGCCAGAAATTTTACTACTTGATGAGCCACTAAGCGCCCTAGATAACGCCATGCGCGAGAAGCTGCAAGACTATTTACTAGCACTTCACGATGAGTTTAAGATGAGTGTTATCTTAGTAAGTCACGACATAGCTGAAATTTACAAGCTTTGCAGCAAGGTTTTTGTCCTTGAAAATGGCAAAATTTCAAGGTCTGGCAGTGCGAGCGAGATATTTTTAAAAAGTGCAGGATCGCAAAAATTTGCGTTTAACGCTAAGGTTTTGGAGATCAAAAAGTGTGATGCCATTTTTGTAGCAAGCGTGCTAATAAACCGCCAAATTTGTGAAGTCGTGCTAAGTAGCGCAGAGGCTAGTGGTCTAAGATCTGGCGATACGGTTGTAGTTAGCACAAAAGCCTTTGGTGTAAATTTGGTAAAAGCATGATGAACGAGCTAGCAAATATTGATTACGAGCCGTTTTGGTTATCACTAAAACTCTCTTTTATCACGACATTTATACTATTTTTCTTCTGCGTAGGACTTGCTTACTTTATCTCGCAAAAGAAATTCTTTGGCAAGGCATTTTTAGAGTCCATCATCTCGCTACCTTTGGTGCTGCCGCCAAGCGTTCTTGGCTTTTATCTGCTCATTTTTCTCTCGCCTTACTCATTTTTTGGCAAATTTATAGAAGAGCTCTTTGGCGTGAGGCTGGTTTTTAACTTCACGGGCCTTGTCGTAGCAAGCTGCATCTACTCGCTGCCATTTATGTTTGGACCCATTTACGCTGGGTTAAATAGCCTAAAAAAGAGCCTTTTTGAGGCGAGCTACAGCCTTGGCAAAAGCAAGCTTACAACCATTTTTAGGGTCATCTTGCCAAACATCAGATCAAACTTACTAACTGCGATCGTCGTTAGCTTCGCTCATACAATGGGTGAGTTTGGCGTGGTTTTGATGATAGGTGGCAGCGTGGCTGGCGAGAGCAAGGTCGCTAGTATCGCGATATTTGAGGCGGTTGAGATGCTTGACTATACCAAGGCTCACATCTACGCACTTTTGATGCTAATAATCAGCTTTTTCGTCCTTTTTATCGTCTATTTTTTAAATTCAAAAAAAGCTTAAAGATATATAATAGATAAAATTTTTAAAGGACAAAACATGATAAAAGTGCCTACAAGCATCTATCTAAGGACTTTAGACGGTAAAGAATTTGACTTTTCAGCCTTTGCAAGAACCCATGACTGTGTGGTTTTCATATACCCAAAGATAGGCGAGGACTTCGAGCTTTTAAGCGAACAGCTACAAAAGACTGCTGGCATGAAAGGCTGCACGAAGCAAGCGATAAACTACAAAAAACTTCTTAAAGAATTTAACGATCTTGGCTTTATGGTAGTTGCTATTAGCTCCCAAGATATCGCGGCTCAGAAGAAATTTGAAGAAGAGACCGCAACTGGCGTAATGTTTTTAAATGATAGCGAGTTTATGCTAGAGCGCGCGCTTGAACTACCTGTATTTGCAGCTTCAAATGGGCATAAATTTTACTTTCGTCAAACACTTATCATAAAAGGTGGCAATATAAGACGCGCGTATATCGTTGATGAACCTGAAAACGACGCTAAAAATATGCTGGAGAAGATAAAAAACGAAGACTACTAAGGATAGAAAATGGACAAAAATAGCAAGATCGAAAAGTCTTATGACGAGCTAACATATAAATCAGCAGCATTTGCGCAGTCATCGCCCTATAAACTAGAGGCTTGCGCCACACTTCTTGGCATCAATCCACCGCCTTGCAAAAACGCAAAAGTGCTTGAGATAGGATGCAGTTTTGGTGGAAATTTGATCCCATTTGCCGTAAACAACGAGAACGCAAGAGTAGTTGGTATCGACCTTAGCGGCGAGCAAATAAGGCGCGGTAAAGAGATCGTAAAAGAGATAGGTCTAAGCAATTTAGAGCTAATTCACGGCGATATCTGTAAATTTAAAAGCGATGAGAAATTTGACTACATCATCGCTCACGGCGTCTTTAGCTGGGTGCCTGACTTTGTAAAAGATGCTATTTTAAGGGTCGTAAGAGAAAATTTAAGCCAAAACGGAGTGGCGTTTATCTCTTATAACACATACCCAGGCTGGAAGATAAAAGATGTCGTGCGTGATCTTATGCTGCTTGCTGCAAAAGATAAAGATAGCACTGAAGAGCGGCTAAAGGCTGCTAAGGAGGCACTTTTAGTCTATAAAGAGGTCTTGCTAACAAAGCTTGGAGAAAATTATGAAGATAAAATCCCTGCAAAGTTGCTGCTTCACTGGATAGATAACGTGCTTGAAAAGGATGATTTTTATATAGCTCATGAGTTTTTAGAAGAGATAAACGATCCATTTTACTTTAAAGACTTTAACGCCATGCTAGCTAAAAACAATCTTGCCTATCTTTGTGAATGCGGACTTGAAGATATTTTTGTGCCAGATCTTGGCATAGAGCATTTAGATAACTATAAAGATAAGAAATTTAAAGACAGGATCGATCTAGAGCAGTTTATAGATATAGTTAACAACAAGGTCTTTAGGCAAAGTCTCATCGTGCATGCTAAGGCTTACGAGAGCGTGGCTAATAAACAAATAGGACCAAGCGATGTAAATAAAATTCATGTAGTGGCTGACTTTATAAAAAAAGATGATGGCTGGCATGATAAATCTACTCTTATGCCTCAAGATATATCTTGGCTTTGTGAGGTCTTTTATAGGATGTATCCAGCAAGCATAAATCTCTCTCAAATTTTAGAGATTTTGCCAGAAGATAAGCTCATGGTTTATAGCGCTTTTGTAAGACTTTTAACTAACTCATCAAGCGCAATGATCGTAAAAGATGAGCTAAAAGATATAGAGTACGCTCCAAATTACTCAAGACTAAAGGCAAATTTAACTGGCTATATAAAGTACTTTTTAAATCATAAAGATAATGCTGACATCATATTTGCAAACAAATTTGGTCTTAGAGAACGTCTTGACAGACTTGATTACTATATATTTTTACTACTTGATGGTAAAAATAATTTAGAAGAAATAGCTGCTAAGAGTTTAAAATTTATAAAAGAAAACAGAATAAAAATATCTGATAAAAATGGCAAAGAACTTAAAAATGACAAACTAGTCACTCACTTAAAGGGCTACATCGTAGGCACAGCAAAGATAGCTAGCATGCTCTATTTACTTGAGGAAATTTAAAATGAAAAAAATTCTTGCTCTTATATTTTGTATATTTCTGGCAGGTTGTGCTAGCAAGCCAAGTGTGAAAAATTTAAATCTTAAAAGCAGCCTGAACTACGGTGGCGAAGAGCTTGCAAAGATACTTAAGCAAGATGATGCAGTGGCATTTAGCAGTAACTTGCGTGAGGGAGTTTTTATCTACATAAGTAACGCTAAAGTCGCAAACTATCTTGGCGTAGTAAGAGCTGAGAGGCACGCTAAATTTAGCGTAAAAGAGCTAGGCAAAAACGATCTTTTGATAAAAAGCGTAAATGATCTAACGCAAAGCTTTGATGCCAGTTTAGAGCGAGCTAGAGAGCTAAAATGTGGCACTTTAGTGATCAGACTAAAAGATAAATTTCAAGATTTAGAAGCGGCAAATAAATTTTTAGAGCAAAACGAAAGCGCATTTTTAAAGATGAGTGGCGAGATAAGGTGCAAGTAGCCTTATCTGCCCTGCTTTATCAGCTTAAAAACTTCATCCTCTAAGCTCAAAGCATTTTTGCCAAAAGCTACGTAAAATGGGCTTTTTAGATCCACTAGCTTGTAGCTTGGCTCGCATCTGTCACTAGCATTTAAGACCTTGCCACCGCTAAATTTCACTACCGCCTCGCCTGCAGCATTATCCCAAAGATAGCTTGGGCTAAATCTCACATATATCCCGCCAAGCTCGGCTAAACGGCAAAATTTAATGGCAGATCCGATGCATTTTTGCTCTAAATTTAAACTATCTCTTATAAGCGTGGCCCTCTTTGTCTCGCCTCTTCTGCTTGAAAAGATGAAGTTATTTAAGCTTTTAGCTTTTTCATTTAGATCTTGTTTTTCTACGACCTCATCATTTGCGCCTAAAATTTCTTTAAAAGCGCCGTTTTCATCAGCGTAAAAAAGCTCTTTGCTAACTGGGACAAAAATGACACCAAGCACCGGCCTAGCCTCTTTTATAAGCGCTATACAAACGCAAAATTCGCCGTTTCTAGCTAAAAATTCTTTCGTGCCATCAAGGGGATCTACTAGCCAAAACTCGTCTTTGTCGCTATCTTGCAAGATGCTCTCTTCAGAGCAAATTTTTATCCCGCTTTTGCTTAGCTCTTTTAGTATCACCTCATTTGCCGCTAGATCAGCGCTAGTTAGCGGCGAGCTGTCATCTTTTAGGCAGACTTTAAGCGCCTGGCTATTAGATGAGTAAAATTTCATTATCTCACCCCCAGCGCCGATGGCTGCCTTGATGGCTAAATTTAAAAGCTCGCTCATTTTGGTGTTCTGTTTGTCTCTCCGACGTAGAGCTGTCTTGGGCGGACGATCTTTATGCTCTCTTGCTCTTTTAGCTCGATCCACTGGCTGATCCAGCCTGGCGTCCTGCCGATGACAAAAATAACGGCAAACATATTGTTTGGTATGCCAAGCGCTTTTAAGATGAGCCCTGAGTGAAAATCAACGTTTGGATATAAATTTCTACTTACAAAGTAGTCGTCATTTAGCGCGATCTCCTCGATGCGGTTGGCGATCTTTATAAGCTCTGAGCTAATGCCGATCTCATCCATCAGCTGATCTCTCATCTTTTTAAGCACCTTTGCGCGAGGGTCAAAGTTTTTATAGACCCTGTGACCAAAGCCCATTAGCCTAAATGGATCGTTCTTATCCTTTGCTCTAGCGATGTATTTATCGACGTTTGCGACCGAGCCGATCTCTTCAAGCTGGCGGATGACGCCCTCGTTTGCCCCACCGTGAGCCCAGCCCCAAAGAGCGCCGATGCCTGCACTTATACATGCGTATGGGTGCGCGTGCGTAGAGCCAACAGTCCTAACAGTCGTAGTTGAAGCATTTTGCTCGTGGTCGGCATGCAGCATAAAGACCGTATCAAGCGCCTTTATCTCGATAGGCTTAAGATCGACGTGCTCGTATGGATAGCCCCTCATCATGTAGAGGAAATTTTCAGTAAAGCCACGATCCAAATTTGGATATATAATAGGAAGGCCGCGTGAGTAGCGGTAGCTAAAGGCCGCTATCGTTGGGATCTTGGCGATGATACGCATAGCCATCTCATGGTACTCTTCAGGCTTGTCCATGTTTAGGTGGTCTGAGTAAAAGGCACTTAGCGCTGAGACTGCCGCTTGCAAGATCGCCATAGGGTGCGCCTTGTCTGGAAATGCGTCAAATAGCTTCATCATGCCCTCGTGTATGAAGCTCCTTTTTTTAAGCTCATCTTTAAAACTTGCATATTGCTCGTTAGTTGGTAGCTCTTTGTTTAAAAGTAGGTAGGCAACGTCTAAAAATGTCTTATTTTCAGCCAGATAGGCGATGTCGTAGCCCCTATACATGAGCTCGCCCTTTAGGCCGTCGATGTATGTTATGGCTGAGCGGCACATCGCAGTTGAGGTGTAGCCTCTGTCAAATGTAAACATCCCAGTATCGCTAAAAAAGGTCGATATGTCGATGACGTCTGGCCCCATCGTGCCTTTTAGGATAGGAAATTCATAGCTCTTGCCAGTTCGATTGTCGATTAGTGTGGCTGTGTTTGATGACATTTTTACTCCTTGCTTTTTGATTGCATTAAAATTTTGATGATTATAGCTCCTATTATAGCTTGTGCGAGGCTCGCTAGGATGAAAGATGAGTAAGAATAGTCACTTATCTCGCCTGATTTGTGTGCGATAGTAGCAACTGCGATCAAAAGAGTGAGCGGCATAGACTGCGAAACTGAAAATAAAAATATCCCTCTAAAGCCAAGCTTGCCCAAAAAGAGCAAACTAGATACAACTCTCGTGCCAAGCATCGCTAAAAATATAAAAATAGCATCCTTTATCACTTCGCTAGATCCTAGGCTTGAAAGCTTAAAAGTAGAGCCTATGTGGATGAAAAATATCGGCACCAAAAAGCCAAATCCAAAGCTTGAAAGCTTGTGTGGCAGGTCCTTTTTGTGATCAAAAAATGTCGTGATAAACATACCTGCGATAAACGCGCCAAAGGCGACTTCTAAATTTAGATAGAGCATCAAGGCTATCATCGTGAAAAATACCGCGATGCAAAGCCTGATGTCCTTCTCGTCCTTGTCGTAGTGCGGCATGAGCACCACTTTAAGCCCCGGATACCACCAAAAAAGCACGTCCAAAATTTTAAAGCTAAGCACGCTAATAGCCAAAAATAGGATCAAATAGCCAATCGTTAGCCACAAATTTATGCTCGCTCCAAACTGCAAGTAAGCAGCGGTAAAGGTTAGAAGTGTGATGCTTAAAAGCTCGCCGATAGTTGCGATTAGCATGCTTAAATTTAGCCACTCTTGCTGCTTGCCATACTCCTTAAATAGCGTAAATATCATGCCAACGGCCATTATCGGGATGATGATGATGTAAAGCAGGCTAAGCTCAAGTCCTAGCGTCAAAGCTGTGGCTAGAGAGTAGATGAGCGCTAGGTAGATGAGCCCAAGGCGCAAAATTTTACGGTCGATGTTTATGAGCATCCTAAGGTCGATCTCCATACCAGCTAAAAACATCAAAAAGAAAAAGCCAACTTCGCTGATGAGCTTAAACATCTCGTTTTCGCCGACAACTCCGATGTAGCCAGCAACCGCCCCAAGTAGTATCTCAGCAGGCGCGACTGGGATGCGTAAAATTTTAGAAATATAAGGCGAAGCAAAGACGATAAATGCCAAAACGACAAGGATGCTAAGCTCGCTTGCTTGGTGTAACTGCAAAAAGATCCTTAAAATAAAAATGCCTGATTGTATAAAAAGCTTTGTTATTTTTTGATTAAGCTAAGCGAAATTTAGGCAAAATGGTGGCTATTTTTAGAAATTTGGAGTGAAATTTTATGAGTAAATTTAGCCTTTTTGTTTTGCTGTTTTTTGGTCTCTTTTCTTTGGCAGATGAGCTAAGATTGGTTGAGAGTTTTAGGTTTGATGGGAGCACATTTTATAAAAAGCAAGTGGTTAAAAATGAGAGCTTTTACTTTTTAAAAAATGAAAACATGGACGAGCACTTTGCCTCGTTTAAGGTAAAGTTTGACAAAGACGTCAAGACAAAAAGCGAGCTAGAAGAGCTAAAAAAGGCTCTTAAGCAAGATAAAAATGTGCTTTTTAGCGAAGAAAATGATCAAATTTTAGCTCTTATAAAAGATGAAACTAAGAGCAAAAATATAGAAATAATCCACTTTTTACTTAAAAAAGATGGAGTTTTGATGCTTTCGTATGAGAGAATTTACGACCCACAAACATCAGCAGATGCGCTTAAGCCGGTGCTTTTAAGCGAAGCTAGAAATTTTATGCTGCAGATGCCAAAGGTAGAAGCTAGGTAGAGAGATGTATGTGGCGAAGCTTCGCACTACATGCGTTTGTATATCGGTAAGCCTCAGTAAATTTTAAAATTTCATGAACGAGTAATTTCGGCTCTAAAATTTGAGCTAAGCGGTTAGCGAAGCCAGATTTTAGTAGTCAATTCTTGCGAGTGAATGAGATTTTAAAATTTGCAGAATAGTTTTTTAAAAATTTAAAGTTTTGTTTCTTTGTTAAGGGGGAAGAGGCTTGAATTACGTTCTGCTTGCAGTTGCGAGCTTGCGAAGCAAAGAAGCTCCCTTCCCCCTTAACAATCCCCTGTCTGCTTGCAGTTACGAGACGAAGTCGAAGTAAAGCCCGACGACGTTAGAAGTGGCATGCGATAGCACTATCGTGCCGCATGTGTTTTATGCCAAAGGAGTTTATAGCAAATTTTAAAATTTATGAGCGAGCATATCACGGCTCTAAATTTAGTGCTAAACGAAGTGCAGCCTAAATTTAGTAGTCTGCTAAGGCGAGTGAGTAAAGTTTTAAAATTTGCCTAAAGATGCAAATTTGAGCTAAGCGGTAAGCGAAGCCAAATTTTAGTAGTCAATTCTTGCGAGTGAGTGAAAATTTAAAATTTACAAAATGGCATAAATAAAGCTATTTTTATTACACACATTAAAAACCTCATAAATTTTTACCAAGCAAAATGCCAAGATAGCTTGCAAGCAGGCAAAGACTAAGGTTTAAGAATATATTTAAAAAGCCTTTTATGAGTTCGCCTTCTAGTAGCAATTTCACGCTATCAAGGCTAAAGCTTGAAAACGTGGTAAAGCCACCAAGTATGCCAACGACTAAGAAAACCCTCACGCTTTGGCTTAAATTTAGGCAAAATAAAACGCCGATAATGAAGCTGCCAAGCACGTTTACGCCAAGTGTGGCTAGGGGAAAGTGGCTAAATTTTAGCAGCTCTCCAGCTAAAAACCTGCACCCAGCCCCGATAAAGCCTCCAAGCCCCGCAAAAAGCAAATTTACAAGCATTAGTGGCAGATGCTTGCGAAGCTAAAACCGCGCTTTGTAAGCTCCTCGATATCCTTGCTCGCCTTCTCGCCCTTTGCGGTGAGGTAGTCGCCTATCACGATCGCGTCTGCGCCATTTTCAAAGATCTCGTACTGTCTCTCACCCAATATCTTCTCCCTGCCGCCAGCTATCATGACCCTAGTTTCTGGCAGAGCGCTTTTGGTCTCACGCACGATTTTTAGGGCTTCGTCCGCGCTAAGAGGTGGCTGATCAAGCCTTAATGCGTCACTTTTTATGAAAAAATTTATAGGCGATGAAAATGGCTCAAGCTCTTTTAGGCTAGCTCTAAAGCTCACCCTGTCGGCCTCGCTCTCGCCAACGCCGTAAATGCCGCCAGTGCAAAGCATGAGCCCAGCCCTTTTTGCGTCTAAATTTGTCTGATATCTCTCGTCCCAAGAGTGCGTTGTGCAGATTTTGTGGAAAAACTCACGGCTAGTTTCTAGGTTATGGTTGTAGCTAAAAACGCCAGCATTTTTGAGCTCACAAAGCTGCTCATAAGTCGCCATGCCGTTACATGCGATGAGCATCAAATTTGGCACTTCTTTATGCACGGCTCTTGCCAAAGATACGATGTAGTCGGTCTTTTTGTCGTTTAGTCTGGCGCCACTTGTGACTAAACAAAAGCCAAGAGCGTGGTTTTTATATGCCATTTTGGCCTCATCCACCACCTGCTGCACGCTTTTTTCTTTAAATTTCGTGATATCAGCGCCAGCTTTGGCACTTTGCGTGCAATAAGCGCAGTCCTCAGCGCAGTTTCCCTGCGTGACAGAGCATATCGCACAAAGCATAATTGTTTTCATTTTTTATCCTTTTTTGGGGAGCATTATAGCTTTGGTAGGTTTAAAATTTAAGTATGATCGTCTTGAATTTACGAGAAAACGGATAAATTTTAAAATTAGAGCTGGCATATCACGGCTCTAAATTTAGTGCTAAACGTAGTGCAGCCTAAATTTAGTAGTCTGCTAAGGCGAACGAGTAAGATTTTAAAATTTGTAAATTTGCTTTATTAAAACAGGTAAGTGTCAAGTAAATTTTAAAATTTCATGAACGAGTAATTTCGGCTCTAAAATTTGAGCTAAGCGATAAGCGAAGTCAAATTTTAGTAGTCAACTCTTGCGAGTGAGTGGAATTTTAAAATTTGCCCTTAGAAATAAAACTATGCAAAAACTTAAATTTACAGCATCACTTTTTCTTATAAATTTCCGCTCGCTCTTTTAAAAGACCTGTTTTTAAATTTGGCAAAGCGCTAAGCTCGTCAAAAAGTCCAAAAAGTGCGTGCTGTGGCGGCAGGCTAAGGTGAGTGAGGGATTTTAGAGATAAGATAGGCGAGTAGTCCTTGCTTTTTAGCCTAGCCACCAAGATCACAAGACTGGTTAGTCCAGGCATCTGGCGCAAAAACTCTAAGCTTTCTATATGGATAAATTTAGGCGAAAGTCCGTCTCCGCTGATCTCTAGGCTCTTTAAATTTTGCAAATTTGAAAGCGCAGAGTAGTCACTTATCTTTTGAAAATTCTCCACCGCAAGGCTTTCAAGCCCAGTAAGCGTCGCGATCGGCGCTATGCTTTTTACGCTGGCACCAGAACCTACAAAAAGGCTCTTTAGGCTAGAAAGATTTGCCAGCGCGTCAAGGCTCTCGTACGAGCCCCATTTTATGTGAAGGCTCTTTAAATTTCTTTGGCAGCACGCTGCGTCAAAGAGCTCTTGAGGCATTTTGGTGCAAAAGTTAAGCTCATCAAATGCCTCCTGCTCGCTTCTTAAAAAGTCGCACCACTCATCAAGCACCGCTCTTTTTTGCTTGGCGGTTTTATACTGCGGCGTGAAGCTGTCCCCTAGCTGCGTGCAGTTTATCACGAGGCTCTTTTGCCCTTTATACTGGCTAACTTCTACGATAGTTTCAGGCATTTAAAGTCCAAATTTATAAGCCAAATTTAGGCTCAAGGGCTAAAATTTGGCTAGAAATTTTAATTTTCAGAGATAAGTGTCTTTTTCTTACACTTTGTGCACTCTATAAAAGTGCCTTTTTTAAGCTCTTTTTTGATCATATCGCCGCCACACTCATCGCATTTTTGAGCGACTGGCTCGTAGTTTGAGATGAAGTCGCATTTTGGATAGTTGGCACATCCATAAAATTTACCACGCCTGCTAAATCTCTCGACGATCTCGCCGCCACATTTTGGACATGGCACGTCAAGTTTTTTAAGCTCGCGTTTTGGCTTAGCTGCCGTTGCAGAGCCAGTTTCTGCGCTCTTTTCATTATCTTTTGCGACATTTCTTGAGTATTTGCATTTTGGGAAATTTGAGCAAGCGATAAATTCGCCATATCTGCCCTTTCTAAGCACTAGCTCGCTTCCGCACTCTGGGCACTTCTCGCCGATCGGAGTGGCTGTTTTTAGGCTTTTTATGCCGGTTTTGCCGGCGTTTATTTTTTCCATAAATGGATAGTAAAAGTCGCTTAGCACCTTTTGCCAGTCAGCCTTGTCAAGTGCGATCTCATCGAGCTTTTCTTCAAGATGTGATGTAAATTCGCTATCGACGATGTTGCTAAAATGCTCCTCCAAAACGCCTATCATGCTAAATGCGATCTCGTTTGGTATGAGCTGCTTTTTCTCGATCCTCACGTAGTCTCTTGATGTTAGTAGCGAGATGGTCGGTGCGTAGGTGCTTGGGCGGCCGATGCCTAGGCTTTCTAGCTTTTTAACAAGGCCAGCTTCAGAGTACCTAGCTGGTGGCTCGGTGAAATTTTGCGTGCTTTTTATGCTTTGCAAACTCATCTCGTCGCCCTTTTTTAAATTTGGCAAAATTTTATCCTTATCAAGCTCGCCATAAACCTTGTAAAAGCCGTCAAATAGCACCTTTCTGCCACTTATCTTAAACTCGCCTTTTTCGCTTGCGACATAGACGTTTTGCGTTTGGCTCACACATGCGCTCATTTGGCAGGCTAAAAATCTATTGTAGATGAGCGTGTAGAGTTTGAGCGCATCTTTTTCTAGAAATTTAGCCGCGATTTGCGGTGTGAAGTTTAAATTTGTAGGGCGGATCGCCTCGTGGGCTTCCTGCGCGCCTTTTGAGCTTGTCGTGTAGCTTATCGCTTTGGCTGGCAGATACTCTTTGCCGTAGTTTTGCAGGATATGCTCTCTAGCGGCAGCGACGGCCTCTTTGGCTAAATTTAAGCTGTCCGTTCTCATATATGTGATCGCACCCATGAAGCCCTCGTTTGTTTGCACGCCCTCATAGAGGCTTTGCGCGATCATCATCGTCTTTTTAGGGCTAAAACCAAGGCGGTTGCTCGCACTTTGCTGAAGGGTTGAAGTCATAAATGGCGGGCTTGGCTGGATCTTTCTATCCTTGCTCTCGATCTCACGGACACTAAATTTCTCATTTTGTAAATTTTCGATGATGTATTTTGCGCGGTCTGGGTTTTGGATGGTGAGCTTTTCGATCTTTTGATTTTCAAATTTAACTAGCTCAGCGTCTAGATCTTTTTTAAAAACGGTGTCGATGGTGTAGTATTCAACTGGTTTAAATGCCTGAATTTCACGCTCGCGATCGACTATTATCTTTAGCGCTGCACTTTGCACACGGCCAGCGCTTAGTCCTTTTTGTATCTTTAAATTTAAAAGCGGGCTTAGTTTGTAGCCCACGATGCGGTCTAGCAAGCGCCTTGTTTGCTGGGCATTTACGCTATTCATATCGACACGTCTTGGACTTTTTAGAGCGTTTTGTATGGCACTTTTGGTGATCTCGTGAAAGACGATGCGAGGCAGGCTGGTTGGCTCCTTGCCTATGGCATTTGCGATGTGAAACGCGATCGCCTCACCCTCTCTATCCTCATCGGTCGCGAGGTAAATTTCATCTGCACCCTTTGCAAGCTCTTTTATCTCTTTTACAATGGCAGAGTGATCGCTGCTGATGCGATACTCTGGGGTAAATTTATCATCCTCTATCTTGATGCCAAAGCTTGTTTTTGGCAGGTCTCTGATGTGACCTTTTGAGGCGATGACGTTGTAGCTTTTGTCTAAGAAATTTTTGATAGTCTTTGCTTTTGCGGGAGATTCCACGATGATTAAGCTTTTCATTTATATATAGCCTTTGAATTTTTTGGCGTAATTGTAGCAGAAATAATTTTTTAGAGTGCAACGTGAAAAAAATTTTTAGGTGGAGCGCGATTTTTGTTTTTTATAAAAAATTTTATGCATAGCTCTAAACTTTTTTAAAAACCGATCGATATAGTTTTCGTGCGACATGAAGTCGTAACTTAAAACATAAAAGGATTTACAATGAGTTTTCGTATTAACACAAACGTAAACGCACTTAACACACACGCTAACGCAGTTAGCAACAACGTTGACCTATCTAAGTCACTTAACAAACTTAGTTCTGGTCTTAGAATTCAAACAGCTGCAGATGACGCTTCAGGTCTATCTATCGCAGATAGCTTAAGAAGCCAAGCTTCAGCTCTAGGTCAAGCTATTGCAAATGGTAATGATGCTATTGGTATCATTCAAGTTGCCGACAAAGCTATGGACGAGCAGTTAAAAGTTCTTGATACTATCAAGACTAAAGCTACTCAATCAGCTCAAGACGGCCAAACAACTCAATCACGCCAAGCATTGCAAGCTGATATCGTTCGTCTAATGGAAGAGCTTGACAATATCGGTAACACTACTTCATTTAACGGTCAGCAACTACTAAACGGAACATTCTCTAACAAAGAGTTCCAAATAGGTGCTTACTCAAACCAAACTGTTAAAGCAAGTATTGGTGCGACTACATCTGATAAGATCGGTCTTACACGTTTTGAGAGTTCAAAACTTATGACTAAGATGGAAAACGTCACATTGACATTTAAAAATGTTGATGGCGTAAATGACATTAAAGTTGCAGCTGCTAAGATAGGAACAGGTCTTGGTGAAGGTATTGGTGCGCTAGCAGAAAATATCAACAAAGTTGCTGATAAAACTGGCGTTAGAGCTACATTTGACGTAACTAGAGTAATGTCTGTTGCAATAGCAAAAATAGACATTAAAGACTTTGAAATCAATGGCGTTAAAATTGGCGACCTTGAAGTAAAAGAAAATGATAGCAACGGCGCACTAGTAAACGCTATCAATGCTGTTAAAGATCAAACAGGTGTTGAGGCTTCAGTAAATACTGAAGGTAGAATGGTTCTAACAAGCCGTGATGGCCGTGCGATGGAATTCAAAGGTAAAGACATCTCAAAAGCTATTGGCGCCAAAACTGGTTCAAGCTTCATAGGTAGACTAAACTTAGTACGCCTTGATGGCCGTGACATCAAACTTGAGACAAAAGGTGCAAACAAGTTTTCTCAAGCATTTAGCGATGATGGCAATGGTGGTGGTGGTGCCCAAGTATCTGTATCTTTAAGAGACATTAAAGGTCAAATAGATAAGACCGTAGCTGCTGCTATGGGCTTCCAAAGAATGAGCAAATCAGCTATGACATCAAATCAATCTGCAGGTGTTATGACACTTCGCGGTGCGATGGCTGTTATGAGTATCGCTGAGTCAGCTCAAAAAACACTTGATCAAGTTCGTTCAGACCTTGGTTCAGTTCAAAACCAACTTCAAGCTACAGTTAACAACATAACCGTAACTCAAGTTAACGTAAAATCAGCAGAATCACAAATCAGGGACGTAGATTTTGCTAGCGAGTCTGCTAACTTCTCAAAACATAACATCCTAGCTCAATCAGGTGCTTATGCTATGAGTCAAGCAAACAGCGTTCAACAAAACGTAATGAAACTTCTACAATAACGTAGCTAGTTAAATTAAGTTTTAAATAGGGCTTTGTTGCAGTAGCAAAGCCTTAATGTGTTAATGCTTTTACAATACGCAAACCCCCAGCCCCAAAGCTAGTCTTTGGGGTTTTATATCTACAAAAAACAAAATAATAATAGTTAATGTATAAGCTGCACCTTTTTTAGCTAGTATGGTTAAAGGGGTTGCATTTTAAATTCAGGTATCGTAAAATTTAAAAGCTAGCACGCAAGATAAATAAAATTTGCAAGTAAAATTTCTTTTACTTGCAAGCTAGTTTATATGCTTAGCGTAAAATTCTCTTTTACACTTCCTATCTCATTTTTAGTTATTAACTTTCTCTTTTTAAGCTCAGCCACAAGTGCTTTTGAAGCTTTTTTAGTAACCTCGATGTCAGCGTTTATGCCACCAGCCGCAGAGAACATCCAGTATTTATGCATCTCGACCCATTCAAGTAGTTTATTTACTTTTTGTATTATAGTATCACTCGGGGCTACTGAGATTTTAGCGAGCTCAAGCTCTTGAAAATATATAGACATTTGCAGAATATTATCTATATATAACTTATGTTTTTTTGCACTTAGATACGTTTTTAATCTATCTATCTTTGAAGTGATCTTAGCAAGTTTTGAAAACATCTTTTCACTAACTTCACCTGCCTCTTTTTTTGCTATTAGTTCATCTATTTGTGGTACTAACTCCAAAAATACCTCTTCTATCTTTTTCTTGGCCTCTTTTTGAGTTTTAACCTTTTTGGCTATATAAGTGTAAGCTTTTAGCAAGTCTTTACTTCTTTGTTTTTCTGAAATTTTAGAGATATTTGGCTCTTTTTTAGGAATTTTATCCTTACAAAGCTCATTCATAGTCTCCAAAAATGGCTTTTCAACACTTCCTTCTATCCTAGCGCCACCTTCTGTGCAGTTATATGTAACATAGCCTTCTTTGGAAGACTGCTCTATATCTTTTTCGTACTGATTTTTAAATTTATCCCAGATATAGGTAGTTCTAACTTCGCCCTCCCCTCCATAAGCCTTTACATACAGATACTCATCTGCTTGAGCAAAAGCATGTCCTGTGGCATGACTCTTTCCATCTGGCGCAAAGGCTAGGTCTTGTCCTATTAAAACTATGTTTTTATGGCCTAGAGCATAAGCTAGCTGAAATGCTTGATTGGCAGTTGAGTGGCCGATGCCCAAGTACCCATACTTTTTCATATTAAAAGCGATCTCACTTTGTTGTGGTCTCATGGTAAGAACAAGGCGTCTTGGTAAGATATTTTTTATAGTTTGAGGGTGTGTTAGAGAGGCTACTATGAAATAAATATTTTCATCAAATTTTTTATCACGAGTACTAAAAAATGATGATGTGGCCTCAACTCTCTCGATAGACGTCACATAATCAGGCACAATGCCATGCTTTTTTAAAATAGGATATGAAGCATCAAGACTTATTATCGTAGAGTAAGGTGCAAATTTCTTAAGTGTATCAAGCTGCTTATCCAGACTTGGACCAGTTGCAACAATTATGGCCGTTTTGTTTAAGTTATATCGCTTTAAAACAAGCTGCCTATAACAATAATTTTCAAGCATAACTGGGATATTTTGAACATGATGTTTTACACCTATAAGCATATCATCAATGCTATTGCCATGGGCTATGACCATTTGCGAGATAGCCTTTGTAAAGCCTGAGTTTATCCTTAAGATATCGTCAACATAACTCTCGTAAAATGGCGAGTGAACGTGAAGATCGTAAGTTTTTGCGTAAGATGTAAATTCTGGCGCAGTTATTAAAAAGTAAAACTGCGCATAGCTTGCAAATTCAGAATAAAACAAAACAAGCCTTTGGCTAAGTAGCTCACTACTTAGATCTACTACGTTAAGTGTCGCGTATATGATATCTATCTCTGGCTCGATAACTGCTATCTTTTTGTGGGTTTCATTTTTTAAAAGGGCCTTATATAGCACACCATTTCCAAGACCATAAAAGAACATTATCGGATATCTTTTATACTCTTTTTCTAAGCTTTCAAGTGAGTTTAGAGTGTCATTGACTGGGTTTTCATATACATATTTTAGTGTTTTGTTATTTATCAAATTTATATCTATCGGATCTTTCCCCACAAAGACGTCAAATTCTTTTGTCTCATCAATACTCCAAAGTTTAGCGGCCAAAATTTCATCTTGCTGAAAGAGTGCTTGGAGATTTTTTTGAAAGATAGGATTTTGTATATTTGTCATCTTACTTTCAAGTAATTTTTTCTTTGCCTCATCTATCTTTTTGCGTTTTTTGTTTTTAGATACCTCAAGGTCATCTAGCTTATAAACTTTATCCTTATCACTCATATCAGATCCTCCTTTATTATTCTCTCACTAAATTTTATATCTCTTTTTGCTTTTTTGCCGACTAGCTCTTTTAGAAATTTAGGGTGCAAGCCATATCCTGGGCGCACGCTCCTTACATTTTGCTCGCTAAAAATTTCACCTTTTTTAATATTCGCGCTTGCATAAAGTGAGCGAGAAAATCTCCTGTTTAAAACCGCTTTTTCATCTAGCTCGTAGCTTACTTTACCCAAAAGCTCCTCGGCCTCTCTAACACACTTTGTCATAAGAGCAAATTCGCTCTCATCAAGGCTAAATGCGCTATCAACGCTTTTTACGCTTTTATCAAGTATAAAATGTTTTTCAACTATCCTAGCACCCAAACTAACAGCAACAACTGGGGCTGTCACGCCTAAAGTGTGATCTGAAAAGCCCACTTCAACGCCAAATTTCTCTCTCATATTAGCTATCGTTTGTAAATTCATGCCATTTAGCGGCGCTGGGTAGCTTGAAGTGCATTTTAAAAGGGCGATGTCGTTATTACCCACATTTTTGCAAATTTGCACCACCTCTCTTATCTCTTCTTCGTAGGCTATGCCAGTTGAGATGATGATGGGCCTACCTTTTTTAGCTACAAACTCTACAAAATCATAATCCGTCACTTCAAAGCTTGCGATCTTATAAGCTGGGGGGTTAAACTGCTCTAAAAAATTCGCATCGTCCTTACAAAAAGGGCTTGAAAAACAAACAAGTCCCTCCTCTTTTGCCACTTTAAAAAGCTCAGCATGCCACTCTCTTGGCGTTAGCGCCTCTTGGTAAAGCTCGTAAAAATTTCGCCCGTCCCAAAGTCCGCCCTTTATAACAAAGTCGTCTAGGCGCGAATTTAGAGTCAAACTATCAGGTGTATATGTCTGAAGCTTTATTGCGTCGGCTCCAGCGCGCTTAGCCGCCTTTATCGTATCTACCGCCGTTTTTAGGCTACCGCTGTGATTAGCAGAGAGCTCTGCTATTATAAAGACCTTTTTGTCTGTATCAAAATTTCCTATTTTCATCCGCTAGTCCGTTTCATTTTTAAGCTCAAGATAGCTAAATTCATCATCTTTTGCGTAGATCTTAAAGCCAAAATTTTCATAAAGTGCGAGCGCTTTTTCGTTGTTATTATAAGCTTTTGCCTTTAGCGAGCCAACTTTTAATGTAAAAAACGCGTACTCTTTTATGAGATCAAGCAGCTTTTTACCCACTCCTTTTAGCTCTGGGTTTTTATAAACGCCAAATTCGCAGCTTTCTTTCGTTATATCAACGAAGCTCACCGCTCCGATAAATTCACCCTCATCTTTTACTAAAAAATAGATCTTATCTTGAATGCTCTTTAATCTCTCTAAAAAAGCAAAATGCTCCTCTTTGCCAACGCTTTTATTTTTCATAAATTTGGCTATACGCTCGTCGTTTCGCCACTTTAAGACCATCAGTTTTTGCTCGCCACTAAGCGAGGTAAAATTTATAAGCTCAAGCAAATTTCATCTCCCCAGTAAGCTTCATATCCATTTTCTTTTAGCCAAGCAAAGATCTCTTTTTGATTGTCTGCTACGCAAATGGCTTTAAATTTAGCTCCTAAAACATAAGCTTCATTTACAAGCGAGCTTGCTGTTATGATGAGCATTTTGGCTTCATTCATCAGCCTTGCTACGTTTTTACTATCTACAAAAAGGCTAAAATTTTCACTCTTGCTTGATAGCTCTTTTAGGGCGCTTAAATTTTTATTTCCGCTAGTTGTTATGACGGCTGTTTTTAGCCCTTTTAAGAGTAGTTTTTCTGAAATTTTAGCGCTAAGGCCTGAGATATCAGTGCCTCCAAGAATGATAGCGTAGTCGTAAATTTTCTCCCTTTTTACCTGCGCTTCTTCATAAAACTCATCTCTAACTAGCAAAAACTCGCTTCCGCAAAAAACTTCGCTATCTTTTTCTACCAGCTCCTCATATCTTGCCTTTTGCGCATATAAATTTACATTTAAAATATAGTCTGCAAAATGTTTTTCGTAAGTGTCGTCAAACGATAAAATTTTAACGCCAGTTTTCTCTTTTATAGCTCTTTCGTCTTCAAAGCTAAAGCCGTAGTGATCGATGATGAGAAGCTCAAATTTATTATCTTTTATAAGTTCGCAAAGCTCATCTATCTCGCCACTTCTTAGGCTAAATTTAGGGTAGTTTATCTCATCAAAAATGTCACCTTCAAGCCTTAAAGATGCAAATGAGATGTCATTAAATTTTTTAGCAAGCAAAAGGTCTCTCCTGATGTGCCCATGCCCTATCTTACTGCTACTATCAGCGCGCACGAGCGTTTTTAGCAGGGGGAGTCCTTTAAATTCTTTCAATCAGATCTTTCCATTATTTATCAAATAAAGTTTTTTAGCAAACTCAAAATCCTCTAGCGTATCGATGTCGCAGACTAAATTTCTTGGCAGCAAATATGCCTTTGAGTGTGGCGCAAATAAAGCACTGCACTCCAGCCAAGCCTCTTTTTTGCCAAAATAAAATGCCCCAGCGTCATGAAACGCAGGCTCAAGATCTTGCGAGCGTGTCTTTTCAAACTGCGGATAAAACATACTAACTCTAGCGTTTTCGTCAAGTTTTATCGCCCTTTGTATAGGGAAATCAAACGCAGTCGCTGAAAATAAAAATTTACACTCCTGCTTTTTAAACTCTCCTGCGGCCTCTTTTAAAATTTCAGCCCTTATAAGCGGTGCTGTCGCGTAAAGGCAGCAGACGTCAAAGTCAGAATTTACGCGCCTTATCGCGTCTTTTATCACGTCAGTGCTTGTCGCGTAGTCATCGCTTAGGCTCGCATCTCTAAAAAATGGCACGCTAGCTCCAAATTCTCTAGCCACATTTGCGATCATTTCGTCATCGGTGCTTACTATTACTTCGCTAAAAACTTTAGAATTTAGCGCAGCCTCGATGCTATATGCGATTAAAGGCTTGCCTAAAAAGTCTTTGATATTTTTGCCAGGTATCCTCTTGCTACCGCCTCTTGCTGGTATGATGCAGATCATTTTTTACTCGCTAAAGCTTTTTAGCACATCAAAAAACGTGCTTGCAACAAATTTAGCATCATCCACGCTCATACCATGGTGGCATGGGATACTAAGCTCGGCGCTATAAAATTTCTCCGCATTTGGTAGTGAAATTTCGCCAAGCAGCGCTTTATAAAAGCTAAATTTATATGTTGGCTTATAATGCACCTGCACACCAACGCCCTTTTGCAAGAGTGCTTCAAAAATTTGCTCTTTTTTATCCCAAAATTTCTCATCCAAAAGCACTGGATATAGGTGCCTTGAGCTAGTTGTATTTGCTGGGATCTTTATAGTTTTAAAGTATTCACACCCGCTAAATTTCTCATCATAAAATTTAGCTATCTCATTTCTTTTGGCGATAAAGCCATCCAGCCTTTTTAGCTGGCTAAGCCCCAAAGCGCAGGCTACGTCTGTGATCCTGTAGTTGTATCCAAGTAGGCTCATGTCGCTATCCCAAAGCTTTGTTTTAGCGATGCCGTGGCTTCTATATAGCCTTGCAAGCCTTGCTAGTTCATCGTCGTTTGTAGCAAGCGCACCGCCTTCAAGTGTGGTGATAGGCTTTACAGGATGAAAGCTAAATATGCTAATATCAGCCTTAACGCCCACTTTTACGCCATTTTGCACGCTACCAAGGGCATGAGAGGCGTCGTCTATCACTTTTATGCCGTGTTTTTTGGCTAAATTTATGATCTTATCTAGCTCCACTGGATTGCCACCGTAATCAACTGCGGTTATAACCTTTGTTTTTGGTGTGATAAGAGCTGGAATTTTCTCTTCATCGATATTGCCATTTGCTTTTACGTCGCAAAATTTGACCTGCGCTCCTGCCATCAAAGCTGCATTTGCAGTGGCTGCGAAGGTGATAGGCGTCGTGATCACTTCATCACCAGCCTTTACACCAAGGCTAAGATAGGCTACGTGAAGGGCCGAAGTGGCTGAGTTCATAGCTATCACGTGCTTTACGCCAACATACTTTGCCAGCTCCTCTTCAAATTTACTGACCTTTTGGCCACCTGTTAAGATGTCGTCTCTTAGCGCATCTGCTACTACTTTGATATCTTCTTCTGTGATCTGCTGACGGCTGTAAGGTATCATTTAGCATCTCCTATCATCTCAAGAAGGCCTGCTCTATCGAGCCAAATTTTATTTTTATTTGAGCTATATTCAAAGTCCTCACTAACTGGTTTGCCCTTTTGATGAAGAGCATTTGTCGAGAAGTCTTGCGCTGTTAAAAACTGGATAGATGGACTAATAACGTAGTAATCATCAAATTCGTATGTAAGATGCGCGTCGTCTCTTGAGATCATCATCTCATGCATCTTTTCTCCTGGGCGAATGCCTATGATCTTGACGCCAAGGTCTGGTGCAAGGGCTTTTGCGAGATCTACCATCGTCATTGATGGGATCTTTGGTATGAAAATTTCGCCGCCTTTCATCCTCTCAAAGTTTTTAAGGACGAAATTTACACCTTGTTCAAGCGTGATCCAAAACCTAGTCATCTTCTCATGCGTAATAGGAAGTTCTTTTTCTCCTTGTGCGATCAGCTTTTTAAAAAGCGGCACGACTGATCCACGAGAGCCAACAACGTTTCCATATCTTACGACGCTAAATCTTGTTTTTTTGTCTCCAACAATGTTATTCGCAGCGACAAAGAGCTTGTCACTGGCTAGCTTTGTAGCTCCATATAAATTTACAGGGTTGCACGCTTTGTCAGTTGAGAGTGCGATGACCTTACTAACGCCACACTCCAAAGAGGCGTCGATGACGTTTTGAGCGCCATCTATGTTTGTTTTGATGCACTCCATTGGGTTGTATTCGGCGATTGGTACGTGTTTCATTGCTGCTGCGTGGATGACATAGTCTATGCCGTTCATAGCAGTTCTTAAGCGCTTATAGTCTCTCACGTCGCCGATGAAAAAGCGCATGGCCTTGTCTTTAAACATTTGGGCCATTTCGTATTGCTTTAGCTCGTCGCGTGAGTAGATGACTAGCCTTTTTGGCTTATATTTTTTTAACAAAATTTCGGTGTACTTTTTACCAAAACTTCCTGTTCCGCCGGTGATCAATATCGATTTGTTGTTAAACATTTATTTTCCTTAAAATAAAATCTTGAAATCTTATTATAAATTTAATATTTTTAGTAACTCCTGTGTAAACTCTCTACTTCTTATGGCTTCTTTTTGATGCATTGCGGTATTTTTTAATGCTGTATCCAAGATGTTCTCTGCGTCTTTTATATAGGGGGTTAGATTTTTAAGACTTGCGTTCTTTAGAATTAGGTCTTCATAAGATAAATTATTTTTTATTTCCTGCTTTATTTTTCTAAAAATAACTAAAGCTAAGTGATATTTAAAGTACTTATAATATTTAATATTACTTTTTTTATAAAATTTATCTAACCTATTTATAATTAAAGCCGAAAAATAATAGTCTTCAAAACCAGTTTTGTCTACAAAAATTTTGTCATGATTACTATTTAGAAGCTCTCCAAAATATCTATGCGTACTTTGTGGTTGGGCAAAAACCGTTGAAACATATGATTTGATTTGTCCAGACAAAGAGATAATCTGATAAGGCCTAACTTTTGGGTCGCCTATAAATTCTTTGGATCTTCTTTCGTAGTATATGGGGTGATCAACTTTATTTGCCATTGCTCTATAATATTCTTGTAGACCTCTGTGAAATGGTTTTATTGATTCAAAGGATTCTTCTTTTACTTCTGTTTGCCTATTTGTAGCCCTTATTATTTTATTTATAATTTCTTGGTCATTGGTTTCTATAATTTTTAAAACTATACTTGTTTCTGGTAATATTTCGTTCCTATTATTAAATAAAACATAGCTTGTTTGGCATCCATTAATGATTTGAAAATCAGTTAACTTTATTTTATTCCCAACCCTATCTATCTTTCTTGATATTATAGTTATTCCATTATTGAGTAATAGCAATAAAGATTGTTCATTTTCTGAATTCAGTGTATTTTTGATCTCTAAATTAACCCTGTTGTTTCCTTGGTAATCTCTTACATTGTCATAAAATAAGCCTTTGGATAAGTTGTTGTCACTATCGGATATAAGTTTTACATAGTCTATAGCTGATGCGCAGCCTAAAAATGACTGCTTAACACCCTCTTGATTGCTAATTTCTGGCAGAGCTACTTGTGTGGGAATACTAATTTCCTTTACTATTTTTCTGTTTATTTCCCTATATGTAGTTTTAAGCCTTTCAGCATCATAAAAATCAATCGTTACATCCTCGGAAAATAGCCTTTTATCATTCAGCTCCTTTAATTCTCTTTTTGCTCTATTTTTTATATGTTCAGAATCTTCCCATTTGCCAGCATTGGCAAAGTATAGTTTTAAGGTGGGATTGAATGTAAAGTTTATCGACTTGCTATATATGGCATTTTTTATTTCTCTGGCTGTTTTAATTTTTTCATTTTCTTTTATTGATGGAGAATCGTCAAATAATGACTTTACCCCAAAAATAAAAGTTCCAATCCAATCCGATTTGGTTTTAGACGATTTTTTTGACTGTATTAATACAAAAGTTGTTTCTATAGAATTATCACTCTCAATTAGACCATCAATTTCTTCTGGACTATTAATAATATTACCATTTACTATAATTGCTATACCATCAATACCAGCGTCATTTTCTCCGCCCGCCGATAGATCCTCAATATCAAAACTACGAGGGTAGAACTTTGAAACTATATTATAATTTACAAATAGTTCAAATTTTTTACTATCATCTAAATCTTCAAAACCATATTCATTGGAAAAAGTATCTATAAAACTATTAAGAATAGTGTCATTTACCATAAATTATACCTTTCTACTTCAAAATTCTAGGCAGCGTGATGCCTTCTTGGGCTTGGTATTTGCCGTTTTTATCAGCATAAGTCACCTCGCAAGGCTCGTCGCCCTCGATAAATAGCACCTGTGCGATGCCCTCGTTTGCGTAGATTTTTGCAGGAAGTGGCGTCGTGTTTGAGATCTCTATCGTGATATGCCCCTTAAATCCCGGCTCAAAAGGTGTCACATTTACGATGATACCGCATCTTGCGTATGTGCTCTTGCCAAGGCAGATCGCTAGCACGTTATCAGGCATGTTAAAGTACTCGACCGTGCGTGCCAAAGCAAAAGAATTTGGCGGCACTATGCAGACATCGCCCTTAAAATCAACCACATTTTTCTCATCAAAATTCTTTGGATCAACGACGGTTCCGCCGATGTTTGTGAAAATTTTAAACTCATCGCCCACGCGTATATCATAGCCATAGCTAGAAACGCCGTAGCTAACGACGCCACGCCCCACTTGCTCCTCGGCAAATGGCACGATCATCTTCTTTTCAACCGACATTTTCCTTATCCAAGAGTCTGCTTTTAAACCCATTTTTTCTCCTTTTTTGGGCGATTATAACGCTTTGCGTCTTTAAAGTAAATTTAATGGCACTTTGCAGTAAAACTAGTATAATTTTGAGAGTGAAATTTCATAAAGGACAAAAATGCAAGAGAGAAATGCCGAAACTTTTACAGGAGAACGCGCGATGTTTGGGGCAAAAGGGCTAAATTTTACTAACTGCATCTTTGAAGACGGCGAGTCGCCGCTAAAGCACAGTTCAAATTTAAAGCTAAATGAGTGCGTTTTTGCCTACAAGTACCCACTTTGGTACGCAAGCGATATCACGCTAAATGGCGGCTACCTCGAGCCTTTAGCAAGAGCTGGCATGTGGTACAGTACAAATTTAAGCTTTAAAGACGTGCTCATAAACGCTCCAAAAAGCTTTAGAAAAAGCTCGCAAATTTTGCTAGAAAATGTAAATTTCTCAGACGCTAGCGAGACACTTTGGGGATGTTTGGACGTAAAGCTTAAAAATGTCTTTGCAAGAGGGGATTACTTCGCGGCAAATAGCGAAAATTTAGAAGTTGATGGGCTAAATTTAGACGGCAACTACTGCTTTGATGGCTGCAAAAACCTTCGTATCACAAACTCAAAGCTCATCTCAAAAGATGCCTTTTGGAACTGCGAAAACGTGGTCGCACAAAACTGCCTTATCTCAGGCGAATATCTAGCATGGAATGCAAAAAATGTGACGCTCGTAAACTGCAAGGTAAAGAGCTTGCAAGCGCTTTGCTACGTAGAAAATTTGGTCGTAAAAGATTGCATTTTTATGGATACAAGCCTTGCTTTTGAGTATTCAAGCCTCGATGTTAGCACAAAAAGCACGATAAAAAGCGTGAAAAATCCAAAAAGCGGCATCATAAGAGCTGGCAAGATAGAGGAGATCATCATAGATGGCAGCTTGGTTGATGCAAGCAAGATAGAGATCATCACGGATGAAATTTAATTTATTTTTGAAAAATCATTTGCTACACAACTCAAATTTTTAAAATCAAAATAGCTCGCGGACAAAAAATCTTATAAATTTCGTAAAATTTAATAACTTTTATCCTAAGAAGTAGTAAAATAGTTACATTTTTTTGATCGGAAATGATATGAAATTTAAAGATTTTAAAGAAAAAAACAGTAGTAATTATGACTTTTTCACAGCTGATGAGATGAGCTATAAAGAATTTGTACAACTAAGCTTTAAAGAGTTTTTAACTAGCGGTAGTGGCTCAAACTGGCAGCTTGACATAGATGATAAAAGGTTTAACTCATTTCCAAATTTCACCCAAAAACATCAAATTTGCATATCGAATTTAGACTATGAAGATAATGTTTTTCAGTTTAGAATTTGCTCTGAAAACAACGTATCAAGCCTTGGCTACCGCATGTTTACGAGCTTTGATAGCGCACATAAAGACTTTGTCACAGACGATATCAAGCACTCTGATGAAGTTATGATGAGCCTAAAGCTTGGCGAGCTTAAAGAGTTTCCTTGCATATCAAAATGCGGCTGGTAGATCAAAGATATCTGGCGAGACATGTATCCTATCTTGGACGAGACTAGCAGCGAGGACTTTGTGGCTGGCATTATAAAAAGCGAATTTACCAAAAAGATGACCGAGATAAATGAGTGCCTAAAAAATGCTCAAAATAGCGGCAAGCTTGACGAAGTGATCGCCAAACTAAAAGCTAAAATCAACTGAATTTAGAAATTTCCACCCACCGCACAAGAGCTAGCTGGGTATGAAGTAAGTCCGTAGTCAGCTGACTCAACGTTATAAAAGTCTAAATTTGCACTTCGTGAGATGATATACTCAAAGCCTTTTTGATTTAGTTCGATCAAAATTTCAAGCTCCGTATCTCTTTTACAAACTATGCTTTCAAAAAAGTGAGAGAAGAAAGAAATTTTGGCATTTTCTTTTTGCATTGAGTGATTTAGCATAAGCTCCATGTTACTAAAAATTTTAAAGATAGTTTGATTTGTCTCAAATTTACCAAACCTTGCGTAATAATTTTGCAAATTTGCATCATTTAGTACGATGTTTTTAATGCAATTTTTTGTGATCTGTTCATATATAAGACCAAAGAGCTCAATAGAGGCATTTTGATTATCCATCACTCTATTTTCGTGATTTGTGACTACTACAAAGCCATCTTTTATCTCGTATTTTTCATTTTTATAATAAAAGCTAACATTTGCCACCTCTTGCTCAAAGCGCTTTTTATAAGCAAAAGACAAATAGTTTAAAACACCCATTTTATCGATAATGGCTGAGCTTCTTACGCCACCATCTAGCTCGTGCTGCATGAAGTATCTTATGAAGCTGCCTTGCTCTATGTCAAAGCTGTTTAAATACTCGATCTTATCAAGGTATATGCAGCGGTAAAGCTTTACAAATTCTGGGTTTAGCCTAACATTTATCTCATCTTGTAGCTCGCCATATTTATCAGTTTGCTCTGCGTCTATAAATTCGATGATATTCATCTGCTTTTCGATCTTATCTTTTACAAAGATCGAAATTTTCACATCTTGCATTTCGTAAAAGCACTTTATCGTATCTGTGGCACTTTTGGTGATATCTGTTTTAAATTTTTTAGCAAGCTCTGCTTTTTTAAGGGTGAGCGAAAAGTCACCATTTTTTAGTTTGTTTTGCGAGTACAAAAGATAGAGTAGCTGCTCATAGACCATGAGATGTGAGTAGGTTAAAAATGTATTATCCACCACGATAACGTAGTAGCAACGCGTTATAGAGTACCTTTTGTTATTTTGCAAAAATTCATCATAAATTTTTAATTTGCTTGGGGATTTACATACCTTAAAAACATCATATGATTCTAGAAATATATTTTCCATTACTACCCCTTTTTACCTTTGCAAAAATATTACATAACTATTCTTTAAGCTAATTTGAATTTATAAGCTAGCTAATAAAAATAATTTTATAAAAACTAATATTAATTTAATTAAATATAGCTTAATTATATAAAATATTTTTATATAAATATATTTTTATTTACAAAATTTTATTTTATAAATTAAAACTTAGCTATAAAAATATATTTTTTAAACTAAATTTAATAAATATAGTTATATTATTTTTCTCAGATAAGCATGCTTGTAGTTGAAAATTTACAAATTGGGAGCTCAAAATGGAATTTCTAATTTTGACGCTATTTCTGATTAGTGGGCTTATCTTATACATAAAGCCACAAATGAAGAAAATAGCAACGTCCTGTATGGCTTTGGGGTGCGTAATACTAGTTGCACTAGAATTTTACGTAAATTTATGGGTAGTCTTGCCAATAGGCAACTTTTAGGAGGGCAAGATGCAAACAAAACAAAACGAAATCCCGGCAAACGAACAAGGCTTTTTCAACCTTATGTCACTGGCCATCACCGCTCTTGTGGCACTTCCAGTTGGTATCGCCTGCTTGGTGCTTGGCTTTGGACTAGGTGATAACCCTTGCGTAATGTGCTGGGCCGAGAGGATCACGATGATAGCTATTAGCCTAATAGCGCTTTTTATCATCAGGTACGGACTAAAGCCTGGCTATCTAGCAGCACTTTTACTAATGGCTTGCTGGGGCATATTTAATGGCTTTATCCATTACAGCCTAGATGGAACATTTGGCGGCTATCTTGACATCAAACAAGGTTTTGGTCTTGAAATTTTAGGTGCCCACACTCAGTTTTGGGTTATGGTTGTTGATTTTTGTGTGATCATATTTTTGGCTTTTATATTTTTGTTTAGCAAAAATTTGGGCCTTATAATGCAAAAAAGCTCAAATGGCGAATATGGCAACTTTCTAAGCTACTTGCCGCTTGGCAAATTTGCAAATTTGGTCTTTATCGTGATCATACTTGCAAACTGCGTTCAAGCCTTTATAGCTTCTGGTCCACCACCGTATCTAGGATCTAGCACACCACCAAGAATGAGCATCGATCCTTCAAAATGGTTCTGGGAGAAAGACCACTGGGATAGCTCGCTTGATTTTAGATTTGACTGGAACCCTGAGCTTCCAGACCTAGCAAAGTAAGGAGTAAAAGATGAAAAAGCTAATATTTTTTGTCGCATTGGCAAGCCTTGCTTTTGGGTTTAACTTTGACATGGATAGTAAAAATGGAGCGATCCAAAACACAAAAGAGCTAGGTCTTAAAGATACGCTCACTCTAAATTTGCAAAATGATAATGCAATAACTGGAGCCGACTACGATGAGAGCAAAAAGTACTTTGCCATTGTCTCAAACGACAATGAATTTTACATCGCAGATGAAAATTTAAAGCCACTAAGTTATGCCAAGCACGACCGTCATTTTATAATGGAGATGGAGGCAACAGTTGGAGCTACTTGGTATAAAAAAGAGCTTGGCATGATAAGTTATAACAAAACTTTTGTCTTTTATGAGCCAGCTAGCAATCTTAGCAAAGATGAACAAAATAGCCAGTGGAGGCACCTATTGGCTGGATATGACGCATGGAAGCTAAACGACCTTGGTAACAAGGGCAGATTTTCTACCATTAGATCAAAACAGCAATACATCTTAGGCTGGGACTATCTAGAAAGTGAGAATAAATTTTTCACAGCTAGCGTACCAAATGACGTTAGAGACTACTGGAGTGTGGCTATATTTGATGGTGATGACAAGATGATCTTAGAAGAATTTATGCCAAAAGCTGGAGCAAATTTGCAGCTAAAAGAGGGTAGAAATTTAAACAACTACTACATTACTGGTGTTGATGTGGAGCCTGATGCGCTCTATCTTTTAAGCAAAAATTTCTCAACTATTTTAAAGTTAAATTTAACCACCAAAGAAATAGACGAGGCATTTAGTTTTAGTGGGGTAAATAACCCAAGAGCATTAGCAATCAAAGATAATAAATTTTACATCTTCTCACGAGAAGGCAAAGAGAATAAAGTTTTTATCTTTGAGGTGAAATAGCTATCAAATTTAAGGAGAAAACATGCAAAGACGTTCTTTCCTAAAAGGCACCGGAGCAGCTCTAGCAGCAGCTGGGACAGCTCCTAGCCTATTTGGTATGGAGCAATTTGAGGTGGATTTTAACCCAAAATCCTATAAGAACGAGGAAAATGTAGAGTACCACTACCTAACCTGTCCTAGAAACTGCCGCGATGCCTGTTCGATGATCGCTGAGATCAAGGACGGCAAAATGGTAAGCATAAAAGGAGATCCAAAGCACCCGCTAACGCAAGGCACAGTCTGCGTCAAGGGTCACACCTATGCCATGCACCTATATAACGCTGACCGCATCATGCACCCTATGAAAAGAGTCGGTAAAAAAGGCGAGGGAAAATGGGAGAAGATAAGCTGGGATCAAGCCTTAAAAGAGATAGCTGCGAAGCTAACTGAGATAAAAGAGAAATTTGGTGGCGAAGCCTTGACCGAGTTTGTCTACTCTGGCAACGAGGGACATATCTCAAAAACTATCGCACCAGGAAATTTCTTTGAAAAATATGGAGCCACAAGACTTGTTAGAAACCCTTGTGACTGGCCAAGATACGCGGGTACTCCTAGCGTTATAGGTACTGACTTCTCAAAAGATGCACTTGAGATCGATGAGAGCGATATGTATATCAGCTGGGGATCAAACGAAGCTTATACAGCCGTACACTGGATAAGATTTGCTCACCGTGTTAAAAAAAGAGGCGGAAAGATCATCGTTATAAATACAATAAGAATTCCTCTAGCAAACCAAGCAGATATGTTTATCCAGCTAAAACCATCTAGTGACCCTGCATTTTGTCTAGCGGTCTGTAAATTTTTGATAGAAGAAGATCTATATGATCATGAATTTGTGGAAAAATACACAACAGGCTTTGAAGATCTAGTGCACGAGTGCTCACTCTATACCTATGGCGAGCTATCTGAGATGTGCGGAGCAAGTGTGGATCAGATCAAAGTTTTTGCTAGAGAGTACGCCCACGCAAAAGCACCAGCTATCATGCACGGCGACGGCGGACAAAGACACTTTAACGGAGCAAGACTTGTTCGTGCGGTTACATTTTTACCAGTTTTAACTGGCGCCTTGACAAAGCTTGGTGGCGGACTATTTTGGGCATATGTGCATGTAAAAGGCTGCTTTAATTTCGACAACTGCATGCCAGATCTATCTCCTAAAGATAAAGATGGCAAAAAGATAGAAAGGCAGCAAGTAAGCTATATAGAATTTGGTAAAGGCATACAAAAAGAAAATCCAACATATCTTGACAAGCCTATAAACACAGTCATTAGAGCATGCATCAACTACAACTCAAATTTAATGGTAACCGCACCAAATACAAATTTGATCAAAAAGCGTGTAATGGACGATGACTTCTTTTTGGTTGTAATTGATCCTTACGAAACAGATACCTGTGACTATGCTGACTATGTTCTACCTGGTGTTACATTTATGGAGAGTGAGGATATCCAAAACGACCAAATTTCTGGATACGTCTGCTACAACGCTCAAAGCGTAAAACCTCTTGGCGAAGCTAAGACAAATTTAGAGTTCTTCAACGCTCTTGCAAAAGCGATGGGCTATACAGAAGAGTGCTTTAACTGGGATAGTGAAACGGTTTGCAGACGCTTTTTGGATACAGAATTTGCCAAAAAGCAAAACATCACCTATGAAAAACTAAAATCAGTCGGCTGGATCAAACCATTTAGAACGCCTGAAACGATGAAAGATCAGTTCCCATACTACCCTTATGCGCCAAAAGACAAACTAGTCTTTGGTACAAAGAGTGGAAAATGCGAGCTTTACTCACAAACCTTTAAAGACGCAGGATATCATCCAGTAATAGACCTTGAAACTGACTGGGACTACTATGAAAAGAGCAATAAATTTGGAAAAGACTATCTTAAGAAATATCCGCTTTATTTCATGACGCCAGGTACTCAGCTCCAAGACAACTCAAACTGGGGCAATATGCCTTATATCTTAAAAAGAGTTATCGTTAAGGGCAATGCTGAGCTATTTATGACACGTGAAGATATGGAAGCACGCGGTATAAAAAATGGAGATACAGTTGAGGCAACAAACGAAAAAGGTACAGCCGTCTTTACAGCAGTCGAGACAAATCAAATGAACCCAGGCATAGCCTATGCGTGGAACAACATCTGGGTAAAAGTGACAAAATCAAGAACTGGAGCAAACATACTTTGCTCTGACGGCGTTAGCGATCTAGGAAATGGCTCAACTTATACAGCTAGCTTTTGTGAAGTAAAAAAAGCAGCTAAACAAGAGATGTAAAGGAGTCTAAGATGAAAAGAAAACAAGGTTTTTTATTTGATTATAACTTTTGTATAGGCTGCAAGGCTTGTGAAATTTCATGTCAGGTCTATCACAACCAAGATCCAGATATAAACTGGAGACATGTTGATGGCCTTATGATACATGAAGATGGTATAGAAAAAGAGATCTTTATAACTCACTCTTGCCATCACTGTGACGAGCCAGCCTGTATGGATGTCTGCCCAGTTGGGGCTTATATCAAGCTAGAAAATGGTGTCGTACAGCCACTTCATGATAAGTGCATAGGCTGCGGATACTGCTTGATGGCTTGCCCTTATGGCTCTATCACAAAAGGTAAAGACGGTAAAGCTCAAAAGTGCAATCTCTGCGCTGAAAAACTTGAGCGTGGCGAAGAGCCAGCTTGCGTAGCAGGCTGTCCGTGTGGAGTACTAAAACTAGTTGATAGCAACGTTAGTGACAGCGCTGGTATGCAAAAAGAGATGCCAGGCTTTAAACACTTCTTTACCAAGCCAAACATCCGCTTTTATCCAAGAATGAAGCGAAACGAATTCATACACTAAAGAGTAAAAGATGGATAAGGTCAAAGAAAAGCTTAGCGTTAGCCTTAGTGTTGAAGACTTTTTAAGGCGATTTTTCTTAGTAGAGCTTAGGGAGCAAAATTTAGATGAGCTCATAAGCCTAAGCCTTAATTTTAGTGATAAATTTAAAAATCACGACTTCATACTTTGGCTAAATAAGTGCAAAGATGATCTAAATTTGCTAGACGAGCTAAGATATGAATTTAATAGGCTATTTGTAGGGCCAAGACACCCAAAAGCTGAGCCATACGAGTCGGTTTATTTTGATTATAAAACGATGTTTGGCGAAAAGACTATGCAGGTGCGTGGCTTTTATAAAAGCTCTGGTCTAAAGCTTAGTAAAGAGCAGTTTGATAAATTTCCAGATGATTTCATCGGATACGAGCTGCAATACCTTTACTTTCTAAGTTTCAATGCCTTACAAGCAGACGAAAAAGAGAAAATGGATGAAATTTTATATAAAAAATATGACTTCATTCGCACTCATCCGTTTGAGTGGTTTTATAAATTTAGCTCTCGCTGTAAGGAGGCTACAAATTTAGAAGCCTATGTGAGCTTTGCTGATTTTTTAAATTTATATCTTGAAAACGAGATAGAGCAGTCAAGAGCTCTTCTAACTTTTAAGAGTTAAAGGATAGATAATGGAACAAACAACTTGGGGATGGCTCATAGTCATATATCTGTTTTTGGGTGGTTTAGGTGCTGGGGCGTTTTTGTGCTCGGCTTTAGCCTATAAAGGCTTTTTGGGCAAACTAGATGAGAAATTTTACAAATTTGGATTTTTGCTAGCGCCAATAGCGGTCATAGTTGGAACTGTACTTTTGCTATTTGACCTAGCACCAAGTGCGGCGATCAATCCAGCTAAGATCATAGGCCTTTACACAAGACCAGTTTCTATAATGAGTATCGGCACATATCTTCTAACATTTTTCATAATAGTTAGCGTGCTCGTGCTTTTACAAGTTAAAAAAGGTGGCAAAATTTGCGATATGATGCTTAGTTTTGGCTCGCTACTAGCCATTGGAGTGATGGGTTATACTGGACTACTTTTATATGTTGTTAAAGCGATCCCACTATGGGCAAGTATATGGCTACCGATACTATTTACTATCTCAGCCATATCAACAGGCCTTAGCGCAAATGCTATATCTGTGCTAAGTGGTGGTGGCGTTTTAAGCCATGAGTCGCATAAATTTCACACTATTTTAGTGGCGCTTGAAATTTTTGCCCTCTTGATGCTATTTGCAAGCGTTAGAATCGAAGCTGCTGGCATGGCTAGCATAACCAAAATAGTATCAGGCTCTCTAGCACCGATGTTTTGGATAGGCTTTATAGTGCTTGGTCTTGCACTGCCATTAATTGGTGGCAGTAAATTTATGCTACAAAGATGTGGCGTAACAAAAGACGGAGCAGTATGCGGATGTAGCGAAGGCATCAAAAGCTGTGTATATAATGAATATGGTGTTTTAATCGGCGGTTTTTGCCTAAGAGCATTTATCGTTCTTGGAGCAATTTATATATTTTAATAAACTTTCTCCCTTTAAAACTAGGCCGGATAGGATCTGGCCTAGCTATCTAATTATTTCTCACCAAGTGGCCAGTAAACAACTGGTTTAGCTCCTAGTCTTGCCTCACCGTGATACATACCAAGTTTATCTTTAGTCCAAGCAAAGCCAGTCTTACCAAATTTATCGATAGAGATGATACCACCACTACCGCCTAGTGCTGCTACCTCTTTTACAGCCTCTTCGGCTGCTTTTTGCA
>NZ_PPCH01000013.1:0-125912 GCF_002913765.1 Campylobacter concisus | reverse complement strand
AGCCACTAGACGAAAGGGTCATAAACCCAAAAATGGTGTCCTGCGTTGGATTCGAACCAACGGCCCCCTCATTAAAAGTGAGATGCTCTACCGACTGAGCTAGCAAGACATGATTATTTAAAAAAGAATTGAGATTATACAAAAAAACATTATTATATGTCAAGAAAAGAGCATTTAAATTTTAAAATAAGTCTTTGATTTTATTTAGCTACATTATTTTAAAATAAAAAATAAATTCTAAAAAATTTATTTTATATAATTGTCTATTTTTTACAAAATTTTGAGTTATAATCCATTCTAGTAACAAATAAGGAGCAAGAATGATCATTATAAATTCACGCCTTCCAACTCAAAATTTAAAAATAGCAAAGTCTCTATCCAAGCTCATACAAGGCTATATTTATAGCTATTTACCAAAGGCTGAACATGACGGATACACACATAAAGAAAGCGGTAAAAATTTTAAAAGATCAAATTTTGATTTTAGACTAAATGATTTAAGCTTAGAGATAAGATTTAGCTCGTTTGTGCCAGAATTTGAAAAAACGATCGCTTTTGCCGTGCTAAAAGACGGATTAAAGCTTGGCAATATTTGTTTGCTTGATACGTCTGTCTCAGTAAAAGAGCATAAAATTTCACAAAATGAAGCTACTTTTCAGGGATGTGTAGCGTGTTCAGTTGTTGGACTTTTGGGATGCAAAGTGCATCTTGAGCCGCAAGACTCAAGACATCTTGAAATGATGAAAACAAACGCACTACAAAGATTTGAAACACTTATGGGATATAAATATGATGGTGAGTTTGAGCTAAATTTACTTTGGCAAAATTTACAAAAGCCATTATATTTTTACTACGGCAACAACAATATGCCAGTCAAAGCTTGGCCTGCAAAATGGCATATCAAAGCAAGGCCAGAGCTTATAAATTTGATCCTTGATGTGGGTGTTGGTAGTGGATGTATGAACTATGGAGTAGGTTTTATAGAGATAACAAAAGAAAAAGAATAAGGTTACAAACCATTAAAACAATAATTTCAAATCCCAGCGGGAACCTTATTCTTTAATATGTATTATAGTACATTTTTTGTCAAAACAAAAATCATTTTAACCATTAAAACAATATAACTTGAAATATATTTTATTCTGTATTATAATGAGGTACAAATAAAAAAGATTTGGGAGGGTTATATTTGAAAATTAAAAAGCTTTTTAATCACGCAAGAAAATATATATTGTGCTTTTTGTTTATATTTTTTAGTCCTATCGTAGACATTAAAATTTTTGACATAAATTTAGGATGGATAGAGTTCAGTATTTGCTGTAGCTAATACAAACATAATAAAAATACTTGATTTATATTTTTATCTTTTAAACTTGCAAAATAAGCTTAAATTTAGAAATATTTAAGTCAAGCATGCATAAAATTAAAAAATATTTAAAATTTTAAGTTAAATAAAATAAGGAAAATATTTTGGCTGATATAGTTAAAATTCTTGCTGACATAGGCGAGGTATATGAAAAAGAAGAGCTTAAGCTCAAAAATGGCGCTCACAAATATGACAAGATCAAAGTCTATCTTTGCGACATAGCAACCAAGCAGATCGAGCCAAATTTAAACATAAGCAAAGATGACTTAATAATATGTAGATTTGGCGTTGGAGCAAATTCTGGCAATCTTTTCCCAAATTCTCAATTTTTATCCAAAGAAATAAATAAAGACGAAGCTAAATTTATAAGAGGCATTTTGAAATCTATATCAAATTTGCTCTCCTTTTTTGAGCCAAGCATTATAGAAAAAGACGCTATTTTATCCATACTATCAAGCATAAACGAAGAGTATTTTGCTGGTATGATAGATGAGATCAAAGGTCTTGATGAGCTAAAAAACGAAAAAGGCAAAAAAGTCGCTACTTTTTTCTCGCTCTCGTATGATGGCAAGCCGGTTTCTGCATATTTTAAGCAAATTTTTGAAAATCATATCAGCGTAAAAGAGCAAAAATCATCTTACGGATACGATATCTTGACAAATAAAAAGGGTATCGGCGGCGATGCAAATTTAGCGTTTTGCTCGGTAAATGAGATGCCTGCTAATATGCAATTTATCAAATCAAAGCTCCTGCCACTGAGCGCCAATAGCGCAAAAAAGGTAGAAAATGGCTTTAAAGCGATAAAAGATAAGCTATCGCATAATTTTTATGGTATGAAAATAGCTATTTTACCGACTATTTTGAGTAGCTCAGTAAATTTAGAAGAGATTGTAAAAATACTTGAAGAGACTTCAAAGAGCGACATAAAAGATATTGAAATAGCCGAAGAAGCCATAAAATTTAGCATAGATTATTATCTCGAGACAACAGCTAAAAAGCAGGAAAATTTGCCTGTTTTAAATACGATTTTATTTTACACACAAAGCAACGCTGCTATCGATTTGAAGCTTGCGATAGACGATGTTTTGCCATCTTTTATCTCTCACATCTCAAATTTAATGAGCCGTTTTAACATAAAAGCCTTCTATGAAAAAAATAGCGGCACAGATGAGACGATTTATCTGCAAAATTTATTTGAAAGCAGGCTTGGCGTGATGAGCTTTTTGCTATCAAGAAATAAATTTGATTTAGAGATTATGATAAAAAGATATAGCGATCTGATTTATTATGGTAGCGTCAATAAAAGTTACGCAAAAAAGTTGGAATGGAGCAAATACTTTAACAATTTTTATAAAGAAAGAAAATTTGAAAATATTGCAAAATATCAAAATTTCTTTAATGATATCAATCTCTTAAACAAAAAACTAGTCTTTCAAAAGGAGTGCGATTTGGAAAATTTAACCGATAAAAAAGAACTGATCAAAGAGCTAATAAAAAATAGCGAGTTTTTAAATCAAAACGATGCGCTCATTAGCGCTTATTTGCTCGGTATGCTAAGCGCAGCCCTGATGAACTGGCAGCTTGGCGTGAACGGCGGCGTATCTTTTAGCAACTGGCTTAACGACTGCGGATCTATAAGTATGGAAAATTTAGAGCGAATTTGGACCAAGTGCGATGAGATGATTAGAAAACTTAAGGCCGCTTCTGGCAAGCCAAATGCTAACATTGAAAACATAAAAGAGTGTTTGATCGAAATTTTACCGCAGGTCTTTTCTAATGAGAGAAAGATAGTAAAAATCTCGCATACTACGCTTGCCTTTGCTATGGGCGGAAGCGACTATCGTAAATTTATAAAAGACAAAACAAAATAAGGAGAATAAGATGCAAAAAAAAGAGATACTTTTTTTATGGGACGGAGAGAACTGGAACCCAAACGGCGACATGCTAAAGGATAACGCTCCTAGGCGAGATGATGAAACTGGCGTAGCCGAGGTGACGGACGTGCGTATAAAAAGGACTATTAGAGATGAGATAATAAAAAAAGATGAGGCGTCGATTTTTATAAAGGAGTATAGGATAGAAGACGCCCTGCTAGACGCTAAAACTGCGATCAGACAAAGTATAAATATAAAGCAAGGCAAAAGTGAACTACAAAAAGAAATTTTGTCTAAATTTATCGATATCCGTGCATTTGGCGGAGTTTTGCCTATTTCAGATAAAGACGAGATGAGGCAGGATAAGGAGATAAAAACTGCAGGCGTTCAATTTACTGGACCAGTGCAGTTTAGACTAAGCAAATCCCTAAACAAGGTCGAAGTAGAGCATGTTAAAGGAACTGGCGCTTTTGCTAGCGACTACGATCCAAACGACCCCAAAAAACAAAAAGATCAAGCGACTTTTAGAGAAGAGGAATTTATAAAATACGCTATTTTTGCCACTTACGGCATCATAGACAACTATAATGCGGCAAAAACAGGCTTTAGCGAAGCCGATGAGGCTAAAATTTTAAAAGCTTTGTGGCATGGCACTAAAAACCTGACAACTCGCTCCAAAATCGGTCAAACTCCAAGATTTATGCTAATCATCACATACAAGGACGATACGTTTGCAGGCGATCTAAACAATAGCATAAGCCTAAAAAGCGAAAAAGAAGATAGAGTGATAAGAAGCATCAACGAATACACTATCGACTTTACAAATTTAAAAAATAAACTCGCAAGATACGCTGCAAATATAGAAAAGATAGAGTATATGAGCGATTATGATTTTGAAACGATAAACAAAGAAAATTTTGACAGCAGCTGGAAAAAGATAGAGGCATAAAATGGGCATTGTTGCTTTTAGATTATTTGGCGATTACGCTCATTTTTCGCATCCGGCGACGATTTATTCTAGCTTAACCTATCCAGTACCGCCAAAGACCACTATAATGGGCTTTTTAGGCGCCGTTATAGGTGAAGAAGAGTATCTTAAGCTATCAAACATCCAATACAGCGTAAAAATAGATAGGCAAATTTTAAAAAAAAGTTTTGTTTTTAACGGCATAAAATTTGCCCTCTCAAGCAATATGCACATAGAGGAAGGCTATCAAAACGCAAAAGAGAAAAAGCAGTTTTACAGAGAGTTAATCTGCTCGCCGTCTTATGTCGTATTTTTAAATTTAGAAAATTTAGAGCAAAGCTATCAGGAGAAAATAATCTCAAATTTAAAAGAGCATAAAACCGCCTTTACGCCCTATCTTGGGATAAATTTTTGTATAGCTGATTTTAGCTGGATCGATATAAAAATATGCGAAAAAATATCGCAAGCTGAAAGTTTTATAAATACATTTACACTTATGGATGATTTTGTTTTTGAAGGCATTAATGAAAATGCGAAATTAACTACAGCTAGAATGCCTTGTGGCTGCGAAAATGGGCGATTTTTTAAAGATTTTAAAGACTTTGTGATGGAGTTAAACGGCAAAGAGCTTATAAAATCTAAAAATCATGGAAATATTTATCAGATAAACGATGAAAGAGTCTATTTTATTTGACGAGTTTTGGTCGCATCCAAATAAACTTTTAGAAAATCATATAAAAAATATGATCTCGCCTGACGATGAAGAGCTGGATAGGCAGCTCAAACTCTATCACGACATCGCAAAACTGAAGAACAATTTTCAAATTTACATCAGAGATACTTCAAACGACAAGCTGGATAAAAACCACTCGCTCTTGTCGGCATATTTTTTCTTGTTAAACTCAAAATTTGATGAGATACTAACCCTGTTTGGCTTTCTTGCTATCGTTTCGCACCATGGCGACGTGGTAAATTTAATGACGCTAGCCAGAGAAGCTAATAAATTTTTTAAAAACCAAAAAGAGCTAGAGCAGTGGGATGAAGTGGCTGGCGCTGCTAAAAATATCAAGATCTATTCGGGATTATCTACTAAAAAAGATGAGTTTTTAGATAGAGCAGAAAAGCTTCGTCAATACTTAGTTTTATCGCAGTACAGGCACAAATTTACCTACGAGGACTTTATAAATTTCAAAAGCCTATATTCGAATTTGATTTATAGTGATAAATTTGAAGCTATCTTTAGCATGCCAAAACAGCAAACCAAATATATACTGATAGATGTTTTAGAAGCTGGTATCCAAAATTTGCCGCCAAATAAAAAGAGAGATGCGTTTAGAAATTTCGTCTTAAACAACTTTGACAAAGAGCGCAAACTTTTTACTTTAACTGCGCCTACAGGCTATGGCAAGACTTTGACGGCATTAAATTTTGCATTGAAATTTAACAAATCTCGCATAATTTATGCGCTTCCTTTTACCTCAATAATAGATCAAACCTACGATATAGTCGCGAAAATTTATAAAAATAGCGATATTTTGGTCAGCAAGGCACATCACAAAACGACGATAGATGAAGAAAATTTAACCGACGAAGACAGATACTCAAAGATCAAATTTCTAATGGAATCTTTTAGTGGCGAGATAAACGTAACTACGCTTTATCAGCTGATATTTGCGCTATTTGGTAACAAAAACAAAGATAATGTTAAATTTAATCAGCTAAAAAATAGCGTCGTTATCATCGATGAAGCGCAAGCGATCCCATATAACTTTAGAAAAGATTTTATCCTGCTTTGCGAGATCATTTCGCAGAGGCTTGGCACTATTTTTATATTTATGTCGGCGACGATGCCGGTCATAAAAAGCGAAAATTTTAAAGAAATTTCAAATTTAGACTATTTTTCAAAGCAGGATAGATATGTCATAAAATGGCTTGATATAGGCGGAGAGGATGAGCTTTTGGAAAAAATTTGTGAGACTGCAAGCGATAAAAATACTCTAGTCGTCGTAAATACGATCAAAAAAGCGCAAGAACTTTTTACAAAGCTAAGGGATAAATTTAGCTGCTTTTGCCTAAACGGATATATGTATGATGATCACAAGCGCGCTATTATAGAGGCTGTAAGGTGCGCGATAGATAAAAGCAAAGTTGATCCACTCGCAAGCAAAATTTTACTTATCTCCACGCAGTCGATCGAGGCGGGAGTGGATCTTGACTTTGACATTGGGTTTCGCGAAGTCTCGCCTATTAGCTCTATCATACAAACAGCAGGGCGCGTAAATAGGCATTTTGGAGCAACAAGGGGCGAGTTATACGTCTTTCCTGAAATAAGTAAATTTACAAATTTGATTTACGGCGATCTATATAAAGTAAGTGGGGCTATTTTGAGCGATCTTAAGCAAAAAGAGGTGCAAGAGAGCGAAATTTTAGAAATTTCAAATTTGTATTTTCAAAAGATAAGCAATCAACTGGAAAATTTGCATATAAAAAGTGAGATAGAAAAGCTGGAATTTGAAAATATAAACCAAAAAATCGAGGATATCATGAACGACAATCATAAACAAACACTAATAATCGAGCCTGAAGAAAATTTCATTAAAGATTTTGAAGCTAAAATTTTTGAGATCAAAAATAGTCCGAATGAGAAATTTACCATAAGAGATCTTTTTAAAAACCACATCAGAAAGTTGTCGAAATTTAGCATAAACGTAGCGTTAAAAGATATGAATAAGCTAATGCCAAATTTAAAACAGATAAATGGGCTTAAAGATATGTTTTATCTGCCGTTTGGCTCGTCTTATTTTTATAGTGCCGAGTGTGGCCTTAAAAAAGATACGAATTTAGACATAACCGACGAGGTATTTGACTAATGTTCTCAAAAGATCAGATCACTGGCACACTTGTGAATTACTACGTCACTTGTAAGCGTGAGGCGTGGCTTTATGTGCATCAGATCCACGCAGATCAAGAAGACGAAAACGTGCTGATGGGCAAGGCGCTAGCAGATATCAAAGAGAGCGATTTGCAGGACTTTGCATTTTCAAATTTGAAATTCGACAAACTTTCCAAGCAGCGCGGACACTATCTCGTCACCGAATACAAAAAGAGCCTAAAAAACGAGCTTGCAGGCAAGATGCAACTACTTTTTTACATCTATCTTTTAAAAACGGGCTTAAATTTAAAAGAGGTAAAAGGCAAGCTAATAAGCGGTAAAAAGGTGATTTTAGTGGAGGATAGCAGCGAAAATTTCGCTCTAATGGAGCAAATTTTAAGCGAGATAAGCGCACTTGCAAATTTAGAAAAGCCGCCCAAATTTACGCAGGGCAAATTTTGCCAAAACTGCGCATATCACGACTATTGCACTGCTTAGGAGAGAAGATGTATGTGATACTTTTTTACGACATCGCAGGACGCGAGCAAAAAGAGCGAAATAACGCAAATCGCATCAGAAAAGCGGTTGAGAAATTTCTGCCTCGCGTGCAGTTTTCAGTCTATGAGGGCGAGATCCGTGAGAGCGACTTTAAAAAGCTAAGCAAGACGCTGCAAAAAGAGTGCGTAAGCGAGCTAGACTCCATCGTCATCTATATATTTAACTCGCTAAAATACTCCGAGCGCATCGTCATTGGCGTAGATAAAAATAGCCCGGTATTTAGCTAAGGAGCAAATATGCAAAAGAGCGACAGGACGCACTTTATACTTAGTCCAGGCAGGCTTTACAGGCAAGATAATAATATCTATTTTGAAAAATTTGACGAGACGGGCGCGCTTATCGCTAGTAAAATTTTGCCGGTAAATGCGATCGATGAAATTTACGTGCTAGCAAAAGTGCAGATCGATACCTACACCATCGCATTTTTGGCGGATAATAACATCCTTTTGCACATCTTTAGTCCGTATCAGAGTTTTCGTGGGAATTTCTACCCAAACACGCCAAACTCCGTAAATAAAAGTGGCTTTGTGTTGCTGTGCCAGCTCCGCTCTTTTGATGATCCGATCAAACGTGCATATATCGCGCGAGAGATAACTAGAGCCCACATCATAAATGACACCGCAAACTGCAAAAGACACGGCGTGAAATTTGACGTGCAACCTCACATAAAGGCACTAGATGCCGCCACTAACGTGCCTGCTATCATGGCGGTAGAGGGTGCCTTTCAAAAGCTCTACTACGAAAAGTGGAACGAGATCATCGCAGATCAGCGAAGCTTTAAATTTACCGTCCGCTCAAAACGCCCACCCGCTGATAAGATCAACAGCTTCATAAGCTACGTAAATACGCGTATCTACAACATCTGCCTAAGCGAAATTTACAAGACCGAGCTAGATCCTCGCATCGGCTTTTTGCACGAGCCAAACTACCGCGCGCTAAGCCTACATCTCGATCTTGCGGAGATTTTTAAGCCGATCTTGGGCGATACGCTGATTTTTAACATGCTAAATAAAAAAGAGATCACCGCAAAGGACTTCCAAACGGACGCTGGCAGGATAAAATTTAGCAACGACGCCGTGCAAAAGATCGAGCTAAAGATGATCTCGCGCCTTTGCGAGACGCTCACGGTGGGCGGTAGGGAGCTAACGTGGAGGCAGGTGATCCGCCGCGAAACAAACAAGCTCAAAAAGTGCATCTGTGAGGACGCGCCTTATGAAGGATTTAAGTGGGAGTGAAATCGCATTTTAATAAAGCGTTTTTTAATATTTTAAAAAGCTTGAAATTTGGGGCTTGGCGTATTTGCACATGGCTAAATTTTAGTCAAATTTAAGGCGAAAAAATATAGACTTCTTGCACTAGAATGCCTATAAAATAGGCTTTTTGGTGCTATTAGAATTTACTCCGTTGGAGTTTGAAACATTGTAAAAGGCTTAAAATCATTTGAATTCTTTGATTAGAATTTACTCCGTTGGAGTTTGAAACTACCAGTTACATCAGTAGCTAGATCAAGCCTTAGCACGATTAGAATTTACTCCGTTGGAGTTTGAAACGAAATCTCAGAAATTGTAGGAAGTTCAACAATAGATTAGAATTTACTCCGTTGGAGTTTGAAACTATAGAGAACAGCAGTTGCATAAGAAAGGATTAAAATTAGAATTTACTCCGTTGGAGTTTGAAACTTTTAATATTGCTGTTTGTAAGGCTTCCAAAATAATTAGAATTTACTCCGTTGGAGTTTGAAACTATGTAGAAAACGAAAATTTTTCTAGCTACCTTTGATTAGAATTTACTCCGTTGGAGTTTGAAACAACAGCTCGTCGCAAATTTTTAAAATTTGCCTTTGATTAGAATTTACTCCGTTGGAGTTTGAAACAACTCTTTCTTTGGTGCTGTGATCGTTTTCTTTGATTAGAATTTACTCCGTTGGAGTTTGAAACTAAAGTCCAAAACGAGTGCGACCATTTTTAAGCTTGCATTAGAATTTACTCCGTTGGAGTTTGAAACCCATTGTTTAGCCTTTATAGTTTCTTTAGCTTTTATTAGAATTTACTCCGTTGGAGTTTGAAACAGATCATAAACCAAACAAATATTGAAAAGAAGTAATATTAGAATTTACTCCGTTGGAGTTTGAAACGGAAAGTGGCAACGCTTGATGATGAGGCTTTGCGTCATTAGAATTTACTCCGTTGGAGTTTGAAACATCGTGATAAGTCTGAAAAGCAGTTTGTCAGCTTCCATTAGAATTTACTCCGTTGGAGTTTGAAACAGGTCGCTGAAAACTCTGCTAAGCTTGTTGATAGCATTAGAATTTACTCCGTTGGAGTTTGAAACTAATCAATAGGCTTAAATTTAGAATAATCGCCAATTAGAATTTACTCCGTTGGAGTTTGAAACAGCTCTTTCTTTGAAACAATGGGAGTTAGAGATGAACATTAGAATTTACTCCGTTGGAGTTTGAAACGAAATTGTTAAATCATCTACACCTGAATATTCTAAAATTATTAGAATTTACTCCGTTGGAGTTTGAAACTAAGCACTCCATAATGCGCCACCAGTCCCTAAAGCATTAGAATTTACTCCGTTGGAGTTTGAAACAAAATGGGGCGTGAAATCGACTGGGACGATATAGAATTAAAATTTACTCCGTTGGGGTTTGAAACTAAGAGCCAGAATATTCATACCTACGAGTAAAAGTATTAAAATTTACTCCGTTGGAGTTTGAAACGGATCATAGGAAAAGTAATAAAAAGCATAATTTAAAATTAAAATTTACTCCGTTGGAGTTTGAAACAGACGATAAGCGAAGTATTGAGAGAGAAAGGCGTTGATTAAAATTTACTCCGTTGGAGTTTGAAACGCGAGCAAATCGCTAAAGAAAAGATCAAAGAGGCGATTAAAATTTACTCCGTTGGAGTTTGAAACAGTAAGGTTTAATGGCTATGGACAAAAAAGAAATTGATTAAAATTTACTCCGTTGGAGTTTGAAACAGAGCCTATAACGATGCACTTTTTAGGGTTGATGAAATTAAAATTTACTCCGTTGGAGTTTGAAACCTACAAGTGGGCTGGCTTTGCAGCAGGAGCTAAAATTAAAATTTACTCCGTTGGAGTTTGAAACTGCTTATGAAGATGACGTAAGTGAAGAACTACTAAATTAAAATTTACTCCGTTGGAGTTTGAAACTTTATGTCTGCTTTGTGCGCTATTCGTTTTAATGAGATTAAAATTTACTCAGTTGGAGTTTGAAACGGAGTTAGGTCTTGCAGCATAATACGCTCGATAGGTATTAAAATTTACTCCGTTGGAATTTGAAACAAAGATATAAAAGATTTAGGTACAAATTTGCAGGGCTATTAAAATTTACTCCGTTGGAATTTGAAACTCTCTACTTGGGGCGATGATAAATTTAAGGCTCTTAATTAAAATTTACTCCGTTGGAGTTTGAAACAAGCCACAAAAGTGACGACATAACTATCGCCCCACCATTAGAATTTACTCCGTTGGAGTTTGAAACTGGCTCTAGTGTTGGTGGTTCTTTTGGTGGCTTGCATTAGAATTTACTCCGTTGGAGTTTGAAACCCACCAAACATTATTGGCGACAACCGCAATCACTCTTTTGATAGTCGTTTTTTCGGGGCAGTTCCATATAAATTTTTAGTTGGTAAAGTCAGATGGCAGTTATTTTGACACAAACTAGCAAAAAACCTTAACTAATGATTAAAATGAAGCAAATTATCAGATCAATGAAATTTGAAGAAAGTTGTGATAATTTTTGTCAATTATAATTAAAACAAAAAATATATGAATTTATAAAACCCACTTGTAAAGACAAGTGGGTTTTAAAATGTTTTATTTCTCTAGTTTTTCTTTAAGTTTTTCTTTTTTAGATTTAGCTTTTGAAGCAGCTTTTTCTTTCTTTTCTTTTACCTTGTCAATAACTTTGTCTTTTTCGTCTTTTGCTTTTTCACCCATACTAGTTTCATCTTCTTTGCTAGAAGTTAGCTCTTCTTTAGTTTTAGAAGCTTTCTTTTTAAATTTATCTTTTTTATCAGAGATTTTATCTTTCATCTCGTCTTTTGCCTCATCCATTTTCTTCTTACTAGCTTTTGCTTTTTCGCTTACTTCGCTCTTGCCAGTAGTAGAAATTTCACCTTTTAGGTTATCAAAAGTTTTATCGCCGATGCCATTTACATTTTTGAGATCGTCGATTGAGTTAAATTTATTTGCTTTTCTATACTCGATGATAGCATCTGCTTTTGCACTGCCGATACCATCAAGACTCATAAGTTCCTCTTTTGTAGCTGTGTTTAGATTGATTGCTGCCATAGCCAAAGACGCAATAGCTGCAAGTGAAATCAAAATTTTTTTCATCTTTATTCCTTAAAAGTAAATTTGAGGTAAAATTCTAGCAAAGAGTGATTAATGAAGTATAAATATGAAGTAATATAAAAATAATTTTAAGTATAGTTTATAGGAGAGAATCCCTGAAAATTTCAGGGAAAAAGTTTTATTTTCTAAGTTCGCGGATCTTAGCTGCTTTACCGCGTAGTTCGCGTAGATAGAATAGCTTAGCTCTTCTAACACGACCTTTTCTAAGAACCTTTATCTCTTCGATAGAATCGCTAAATATCGGAAAAATTCTCTCAACACCAACACTGTTAGCGCCGATTTTTCTGATGATAAATGTTTCACCAGTGCCGCTACCACGTCTAGCTATACAAATGCCTTCAAAATTTTGAATTCTCGTTTTGTCTCCCTCGTGAATACGAGTAGCCACACGCAATGTATCTCCTGCACGGAAGTCAGGGATATTCTTACCAGCAATTTGAGCATTTTCAAACGCTTCAATGTATTTATTTCTCATGTTTTTCCTTATTTATGTGGCTTTAGCTTTTGATATAAATCAGGGCGAAAGTACCTTGTTTTGCAGTGAGCCATCTTGTTTTTTAAATTGTGGATTTTAGCATGATTACCCTTTAAAAACTCTGAAACCACAAAGATGGATTTAAAATTATCAGGTTTTGTAAAAGATGGGGCTTCAAGCAAATTATCCTCAAAACTCTCCACTTCAAGGCTCATGTCGTTTCCTAAAACTCCGGGCACATTTCTTGATATTGCGTCACTCATACAAAGTGCAGGCAGCTCTCCGCCAGTTAAAATAAAATCACCTATACAAAAAACTTCGTCCGCCCAAAGTTCAACAACTCTCTCATCAAGCCCTTCGTATCTACTACAAACAAAGCAAATATGATCTTTCTTTGAAAGCCTTTTTGCGTCATTTTGACTAAATTTTTTACCAGCTGGTGCCAAAAAAATAACATGGGTATTTTTGTCTTTTACTTTTAAAAATTTGATCGACTCATCCAAAGGCTGTGGAAACATCAAAAGCCCTGCTCCACCTCCAATCATATAATCATCAACTTTATTGTGCTTATCGTTGGTAAAATTTCTTGGATTTATAAAATCAATTTCAATAAATTTATTACTAATCGCACGTTTTAAAATAGAATCACAAAAGTAAGGTTTGACTAAATTTTCAAAAAGTGTAATAAAAGTAAATTTCATGAATTTTCTAAGATATCTCTAGCGCCTTTTACTAAAATCTCTCCACTATCCAAATTTACGCTTTCTATAAAACGCTCCAAATATGGAATGTAGAAATTCTTTGGTTTGCTAGCTGCGATAAGCTCTTCATCAGTTTTTATGTATAAAAGTGAGTTTGCAAAATTATCTTGAATATCTTCTACAATACCCAAAATTTCACCATTTTCTACAACTTTTAATCCAATAATATCAAACTGAAAAAATTCATCTTTTTTTAGTTTGCAGTTTTTTCTAGTAAGCTCTTTTGTAGTGTAGATAGTTCTATTTACAAGTGTTTTAGCTAGGTCTAAGTCATCAAAATTTTCAAATAAAACCAGCTCTTTTGATCTGTTGTAGTCTTTTATGATGAGCTGATCATTGTTTTTATCAAAAAAGGTTGCACCTTTTTTAAATTGCTCTGGGAAGTCGCTCTTGTTGTGAAGCTTTAAATAGCCCTTTAAACCAACACATCTTCCGATGGTAGCGACTTCAACAATATCACTATTCAATAGCTTTTACCGTTACTCTATAACTTGTATTGTCTTTGGCTTTACAACCAATAATAACGGTTTTTATAGCATTTATCATTTTGCCGTCTTTACCGATAAGCTTTCCAGTATCAACCTTATCAGCGCTTATAATGATCTCGACAAAATTTTCACCAAGCTCTTGACGCTCGATAGTCACCTTTTCAGGAAAATCAGCTATCAGCTTGGCGTATTCGTATAAAAAATTTTCAACCATTATTTTGTAATTTGTGCAACTCTGTCGCTAAGTTTAGCGCCGACGCTTTTCCAGTAATCCAATCTCTCTTTGTTGAAATTTATAACATTTGGCTCAACCATAGGGTTGTAATAACCAATGCTCTCTATCCAACCGCTGTCGCGTCTTTTTCTGCTATCTGTAACAACTATACGATAAAAAGGTCTTTTTTTACGTCCCATTCTTGTTAGTCTTACTACTGTTGCCATATTATATTCTCCTCTTGTTTTTAAATAAAGCTTAAATTTAGATAACAAATATCCAAATTTAAACCCTTTTATCAAACAGGTCTTTTTAAATTTGCTTGTGAAAGCATATTTGCAAGTCCTTTTGCTCCGCCCTTTCCTGAAAATTTCTTAGCAAGCTTTGAGGCATTTTCAAACTGCTTCAAAAAGCGATTTACCTCTACTTGAGATAGTCCAGAGCCAGCTGCTAAACGCCTTTTTCTACTATTGTTTAAAAGGTCTGGATTTTCACGCTCTTTTTGTGTCATAGAGTTTATCATAGCCTTAATATGCAAAATTTCTTTTGAATTATCAAGATCTATATCTTTTATCTGATTTGCAATATTTGAAAGACCAGGTATCATCCCCATCAAAGATTTCATGCTGCCAAGCTTTTTAACGCTTTCCATTTGATCCAAAAAATCATTAAAGTTAAACTGACCTTTTTTTATCTTTTGATTTAGACGCTTCGCCTCTTTTTCATCGATAATGGTCGATGTTTTTTCGACCAAAGTAGCTAAGTCGCCCTCGCCCATTATGCGGCTTACGATACGATCTGGTATAAAGCTCTCGATATCAGCTACTTTCTCGCCAGTACCGACAAATCTAAGTGGGATATTTAGCTGTTTTGCGATACTAATAGCTACGCCACCCTTTGAGTCAGAGTCAAATTTAGAAAGGATAACTCCAGAAATTCCCAAAATTTCATTAAAACTTGTAGCTGTTTTTACAGCATCTTGTCCGCTCATAGCGTCAGCTACATAGAAAATTTCATGTGGATTTATCGCATTTTTTACATCTTTTATCTCTTGCATCAACTTTTCATCGATCGCAAGACGACCAGCGGTATCCACCAAAAGCACGTCATAAAGACCGCTTTTTGCTTTTTCTAGTGCTTCTTTTGCTACTTTTATAGGGTTGTTTTCATTTTCTATATAAAAAAGATCGATATCATTTGCAACGCAGAGCTGTCTTAGCTGCTCAACCGCCGCCAATCTTTGCAAGTCACAAGCCGCAACTAAAACTTTTTTCTTTCTTAGTTTTAGATAGTTTGCAAGCTTGATAGTTGTCGTAGTTTTACCGCTACCTTGTAAGCCAGCCATCAAAACAATGGTTGGCGCAACTGGCGCATAGACAAAGCCTTGATTACCAGGAGCTGTTAAGATAGTCGTTAAATTTGACTTGATCGCATCTAGAAAATTCTTTTGACCAACGCCAGTTTGCTTTAGTTCGCTTTCGATAGACGCGAGCAGATCTTTAGTGACTTTGTGGTGAACATCAGCTTTTAAAAGAGCTTTTTTTAGAACGTCAAGTGCGTTTTTTAGAGCTTTTTCGTCATCTACAAAACGTATCTTGCTAACGGCTAATCTAAAAGACTCGCTAATTTGTTCGAACACTAATCACCTTTCATAAGTTATTATTAAAGGGCGTATATTACTAAATAATTTCTTTATTGCTCTTTAAATTTCAAATTTATTAGATAGCTCAAATCCAAGAGAGTTAAATTCTTTTGGGATTGGCGCTTTAAATTTATAGTCTAAAAGAGCGATAGAATAAGCATGCAAAAACATTCTATTTGCCCTATTTTTGCCGTATTTCTCATCGCCAACGATAGGTAAATTTAAGCTGGCTAAGTGCACTCTTATCTGATGCGTTCTGCCTGTTTTTATGGCAACTTTTACCAGCGTTTTTTTACCCGCAACCATGAGCGGCGAAATTTCACTGATCGCCTCTTTGCCATCTTTTGATATCTTTGAAAAGGCGCCATTTTTATTTTTTATCGTTAGGATCGGCTCATTTACGACGACCTCCTCGCTCATGATGCCCCTAACTGCTGCCATGTAAATTTTCTCAACCTTCATCTTTTTAAACTCATTTATGGCAAGGCTCGCAAATTCGTCATTTTTTACAAGAAGCAGCACCCCGCTCGTATCTTTATCGAGCCTGTGAAGGAGTGGAAATTTATAAATTTGACTGATTTTTTCGCTAGTTATGGCAGCAGGCTTATTAATGGCTATTAAATTTTCATCTTCAAAGATAACGCTTGGCTTTGGCATCTCTTCGACGTTAAATTTTGTATTTTCGCTCATTAGCGCACGAGCGATCATCACCTTTTGCCCCTTGGCATAGACTAGTCCGCTGTCGATAAGATCCTTTGCCTCGTTGTTTGAGATATTTTTTTGCTTGGCTAAAATTTTATACGCTTTTTCTTCACTCATAAAGTGCTCCTTATATCTTCTATGATCGCATCAGCGCTGGCCCGCACGGCGATCTTGCTCTTTTTGGCGTCACTACCCATTATGCCGCCGATCTCGCTAGCCTTTGCTATGTAGATGTTTTCAACTAGGCTAAATAACGCCTTTTGGTTAAATATAAACTCGCCGCTAATTATCACTGGGTTAAATTGTGCGCACTCGATTGGATTATGCCCGCCGATATTTGGCACAAAACTACCGCCAAGTACGACTACATCGCTAATAGCATAAACATTTACAAGCTCGCCTAAAGTATCAAGCAAATTTACTTTAGCTTCAAATTTATATGTTTGGCTAAATTTAGCAAAGCTAAAGCCATACTTTTTAGCGTAATCACTCGCTAGCTTTTCAACCTCTGCAAATCTCTCAGGATGGCGTGGTGCGATGATTAAAAGATCGTTTTCTTTTAAATTTAAATTATCTAAAATCATCTCTTCTTCGCCCGCATGCGTGCTTGCTAGCACGATCACTCTAGCTTTTGGCTTTTCATAAATTTTACTCACACTTGGTAAAAATGCAGCTTTTATGTTGCCAACAACCTCTATTTCACCTGCTCCTAGCGTTTTTAGCCGCTCTTTATCAAGCTCGCTTTGGGCGTAAATTTTATCTATAAATTTAAAAAGATATCTGTAAAAAAAGCCAAATTTTAAATAACTTTTGTAGCTTCTATCTGAAATTCTAGCGTTTATGAGGATCACGCGGCTGCCTTTTAGCTTTGCCATGAAAACTAGCATAAGCCAAAGCTCAGCCTCAAAAATGACTAAAATTTTGCTCTTTTTTAGCCAAAATGGCAAGAAAATTTCAAATGGCAAAAACCTCGTGTTAGCACAAATTTTACTCGCCGCTTCAAAGCCCGTATTTGTCACCACGCTTATGGCTTTGCTGTCAAATTTTTGCATCAAAGGCTTAAGTGCTTGCACCTCGCCAAACGAGCAAGCGTGAAAATGCACATCTGCATCTTGAAATTTAGTATTATCAAAGAGAAAAAAACGTGCTGGGATTGATCTATGGTATTTTTTTTTGAAACTTAATAAAAGTAGAAAAATAGCCCCAAAAAAGTAGAGTATTGAGGCTAAAAAATAATATATTATTATCACGAAACGTGTTATTGCTCTTGTTTATACAAAATTCTGCCACAATGTGGGCAAGTAACGATATCTTCGCCTTTTACAACCGCAGAGAAAGTTTTATCATTTATCTGCATAAAGCAGCCATAACAAGCTTGTTTTTTAACAGGCACAACGGCTGTGTTGTGAGCCCATTTTCTGATCTTTTCATAAAATGCTAGGATTTTTTGGTTCATCGCAGCGACAAGTTTATCTTTTTTAGCATAAACCTCTTTGCGCTCTTTTTCGATCTTTTCAAGCTCAGATGAAACCTCGCTTTTTATCTTTTCTAAATTTCCTTCAAGCTCTGTTTTTTTAGCGTTTAGCTCATCTTTTTGAGCATTTTTATTGTCTATTAGTTTTTCAAGTCTAGCGATCTCTTCATTTGCTGCTTCGAGTTGCTCTTTTGCGATATCTTCTTCAAGACCTAGCGCTTTTATCTCTTTTTCGCTTTTTGCGCTTGAGCTTTTTTTAGCTACATCTTTGATCTTTGCGCTAAATTCTGCGATGTGAGCGTTTGTGCCTGATTTTTGTGATTTTAGATCATTTACCTCTTCGTCAAGTCTTTCTACATTAACCGCTATAGTTTCACACTCTTCTTCTATGCTTTTATAGGCTTTTTCTACTTCTTGTATGCGCGGCGTGAAACCATCTATTTGTTTGTCAAGATCAGATAATTCAACTAATTGTTGTAAATATTTATTCATAATGTTTCCTTTTTTTGTTAGCAATATGTAAATGGGTTTTTAGAATTGCTTATTATAACTTCAATTTTTAGATTTTGCAAATATTTTGCTAAAAAATCACTAAAATAACGCTCGCTTTCATAGTGGTTTATGTCGATCAAATTTAGTCCATTTTCCTTTGCATAAAGGGCTTGGTGATACTTTAGATCGCCTGTTAAAAAGGTGTCTGCTTTGACATCTTGCATGAGATCTGCGCCGCTTCCAGTACAGATGCAAATTTTAGAAATTTCATCTTTTGCATAAACTGCTCTTAAATTTTCAAGTCCAAGTTTTTCTTTTACAAATTTGCAAAGCTCGCTAAATTTCATATTCACATCAGCGTAGATCAAAAAGCCCTCTTTGCTTAAAATTTCAAGCCCCAAAACCTGCGTTACAAATTTTTCATTTAAAAACGCAAGGTCAGCATTTGTGTGAAGCGAGATGAGCGAGATATTTTTTATCATCATCTCTCTTATGAGCGAGCTTGGATAGAGGCTGTAGTCTAGGCACTTTAGCCCCTTAAAAATGAGCGGATGATGCGTAATAATGAGCGAGTTTGGTAAGACATTTTGCAAAAGCTCGCTATCTAGATCAAGGCTTAGATAAATTCGCTCAAATTCGCTATCAAATGAGCCAACTTGCAGGCCGCTATTGTCCCAAGACTCTTGGCTCGCAAATGGGCAAATTTCATCTAAGTTTTTATAAATTTCAGCTATTTTCATCAAATTTTACTTTTGCTCTAAGCTCTCTTTATATGTTAGCGCGCACTCTTTCGCAAGCTCGCGAATTTTTAAGATGTAGTCTTGTCTTTGCGTCACGCTTATCGCTCCGCGCGCGTCAAGGACGTTAAACGTATGAGCCGCAAGCATACAGTAGTCGTAAGCAGGCAGTGAAATTTTAGCTTCCAAGCAACGCTTGCACTCGTTAAATGCGTTTTCAAACTGGTTAAAAAGCATATCAACATTTGCCACTTCAAAGTTATATTTGCTCCACTCATACTCGCCTTGTTTATGTACATCAGCGTAGGTTACGATGTTGCCATTAGAGTCATCCCAAACGATGTCATAGACGCTATTTACATCTTGTAGATACATAGCTAAGCGCTCAAGGCCGTATGTTATCTCGCCAGATATGAGCTCGCATGCGATGCCACCAACTTGTTGAAAATAGGTAAATTGCGTCACTTCCATGCCATCTAGCCAGACCTCCCAGCCAAGTCCCCAAGCGCCAAGTGTAGGGCTCTCCCAGTTGTCTTCGACAAAGCGGATATCGTGATTTTTTAAATTTAAACCAAGTCTTTCGAGACTTTTTAGATAAAGCTCTTGGATATTTTCTGGACTTGGTTTTATGAGCACTTGAAACTGATAGTAAGCGCCAAGGCGGTTTGGGTTTTCGCCGTATCTACCATCAGTAGGACGGCGGCTTGGAGCTACGTATGCGGTTGCCCATGGCTTTGGTCCAAGGCTTCTTAAAAATGTCGCTTGGTGATATGTGCCCGCACCCGCTGGCATATCGTATGGCTGAAGTATGACGCAGCCTTGCTCTTGCCAATAGTTTTGAAGCGTTAGTATTATTTGTGAAAATGTCATTTTTTGCCTTTTATTTTATTGATATATAAATTTCTATTTTGTCTTTTAGGTATTTTTCAAAGTCTGTTTTATAGATTCTTTTTAGCTCGCTACTTTCAAAATATCTCCAAATTTCATCCCAAAATTTTGCAACATTTTGTGGCTCATTTGCAAAGCTAAAAAGAGCGTACTTTCCGCTTTGTATCTTTAAATTTTCATCGCCTTTTTGGCGTAATCTTGTGCCGATGAAGTTATCGTAATGTCCATTAAGATCACTTTCGTAGTTGCAGTAAACGCTGTAAATTTCACTATTGCCATCATAGTATTCACTCATAAATTTAGACCATAAAGCTGGAATTTTACCCTTGCCATCTATCTCATCTTCATTTTTAGTGCGAGTTTTTACTCCGTAAATTTCAAAGCTATCATCTAAATTTATAATCTTCATAAACTACTTTTGTCCGTTAAAATTTTCAACCGCTTGATTCCACATGAGCTTGTATTTTCGTTTTAAAAACTCAACTTCATCTTGTGAAATTTTAAGCTGTTTTGTAAGCGTCTCAACCGTTTTTCTATCCTCGTCATAGAGCTCTTGCATCGAAATGAGCGCCTCTTTTAAAAATTTATTCTCATTTCTTAAGGTTTCAAGCGTCTCATCTTTTGCGTCAAGCACCTTTTCGTGTAAATTTAATATCGTGCCAATCGTCTTTTCAACAAAGCTAAAACCATCTTGGCTTTGCGGCTGCAAGGATAAATTTTGCGAAACACTAGGCACCACGCTCATCGTTCCCTCGCTCGCTTCTATCAAAATTTCTCCATTTTCCTCTTTGGTCTTCAAAACGCCACGATTTATCATATCCTCGATAACTTCGCGCTCCAAGTGCACAAGTTTGCAAAATTCATCAACTCCAAGATAGGTCTGCACCGCTTCTCCTTTTATAGTATCACTTCAACCTTTGAAGAGTCTTCCTCTAAAGCCTTTATCTTTGCCTCTCTGTCGGCCTTTAGTGCGCTTGCTAGCCCCTCATCTTCAAGGGCTAAAATTTGCACCGCAAGATAGGCTGCATTTATCGCGCCAGCCTTGCCGATAGCCAAGGTCGCCACTGGCATGCCACTTGGCATTTGCACAGTTGAGTAAAGTGCATCAACGCCGCTTAAAGCCGATCCTGCCATTGGTATGCCGATCACTGGCTTTGTTGTGTTTGCAGCGATCGCTCCAGCTAGGTGAGCCGCCATACCAGCAGCTGCGATGAAGACTTTTGCGCCCTTTTTCTCGGCATTTGCGACGTATTCGCTAGTTCTTTTTGGGCTTCTGTGGGCTGAGCTGATTATCAGTTCATATTTTACGCCAAATTTCTCCAGAGTCTTTGCCGTCTCGCTAACGATCTCATAGTCGCTTTTACTTCCCATTATAATAGAAACAAATTTCATATTTTCTCCCTTAAAAAACTAAATTTTGGCAGCTTAACGCCGAGGTTTATCTCATTTTCATTGCCGCTGTGAATTTCGCTCATGACCTTGCCTTTTTTGGTGATGAGCTGCTTAAATTTTATAAATTTCTTGCCATCTTGCGAATAGACCTTTGAAATTTCATTTTCACTATCATCTATGTGCGAGCCAGTCGGTGCTACGATCTCGTAGCTCTTATCTGGGAAAATTTTATATTTACACTTAAAAAACTCGCCGTCTTCACTTATAGCATTTACCTGATGAGTGCCCTCTTCTAGGCTGCTCGTGTGATTTTGTGTATCGGTTCGCTCATAAGGTCTATGCACCAAGTAGCCGTCCGTAAAGCCGCGATTTTTCAGTGTATTTATCTCATTTTCATAAATTTGCGCGTCAAATTTATCATTTAGTGCGTCATCTATCGCCATTTTATAGGCTCTTGCTGTGCAGGCTGCGTAGTACTCGCTCTTTGTGCGACCCTCTATCTTAAAGCTATCAACGACACCGCTATCAACGATCTCTTTGATGTGTGAGATGAGGCAAAGATCTTTTGAGTTCATGATGTGAGTGCCGTTTTCGTCCTCTTCTAAGCGAAAAAGCACGCCGCTCTCTTCGTTTTTGGCGTAGAGTTCATATTTAAACCTGCAGTCATTTGCGCAGCTGCCGCGGTTTGACATACGTCCGCTTTGCACTGAGCTTACTAAGCACCTGCCAGAGTAGGCAAAGCACATCGAGCCATGGACGAAAATTTCGATATCAAGGGTTGGAATTTCCTCTTTTATCTTTATAACATCTTTTAAATTCATTTCACGTGCCACGACGATGCGTTTTGCGCCCATATCGTGATAAATTTTAGCGTCCAAAACGTTCATAACATTTGCCTGAGTAGAGAGGTGTATCTCGATATCTGGAGCGATCTCTTTTGCTAGGCTCATGACGCCTGGCGTTGCGATGATAAAGGCATCTGGCTTCATCGCTGAGATAGTTTGTAAGTGCCTTTTTAGTGGCTCTATCTGAGAGTTAAAAGGAAAGGCATTTATGGTCGCATAAAATTTCTTTCCCTTCTCGTGTGTGTAGTCTATCGCCTCTTTGAATGTTTCAAGGTTAAATTCTCTCGCCGATCTAGTCCTTAGTGAAAAGCTAGCCACCGAGCCATAAACAGCGTCAGCTCCATATTCAAGAGCGATTTTCAGTTTTGTTAAATTCCCAGCTGGAGATAAAAGCTCAGGCCTTTTTAGCACTATTTTTTACCTAGACTTTCTATCAAGGCTTCGATGTCATCGTTGCTGACAAGGTTTTCAGTCGTTGTATCACCAGCGATATGAACAGCTGAACCAACACGTTTATCATCATCGATACGACCTTCAAACAATGTATTCATATATTTGCTAAGCGCCCTCATAACGTTGATAACACGCTCGATCTTTTGTCTGTGGATGTCTTGATACTGCATCATATCCATAGCCATCATGATCTCATCTTGTCCCATTTGTAAATTTCCGATGATATTATCGATCGTGCCAAGAAGTGCGTTGTTTTTCTCTAAAGCCTCACTAAATGCAGCAATATTTGGAAATTTCTCACTTAGCGTTGTAAATAGCTCAACGTTTGAGTTTATCGCCTCTTTTAGGCTATTTGAGTCGCTCTCGGCATCCATAAAAAAGTTATTTATCGTCTCAAGCTTGTCAAACATCTGAGTAGCTTTCTCTTCGCTATCTCTGGTCACATCGTCAAGCTGGTGTACCATTTTGTGGTCTTCAGTCGGTGGTGGTGGTGGCCAAACGCCGTCTGCGCTCACTCTGTAGTTTTCGCTCTGTTTTGAGCTACTCTCTGACTTTGCTTGTGGCTCATCTGCTTTAGCACTCATTGCCTCTGCAACTTCTGCTACCTCGTCTGTTTCCTCTTTGACGTCCGCGACCTCTTGGCTGGCATCTTTAGTATCACCTAAATCATCCTCTAATCCGCCCGCCATAAGCGCGTCAAGTTCCTCTTGGGTCATAAAAGCTCCTAATAAAATTTGCCTTGATTATATAGGATTTAAATAAAAAGAAAGTTTAAAAAGTATGCGTTTATCTTTAAATTTATCAAATTTTAGGTAGCATTTTTGAAAAATAAACGACTTTAAAAGGCTAAAAATGACCGTCGATCTTCACAACCACACACCTCTTTGCAATCACGCAGTTGGCGAACCGCTAGAATTTGTGAGATGCGCCATAAAAGCTGGCACAAAATACTTTGGCTTTAGCGATCACGCGCCGATGAACTACGATGAAGCTTATAGGATGAAATTTGAGGAGATGCGAAGCTACGAAGACGAAATTTTACGTTTAAGAGATGAATTTAGCGGCGAGATAGAAATTTTACTTGGTTATGAGATGGATTTTTTAGATGGCTTTATGGATGAGCGAGTTTTTGCTAGAAAGGTTGATTATCTAATAGGCTCTGTGCATTTTTTTAACGGCTGGGCGTTTGACAACCCTGAATTTATCGGCGGCTACGAGGGCAAAGACTTGGATCAAATTTGGCAGGAGTATTTTGACCACATAGAAAGATCAGCTAAGCTTGGTAAATTTGACATCATGGGACACATAGATCTGCTTAAAATTTTTAAATTTTTACCAAAAAAAGACGTTAGAATTTTGGCCGCAAACGCCATAAAAGCGATAAAAGAGGCAAATTTAGTCGTTGAGATAAACGCAGCTGGCTTTAGAAAACCTATCGGCGAGCAGTATCCAAGCGTAAATTTACTTGAGCTAATCGCCGAAAATGATATCACTATCACCTTTGGCTCAGACGCTCACGTCAAAGAAGACATCGGCAAAAACGGTGAAATTTGCGAGCAGATAGCTAGAAATTTAGGGTATTCAAAGTGTGCGATATTTAAAAACAGAGATAGAGAATTAGTAAAATTTTAGTTTGGGGTCAAATAAAATATAAGAATAATCTTAAATATAAAATTTTGTGATACAATACGAAAATTAAAAACCAGAAGGAGATAAAAAATGGGAAAATTTGTCCAAAACATCGATCATTTTTTTGATTTTTGCAAAGAAAATGAAGTTAAATTTGTAGATTTTAGATTTACCGATCTAAACGGCGCTTGGCACAGCATAAGCTACAACATAAAAGCTGTTACAAAAGAGAATTTCACAAACGGCATCCCAATGGACGCTAGCTCGATGAACGGCTGGCAGCCTATCGACAAGAGCGATATGATAATGAAGCCAGAAGCGACATCTGCGTTTTTGGACCCATTTACCTCTGACATCACAGTCGTTGTTTTTTGCGATATCTACGACATTTACAAAGGTCAAATTTATGAAAAATGCCCTCGCTCGATCGCAAAAAGAGCGATGCAATATGTAAAAGATAGCGGACTTGGCGACGAGGCATATTTTGGCCCTGAGAATGAATTTTTTGTATTTGACAATGTAAAAATCATCGACAGCCCAAACTGTGCGATGTATCAAGTAGATAGCGAAGAAGGCGAGTGGAACGACGCTGCAGACTTCAAAGACAGCTACAACACAGGTCACCGCCCACGCAGAAAAGGCGGCTACTTGATGACTCAGCCAATCGACAGCATGGTCGATCTAAGGGCTGAAATGATGCAGGTTTTAGAGCAAGTTGGTCTTGAAGTATTTTTAGGACACCACGAGGTCGCACAAGGTCAAGGCGAGATCGGCGTGAAATTTGGCAACCTAGTCGAAGCTGCTGACAACGTTCAAATTTACAAATACGTCGTTCGCATGGTCGCTCACCTAAACGGTAAGACAGTTACATTTATGCCAAAACCACTCTACGGCGACAACGGCAGCGGTATGCACGTACATCAATCAGTCTGGAAAGATGGCAAAAATTTATTCTACAAAGAGGGCAACTACGCAAATTTAAGTGACTTTGCAAGGCACTACATCGGCGGCGTTTTAAAACATGCAAGAAGCGTTGCAGCCTTCACAAACCCAAGCACAAACAGCTACAAACGCCTAATCCCAGGCTTTGAAGCGCCATCTATCCTAACCTACTCTAGCCAAAACCGCTCAGCGAGCATCCGCATACCTTACGGAGCTGGCGAGAAGTCAGTTAGAGCTGAGATGAGATTTCCAGATAGCACAGCAAACCCTTATCTAGCCTTCTCAGCGATGCTAATGGCAGGGCTTGACGGCGTTAAAAACAAATACGAGCCAGTTGGTCCGATGGATGAAAATTTATTTAAACTTCACCTAGACGAGATCAGAGAGCGCGGCATCGAACAGCTCCCACACACACTTCGTGGCAGCCTTGAAGCGCTTATCCGCGATAACGAATACCTAAAACCGATAATGACCGATCTTTTCATCGACACTTATCAGCACATGAAATTTGAAACTCAGGTTTGGCCTTACGAAGCGCGCCCAACTGCTTATGAGTTTAAAACCTGCTTCTCTTGCTAAAACGCGATCTCCAAGCTCATTTTGGGCTTGGAGACTTTTTAATCAAATTTAAAATATAAAATCCTGCGATTATTAAATTTAGATCTAAATCCAATAAGCATTATCACTTAGAAATTTTTTAACCACAACAAATAAATTTTTTAAAAATATAAAATCTATATAGTTAAATTTTGAGCTAAATTTGGCTTTACACACAAGAATAAATTTTAAATTTAATAAGACCAAACTCATGCGAATTTAGAAATTTAAGCTTATATCTAAAAATAGCCACAGCAGATAAATTTTGAACTAAATTTGATTTTGCAAACAATGGTCAAATTTACCAGAATTTTAAATTTATCTACCTCATTAAAAGCTCAAATTTAATAAGCCCTAGCTCTTTTAAATTTACAACATAAATTTGAGATTTTATTTAGTCAGGATGGCAGTAGATAAATTTATTAAAAAAGCTAAATTTGAGCGCTTTTGTTTAGAAATTTACGCCAAAAAAGTCAAATTTACAAAAGAGCCAAATCCCTAGCTATTTTGCACTTCAGGCTGTCCAAAGAGCCTATTTGCCTCTTTTATAACGCCCTCTTCTCTTTGCTTTTTAAGCTCTTCTGGGCTTTTGCTCTGACTTAGCGACATCAGCTCTTTTGCAAAGTCATTTCGCGGCTGAGATAGCGCATTTACCCTAGTTTCAGGCGCAACAGGCTCGCTTCCTGGCTCATCTTTTTGCTCGTCTTGCTGCCTAGCCTTTATCTTAGCGATCTCCTCGTCAAGGTAGCTATATTTATCCTGTGGCTCTTGTGACGGAGTTTGCGGCTCAGGCTTTGCGGTAGGAATTTGTGTCTTAGCATTTACGATCTTTATTTTTTTACCAAAAATTGTATGTAAAATTTCATGCATTACGCCCCAGCTTTTTTTAAAAAATGCCAGCTCGTCGCCAGTTGCATTGACGACTAAGCCAAGCTCATTTTCATTTAAAAAGCTAAAACTTATATGATTTTTAAAAATTTCTCCAAGTTCAAAGCTTCTATCATAAATTTTTGCCACAAACTGCTCGTATGGCGACTTTGGCGCCTCTTTTATGGCTAAAATTTGCTCGCTCACACCAGCTTTTGGCTTGATCACAGCCACGCTAGGCTCGCTCTTAGCAAGCTTTATAGCTTCATCGATATCTTGCAGATTTAGCGCTTCTATCATCATAAAAAGCATTAGCATCAGCACAAAGCCATTGTCGCTTGACACGCTTAGCATCGACTTTGCCTGCGCCAAAATCCTAAAAAATCTCTCATATATAAGAAGTGAAAATTTTGGGTCGTTGTCCAAAAATCTCTGCTTTAAATTTGCCAAAATTTCATCTATGATCATCTCTGGCTCATAGGTCTCAAGCTCGGTCACAAGCACTCTAATGGCGTTTTTATCGGCATTTGCGACGTGTTCGATGATCTGCTCTATCCTACTTGGATCAAGAAGCCCGAGCATCTCCGCCACGCTTGATTTTGTGATATTGCCAGCGCCATAAATGATAGCTTGATCAAGCAGCGTTAGCGTATCTCTTAGCGAGCCGCCGCCACTTCTAGCTAGTATCTCAAGCGCCTCTCTCTCGTAGCTAACGCCCTCTTTGCTAAGGATAAATTCAAGATGTTTTACGATCTCATATCTGCTTATTTGCTTAAATCTAAAATGTTGCGTCCTTGAAAGCACCGTCGTTGGAAGCTTCAGCGGATCAGTCGTTGCTAAGATAAATTTAACGTAGCTTGGCGGCTCTTCAAGCGTTTTAAGCAGGGCATTAAACGCCTCTTTTGTTAGCATATGCACTTCGTCGATGATGAAAATTTTATATCTAGCAGCCGTAGGAGCGTACTTTGTCTGCTCGATGAGCTCTCTTATGTCGTCGATCTTTCTGTGACTGGCTGCGTCCATCTCGATGATATCCATGTGGCGCGACTCGTTTGCCATCACGCACTGCGCACAGACCTCGCAAGGCCTAGAAGTTGGCCCTTTCTCGCAGACCAAAGCCTTTGCAAATATCCTAGCGCTCGATGTCTTGCCACTCCCCCTAAGGCCTGAAAACAAATAGGCATGGCTCACTCTGTTCTCATCAAGTGCGTGGGTTAGGCTCTTGCTTACGGCTTCTTGTCCGATGAGCTCGTCAAAATTTTTTGGTCGATATTTTAGGGCTAGTGCTTGCAACTGCTTTCCTTTTTGCAATTTTAATTTGCTGATTTTATAAAAAAAGGCATAAATTTATGGTTATGATAAAGTTAAATTTTGCTAAATTTAAGCCAAACTTTAGCGGAAAGGATAAATTTGCAAGCATTTATATCTGGATTTTTCACCTCTTTATCGCTCATTTTAGCTATCGGCGCGCAAAACGCATTTGTGCTAAAACAGGGCATTAAAAGAGAAAATATCTTTATCATCTGCCTTATTTGCGCTATTAGCGACGCTCTCCTTATCTTTGCGGGAGTTTTTGGACTTGGTAGCCTCGTGCAAAATTTTTCTATCATCAAGCAAATAGCCCTATATGGTGGCTTTTTATTTTTACTTTTTTACGCGCTAAAGAGCTTTCACTCGTGCTTTTTTAAGGATCTTAGCATGGATACCAGCAGCGATTATGCCAGATCAAATTTAAAGAAAAATATCCTTTTAACGCTCGCTTTTACCTGGCTAAACCCTCACGTCTATCTTGACACCATGATACTAATAGGCTCGGTTTCTACTAAATTTAAAGATGAAAATTTGATATTTGGCGTGGGGGCCAGTCTTGCCTCGTTTTGTTTTTTCTTCTCACTTGGCTATCTGGCTAGGTTTTTAGCGCCCATTTTTGCAAGACCCATCTCTTGGAAAATTTTAGAGTTTTTTGTCGGCCTCGTCATGCTATCCCTTGCCTTCATGCTCCTTTTTGCTAGCTTCTAGCCTCTTTTTTAGCGCCTCTTTTTTGCGAAGTTCGAGCTGGTAGGCTTCATTTAGCGCGTCTTCGCCATCTAAATTTGCTCCGTCTAAAAATTTGCGGTAGTCTTCAAACTGCCTATTTTTTATCCCCCAAAGCACGCCAAAAAGCAAGGCCGCCCCCATCAAAACAGAGACCAAAACAAGCATCGCAAGAGTCGTTGTATCCACTATTTGTCCTTAAATTTTCTAACTATAAAAAGCGAGTTTAGTATGACGCTTAGCGAGCTTGCCGACATGAAAAGTGCGGCAAATAGCGGCATGACGTAGCCACAGACAGCAAATGGCAGGCTAAGGGCGTTATAAAGCAGGCAAAAGAGTAAATTTTGCTTTATCGTTTTATAGGTAAATTTTGAAATTTTCACCGCTTTTGCAAGGCTTTGCAAGCTATCATCAAGCAATACCACGTCGCTTTTTTCTAGGCTCACCGCCGCGCCACTTCCCATGCAAATGGCCACGTGAGCGAGGCTAAGTGCAGCTGCGTCGTTTATGCCGTCTCCAACCATCAGCACGTTTTTGTCTTGATGTTTGAGACCAGCTATAAATTTAGCCTTTTCATCAGGCATCATCCCTGCTCTAAACTCGCTCACACCAAGCTCATCTGCCACATTTTTTACCACATTTTGCACGTCGCCACTTAGGATACAAACCTTCATGCCAGCACTCTTTAGCTCCTCTATTAGCGCCTTTGCTTCGGGCTTTACACTATCTTTTAGGTAAAATTTAGCCACCAGCTCACCCTGCTTGCCCACAAAAAAGCTCACATTTTCTTCGCTCTCTTCAAATTTCACCCCATTTTCAGCCAAAAAGCGCTTGCTTCCAGCGACAAAGCTCTCGCCTGCGATATCAGCGCTAACTCCCTTTGCCACGCTTAAATTTGCATTTTCAAGCTCAACTTTTTTTGCGCCTTTTTGCTTTAAAAAATCAGCCACCGCCACGCTTATTTGGTGGTTTGAGATGAGACAAAGCGAGTAAATTTTATCAATACTCGCGCCCTCTTTTATAAAAAACTCGCCAACTTCAAATTTAGCCTTTGTGAGCGTCCCAGTCTTGTCAAAGACCGCCACATCGCACTTTGCAAGGCTTTCAAAAAATTTAGCCTCCTTAAAAAGCACCTTGTTTTTAAAGGCAACCCCAAGGGCGCAAACGCTGCTAACTGGCGTGGCAAGGGCTAGCGCACAAGGGCAAGCGATCACGATGACGCTCACGGCTGTCACCACCGCTTCTGAAAAGCTAAATTTAAAATACCAAAACCAAAATGTAAAAAAAGCCAGAGTTAGCACGCTAAGAGAGAATTTCGAGGCGATTTTATTGACTGCTAGCTCGATATTTGGCTTTTTTAGCTCTGCGTTTTGGAGCAAATTTATAAGTTTATTAAGATATGAGTTTTTAAAAATTTGCCCTGCCTCATAGACGATCTGCCCATTTAGACAGACAACGCCGCTTTTTACTTCGCTGCCAGAGCTTAGTAAAAGTGGCAAACTTTCGCCTGTTAGGCTTGAGCTGTCCACGCTCGCCTCACCGCTAAGCACCACCCCATCAAGCAGCGCCCTTTCGCCTGATCTAAGCACGATCTTTTCGCCTAAATTTACATCCTTTGGCTCTTTTAAAATGTCCTTGCCGTCCTCTAAAACGCACACCTTTGCAAGCAGCATATCACTTAAGAAATTTGAGGTCTCAAGCGCCTTTTTCTTGCCTAAAATTTCTAAAAATTTACCGATAAAAACAAAGGTTATGATCATCGCGACCGAGTCAAAATAGCTCTCACCGCTTCTTGTAAGCATCGCAAAAATGGAATAAATGTAGGTTATGCTAGCCCCAGTGATAACGAGCAGGTCCATATTTGGCGAGGCGTTTTTAATGGCGATCTTTGCCCCCTTAAAAAACTCGCTACCAGTGTAGAAAAGCACAGGCGTTGCCAGCACAAACTGCGCGAAGCTTAGCAGGTCCTTCACGTCGCTTCTGATGCCGCTAAAGTAGCCGCCATACTGCGCGATCGCCAGCCACATGATATTCATCGTGGCAAAGACGCCAACAAGCGCTTTTGCATAGAAATTTCGCCTTTTTTTGACTAGTTCGTCCTCTTTTTGGCTCGTCGCATAGGCCTTTGGAGTGTAGCCAACGGCATAAATTTTCTCAATTATTTGCTCCACCAAAAGCTCTTGCTCATCGTAAACGATGACTGCTTTTTGGCTAAGCGAGTTGATATTTACCTCTAAGATACCAGGCAGGCTAAAAAGCGCCTTTTCAAGCAGCCAGATGCACGCCGAGCAGGTTATGCCGTCAATGAGAAGAGAAATTTTAGAAAACTCGCCCTCTTTTGTCACTAGCTCGCTAAAATTTGCCGCTAAATTTTTGACATTTGCGCCGCTACTTGCAGGATTTAGCGTATTTTTGCCAAGTCGTTCATAAAACTCGCCAAGACCACTTTCATTTAAAATTTCATAGACACCTTTGCAGCCAGCGCAGCAAAACTTAAGCCCGCCTTTAGCCTCTATCATCGCACTTTCATCAAAGCTTTGCTTGCAGTGAGCACACCTACACTTCACGGGCGCTTCTTTTTAAGCTGGTCTAAATAGCCATATATCGTGATCTTTGAGACGTTTAGCTTGGCTGCTACGACCTCGATAGCGCCCTTTATGTTAAAAATGCCCTTTTCGTTCATAAAGCCCACGAGTTCTAGCTTTTGCTCCTTTTTGAGCTTTTTGCCCTCATTTTTGGCGATGATCTTGTCGATCAAATTTAAAACTATCTGCATCACGTCGTCGCTTTGCTCGCTCTTTGGCTCATTTTCACTCGTTTTTAAGAAATTCCCAGCCATTTCAAAAAGGCTCTTTGCCACACTAGCATCGACATTTACGCATATAGCCCCTATGATCTCACTGTGCTCGTCTCTGATAAATGCAGTTGAGGACTTCACTAGCTTTTCGTCCTTGGTAAAAAAGTAGTTCGCCACGTAGTCGTCTTTGAAATTTTTGCTGTTTAAGACCTCGCTTACAAGGTGGTCAAAGCTTTGTCCGACCTTTCTACCAGTGACGTCGCCAGCTACGTAGACGACTGAGTGCTGTGGGTGCGAGAGATCGTGCAGCACGACCTCGCAAGCAAATGGCGAGCTTTTTTGGATCAAATTTGCCGTTGGGATAAATGCCTTTAATATATGGTGCATAAGACGCCTTTTGTTTTTGTTTAAGTTTAGCCAAAATATTTTTAAATTTTCGATAATAAAAATATAATTTTTTATGAAAATTTATGAAATTTAAGTGGTAATAATAATTTTTTATCTATAATTTTTTAAATTTTTAAGGAGAAAATATGAAAATTTACGAAACCGAAATTTCAAAAAAGAAAAAGGCCCACTACTCTTTGGCGACCGAGCACAACGGCATCCTCTACATCTCAGGCCAGCTTAGTATGGACCCAGAGACTAGGCAGATCCCAGAGGGGCTAAAGGCGCAAACAAGGCAGGCTTTAAAAAACCTTGATAACGTGCTAAAGCTGGCAAATGCGACAAGAAACGACATCTTGATGTGCCGCATCTATACACCAGATATCGACTTTTGGGACGAGATAGATGACGAGTATGCGCTATTTTTTGGCGATCATAAGCCAGCTCGCGTCGTAGTGCCGACAAACAAACTTCACTTTGGCTGCCTGCTAGAGATCGAAGCTACAGCGATACTTGATAGAAAAATTTAAAAAGCTTTAAAAGGAGCAAAAATGCCTAAATTTATCTGCTCAAAGTGCGGCAAGAGCGCGAGTTTTGAGACACCTATATTTGCGTGCGAGTGCGGTGGGCTTTATGATCTGGAGTTTAAGCCGGCCAAATTTGATCTAAATTTGATCGACCAGCGCGAGTTTAGCCTCTTTAGATACCGCGAGTTTTTCCCTATCAAAAATGAGCTTTGGCGCGACATCAGCCTTGGCGAAGGGCTAACAAAGAGCGTGAAATTTGATGACGCACTCTATCTTAAAATGGACTATGCGATGCCAACGCTCTCTTTTAAAGATAGGGGTGCTGTGATGCTTATTTGGTTTTGTAAAACTCATGGTATCAAAAAGATCTTGCAAGATAGCAGCGGAAACGCTGGAAACTCGGTCGCTGCATACGCTGCTAGAGCTGGCATAGAGTGTGAAATTTACGTCCCAAAAGGCACGAGCGAGAAAAAGATAAAGATGCTAGAGTACTACGGCGCAAAGGCAGTTGTCTTTGACGGCACGCGCGATGAGACGGCAGATGCTTGCAGAAAAAGGGCAAAAGATGAGGGCATATTTTACGCAAACCACGTATTTAACCCGCTTTTTTACCAAGGCACTAAAACATATATATATGAAATTTACGAGCAGCTTGGCTTTGTCCCTGAAAATCTCTTTTTACCAGTTGGCAACGGCACCTTGCTAATTGGCTGCGAGATCGCTCTAAATGAGCTATATGAGGCTGGAGTGATCAAAAAACTACCTAAAATTTTCATCGTTCAAAGTGAAAAGTGCGCACCATTTTTAGGGGCGACAAGCGAGCCACTTGCGATCAAGCCAGAGCCAACTTTGGCTGAGGGCATAGCGATAGCAAAACCTGCTCGTGGCGCTGAGATATTAGCTAGCCGCTACGCGGGCGAGCGCGAGGTGATCACGATAAAAGAAGAGGATATTGAGCCAGCTAGAAATTTCCTAGCAAGCCGCGGTTTTTACGTCGAGCACACCACAGCAGCCATCTACGCGGCATACGCAAGCTACGCAAAATCACACAAGATAGAGGGCAAAAGCATCATCTCGATGTGCGGCGCTGGGCTAAAGAGCGAACACTGATTTAAATTTGCAGGTCATTTTGCCTGCAAATTTGCCTATTTTAGCGACTTTGGTTGTGGCATTTCTTGACAACAAAGTTTTATTTTTATAAAATGCCAAAACTTTCAAAAAACTTTTGAAGCCCAGAATTCTGCAATCTTATCCCCGCATTTAAAGAGGAAAAATGGAAAACAACAACCAAACCGAGCAAAGTGCTGCTCAAAGCGCAAAAACTACAAAAAAACATCAAGCATCAAGAACCCACGTACCAGTCGACGGACACAAGATCGAAGAGCTAAGAACGCTTAGCTTAGATGAGCTAGTGCAGATCGCAAATGGCGTTGGCGTCGAAAATCCACGCGAATTTCGCAGACAGGATTTGATATTTGAGATACTAAAAACCCAGACAAAACAAGGCGGCTTTATACTATTTACTGGAATTTTAGAGATAACAAACGAGGGCTACGGCTTTTTAAGGGCTGTTGATGCAAATTTAAGCGACAGCTCAAACGACGCTTATGTTTCAAACTCTCAAATCCGCAAATTTGCACTTCGTGTGGGCGACATCATCACCGGCCAAGTAAGAGAGCCAAAAGATCAAGAAAAATACTACGCCCTTTTAAAAATCGAAGCGGTAAATTATATGCCTCTAGCAGACGCAAAAGAGAGGCCACTCTTTGACAACTTAACCCCACTTTTCCCAACTGAAAAGCTAAATTTAGAGTATGATCCGATGAAGCTAACGGGCCGTGTGCTCGACCTTTTCACGCCTATTGGCAAGGGTCAGCGCGGCCTCATCGTCGCACCTCCAAGAAGTGGTAAAACTGAGCTTATGAAAGAGCTAGCTCACGGCATCGCTAAAAATCACCCAGAAGCCCAGCTAATGGTGCTTCTAGTCGATGAGAGACCAGAAGAGGTTACCGATATGCAGCGCTGCGTAAAAGGCGAGGTATTTAGCTCGACATTTGACCTACCAGCGCTTAACCACGTCCGCGTGGCAGAGCTAGTCATCGAAAAGGCAAAACGTCTAGTTGAGATGGGCAAAGACGTCATCATCTTGCTTGATAGTATAACCCGTCTAGCACGTGCCTACAACACAGTGACCCCACCAAGTGGCAAGGTGCTAACAGGCGGTGTGGACGCAAACGCACTTCACAAGCCAAAACGCTTTTTTGGCGCAGCTAGAAACATCGAGCACGGCGGCTCACTAACCATCATCGCAACCGCGCTAATCGACACTGGCTCACGCATGGATGAAGTTATATTTGAAGAGTTTAAAGGCACTGGAAACAGCGAGATCGTGCTTGACCGCAATATCTCAGACCGCAGAATTTACCCAGCTATCAACGTGCTAAAATCAGGCACCAGAAAAGAAGAGCTACTTCAAAAACCTGATGAGCTTCAAAAAATTTGGGCTATCCGCTCTGCGATCGCGACAATGGACGACGTCGAAGCGCTTAAATTCTTATACGCAAAAATGCTAAAAACAAAAGATAATAAAGAGCTTCTCTCTATCCTAAACGAGTAAATTTGACTGAGCTTGAGGCGCTTGCTTTGAGCTCAAATTTCTTTTTTTTACATCAAAATTTCTCAATAAATCTTTCATAGTTATACTAATTTAAATTTTTCAGTTTTATTTTTTTTTTTTGTAAAATCCAAATTTCTAACTTCTACAAAAAGGAAAAATATGAAAACAAAAGTCGTTCTTTCAGGTATTACAGCAATGCTTGCTCTTGCTCTAACTGGATGTGGTGAGCCAACTACTTTGGCTGAAATTTGCAAAGCTGACATGGGAAGTATCAAGCACTTTAAAGGTGAAGTGAAAGTTTATAAAAGGGTAAGTTATACGACCAAATACGATATCATGACAAATAAATACGAGCTAAAAGAAGATGGAAAAGGTTATCTGATAGTCGATAAAGATACAAAAGTTGATCTAGATAAATTTAATGAAAAGGAATCAGACGATTACAAGGTTATAAAAAGTAGCATAGAACAAGGAACTCCTTACTACTATGAAAGACAAAAATATGTCGAAATAGGTGATGAAAATGCAACAGAATTTTTAGCAACTCTTGAAACTTTAAATCCAAGATGCCTTGGAAGCAAAGAACTAAGTCTAAATTACAAAGACACAGAAATAACTCTAGCAAAATAAAAAAAAGGTGGTTCGCCACCTTTAAAACCTTACATCATCTCACTTTAAATTTATACGTCACTTACTAAATTTTTCTATGTCTTGATTGATTAAATTTTTATATTCGCAAAGCTCGTTGCAAGTCTTTTTACTCTGCTCGATAAGCTCGTCAAATTTAAATCCAAGCATCACGATACGATAAAGGTTTGGCTTGTGTTTTCGCCAGTTGTAAAGCGTTGCGACATCAACGTCTAAATGATAAGCCATATCACGTTTTGTCATCTTAGCCACTTTACACTCCTTTTTTTTCGAGTGATTTTATAAATTTTATTCTGATAAGAAAACAATTGAATTATTTTATGTTTTTTATTATTTTCATTGAATATTTAAACTTTATTTAATATAAGAAAATTTAAAATAGCCACGTAACATTTTTTAAATAAAGAGTAAAAATGAAAAAAGTAGTTTTAAAAGTTGCTTTAGGTTTAAGCCTAGCTAGTGCCGCTGCTTTAGCGCAAGGAGCCTTTGTAGGAGTTGAAGGAGACTACTCTTTTGGATCAAAGCTTACTGTAAAAGGCGATGACGGCTCAAAGATCAAATTTAAAAAAGCTCAACCAGGTCTTGGTATAAAAGCTGGTTATGACTTTGATGTGGCTAGAGTTTATGGTGCTTACATATATGATTTTAAAGTTAAGAAAACAGCAAATGACGAAGATAAAAGCGTAGCTGAGTGGAAAACTCATAAATTTATAGTTGGAGCTGACTACACTCCAAGCGTAGCAAAAGATCTTAAACTAGTTCTTGGTGGCTACACTGGTTTTTCAAAGCTTAAGCTAAGGGGTGGCGATGCTGAAAATCCGATGGAAAGTGCTAGCACAAACGGCTGGATACTAGGTGCAAGAGTTGGTGCCGAATACTCTATAAATGAAAACAATGCAGTTGAATTTGGTTTAAAAGCTGATAGAACTGACTACGGCAAGATCAGCAAATTTGATATGATTGATACCAAAGAGACAAACCTCGGTCTTTATATGGGATATACATATAAATTTTAATAATTCGCAAGCTCAAATTTCAAAGCAAATTTGAGCTTTTAGCCAACTATCATGCTTTTAAAATAAGCTATAAATTTAATAAATTTTCTAAATTTTCGCCGTCTAAGCGGTAGGTTCTCCACTCAAGAGATTGATTATTAGCGCCCATACTTTCATAAAATTTGATACTTGGCTCATTCCAGTTTAGGCAGCACCACTCAAGCCTTTTTAAATTTTCATCCTTGCAAATTTGAGCTAGAAATTTAAAAAATGCCTTGCCGATGCCTTGATTTCTAAACTCTTTTTTGACGTAGATGTCCTCAAGGTACATCCCGCCAAGCCCTAAAAATGTAGAAAATGTGTAAAAGTAGATAGCATAGCCAATAGCCCTGCCCTCGCTTTCGCAGATAAGGGCTTTTGCGTGATTTTTATTAAAGATGGAGTCTGCAAAAATTTCATTTGTAAAAGTGACTTGATCACTCATCTTTTCATAGCTCGCAAGCTCTCTTACAAGCTCGCAGATCACGTCTATATCGCCTCTAGTCGCTTTTCTTATTTGAAATTTCATTAGTTATCACCAAAGAGTGCTTTTAGATCCTTGACCATTTCGCCATTTTCACCACTGCTGCTAGTTTTTGAGCCAAGCTCGTTTAGCTCGATCTCATAGCCAGTTAGCATGCTTGCAAGGCGGATATTTATGCCATTTTTGCCGATAGCTTTGCTCTTTTGCTCGCTCGCAAGTGTCACGATCGCCTTGTTTTCTTCGATCTTTACAGATGTAATGATCGCAGGTGCCATAGCGCGAGCTACCAAGATCGCTGGCTCAGTGGTGTATTCGATCGCATCGATGCTCTCACCGTGAAGCTCTTTGCTTACGGCATTTATCCTAACGCCCTTTGTGCCAACAGTTGCGCCGACTGGATCGATGTTTGGAGTGGTTGAGATGAGTGCTACTTTAGCCCTTTCGCCAGGGATTCTCGCACTTCCTTGGATGATGATACCGCCATCTTTTATCTCAGGCACCTCTGAAGTTAGCAGCGCTTCAAGAAATTTAGGCGAAGTTCTTGAAAGCTCGACCTTTATGCCTAAATTTTTATCTGTAAAAACTTTTCTAATGACCGCTTTTACCACGTCGCCTACTTTAAATTTCTCGCCTTTTATGCGGTTTTTACGTGGCAAGATAGCACGAAGCTCGTCTATCTCGATAAATGTGTTTTCATCGTTATCTACCCTAACAACTGGTCCAAAGACCATGTGACCGCTCATCTCATTATATTTTTGTAAAATTTTCTCTTCAACTAAGCGCTGGATGTGATACTCAAGCTCTTTATGAAGCGTTTGAGCTGCGGTTCTACCAAGGTTATCAAGGCTTAGTTCGTAAGTGAGTTCATCGCCGATCTCTACGCCACTATCTATCTTTTTAGCCTCTTTTAAGCTTAAAAAGTGTTCATTGTCTTCAGCAAGCCTCTCATCGTCGTTTGCTACGATTGAAATTTTTTGATAAAGCTTTAAATTTTTATTAGCATCGATGCTCACGTCATACTCATAATTTTCGCCATAAACCCTTTTTGCAGTGTTTATCAAGGCTCTTATGACGCGTTCTTTTACATCTTCTATCTCTAAATTTTTCTCATTTGCAATTGACTCTATAATGTCTGAAATTCTTTCCATTTTTTCTCCATTGTGACGATAAATTTCGGGGATTTTTCGTGAAGTTTTGAAATTATACATAAGCCATACTTTTAATAACTTTAAGCTTGTTATTAACTTTTATTTAATCCTTTTTTTATGATGATTTGGGTATATTGACCGATTAAAATTTAAGATTTTGAAAGGATTAAAAATGGAGCTAAAACTTGCAAGAGCCGAATTAGACGCAAAACCAAAAACGATTTCACTAGAAAAGATAGAGGCGGCTGTCGAAAAAGAGGGTCAGAAAATTTTCTATTTTGATAAAGAAAACACGCACAAACAACTAATCGCCTTAGTCGAGCACTTTGAAGAAAAAGGGCTAAGCGTCTATCACAGAACCGTAAAATACGGGCTTGATGATAGCGATTATATGTATGAAGTGCATATACTTTAATGAGTAAAAAACTCTTTATCCAAACTCTAGGTTGTGCTATGAATGTTCGTGACAGCGAGCATATCATAGCCGAGCTCTCACAAAAAGAAGACTACTCCTTAACACAAAACATCGAAGAAGCTGATTTAATCCTTATAAATACCTGCTCGGTTCGTGAAAAGCCAGTTCATAAGCTCTTTAGCGAGGTTGGAGCCTTTGAAAAAGCCAAAAAAAGAGGGGCAAAAATAGGCGTTTGTGGCTGCACTGCAAGCCATTTGGGTAGTGAAATTTTTAGGCGCGCACCTTATGTTGATTTTGTCCTTGGTGCAAGAAATGTTAGCAAGATCACAAAGGCTGTAAATACGCCTAAATTTATCTCAACCGATATCAACCACGACGAGAGCGAATATGCATTTGGCGAATTTAGAGGCTCACCATACAAAAGCCACATCAACATCTCGATCGGTTGCGATAAAAAATGCACCTACTGCATCGTCCCACACACCAGAGGTGATGAAATTTCTATCCCTTCAAGCCTCATCCTAAAAGAGGTAGAAAAGGCGGCAAAAAGCGGTGCAAAAGAGATATTTTTACTAGGGCAAAATGTCAATAACTACGGAAAAAGATTTTCAGGCGTGCAAGAAAATATCGATTTTAGCGATCTGCTAGTGAAGATAAGTGAGATAGAGGGCGTTGAGAGGATAAGATTTACAAGCCCACATCCACTTCACATGGATGATAAATTTCTTGAAATTTTCACTAATAACCCAAAAATTTGCAAGTCTATGCACATGCCACTTCAAAGCGGAAACACCAAAGTTTTGCGCGAGATGAAGCGCGGATACACAAAAGAGTGGTTTTTAGACCGCGCGCTAAGACTTAGAAAGATGTGTCCAGACGTGAGCATCTCAACTGATATCATCGTCGCATTTCCAGGCGAGAGCGAAAGCGAATTTGAAGATACGATGGACGTGCTTGAGCAAGTTAGATTTGAACAAATTTTTAGCTTTAAGTATTCACCTCGTCCGCTTACAAAGGCAGCTACTTTTACAAATCAAATAGACGATAAAACCGCTTCAGAAAGGCTAACTCGCCTGCAAAATCGCCACAGCGAAATTTTAGACGAGATCGTGGCGGCGCAAAAAGATAAAATTTTTGATGTCTATTTTGAAGAACTAAGAGCAAATGGCGGCGTTGCTGGGCGAAGTTTTAACAACTTTTTAGTTCAAGTTGATGGCAGCGAAGAGCTTCTTGGCACTACGCAAAAAGTAAAGATCACAAACCCAAAGCGAATGATTTTGTATGGCGAGCTGCAAATTTAAAAACACCCTTGAAAAGGTCGCTCTAAATGTTGGCGTCTTTTTCATCTACATTTTAATGTGGCTCATTTTTCTAACTTGCAAGAAGAACTACACTCCAAATTTATTGCCACAAAATGGCTGCGTCGTCGTCTTTTGGCACGGCAGACTTAGCTTTATGAGCTTTGCCTACAGACGCTGGTGGAGCAGTCAAAACAGAAAACAAGGCAAGGTGATAATAAGCGACCACAAAGATGGCGAGCTCATCACCAGAATAATCAAATTTTTTGGCATCGGCACCATTAGAGGTAGCAGCTCAAAAGGCGGTGCAAGGGCGCTTATAGAAGCTCTAAGAGAGATAAAGCAAGGCCACGACGTCATCATCACACCAGATGGCCCACGCGGACCAAGACACAGCGTCGCAGACGGAGCTGCGGTGATCGCACAAAAATCATCTTGCGAAATTTATGCTCTAAATTTCGAAGCAAACTCGTTTTGGGAGTTTAAAAGCTGGGATAAGATGATACTTCCAAAGCCATTTTCAACTATAAATTTTAGTCTCTCAGCACCTTTTAGCGTGGCAAATTTAGAGCAAAAAGAGGCAAAAGAGAAGATACAAAACGAGCTTTGGCAGGCCTCACAAAATGACGGCGGCAAGAGCGTGCTACAAAATAAAGAGGACTTTAGGTCAAATTTAAAAATTTGGTGGAAAAAATATGCGCATAAAAATCCGCAAATAAGCGACGAGATAAGAGAAATTTTGGACGAAATTTATGAAAAATAAAATTTCTATCTTTATAGCCATTTTTATAATAGCTTTGTTTGGGCTCTTTTTTTACAGCGACAACTCCTACAAGCTCGCTCTTGAAGCGAAATTTTACTACGAGAGCAAAGAGTATGAAAAGGCTATAAATTTAAGCCAAAAAGCCCTTGATCTTGACGCCTACAACAAAATGGCCGCCACCACGCTTAATCAAAGCAAGGCAGCTATGAAATTTAACTCATACATAAAAAATGGCAAAGAGTATCTTGAACGCATCAAAAAAATGAGCCAAAATGGCGTCAGTAAGGCTGATAATGAGCGCATCAAAATGATGTGTGATGTGATGATAGAGGATTTTGAAAGCTTAAGAAATTCTGCACTGCTTGATGATGAGCTAAAAAGCGAAGCTCTGAAGATGAAAGAGGCGTTTGCAAAACTAAAAAACGAGCTGTTTTAAACTTATTTAATCCCTTTTTAGCTAACATACCAAAAATAATGCACTAAATTTAGGAGAGTTATGTCTTTTAGCATCAAAAAGCTTTTTTCAAACCTTTTCTTAAGCGCCGTGATCGAGGGCAATGAGTGCGTTTTTTACGGTCAGGTCTTTAGAAATGGCAAGCTTATAAAAACCATAAATGCTAAATTTACAGACATAAGCATCGAAAATGTCGATGAAAAGGTCATAAAATACATAGAAGAGCAAGAGAAGGCCTATTTTGGCGTCTATATTTCGCTCTTTTTTAACGACGACTCACAAGGTGCGCTGCCTACTGCTAACTTTGACGAGTATAAAAAATTTAACATCAACACGCAAAATTTAACCAGCCTTGTGATGCAAGATAGCTGGAGCATATATGCAAATTTAAATGCTATAAGAAGATATAAAAACCTCTTTGGGCAAGGTAGTGTCGATCTTATCTACTCGCCTATCGCCCTGCTCTTTCACGAGCTTTTAAAGCGTGGAATTTCGCCAAAAACCACACTATATCTCTACATCCACTCGCACTCTTTTGCACTTGCGATATTTAAAGACAAGCAGATGAAGCTCTCGACGTTTTTAAATATGAGCGATGCTGAAGAGGGCAACGAAGAGATCGAAAGCCTAAAAGAAGAGGATATAACAGACATCGACAACCTCATTGTCAAAGAAGAAGATGGTGCAACGGCGCTTGATGATTTTAAGAGTTTGGATGATTTTTTAAGCGATGATAAACCAAAAGAATTTGAAGATCTAAACTATGAGCTAAACATGCCAACTTCGACCAATGTCGAGAAGTCAGTAGCGATCTTTGGGCGCGATATGAAGATGTTTGACTACATCGCAAAGGCCATGAAAGAATTTTATGAAAATCCGATCTACGGCGGCGATTTTATCGAGCAGATCATCGTTTTTGAAAACACAAAAACAAGCGCAACCTTTTTACAATACCTACAATCTGAGCTATTTGTGGAGACATCAAGCTATCCGATCAACACAAATCACATCATGAATGAGATCATGCAAGAAGAGATAACACTATGAAATTTAGCTTTATCACCCCAGAACCAAGACCGCTTCTTTCTATCTTTAGTAAGCTCTGGCTAAGCCTCATTGGCTTTGTCTTTGTGGTGCTTTTGGTGGCAAATTTCTTCATCGTTTATAAAAACTACTCAACCAAAAAAAATATAGAATTTCTAGCAAACGAGCAAAAAGAGCTTAGCCAAAAGATAGTTACCACGGATGAAATTTCAGCCAAACTTGCCGTGCAGATAGACTCGGCAAACGACATCTTTACGTCAAATTCTATCCTAAAGCAAAGCTTGCACAACCTTTTTGACCTTGTGCCTGATAGCATCACGCTTGAAGAGGTCTTTATGGACAAAAACTCACTCATCATCCGCGGCATAACGCCAACAAAAGATGTCTTTAACCAGCTTTTGGCATCGCCACTAAGGTCGATTTTCACCACGTCAAACACTAGCTTTTATCAGAGCAAAAACGGCTGGTACGGCTTTATAAGCACAAATAAGATTGATAATTCTGAGGGATATAATGAGTAAAAAAGATACGAGCTTAGAAAAAATCGACCCAGTAAAGCTTTTACTTTTTATATTTGCTTTTATCATAGTTTGCTTCATTATGATATTTGGCTTTATCGTGCCAAATATAAAAGAATTTAAAAGCCTCTCAAGACAAAACTACTCGCAAACCTCATCATACACCAAGGTAAAAAATGAATTTGAAGCTAAATTTAAAGCACTTGAGGCGACAAGACAAAAAGATGGCGCTATCATCTTGGCTTATGATACAGCTTTTGATAAGGATAAATTTATAAATTTCGCATCGCAATTTTTTAGCGAAGTGAGCCTTAGCAAGATAGAAGAAGGCGAAAATAACGCAACTGAGAAGTTTTTTAGATACCGCCTAAATGTCACTAGCTCACTTAAAACCCCACAAAAATTTTATGACTTTTTAGATGCACTTAGCAGCTACGACAGCATCATAAAAGCCGAATTTCCTATCGTCATGAAGGGCGAAAACGACAAGATCCACACAACCTTTAACATAAAAGTTTTTGGGTTGAAGTAACCAAATTTAATAAATTTCTTCGCATCAAATTTAAAACTGCACCGCTTCTTAGCAAATACTTGGATATAAAAGCTAGAGCCATCTCTGCTACAAGAGGTCAAACAAGCTCTTACACGCAGATGCTGGCACACAAAGCGAGATTATAAAACTATGTAAAGAACTTCAAACCACGATCATAATGGCGGCAAAAGATCTTTTTGAAAGCAGGATCGAATTTAAAGAAATTTACGAATACGATATGAAGAGCAAGCAGCTTTTTAAAAATGGCGAAGAGGTGCAGATGCCAAAAAATGAGGCAAAACTCTTCTTTTTGCTCGTGAGTAATATAGAAAAAGTGGTGAGTTACGAAGTGATAGAAAACTATGTCTGGAGCGAAAAAATCGATGAGTAACGAAGCACTTAGAATGACTATCAAAAAAATAAGGGCAAAAACTGACGCCGACCTCATCAAAAACATCTCAGGCGTGGGATATAGACTTAGCAGATCAAACTAAATTTAAATTTTGTGTAGCTTTTATAAATTTAAGCTACACAAAATCTTATTTTTTATCCACACATTTGCCAAGTTGGCAGGCTCTTTTATAAAGTGCGTCCGCCTTTGTTTCATCGCCGCTTAGCTTTGCAAGCAAGAAGCATGACTGAGCATACTCAAGCTCGCAGCTCTTTGCCAAAAGCTTTAGCACCCTAGCCTCGGCCTTGGTTCTATCTATCTTATGAGTTTTTAAATTTTCGCTTTCGATGTAGGACTTTAGCCCCATTGCCTCGTTGTAGCAGCCAACGCCGTCGCCACTATCGCAAGCTAGTTTATAAAGCTTTAGAGCCTTTTCGATATCTTTTTGCTCATCAACTAGCCCCTGCTCATAAATTTGACCTAAATTTGAGCAAGCCGTCGCAAGCCCAGCGTTGCAAGCCTTTTCATAGTAGCCTTTTGCCTTTACAAAGTCCTTTTCGTTGCTAAAATTTACGGCTAGGTTGTTGCAGTCGATGCTATTTCCGTTCTCGCAGTTTTGCACCATCTTCTCTTTTTCAAGCTCAAGACGCTCCGCCCTAGCCTCCTCATCACTTTGCCAAAAGCCAAAGCTCACCATCTTTTGCCACGACCAGCAGCCACTTAGCATAAAGCTAGCAGCTACGATAAGCCCAAAATTTAAAACTTTTTTCACTTATTTTCCTGCTTACATGCCAAGCTTTGCGCCTAGTCTTTTCATCTGCGGGCACGCCTTGTTTAGACCACGAAAGCAAGCGACTTTGTAAATTCCATAAGCTCTCTTTTCGTCCTTGTTCATACCAAGGCCTAGCTCATACATTGCGCCGATATTTGCGCAGCTTGGGAGATCTCCAGCATTGCAAGCGTTTGTGTAGGCCTCCATCGCTAGGTAGTAGTCTTGTTTTACGATCTCGCCCTTGCGGTAGGCGTTGCCTAGATGATAGCAAGCTTGCACACCGCCACTATTGCAGCTATCTTTGTAAATTTCGACCGCTTTTTTTGGATCTTTTTTCACGCCAAGGCCGTTTTCATAGAGCGTGCCAAGATTTGAGCAAGCAAGCTGCACCTTCGCATCGCAAGCCTTTTTGTAGTTTGCGTAGGCATTGTCATACTCTTTCATAAGCTCAAAATTTACACCCAAATCGTTGCAAGCTTCAGCATCGCCGCTCTCGCACTTTGGTGTTAAAAGATCAATCGCATTTTTTGAAATTTGCTCTTTGTTTTGCACCACCTTTTCGTCCTTTGGCTGCTGCCATGAGTCATCTTGCTTTGGTGTATCCCCGATACCGATCACGTTTAAGCAGCCTGTGAAAAATAGAGCAGTTAAAAGTAGTAGATATTTTTTCATTTTTGTCCTTTTAATATTGTCCAAACAAGTCATTTAGGGCTTCGCTGATGCTTGGGTGAGTGAAAATTTGGTTTTTAAAGAAATTTGCACCTGCTTTTAAATTTATAGCGATCGCGATCTCATTTATGATCTCATTTGCGTAGATGCAGTGAAAGCTAGCCCCCAAAATCTCGCCACTACTAGCTTCAACGATCGCTTTTAGCATGCCCACATCGTGATTTAGCACCTTTGCTCCTGGCACTGCTGCCATGCTAAGCTTTAGCTCTTTGAAATTTAGCCCAAGCTTGCTAGCCTCTTTTGCACTCATGCCAACTCTTGCTAGCGGTGTGTCGGTAAATAGCACATTTGCATGGATGCTTCTGTTTTGTGTGGTGCGCTTTTTATCGCCAAAAATTTGCGAGAAAACTATCCTAAAATCATCCAAGCTAGTGTAGGTAAAAAGCTCTCCGCCGCGCACGTCGCCCACTGCGTAGATGTTTGATACATTTGTTTGAAGGCGCTCATTTGTCTTTATAAAGCCTTTTTCATTTAGCTCAACACCAGCTTCTTTTAAATTTAGATCATCTAAATTTGCCACTCTGCCAAGCGCTACTAAAAACGCGTCAGCCTTGATGAGCCTATCTTCATTATCTTGTTTGAAATTTAGTGCATTATCTTTTAGGCTCTCTATCTCGCAGCCCTCTAAAATTTCGACACCCTGCACGCTTAGCGCATCTTTTACACTCTTAGCTATATCTTCATCTTCGTTTTTTAGAAGTGGTGAGCGTCCGACGATGGTCACTTTTGAGCCAAAATTTGCAAACATCGATGCAAACTCGATACCGATAAATCCACTGCCAACGATGACAAGATGCTTTGGCATAGTTTTTAGATCGAGCAAGGTTTTACTTGAAAAAACGTTTGAGTTTGTTATCTCAAATGGCGCATACGCCTCTTTTGAGCCAGTGTTTATGATGATAAACTCGCCCTCAACGACTTTTTGCTCGCCACTTGAGGTTGTAACTAGGACGCTATTTTTATCTTTAAACGAGCCAACGCCATCGATCACGTCGATATTTTCTTTATCATTTAGCATCGCATAGTTTTTAGAATTTAAAGCTGAGATTAGCTTATTTTTATTTTCGATGCTAAGCGTGTAATACTCGTTTTCAACGCTATTATCTGCATATATCGCCTCTTTTGCAGCTGTGATTAGACGTTTTGTCGGTATGCAGCCCACGTTTATGCAAGTGCCTCCATACATCTTTGGCGATCTCTCGATTAGCGCGACCTTTTTGCCAAGCGCAGCAGCCTTTACAGCTAGCGTCTTGCCAGCCTTACCAAATCCAATAATAACAATGTCATATTTCATTTAATTTTTCCCATTATGTAGTATGTAGTTTCGTTTATCTTTTTGATATCCATTTTGTATTTATTTGCCCAGCTTTTGATGATCTCATCAACACGCTCTTTTATCTCTTTGACGGTTGCAACGTTTTTTATCTTTAGCCTATCCTCACTCCCGCTCATCGCTACAAAGCAAAGGTGTGGCTTTAGATGATCGTTTAGCTCGATCACACTCTTTGGCAAAAGGCCGTCAGTGTTGTTTAAAATTCTACGCATATGCTCAGTGGTCGTTTCATCTATGTTGTAGCCAAGCTGTGTCAAAAGTGCGTTATGATCCATATCGTTCCTTTTTGCTTAAATTTGCGATCATTATAAGATAAAATTCGATAAAATCGCCTAAATTTTCAAGGACAAATATGAAAAAATTTATCATTTTTCTATTTAGCATTTTGCTATTTTGGGGCTGTTCGGCAGATCAAATTTCGCAAAATTTAGGTCTTAGCGAGCCACCACTTGATCCTGAAGTCGAGCAGATAGCAGACGCCATCTATCTATATAACGAGGGCAACTACCCAAAAGCTTGCAAGAGATTTTACGACTACGCAAAAGATGGCAATGTCCTAGCCATGCAGCAAACTGGCGTTTGTTTTCGTGACGGCAAAGGCTTTAGCAAGGATATCTTAAGGGCACTTTTTTGGTTTGAAACAGCTGGTAGTTACGGCAACATAGATGGACTAAGAAGCGCTGGATATATCTACGAATACGGCCTTGGGGTCAATAAAAATTTAGAAAAAGCGATATATTTTTATGAAAAAGCCACAAGCCTTGGCTCAAGCGAGGCTAGCTATGATCTAGGGCTTATATATCTTGGCAAAAATGACTATAAAAAAGCGAGAATTTATCTTGACGAGGCTTGCTATCACGGCAAAAAAGAGGCTTGCGCAAAGCTAAAAGAGATGAAATTTTAGCTCTCATCTCTTTAAAATTTACTACGCCTCAGCCTTTTGAGCGATCAAAACACCCTCTATCATCTTTTTGATATCCCCATCAAGTATCGCATCAGTTTGCGAGTATGCCTCGCCACTGCGGTTGTCCTTTACTTGCTGATACGGAAAAAGCACGTATGATCTTATCTGATGTCCCCAGCCGATCTCGCTCTTTTCTACGCTGTTGCTCGCCTCTTGCTGCTTCATCAGCTCAAGCTCGTAAAGGCGCGACTTTAGCATTTTCATCGCTGTGGCTCTGTTTTTGTGCTGACTGCGGTCATTTTGACACTGCACGACGATGCCAGTTGGCACGTGCGTGATGCGGATGGCTGATTCAGTTTTATTTACGTGCTGACCGCCTGCGCCACTGGCTCTATAGGTGTCTATCTTTAGATCTTTTTCTTCGATCTCGATCTCGATATCATCATCTACTTCGGGGCTCACCATGACACTAGAAAAGCTTGTGTGACGGCGTCCTGCGCTATCAAATGGGCTTGTGCGAACGAGCCTGTGGATGCCATTTTCTGCCTTGAAGTAACCATAAGCGTTTTCACCTTTTACGATAAAGCTCACATCCTTTAGCCCCGCCTCTTCGCCCTCTTGAAAGTCCAGAGTCTCAACCTTAAAGCCCTCACGCTCGCAAAATCTAAGATACATCCTATAAAGCATGCTCGCCCAGTCGTTGCTCTCAGTGCCGCCAGCTCCTGGGTGGATCGATACGATCGCGTTTTTGCCGTCATCTTCGCCACTTAAAAGCATAGAAATTTCTAAATTTACTATCTTTTCATCTAAATTTTTAGCATCTTCAAATAAAGAATTTATAGTCTCCTCGTCATTTTCAGAATTTGCTAGCTCAAAGAGCTCCTTTGCGTCGCTAACTGCTTGGTTAGCGTCACTAAATTTAGCAAGCATGTTTGAAATTTTTGTCTTTTCTTTATTTAGTGCCCCAGCTTTAGCGATATCTTGCCAAAAGTCAGGGTCTTGCTCGGTCGCCTCGATCTCTTTTAGCCTAGCCTTTATCTCGTCAGGCTTTACGATAGAGCCTATGTTTTCAACTTTTGTTTGTAGCTTCTTTAAAAGCTCGTTGTATTCGTAACTATCCAAGTTTTTCTCCATAAATTTTTGCCGATTTTAGCCAAAAGTTGCTTACATTTTTAAATTTACGCCCTTTTAATCCTTTTTTGTTACAATGCCAAGTTAAAATTTAGATAAAAAGAGTCAAATATGCAGATCATAAGAACTATAAAAGAGCTTGAAAATTTTGTCCAAAATGCAAGCGGCAAGATCGGTTTTGTGCCGACAATGGGCGCACTTCACGACGGACACGTTAGCCTTATAAAAAAATGTGTGAGCCAAAACGAGACAAGCATCGTCTCAACGTTTGTAAATCCAACTCAATTTCTACCAGGTGAAGATCTGGACAAATACCCAAGAAAAGAGCAAAGCGATATCCAAATTTGCGAGCAAAACGGCGTTAGCGCTATCTTTATCCCAGACGCAAATGAGCTTTACTTTGAAGATGAGCCGCTCATCGTCGCTCCAAAGAAGCTTTCAGCCATTTTAGAGGGCAAAACTAGACCTGGACACTTTGATGGCGTCTTAAGAGTGCTAAACAAGCTATTTCGCCTAACTCGTGCAAATAGCGTCTATATGGGCAAAAAAGATACGCAACAACTAATCATCGTGCAAAATATGATAAAGACATTTTTCTTAAACATCGAGCTAGTGGCTTGCGATATCGTTAGAGAGCCAGACGGTCTAGCACTTTCAAGCAGAAACGTCTATATCTGCGACGAAGATAAGTGCAACGCGCTAAGGCTTTCAAGGTCGCTAAATAAAGCGCTAAATTTGATCCAAAACGGCGAAGAAGATGCAAGCGAGATCAAGGCAAATATGCTTGAAGTTTTAGAGCCACTAAAAGTTGATTACGTCGCGGTTACAGATAGAAATTTAAATGAAATTTCAAAGGTAGAAAAAGGCAACACCATCATCTTAGTAGCCGCCTATGTTGGCAAAACTAGGCTAATAGACAACATCTGGATCTAAAAATGCCAAAACTTCATCTTATCTCGCTTGGTTGTAATAAAAATTTAGTTGATTCAGAGATCATGCTAGGACGCTTGCAAAACTACGATATCACGGACGATATCAGCGACGCCGACGTCATCATAGTAAATACCTGCGGCTTTATCAAATCCGCCAAAGAAGAGAGCATCCAAACCATACTTGAGATGCACGAAGCTCGCAAAAATGGCTCTTTGCTGGTAGTGACTGGCTGTCTTATGCAGCGCTACAAAGATGAGCTCATAAAAGAGCTACCAGAGGTTGATCTCTTTACCGGCGTGGCTGATTATGACAAGATCGATGAGATCATCTTAAAAAAGCAAAATTTATTTAGCCCGCAAACTTATCTGCAAGCAAACGAAGAGCGTGTGATAACTGGCTCAAACTACCATGCCTACATCAAAATTTCAGAGGGCTGCAACCAAAAATGCAGCTTTTGCGCGATACCGACATTTAAGGGCAAACTAAAATCACGCTCGCTTGAAAATATCACAAATGAGGTCAAAAATCTAGTCAAAAAAGGCTACTACGACTTTAGCTTTTTATCCCAAGACTCAAGCTCATACATGCGTGATCACGGCATTAGCAACGGACTAATAAATTTAATAGACGAGATAGAAAAGATAGAGGGCGTAAGGAGTGCTAGGATACTTTATCTCTACCCAAGTACGACCAGCAAGGAGCTAATAGAGCGTATCATCGCTTCGCCTATCTTTCACAACTACTTTGACATGCCTATCCAGCACATCAGCGAAAATATGCTAAAGATAATGAAGCGTGGAAGTGGCGCTAAAAAGATAAAAGAGCTTTTAAATTTGATGAGAAATGCTAAAAATTCGTTCTTGCGAACTGGTGTCATCGTAGGACATCCAGGCGAGAGCGAGGAGGATTTTGAGGAGCTTTGCGAGTTTTTAGAAGAGTTTAAATTTGATAGAATTTCCGCCTTTGCCTACTCAAAAGAAGAAGACACAGCCTCTTTTGAAATGGAGCAAATCCCAGCTAAGATCATCTCAAAAAGGCTAAGCAAGATAGAAAAGATCACCAAAAAAGCGATAAATGAAAGCTTGCAAAAAGAGCTTGGCAAGCAAATTTATGCATCGCTTGAGGGCGTTAGCAGCGAGGGCGAGATGTTTTACGCTGCCAAAAAAGATATCTGGGACAAAGATATAGACGGCGAAATTTTGATCAATGAAAGCGACGTAAAAGAGCTTGAGATCGGCTCGCTCTACCTTTGCGAGGTCAGCGACGTGGTCGATCAAAAACTAGTCGCTACTATCATCAAAAAAGCAAAATGATAAGCCAAAATGTGCTTGATAGGCTAAGATCAGGCGCAAACCTGCTTGCCTTCTCGCACGGTATCGATAGCACTGCACTTTTTTATATTCTACACGAGACTGGGATAAAATTTGATCTAGCCATAGTCGATCACAACGCCAGAGAGCAGAGCAAATTTGAAGTTAAAAGCGCCAAAGAGCTTGCCAGTAAATTTGGCAAAACAATCTACATAAAAAGCGTAAATTTAGGTAAGTCAAATTTTGAAAAAAATGCACGCGAGGCGAGGTATGAGTTTTTTGGTGAAATTTGCCAAAAATTTGGCTATGAGAATTTGATCTTAGCACATCAATTTGACGATAAATTTGAGTGGTTTTTGATGCAGCTTGGCAAGGGAGCTGGGCTAAAAGAGCTCTTTGGTATGAGCGAGCTTGAGAAGAGAGAGCGCTTTTGGCTGGTTAGACCGCTTTTAAATTTACGCAAAAAAGAGCTTCAAAACTACCTTGACGAGCGAGGATTGCGCTATTTTGTCGATGAGACAAATTTAGATGGCAAGCTTAAAAGAAGCTTTGTGAGACTAAATTTTAGCGAGCCGTTTTTGGACGAATATTTTAGCGGCGTAAAAAAAAGTTTTGAGTTTTTGGAGGCTGATAGGCAAAATTTGCTGCCAAATATCACAAAAATGGATGATGAAATTTTCATTATAAAAAATGATAGCAACGTAGTTCGAGGCGTCGATATGGCAGCAAAAGAGCTAAATGTGCTCTTAAGCAAGGCTCAAAAAGATGAGCTAAGCGCAAACTTAGCAAAGCAAACAAGCGTGGTGCTAAGTGGCAAGATCGCTGTTGGTTACGCTAATGAATACATCCTAGTGACGCCATTTTGCAAAGCCGTAATGCCAAAAATATTTAAAGAAAAAGCTAGAATTTTAAAGCTCCCAGCGATAAATAGAGGCTATTTATTTGCAAAGGGCACTCAGATAGAAAATCTTTCTAAATTTTTTAGCAAATAGAGTATTTTAGGCTCTAAATTTGATCTACTAAAGGTTAATTTAAACTTTTTATCACCAAATTTTCTACAACAATCTTAACAAGCCTGCAAAAATTTAAATTTCTATCTGCGAATTTAATCTACAAAGATCAAATTTAAAACTAAATTTTGCTCCAACCATTAAACTAAAGCACCAAAAAACTGCGAATTTGATTTTGGCTATTTTTCTCTAACACAAACTGCTTTTGAGTTTAAATTTAGAGCATAAAGACAACAAATTTGACCCACAAAAGAGCAAATTTAAAGTTTCTAGCACCAAATTTTACCCTTACGATCATCACACTAGAGCGTTAAGTCTGCAAAATTTAAAATTTCTATCGGTAAATTTATTTATTTTTAGTTTATTACAACTATTTTTGGGCTTAAATTTAGCTACAAATTTGATCTAAAAAGTAAATTTTAAAGCCTTAAGCAGCAAATTTACTCAAGCTCTCAAGCAAATACCCGCTTCAACCTTGGCAAAAGTGGCACTAAACCTGCAAATTTTCTATGCTAAAAGTCAAATTTAATCTATCAAGAACCAAATTTAAAGCATCATCGAATAAATTTAATTTCACAGCTGTTTTAAATTGCAACCGCGCACCACAACAAAAAACTCATCTGCGATGTAAATTTCTCAAGCAAAAAACTCTAAATTTTATATATCAAATCTTTGTTACCAGCCAACTACAAATTTTCAGCCTTAAATTTAAAAATCACAGCAGTCTTGCGGCTTTAAAATCGCATATAGAAATTCGGCTTAACAATATTCATATTGCTTGCAAGCTATTAAAGAAAGTGATAAAACGTAAATCTTACATATGAAACTAAATTGTATAAACTAAATAATGGATTTTGCAGCTCATTAAATTTAAGCTCAGTTGCAAAATTTAGTCTTAGTTTATGTGATCTCTAGCAAAAACTAAATTTGCGCATCACTAGAGTGCTAAAATATAAATTTGAAATTTTCAGTCAATAAGCATTTAAAAATTAATAAATTTTGTGGTTCATTAAATTTAAACTCTCATGCAAAATTTAGCCTCAACCGATCTGTGATATCAAATTTAATAAACGCGTCCAAAAAGTCAAATTTATAAAAAAAGCGTCGAACATAACAAAAAGCCAACCCATAAAACAAATTTAAACAGACCAGCGGTTTAATTCTATCTCATCACAGCCATTTGCATAAAATAATGCGTAAAATTTTATTACGCACTAGGCGAGGATTTTTTCTATCAGCTCTCTTTTTAGCACAAAGTCATAGCTAAAAGCATTGACCACGACGCCAGCGTAACTGCTCTCTTTTAGCATCGCAAGATACTCTTTTAGACCTATCTCAATGCTCTCTTGCTCGCTGTCGTTTCGCCAAAGCTTCATCGCCTCTTTGCTTGTAAATGCCGGAAAATAGCTAAGCTTTTCGCCCTCATCTTCAAGCAGGATAAATTTGATATTTGAGCCCTCCTCCTCATAAACTACGCCACCATCAGGCTTTGCAAGCGCTTGATTTAAAAGCACTGGAGCAAAAAATGTGGCTTTTTTCAAAGCCGATATCAAATTTATCTCATTTTGCTGGCTAGGATCACTTAAAAATTTATCCATCGCTTCTTGCATTTTAGCCCCTAAAAGCCTCATCTACGGCCTGACAGATCGTGTGTATAAAAAAGATGTGCGACTCTTGAATTCTTGCTGTATCGCTTGAGCTAACGACTAAATTTAGATCACATCCTTCATTCATAGCACCACCGCCTTTGCCGCTAAGTCCAAGCACTGATGCGCCCATTTTCTTGGCACTTTTTATCGCCTCAAGGACATTTTTGCTGTTGCCGCTTGTTGAGATAGCCACGAGCAAGTCGCCCTCCTGCGCTAAAGCCTCAAACTGGCGTGAAAAAACATAGTCAAAACCGTAGTCGTTGCCAATGGCCGTAAGAGCCGAAGTATCGGTGGTTAGCGCGATACCTGGTAGTGGCTGGCGCTCGCTTTTATATCTGCCAGTTAGCTCGGCTGCAAAGTGCTGTGCGTCCGCCGCAGAGCCGCCGTTACCGCATATCAGTACCTTTTTGCCATTTTTTAGCGTATCAGCTACCATCTGACAAGCACGCTCCAAGTTACCCAGCAAATTTACATGCTCACTAAAGGTCTTTTGGTGAGCCTCAAGCTCATTTTTTATCATCATTTTTAGCATCTTTTATCCTTTTTATTATCCCTGTTGTGCTTTTGCCCTCGACAAAGTCAATCAGCCTGACCTCTTTTACGATCTCGCTGCCAACGACTTCTTTGCCCTTGTAATCAGCCCCTTTTACAAGCACGTCTGGCTTTATTTTGGTGATCAAATTTAAAGGCGTATCCTCATCAAATATCACGACATAATCGACAAATCCAAGCCCGCTTAGCACGCAGGCTCTATCATTTTGCGAATTTATAGGACGCTCATCGCCTTTTAGCCGCTTAACTGAAGCGTCCGAGTTTAGCCCAACGACCAAAAGATCGCCAAGCTCCCTTGCGCGCGCTAGGTATTTTACGTGCCCAGCGTGCAAGATATCAAAGCAGCCATTTGTGAAAACGACCTTTTTCTTGCCCTTTTGACTCAAAATTTCTTCTAACTCCTCGACGCTTTTAAGTTTATGCTCAAAATTTGCCCCAAATGAGCTATTTAACAGCTGCTCGATCTCGCTAAAACTAGCAGTTGCGCTGCCGATCTTAGCCACGACGACGGCTGCTGCGAGGTTTGCTATCTTTATTGCCTCTTTTATATCAGCCCCAGTTGCTAGCATGTAGCCAAGTGTGGCAAGCACCGTATCTCCAGCGCCAGTGACGTCAAAGACCTCTTTTGCCTTAGCAGCAAAGATGTGTAGCTTGTCGTCATAAAGCGCGATGCCCTCTTCTGAGATCGTGATGATCGAATAGGTCAAATTTAACTCGTCTTTTAGCTGTTTTATCGCCTTTTCAAGCTCGGCCTTGTCTTTTATCTTTAAATTTGTAGCCTCGCTCGCCTCTTTTTTATTTGGCGTTAGAAGGGTTGCGTTTTTGTATTTTGAGTAGTCGCTGCCTTTTGGGTCTATGAGCACTGGGATATTTAGCCTCACGCACTCATTTATGATCTCTTGGCAGACCTTTTCGCTAAGCACGCCTTTGCCGTAGTCGCTTAGCAAGACAGCCTTAAAATTTGCAAGGTTTTCTTTGACTTTTAAGACAAGCTCATCTTCTAAATTTATCTTGACAACGCTCTCTTTATCAATCCTGACAACTTGCTGATGAGATGCCATGATACGGCTTTTTATAGAGCTTTCACGCCCTTTTTCAGTGAGGATCAGCTCATCTTTTACATTTAGCTCGGCAAGCTTCTCTTTTATCTTTTTGCCAGCCTCATCATCTCCTAAAACGCTAGCCACGCTCACATTTGCGCCAAGAGAGAGTAAATTTCTCACCACATTACCAGCGCCACCAAGCGTGTAGGTTTCGTTATTTATCTTAACAACCTGCACTGGGGCTTCAGGCGAGATGCGCTCACAACTACCCCAGATGTAGTGATCTAGCATGAGATCACCGACGACTAAAATTTTAACTCTCTTAGCCATTTAGCTCTTCCTTATAAATTCTCTTTATCTCTGGTAAGTAGTCTTTGATCGCCTCTTCTAGGCTCCAAGTCGCACTAAAGCCAAATGCCTCTCGAGCTGGGGCTACGTCGGCCTCTGTGTGAAACTGATAAGAGCCTAAAAATGGGTTTTTGATATATTCGTTGCCTAAATTTACGCCGATCTCGCGTTGCAAGATGTCAGCGATATCTTGAAAGCTTCTAGCCTTGCCAGTAGCTGCGTTATAGACGCCACTTGGTGCGTCAAGCGCTTTTATATTTGCCTCAATGATATCTTTTATATAGACAAAGTCGCGTTTGATCTGGTCGCTGCCCTCAAAGAGTCTAGGGGTCTTGCCAGCTAAAATTTGAAGTCCAAACTGAAGCACCATCGAGGCAGTTTTATTTTTGAAAAACTCGCCCTTGCCAAAGACGTTAAAATACCTCAGTCCAACCACGCTCACACCGCGCTTTGTGTAAATTTTATTGATATTATCCATGCTTAGCTTGCTAAAGCCATAAACGTTATTTGGTGCTTCGCACTCGCCAACTGTTTGTGGGCTCTTTGCGTTGCCATAAGTCGCCCCTGAGCTAGCGTAGATCATCTTTGCGCCAAAACTCTCGCAGATATCAAGCAAATTTACAAAGGCATTTACATTTGTTTTTATTAGCTCGTCTTGCTCTTTTACGGTCGTATCTGAGATCGCTGCCTCGTGGTAGATGACGTCTGGGCGAAAACTTTTTATCTTCTCAAGCGTGCTCTCATCGTTGATATCGCCAGCGTAAATTTCACCCTTAAAACCAAGTAAATTTTTAAAATGTCCAAAGCTTTTTAGGTTGCCGTTGCTAAATGTCTCGTCGTTTCTAAATTTATCTACGACAAGCACGTGAGCATCTTTATAATTTTCATCAAAATAGTGCGCCAAAGCTGAGCCGATAAAGCCAGCACCGCCAGTTATAACTATTTTTTTTCCGTTTAAATTCATAGTGATTTTTCCTTTTTTAGCTTATTTAAAACATCTCTTACATCTTTAAAATTTATGCCATCAAGCAAGAAATTTTTGCCCACACCAGCCCTTTTGCCAGCCTCGATGTCGCTTGGCTTATCGCCTATCATTAGCGAGTTTTCAAGGTCTATGTCAAACTCTTTGCAAGCATCAAGTATCATTTTTGGATTTGGTTTTCTGCAGGTGCATTTTTGCTCTGGAGAGTGCGGACAAAAATAGACTTTGGTGATAAAAATTTGCTCTTTTTTAAAGCTTTCTAGCATAAATTTATTTAGAGCGTCAAACTGCTCCTGTGTGTAGTAGCCCCTGCCGATGCCTGATTGATTTGTCACGACAAAGAGCTTGTAGCCAGCCTTAGCAAATTCTCTTAACGCATCAAAAATGCCATCAATAAATTTAAAGTCTTTGATCTCGCAAACGTATCCAGCGTCTTCATTTATGACGCCATCTCGGTCTAAAAAAAGTGCTTTGTTGGCTGTTTCTTTTATCATTTGGTGATTATAGCCAAAATATTTTAACCCGCCCCTTGCAAATTTACATTTTTGTATTATAATGCCGGCACGTTTTTTAAAAAGGATGACAAATGAAAAAACTACTAATCGTTTCAAGTGTTGCAGCACTACTTTCAACTGCTGCTTTCGCTGCAGATGGCGCTACTATCTATAAAAAATGCGTTGCCTGTCATGGCGCTAAAGCTGAAAAAGTTTTCAATAACAAAGTTCCAGCTTTAACATCACTTGATGCAGCAGCTATCGAAGCAGCTCTAAAAGGCTACAAAACAGGAGCAAATAAATTTGGTCTTGGTGCTATGATGAAACCTATCGCTACTCCAATGAGCGACGACGACATCAAAGCAGTTGCAGAATACATCCAAACACTAAAATAATCATAGGGGCGCTCGCCCCTTTTTCTACAAATTTAAACTCACACCAAATTTCAAAAGCTCTTTTGGCAAATGATCGTCTAAATTACCGATCTTATCGTTATCTATCTCTATTAAATTTAAATTGTATTTTTTATAAAGCTCTATCTTTTGCTCTTTTCTTTTTAGATATGCCTCATCATCTTCATATCCCCAAAATTCTATATAAATCTTACCTTTTGGTATGTAAAAATCACAATAGACATCTTCTTTTATTGGTACTCTTTTTTCATAAGCGTAAGCTATGCCCTCAGCAAAAAGCCAGTTTGCTATAACTAGCTCAGCCCTACTTCTTACATAGTGACCGTCATTTGTTCGGTATTCAGCCTTAAATTTCTCTCTAAAGTCTTCTTTTTGCTCTTTTTTTCTAGATTTTTCGCCAACTTTTACGATCTCGTTTATGAAATTTTCATTACAAAGTAGCCTCTCGTCCCACCTAACGCTTGCTTTGCTCATGTAGTAGTTTTGCATGCCTCCATAGTATCTGCCAACATCTGTCACGTTGTAGCCGTTTTCACATTTTTTTATGAGGCCTAAATTTAACAAAACCTCATTTACATCTTTTGCATTTTTGCCAAATTTCTTCGCTATCTCTTTTGCGCTAAATGTATCAGCTATATTTCTTTGGTTAAATTTTACATAAGATTTTTGGTGCAGCTTTCGCCTGATAAATTTTGTTATCAAATTTACTAAAATGACAAATATTATAATAGGTAGCGCAAAGCTAAAAAACGCTGGCAACATTATGGATAGTAAATTTGCCGTATCAAAAATTTGCATTTTTATGGTGTAGTGGGAGTAAATTTAAATTTTAAATGATAAATTCTGGCTCAAATTTTGTCCCATTTACCCTGACAACTCTTGCTGGTATGCCAACTACGGTTGCATTTGCTGGGACGTTTTTTAGCACGACTGAGTTTGCGCCGATCTTAGCATTTTCACCAATCGTTATGGCACCAAGTATCTTTGAGCCAGCGGCGATAGTCACGCCATTTTTAATGGTTGGATGGCGCTTGCCACACTCTTTGCCAGTGCCGCCAAGTGTCACTTGATGATACATCATCACATCATCACCGACCTCAGCCGTCTCGCCGATAACCACGCCCATGCCGTGATCTATGAAAAATCTCCTACCGATCTTCGCTCCCGGGTGGATCTCGATGCCTGTTAGAAATCTTGCTATTTGCGAGATGAGTCTAGCTAGAAAAAACCACTTTTTCTCATATAAAAAATGAGAAATTTTATGAAACAAAACCGCATGGATGCCAGGAGTGTTTATAAGTATCGCCAAAAAGCAACAACTATGCACCGATGGGTCTTTTTCACGGACGGTTTGAACTAGCTCTTTTAGACTCTCCCACATATTTTACGCTCCGTAAAGCTCTGTACTTAGGTATCTCTCACCGTTATCTGGAGCTATGAAAAGCACTTTTTTGCCAGCGCCAAGTCTTTTAGCCACTCTTTTTGCAGCCACGTAAGAAGCGCCGCCACTTATGCCTATCATCAAGCCATCGCTCTTTGCGATCGCTCTAGCTGCATTTAGTGCGTCATCGTTGCTTACTCTTTCTACTTCGCTAACTAGGCTCATATCCATTGTATTTGGTAAAAATCCAGCTCCGATGCCTTGAATTTTATGTGGTCCTGGGTTGCCACCACTTAAAACTGGTGATGCTTCAGGCTCTACTGCGATGATCTTAGTGTCATAGCCTTTTTCTTTTAAAACCTTTGCCACGCCGCTTATCGTGCCGCCTGTGCCAACACCTGCTACAAAGGCATCAAGCTTGCTAAAATCAGCCACGATCTCAGCAGCTGTTGTTAGCTCGTGAGCTTGTGGGTTATACTTGTTTTCAAACTGGCTTAGCATTACGTGGTTTGGCTGAGAAGCTAGCTCAGTAGCTCTTGCGATCGCTGCTTTCATACCGCCAGCTGCAGGAGTTAGCTCAAGATGAGCGCCATAAGCTGCAACGATCTTGCGTCTTTCGATACTCATGCTCTCAGGCATGCAAAGGATCACTTTAAAGCCAAGTGCAGCACCGCACATAGCTACGCCGATACCAGTGTTGCCGCTTGTTGGCTCAACGATAGTGTCGCCATGTTTTAGTGTGCCATCAGCTAGCATTTTTGTGATCATATTAAATGCGATCCTATCTTTTACAGAGCCGCCTGGGTTAAAAAACTCTAATTTTACGTAAATTTCAGCCTCGTCAGCACCTGTTTTAACCTTTACGATAGGTGTATTACCGATCGTTTTTACGATGTTATCGTAGATCATCACTCCTCCTAAAATAAATTTCTCGTAAATTTAGCATAGAATTTAAAATAAAACATAAAAAGTCCTAATTTGCGCTAAATTTAAAATAAAAATTTAGTTTTTAATGCTATCAAGCACCTCTTGTCCGCTTTGGCTTAAAATTTTGCCTTTGAAATTCTCTTTGCAAAACTCCAAAATAAGTGCATGATAGAGCTTTAAAACCTCACTCTCGTCAAATTTCTCACTATCAAGAAATTTATAAATTTCATCATAATCAAGCGAGCTAAACCACTCAGCCGCCTCGTTGTAGCTCTCAAAAATGTAGTCAAAATATGCCATTATCCTAAGCGCATAAGCATCAACGACCATATAAGGCTTGCCGCAAGCATAAGCAAGTATCGCATCACAAGTCTCAGCGCCAACGCCTTTTACGCTTATGAGCCACTTGCGGCTAGCGTTTTCTTTAAAATTATCAAAGCTCTCAAATTCGTTTTTTATAGCTAGACAAAGCGTCTTTAGCCGTTTTGCCTTTGTGTTGTAAAAGCCACTTGGCTTTATGAGTGTGGCAACCTCGCTGTTTTCAAGCTTGCAAATGCCTTGCAGGCTATCTTTGCTCGCTTTTTTTAGATTGGCAAGAGCTTTTTCTACGTTTTTCCAGTTGGTATTTTGCACCAAAATAGCGCCCAAAATGACCTCAAAAGTGCCCTCACCTGGCCATTTTAGCTCGTCAAAATTTCTACTTTTGTGATTTAGCAAGGCTAAAAACAGATCAGTTGATCTCATTTTAAATTTTCTTTAAAAGTTAGATAAAACTGCTTTGCTGTCCTGCCACTTCTGCTGGCTCTTAAAGTGGCGAAATTTTTAGCAAGCGTGTGAAGCTCATCTTTGTCGCCAGTGTAGTCTTTAAAGTAAAAATCAACCATTTTTAGATACTCATCGTAGTTGCCTTGATAAAAGCTGATCCAAAGACCAAAGCGGTCCGAGAGCGAAATTTTCTCCTGAGCTGCGTCGCTGTAGTGAATTTCACCGTCTATTAGCTCTGAGTTTTCATTTTCGCTTTTAAACTCGCTTATTAGGTGTCTGCGGTTTGATGTGGCATATAAAAGGACGTTTTTTGGCGGCTTTTGGATAGAGCCATCCATGATAGGCTTTAGAAATTTATACTCATTACTGCCATTTTCAAAGCTTAGATCGTCGCAGAAAATGATAAATTTAAACTCGCTCTTTCTGATCTCGTCGATGATGTCGCCAAGGTATTTTAGATCCTCACATCCAATCTCAATGATGCGAAGTCCCTCTTTATAAAATTTAGTAAAAACAGCCCTTACAAGGCTTGACTTGCCACATCCTCTCTCACCCCAAAGAAGCACGTGATTTGCCTCGTCGCCCGCTATAAAATTTCTAGTATTTTTTAGCAAAATTTCTTTTTGCTTCTCTAGTCCATAAAGTGAGTCGATATCGACAAAATCGATATCCTCAACTGGCTTTAACATCCCTTTTGTGCTCTTATAAATCGCTGCGTACTTCATACCCCAATCTATCATTTCTTATCCTTTCTTAGATAGACCAAAATTTCAGCCAAAACATCGTCATCGTCCTTGCTACGTGACTTTAGCCTGATCTTCTCGTCATCATTTTTTGTTATTAGTATATTTTGTTCGCTGTTTGAGATCGTCTTTATGCCAGCTTTTAGAGCTAAAATTTTAATGATGATAAGGTCCAAAAACTGCTTTGTAAATGTATCTATCTTGCCAAATCTATCCTCAAGCTCACTTTGTATCTCATAGACTTCAGCGACCTCTTTGCACTTGCTAAGGCGCCTATAAATTTCAAGCCTTAGCCTATCTTCTCTTATAAATTCTTGATTTAAAAAGGCGCTCACACTAAGCTTTAGATCGATCTTGTCAAGCTTTGCGGAGTCTTGATTAAGAAGCTTGTTTATCTCATCTTCTAGCATCTTTAGATATAGCGAGTAGCCGATAGCCTCGATGTGACCGCTTTGCGCCTCGCCGATGATGTTACCACCACCCCTTATCTCAAGGTCGTGATAAGCTAGCACTGAGCCAGCGCCCAAAAACGAGTTGCCCTCAAGTGCGACAAGTCGTTTTAGAGCGTCTTTGCTAATGGCATCTTTATCCTCAACCAAAAAGTAGCAATAAGCCTGCTTGTCACTTCTACCCACGCGTCCGCGCAGCTGGTGCAGGTCAGCCATGCCAAATTTATTGGCATTTTCTACGATTATGGTGTTTGCATTTGGCAAGTGGATGCCGCTTTCAACGATGCTGGTGCAAAGCAGCAAGTCATACTCGCCCCGCTCAAATTTCATCATCTCATCTTCAGCGACTTTCGCATTTATCTTTGAGTGAAGTATCAAAATTCTAAGCTTTGGCAAAATTTTTCTTAGCTCATTTGCTGTCTGCTCGATGTCTGCGATGTGGTTATGGATGTAAAAGGTCTGCCCACCGCGTCTTAGCTCACGCATGATAGCCTCTTTGACGACCTTTTCGTCCCACTCTCTCACGCTTGTTCTCACATCCAGCCTCGAGCTTGGCGGAGTGGCTAAAATGCTATATGTTTTTATCTTGCTAAGCGCCATATTTAGGCTTCTTGGTATCGGCGTGGCGCTCATGCTTAGGATGTGTGAGTGCTGAGAAATTTCTTTTAGCTGCTCTTTTTGCTTAACGCCAAATTTATGCTCCTCATCAACAACGATAAGCCCTAAATTTTCAGCCTTTACACCAAGAAGCGCATGCGTACCCACGCAAACTATGGGCTCATTTTCTTTTAGTGCTTTTTGTAGGCTTGATTTCTCTTTGGCACTTGAGAAGCGATCCAGTCTAAAGACCTTTATGCCAAATTTACTAAATCTCTGGCTTAGCGTCTTGTAGTGCTGCGAGCTAAGAAGTGTCGTTGGCACAAAGAAAAATGCGCTAAAGCCTGATTTTATGCAGGTAAATATGGCATTCATCGCAACTTCGGTCTTGCCAAAGCCAACATCTCCGCTAAGCAGCCTATCCATCACCCTGCCGCTTTTTAGCTCATCTTTTATCTCATTTACCGCTTTTTGTTGGTCACTCGTATATGAAAAGCCAGCGTCTTGGACGAAATTTAGATAAGAGATATCCTCTTTTTTTAAAATTTTGCCTGCGATTAGCTCTCTTTTTGCCGCCATTGCCACGATCTTTGAGGCGATCGCGAAGAGTTTTTCTCTAACCTTCTCTTTTATCTTGGCAAAATTTGCCTTGCCTAAGCGATCAAGCACCGCCATAGAGCCATTTTGAGCGATGTAGCGGTCTATCAAATTTAGATGCTCAACCGGCAAAAGAAGCTTGTCGTCATTTTGGTAGGCAATTACTACAAATTCTTTCGTCGCACCCAAAACCTTGATCTTTTCAAGCCCTAAAAATCTGCCTATACCATAATCTTCATGCACGACGTAGTCATTTACTTTTAGCTCATCGACCACGAGACTTGAGCGCTTAACTCGCCTTTTTTTCTCAAATTTATTTAAAGAGACTACGATCTTGTCGCTTGAGGTTAAATTTACTACAAGGGGCGAAATTTCAAGCTTTACATTTGCAAAGCCATCAAGCTCATAGCCCTTAAAAAGCCCCTCATTTCTTGAAAGAACGGTTATGCTTTTGCTCTTGTTTAGCTCAAAAAAGTCAAAATTTAAAGTAACTTCTAAGTCTTTATAGACCTTTGGCTCAGGTAAAATTTCAATGCCCTTAAATTTCTCCTCAGGCGCATCATAAATTTCAAAATCGATCGTTTTAACAAGCTTTGAGTTAAAATCTTTTAAATAGTCGCTAAAGCTATCTATCGCCCAAAATCCAAGTGAATTTAGATCGCTCACCAAAGCATCACTTTGCATATCCTCGATCTTTTGGCTAACTTTTTCAAACTCATCTTTGCTCAAATTTGCGATAAATGGCACGATCTCGGCTTCGCTTAGCTCATTTTTGTTGCTAATTTGCGTGGCGGTGTTGTAGTTTCTGATACTCTCCACCTCATCGCCAAAGAGTAAAATTCTAACAGGATCGTCCATATTTACGCCGTAAATGTCGATCACTTCGCCACGAATGCTAAACTCACCAACGCTCTCAACGATATCGACGCACTCGTAGCCAAATCGTATGAGCAAGTCGGCAAATTCGCTTAAATTTAGATTGTCTTTTAGCTTGATCGTTGAGCTTTCTAGGTTTTTTTGCGTTGGAAGTGGGTTTAAAAGCGTGCTAAATGGGCTTACGATGATCTTTTTGCCATCAAATTTATAGTATTTGCTAAGAACGGATGAAATTTCAAAGAGCTCTTCGTTAAAGCTTCTTAGGTCATCGCCCTTTTTAGCTCTAAAATCAGGTAGTTTAAATGCGCTAAAGCCAGCAAAACTGGCCGCATCAGCGCAGAGTGCCGCCTCTTTGTCATCTTCGCAGATGAGAATTTGTGGGGCGTGCGTTAAAAGATACTCATAGACCTTTGCTTGCATAGTACTCTTTTAAAAAGGCTTCGGCTAGATGAAATGAGCCAAATGCTAGGTAAATTTTGCCGTTTTTTGCCTCTTTTATATCGTTCATATCGCTTGGCTCAAACTCTCTATGCGAAATTTCAAGCTCGTTTAGCGCTTTGTTTATAAGCTCTCCGCCAAGCTCCCTGCCCTCGCAGTGGTAGTGATAAAGCAGCACATCCTCGACAACTGGCTTTAGAGCTGCCAAGACTGCCTTGAAATCTTTATCTAAAAATGAGTTATAAACTAGAGTTAGCTTCTTGCCACCAAACTCTTCTTGGCTAAATTTCTTAGCCACAGCTTTTGCGCCAAGCTCGTTGTGACCGACATCAACGTATAAATTTGAAGCGATCTTTTCACATCTGCCACGAAGCGATAAGGCACCAAGCTTTTTGATATCTATGCTGCTATCTAAAATTTTAGCTGCGGCGTAGGCTAGAGTTAAATTTGAGCGTAAAAACTCTGGTAGATTAAATTTATCTGCGTAGTTTGCGATCTCATTTAAATTTTCTTTGTTTAAAATTTCTCTTGGAAAGCTCAGAGTTACACTCTTCTCGCTTGCGATCTCTTTTGCGATAGCCACACTTATCTCGTTCATCTCATCATTTAAAATAGCTCTTTTGCCCATAGCTTCAAATTTCGTGCGTGAAATTTCTTCTAAGCTATTGCCTAATATCGCCGTGTGGTCAAAGCCGATCGGAGTAAATATGCTTAGCTCTTTTTCAAAGACATTTGTCGCATCCAGCACGCCGCCCATGCCAGCCTCGCAGACAAAGTAGTCGCAACCCTCAAAAAGCACTGCAGAAAGCAGCGTCATATACTCAAAATAGCTCGTTTTTATCTTGTACTCATCACTCAAAAGAGCTTGCAAACGCTCGTGAGCTACCTCTAAAATTTCATCGCTAGCGACCTCGCCATTTAGCCAAAATCGCTCGTTAAATTTAAATATATGTGGGCTTGTGTAGTGTCCTACTTTTGCGCCATTTTGGCTTAAAATTTGCGCTAAAAAGCGGCCCGTGCTACCTTTGCCATTTGTGCCGATGATGTGGATTATCTTAAAAGGCTTTAGATGGCCTTTGATCGTATCATAAGCCCTTATGATCCTGCCATAGTCGATCTCTTTGTAGTAAAGTGGCTTGCCATCAAGAAATTTCGCTAGGCTCATTTTTCCTCGATTATCTTTGGCATGACTTGGTTTCTGCCGCCCTCTTTTGAAAGATAGAGCATCTTATCAGCGCCCTCAAGTGTCATCGTATCGCTTAAATTTGCACTTCTTGTCGCCACACCAGAGCTAATGGTAACTTTGATGCGCTCGTTTTTATAGATAAATTTGAAATTTTCGATCATGCTTCTTAGCTTCTCGCCAAATCTAACACCATCTTTTAGGCTCGTACTTGGTAGCAAAATGACAAATTCCTCGCCGCCATATCTGCCAACAAAGTCCACTTTTCTAGCATTTTTCTTAAGCACCTGAGCCACGGCTGAAAGGATCACGTCGCCAGCTTCGTGTCCGTAGGTGTCATTTATCTTTTTAAAGAAGTCGATATCAACAAAGCAGATCGAATAGTCCGTGCCGTAACGTTTATAAGCCTCTTCGATACGCTGGATTTCACTCATCAAAGCTCTTTTTGTAGCCACTTTTGTCAAAAAGTCCTCTTTGCTCTCAAGCTTAGCAGCTTCAAGCTCTTTTTCTAGGCTTGTAACCCTGTTTTGAAGCTCAGAAATGGTCGCTTGCTTGCTATTCATCTCAAGGCCAAGCTCCTTACTCTCGATCTCCAAGGCACCTGCGATCTCGATAAGCATGCTCTTTACATGATCGATGCTATTTGCATTTAAATTTACATTTTTAAGATCATTTTTGATGCTTTGCACCTTGGCTGAGCTACTTTTTGAGCTAGCTGCGATATCTGAAATCCTCTCGCCTATGCTTTGCAAGATGTTGTTTAATGAGCCAACCTTTTCGATGATCTCGGTTCTATCTTCTTCTATCCTGCGATCAACAAAGCCCTTTATCTTATCTTGAAATTCTTTGCTGTTTAGGCTTTGTGGATTTTGCTTCAAAACACTTCTAATACTGCTGAGCTCTTCGCCAAGCTCCTTTGTGATAGAAGGCTCAAGCGCAAAATTTAAAAGCTCCACTAAAGCATTTTCTTCTGTGTTTTCATTTTTTTGAGATAAGAATTTCTCAAGCTCAGCGCTCATAGTCTTTAGATCGTCAAAGTCTCTCACGCCATAATATTTCAAAAAGTCCAAAAATTCAGTATCGTAAGAGCTTACAAAGTCAAACCATTTAAGGCACATCTCTTCAAGATTTTTCTCATCATATCTTCTAGCAAGTAGCTGCATGCCCTGCTCTGCTAGAGCTTTTGCATCTTTGTTGTGAAGCATAGAGATGGCTTGGAGAATTCTTCTTGCAAAGGCGTTTAGTGACTTTAACTTTTTATCATCGACTACTTGGGCTGTGCCATTTTTAGTACCGTGAGAGAGCCTAGCGGTCATAAAAGCTACAAACTCATCAACCGTTTTTATATGAAGGCTTATAGCTTGCGCTTTATAGTCATCACCAAGCCTTGAGATATATTTTTCTATCTTTTTGCTCTCTTCGGTAGTAAAGCCATATTTTTTAGAAATTTCATTATAAACTTCGGTGTAATTTTCTGGCGTTAGCATCAAATGGCGATCTTTTATCTCGCTCAAGGCTTCCTTGACTATTTGACTAACGGTTACTGCTGCCATTTTTATATCCTTTTACAGCTAAATTTGCGATGTACTCATCAAACGCCTCTTTTGAAGCCTCTTTTATAGCTTCATACTTTTGAGTATCGCTAATGACACTATCTGCGTATCTTACGCTCTTTTGACGTCTTGCCACGCTAAAATCATACTCGCCAGTAGCAGGTATATCTACGACACGACCATCTTTAAATTTGGTTTTATAGTTTAGTGTTAAAAGTGCTTTATAAGATGTGATATAGCCATATTCATCATAGATTATTGCCTCGTAATTTAAACTTTTTACAGAAACTATTATCGAAGTATCAGCGCTATCTTTGCTTGATAGTGATTTATGCAGCCTTGCGACCATGCCCTCTTTTACTGCATCTTTTATCCAGACACTATTTTTTGGCTCTTCTTTGCTGATGATAACATCAACATAAACTCTATCTCCAACCAAATCCTGCGAGATCTTTGAAACTGGTTTATAGCCACATCCGCAGATAAATATAGCAATAAAAAACGCTAAAAAATATCTCAAAATTTATCCTTTAATGACAAAATTTACTAATTTGCCTTTTATATAAATCTCTTTTAAAATTTCTTTTCCTTCAAGCCATTTAGCCACATTTTGCTTAGCTTGTTTTAAAATTTCACTCTCACTTTCGCTCGCTGCCACTTCAAACTCAGCCCTTTTCTTGCCATTAACTGTAACTGCAAGAGCGATGCTATCTTTTACAAAGACCTCTTCTTTTACAGCTATCTTTGTGAAATTTTTTCTGCCAAAAAGCTCTTCGCTAAGCTCATTTGCGATATGCGGCACGATAGGCTCTAGTAAATTTAAGATGATGAAAAAGCCCTCAGCATTTACATCGTCATTATCTTGCGCATTTATAGCGTTTAATGCCTCCATACAAGCAGCGATTAAAGTGTTAAAAGCAAATGTATCGCCAAAAACCTCGGTTGATTTTTTAAGCGCTTCATAAATTTTAAGCCTTGCAAATTTTTCATCTTTATTTAAGCTTTCGTGATCTATCTCAGGTAGTTTATCTATCTTTTTGATAGTTTGTGCCTTCTCCCAAAGCCTATTTAAAAACCTAAATGCACCCTCAACCGCGCTGTCGTTCCACTCAAGCTCTTTTTGAGGAGGAGCGGCAAAAAGGATAAAAAGCCTTGCCGTATCAGCGCCGTATCTATTTATGATATCATCAGGATCTACGACGTTGCCCTTGCTTTTACTCATCTTTTTGCCATCTTTTAAGACCATGCCTTGAGTTAGTAAATTTTCAAACGGCTCATCATCTCTTAGATAGCCAAGGTCTCTTAAGACCTTTTGGAAAAATCTAGCGTATAAAAGGTGCAATATCGCATGCTCGATACCGCCGATGTACTGATCTACATTCATCCAATAATTCACGCTCTTTTCATCAAGTGCTTTTTGTTCCCAACTCTTCTCATCACTTGCAAATCTAGCAAAATACCAGCTACTCTCTACGAATGTATCCATCGTATCGGTCTCTCTGATAGCGTCTTGGCCGCATTTTGGACACTTTGTAAATTTCCAAGTTGGATGTTTATCAAGTGGGTTGCCCTCGCCTGTGATCTCAACATCTTCAGGTAGTGCGATAGGTAAATTTTCCTCTTTTTCAGGCACTACGCCGCAGCATTTGCAGTGCACGACAGGTATTGGCGCACCCCAGTATCTTTGGCGAGAAATTCCCCAGTCTCTTAGTTTGTAGTTTGTGATCCTTTTACCAAGGCCATCTTTTTCAAATTTCTCTATTATAAAGCTTTTGGCATCCTCTGAGCTAAGGCCGTTTATAAGCTCAGAATTTATAGAAACTCCATACTCTGAATACGCCTTAGAGCCATCACTCTCGCCCTCAAGCGGCTTTACGACTGGTTTTATAGGTAGATTAAATTTGCTTGCAAACTCGAAGTCTCTTTGATCATGAGCAGGAACAGCCATGATAGCGCCACTGCCATAGTCAGCTAGGATGAAATTTGCAACCCAAACTGGGATCTTTTCATTTGTGAGTGGATGAATGACGTAAATTCCTAAAAATTCTCCATCTTTATCGCTTGCTTGACGCTCTCTTGGGCTTTGATTAAGTATTGCTTTTATCTTTGCCTTTTTATTTTCGTCAAATTTATCACTTTCAAGAAGCGCTTTTACGATAGGATGCTCTGGCGCAAGGGCTGTGTAGCTAACGCCATAAATAGTATCAGGTCTTGTTGTAAATACCTCAAAGCCGTCAAATTTACCACCCAAAGTCTCTTTTGATGCTTCATCAAGGCTAAATTTAAACTCCAAGCCATAGCTTCTACCGATCCAGTTTTCTTGCATTGTGATGACTTGATTTGGCCATTTACCCTCAAGAAGTTTTAGATCCTCAAGTAGCTCACTAGCGTATTTTGTGATGTTGAAGTAGTATCCTGGAAGCTCTTTTTGCACAACATCATTACCACATCTCCAGCATTTTCCGTCTTCAACCTGCTCGTTTGCAAGCACAGTTTGATCATACTCACACCAGTTTACGATGGCATTTTTTCTATAAACAAGCCCTTTTTCAAACATCTTTATAAAAAAGCTTTGCTCCCACTTTGTGTAAAGCGGGTCAGATGTAGCTAAAATTCTCTTTTTAGAGAATGAAAAGCCAAGGCTTGCAAGCTCTTTTTTCATATAGTCAATGTTTTCGTAAGTCCAAATTTTAGGGTGAATTTTATGTTTTATGGCTGCATTTTCAGCTGGCATACCAAAGCTATCAAAGCCGATAGGATGAAGCACGTTAAAGCCGCTTTTTCTATATGATCTAGCCAGTGCATCGCCGATAGAGTAGTTTCTCACATGCCCCATGTGTATGCGTCCGCTTGGATATGGAAACATACTTAGGATATATTTTTTTGGCAAGCTTAGATCATCTTTTGGCTCAAATTCTTCATTTTTATCCCAAATTTCTTGCCACTTTTTTTCTATCTTTAAAGGCTCATATTTTCTCTTTTCAGCCATTTTTTCTCCTAAAATTCTTCTTGTGATTTGCTTGATTCTATTAGTACCAAGGCAAGTGAAAATATATTTGCAATGACTGCGCCAATAGCTAAAGAATAGCTAAGCGTTGCATTTTCTGAGACTTGCAAAATAACAAAAGCTGGTATAAGGTGCAAATCAGCAACCAGCGAGCTAGCAAAAAGCTCAGCTGATAGTAAATTTTTAACGCCGATCTTAAGTAGCGTAGAAACCAAATTTATACTAGCTGCCACAAAAAGGGCGATCTCGTTTTTATCATATAAAAACTCCGCCGTAGTCGTAAGACTCATCAGCGCAAAAAATATGTAGATAACTTTTCCCCAGTTCATTATCCCTCCTTACACAACGCCTTTTTCAAACATAGCACGCTCTTTATCACGCTCTTTTTTGATCCTTTGCTTCTCAGCCTCTCTAGCTCTAAAATGCTCAATGCTAAATTTAAACCAGATAAGAAATGGTGATGAGATGTAGATCGAGCTGATCGTTCCTATAACGATACCAACGATAAGGATAAATGAAAATCCATGTATCATATCTCCGCCAAATAAAAATAGCACAACAACAGTCATCATCGTAGTGGCTGAAGTTAGGATAGTTCTTGAAAGTGTAGCTGAGACTGACTCATTGATAACGCCCTCGATATCAGTTCTCTTGCTCTCTTTTATGCCTTCTCTTATTCTGTCAAAAATGATGATCGTATCGTTTAGTGAGTAGCCAAGCACCGTTAATACAGCCGCTAGTGTGTCCAAATTTACATCGATATCAAATAGCGAAATAGCACCAACAGTTATAACGATATCGTGAATTTCAGTTGCGATCGCAGCAAGCGCAAATCTCCACTCAAATCTAAATGTAATATAAAGAAGCACGCCAATTAGTGAAATTCCAAGAGCCATTAGACCTTTTTCTCTAAGCTCATCACCAACCTTTGGACCAACGATATCAACACGTCTTACTTCAAAATTTCCAGTATCTTTTAAAATTTGCTTTATCTCAGTGCCGATGTCACCAGTTAAATTTGAGCTTGATCCTGAAAATCTAATAACAGCCTCATCTTCACTTCCAAACTCAGTAACAGAGGCGTTTTTAAGCACTTCATTTGTGCCAAAAGCGTCGCGAATTTTATCGAGTGGCGCTTTGGTGTCGTATTTTAACTGGATAAGCGTGCCACCAGAAAAATCGATGCCGTAGTTTAAACCCTTTGTTGCAAGCAAAAAGATCGAGCCAACAAATAAAAATATAGAAAGCGCGAGTGACACAAATCTAAACCGCATAAAATCATAAACTTTTGCCTTAGTAAAAATTTGCATCTCTAGCTCCTTTTATAACCAAACCAAAGTCTGGTATTTCCGCTTTTTTCTATCTTGTCCATGACTGCATCAAACATGCCGTGAGTGCCTAAAATGGCCGTTAGCATCGAAGCCATGATACCTATCGCCATTGTCACAGCAAAGCCCTTAACTGGACCAGTGCCATAAGCATAAAGCACAGCAACTGTGATGATAGTAGTTAAATTTGAGTCGATAATAGCGCTCATAGCGTGCTCGTAGCCCTTTTGAACGGCTGTTCTTATCGCCACGCCTTCACGCAAGAGCTCGCGGATACGTTCATTTATGATGACGTTTGCATCAACAGCCATACCGATAGTTAGCACGATACCAGCCATACCTGGCAGAGTAAGAGTCGCTCCAAAAAGTGCCATGACAGCAACCAATATAACGACGTCTGCAACTAGTGCGATATTTGCAAAAATTCCAGAAATTCCATAATAAACTAGCATAAATAGCACGACTAAAATAGATCCAGCAGCAAGAGCAACCATGCTTTGATTGATACTCTCTTGGCCTAAAGATGGGCCAACGCTTCTTTTTTCTAGCATCTTCACAGGTGCTAAAAGTGCGCCACTTCTAAGTGCGATCGCTACGTCGTGAGCTTCATCAAGAGTAAAACCACCGCTGATCTGGCCGCTGCCGCCACCTATTCTTTCGTTTATAACTGGAGCTGAATAGACCTTGCCGTCAAGCACGATAGCAAGCCTTTTGCCGACATTTGCACCAGTAAAATCGCCAAAAATTCTAGCACCTTCTGAATTTAGTGTGAAATTTATGATCGGTAGGTTGTTTTGCTGAGAAAATGCAACCTTTGCGTCAGTTAGCATCGAGCCATCAAGCACTGGGATATTTTTAACGACGTATTTTACGCGGTCATTTTTAGCATCTTTAAAGATCACATCACCATAGCTTTCGGCCTCGGCCTCGCTCATGGTATTAGCCTGATCTTGTCTTTTATCATCAACTGCCATAAGCTGCAAGTGAGCAGCCTTTGCGATAAGATCTCTCGCTCTTTGCTCATCTTCTTCGGTCTTTATACCAGGAAGTTCGACTAGGATGTTATCCTTGCCTTGTCTAGCGACTGTTGGCTCAGCCAGACCAAACTGATCAAGCCTGTTTCTAATGGTCTCAACAGCTTGAGAGATCGCATACTCGATCGTATCAAGCCTCTCTTGCTCTGTTAGAGTGATGTGATAGTTTAGACCATCTTTTTTGATATCAAGCCCTTTTATCTCAGCAAGCGCCTTATCAACTTTTGGAGCCTCGTCACTATCAAGTAGCGCAAAATCAACACTATCTTCTTTTATCTTAAATTTATCAATGAGCACATCTTCTTTTTTAGCATAATAATTTATGCTTCCAGCGATTGACTTGATCTTAGAGTGGATAGCTTCGTTAGTTTCAACACCAAGAAGCATATGAAGACCGCCTTGAAGGTCAAGTCCTAGCGAAATTTTAGCTCCGCTTTGAGTCTGAAAAAAAGATGGCACCGAAAAGCCAAAACCAAAAACCAAGGCCAATATTAATATAATCAGCCTATATGTAACTCTTGCGTTACGCATTATTTATCTTCGATCTTTTTAGCTACAAACTCGCGTGCTATACGAACGATTACATCATCGTTAAGTTTAACTTTGATAAAATCATTTTCGGCTTTAATCACTTCGCATATAAGTCCGCCATTAGTTACTATCTTATCGCCTTTGTCAAGAGCTGCAAGCATTGCTGCGTGGGCTTTTTGTTGTTTTTGTTGAGGTCTGATAACCAAAAAGTAAAATATGGCGAAAAGCACAACAAGAGGTAGTAATGATGTTAAAAAATCAGCGTTTTGCATGGATTTCCTTATTTGTAAGATTTTTAAACGGACATTTTAGCACTAAAATTATAATAAAAGCCTTTGTCGGTGCTTTTTTGCTTTCTAATTTCATTTTTTTAGCTATAGCTGAAAATCAAATTTTAAATTTCATCTCACCTTTTCTCACGCTAGCTGGAATTTACGTCATCATAAATTTAAGCAGAGCTGGCTTTTTCGCGGCTGGATTTTTCTCTGGGATTTTGTGGTTTTACTGGATCGGCTTTAGCTTTATCTACTATGAGCTTGTCTGGCTTATCCCATTTATCATCCTCTTTGTAGCCCTTGTTTATGGACTTTTGTTTTGGATAGCCTCTTTCCCAAGCTTTGTGGAACTAAGAGCTGTTTTATTATTTTTAATAAGCTACGTGCATCCATTTGGCTTTAACTGGTTTAACCTTGAAGCCACGCTTGTTTTAGGCGCTTTTGAGCCAAATACTAGAGGGCTTATATTTATATTTTTAGCAGCCATTTCTTTGAGTTTAAAAGGTAAAATTTTAAAATTTATCCTAGCTTTTATCTGCCTCATCGCTGCTTTGCAGTTTAAAAGCAACGAGGCAAAGACTCTGCCATTTGAGGTGGAGCTAGTAAATACTAATGTCGCTCAAAGAGTGCGCTGGGATAAAAACTTGCGCATGAAATTTACAAATGAAAATTTAGACATGATAAATAGCGCCATAGCCGAGCAAAAACGTCTCATCGTGCTGCCAGAGAGCGCGTTTCCGTTATTTATGACAAATGAGCCACTACTTGTTGATGAGCTAAAAGAGCTTTCAAAACAGATAACTATCGTAGCTGGCGCGCTTGCTTATGAAAATAAGCAAATTTATAACTCTGCATTTTTATTTCAAGATGGCACTCTTAGACGAATGGATAAGAAATTTTTAGTGCCATTTGGAGAAGAAATTCCTCTGCCAAAATTTATGCAAGATGCAGTAAATAAGCTATTTTTTGGCGGAGCTAGCGACTTTAAAAAGGCTGAAAATTTTAGCGACTATGAGATAGACGGGGTTAAAATCAGAAATGCTATCTGCTATGAAGCGACAAGAGAGGAGCTTTATAAGGGCGAATTTGACGTGGTCGTAGCTATCACAAACAATGGCTGGTTTGTGCCAAGTAGCGAACCTGTGCTTCAAAAGTTGCTTATAAAACACCTTGCTACAAAGTATAATAAAGCGGTCTATCACAGCGTAAATGGTTCAAAAAGCGAAATCATTTTGCCTAAAAAAGCATTTTGGGATGAGTTTTAAAAGAAATTTAAAGTGGCTTTTTAGATAAAGCCACTTTTTTGATTATTTTTTTAGTAAAGCCTTAAAAGTATCAACCGCATCAAGCTTTTCCCAAGGGTATTTTGCATTTCCCACTTGACCTTTTGCAGCTACTTTTGCATATAAAAATGTCTCTTTACTTGGCTTATCAAGACCAAATTTATTTGTTATCCAGCGAGGTGTTAGAGAAAAATGCTCGCTTACAAAATTTGAAAGCATATCATCATTTACGCCGTTTGCGTGAGTTCCCATAGTATCAACACTAACTGAAGTTGGCTTTGCAACGCCTATTGCATAGCTTATCTGGACGATGCATTTTTTAGCAAGGCCAGCTGCGACTATGTTTTTAGCTATCCAGCGCGCTGCGTAAAGTCCGCTGCGATCAACCTTTGTGTAGTCCTTGCTTGACTGAGCGCCGCCACCTATTGGGCTATATCCGCCAAAGCTATCGACGATTAGTTTTCTGCCTGTTAGACCACTATCGTGAAGTGAGCTGTGATTTACGTATCTGCCTGTTGGATTTATATAAATGATCGTTTTTTCTTTATTATATAGCTCTTTTGGAAGGCCAGTTTCGTCTATTAAATTTTGTATTAATGCGCGAAGCTCTTCTATCTTCATGCTCTCCACGCAAGGTGCAGAGACGACGATAGTGTGGATACTTTGAGGTTTGCAGTTTTCAAAGTTATCTTTACTGCCATAATCAATCGTAACTTGTGTTTTTATATCAACACCAAGTTTATCAGGGTTTGCTTTGGCAAATTTATATACTTTTTCACAAAGCATTCTTGCATAAGTTATAGCTGCTGGCATAAATTCTTTCGCTTCGCAGCTTGCAAAGCCAAACATGATGCCTTGATCCCCTGCTCCGATCTCGCCATCACTTTGATCAACGCCTTGATTTATATCTGGGCTTTGTTGATTTAAGCAAACTTTGACCTCGATATCATCTGGGTGCAAGCACTGCTCTTTTGTAAATTTACTCTTTCCGTCATATCCGATGTGCGCAAGAGCGTCTTTTACGATCTTTTCGTAGTCTTTATAAGAGAGTTTTACTTTTGAGTTTATCTCTCCGCCTATTACTATATTTTTTCCAGCTACAAAAACTTCGCTTGCGACGCGTCCATTTGGATCTTGCGTTAAAATAGTATCAACAATGCTATCAGCGATAATATCAGCACATTTGTCTGGATGGCCTGGACTTACAACTTCAGAAGTAAATAGATACATTTTCGTCCTTTTCCTTGGTTAAATTTTCGTGCAATTGTAACAAATCTATATAAAAAGCGAATTAATCTTTTTAAATTTCTTTATATTTAAAAATCATTTAGCTAGAATCAACAAAAAACTAATTTATTAAGGTGTCAAATGAATATGTTTAAAAATATTGCAAGAAGATACGCCGATGGAAATTTGATCGTTCAAATTTTAGTTGGCATCATCCTAGGTGCCCTAGTTGGCTTTTACACACATTATCAAGCAGCCCCTTACAACCAAATCTCAGCTAAAATTCAAACCATTCAAAAAGAGAGTGGCCTAAGCGTAGATGAAGTCATAAAAACTCGCCTTAGCCAAAATGAAGTAAAGCAACTTGATGAGACCAAAGAAAAGGCTAGTTCGGCTGATTCTATCGCTGCTTCAGCCTCAGTTTTAGGAGATTTGTTTAAAGGCGCTCTAAAAGCGATCGCACCTATTCTTGTTTTTGTCCTAGTTGCAACCTCTATCATTTTAAAAGATTTTGGCCACACAAAAGGCATGCAAAAGATCATCACACTCTACCTTGTTGGCACCTTTTTAGCAGCTGTTGTGGCGGTTATTGCTAGCTTTTTATTTCCTATCGAGATACCGCTAAAAGGTCTGGAAAGTGCAGATATGTCAGCACCTCAAGGCATCACAAACGTGCTAAAAGATCTTATCTATAAAATGGTAGAAAATCCAATAACCGCCCTAGCTAATGGCAACTATATAGGTATCATAACATGGGCGATTGGTGGTGGCATCGCTATGAGATACGCTACACCTGAGACCAAAAAAGTATTTAAAGATATAAGCGACGGCGTAACTCACATCGTTAAATTTATCATTAGGCTTGCTCCGTTTGGTATCTTTGGTATGGTTGCTATTAGCATTCATGACACTGGATTTGAGGCACTTGCAGGATATCTAAAACTGATCTTAGTTCTTGTTGGAGCGATGCTTGTGGTGGCATTTATCGTCTATCCAGCGATGGTTTTTGCACTAACAAAGAAAAATCCTTATCCACTTGTTATGATCTGCCTAAAAGAGAGCGCGATCTCGGCGTTTTTTACAAGAAGCTCAGCTGCAAACATCCCTGTAAATATGGCGCTTTGCAAAAAGCTTGGACTAAAAGAGGAGCTCTACTCGATCTCTATCCCACTAGGAGCCACCATAAACATGGGTGGTGCGGCAGTTACCATTAGCATCCTAGCACTTACTGCGGTAAATTCTATCCCATCTATCACAGTTACATTTGGCGATGCGCTTCTTCTTTGCTTCATCTCAGCTCTTGGTGCGTGCGGCGCATCTGGAGTGGCTGGCGGCTCGCTTCTTCTAGTGCCATTAGCGTGCGGACTTTTTGGCATCGGCAACGATATCGCTATGCAGTTTGTAACAGTTGGCTTTACGATAGGCGTCATCCAAGACTCAGTTGAAACCGCGCTAAATAGCTCATCAGACGTGCTTTTTACAGCCGTAGCCTCAGAGACTTCAGAATAATCCTCAGTAAAATTTCAGCTAAATTTTGGCTGAAATTTTACTTTTATCCATTTTTTTGTAAAATGTCCCAAAAATTTAAAGGATAAATATGCAAATTTGGGATCTAAAAGCACTTTTTGCAAACGAAAAAGAGTGCGAACAAAACGCACTAAATTTACAAAAAGAGTGCGAGAAATTTAAAGATAAATACCTTGAAATTTATGAAAAATTAAAAGCAGAGGAGTTTTTAAAGGCATTTGGCGAATATGAAAGCTTGATAGCTAAAATTTCAAAAGTAATGACTTACGCTTTTTTAAATTTTGCCAAAGATACAAGCAAGGGTGCATTCTACGCAAAGATCGATGAGATAGCGACAAAAGCAAATGAAAATTTGATATTTTTTGAGATCAAATTTAATGAATTTAGCCCTAAAAAACAAGAAGAGATCATAAAAAGCTCTAAAAAATATGGCTACTATCTAAGCAACCTCGCCAAAGCAAAACCACATCAACTAAGCGTTGCTGAAGAGAGAGTACTACTTCGCACGGCAAGCACCGGAGCTGAGGGCTTTTCAAGGCTTTTTGATGAGAGTATGAGCAAGATGAGGTTTAAATTTAAAGGCGAGCTTTTAAATGAAGAAGAGATTTTAGCTAAGCTTCATGAGAGCGACCAAAGCGTGCGAAAACTAGCGGCTAAAAGCCTTTCAAACGAGCTTAGCAAGCACCAGCACCTCCTTGGCTACATATATAATATGATAAAAACTGATCTAAAAACGAGCTGCGAGCTGCGAAATTTCAAGCTTCCTGAAGAGCCAAGACACCTTGAAAATCAAATCACTAAAAAAAGCGTTGATTCGCTAATCGCTGTAACTGAGAAAAATTTCGATTTAGTTTCTAAATTTTACGAGCGAAAAAGAGAAATTTTAGGCCTTAAAAAGCTTTATGACTACGATAGATACGCGCCTCTTACCAGCGAGGGGGAGTATAAATTTGATGAGTGCAAAAAGATAGTTTTAAAGGCGTTTGGGACATTTTCACCTAAATTTGGAGATATAGCTAAAAGCGCCTTTAGTGACGGCTGGATCGACGTTTATCCAGCACCAAACAAGCGAGGTGGCGCGTTTTCTCACTCAGGATCAAGCGACACGCACCCTTATGTTTTGCTAAATCACACAAACCAGCGAAGAGATCTTTTTACGCTTGCTCACGAGCTTGGCCACGCTGTTCATCAAAAGCTCTCTTATAATGTAAGCTACCTAAACTCAGACACCCCGCTGACCACGGCTGAGACGGCTTCAGTCTTTTGCGAGATGCTAGTTTTTGACCACGTAAAAGATGGCCTTAGCAAAAAAGAGAAAATTTCACTACTTGCTGGTAAGATCGAGGATATATTTGCCACGCTTTATCGCCAGATAAATTTCACCATCTTTGAAAGAGCTGTGCACGCACATGAGGGCGAGATCAGCCTAGATGAGCTAAATAAAATTTGGCTAAAAGAGAGCAAAAAGATGTTTGGCAAAAGCGTCACGCTAAATGACTACTACAAAATTTGGTGGAGCTACATCCCACACTTCATCCACACGCCATTTTACTGCTACGCCTACTCTTACGCACAGCTTCTTGTACTTGCACTTTTTGGGCTTTATAAAAGCGGCAAATGCAAAAATTTCGTTGAAATTTACACCGAGTTTTTAAGCCTTGGTGGGAGTCTTAGCCCAAGGGAGCTTGTGGGTAAATTTGGCTTTGATATAGATGATAAAAATTTCTGGCAGATCGGCATAAACGAGGTTAAAAAACTAGTAGATGAGTTTTTAGAAATTTCAAAGGATTAAGATGTTAGACGAAATTTTAGACGATGAGAAATTTGCGCTTTTGATGAAGATGCACGTCTATGAGTGCATTGATTTTTTACTTGAAAAGGGGCTAAATTTCTCAGTTATGGCAAATTTACCGCTAGTTAGCTTTGAGCCTAGCTTGCCAGATGAGATAAGCAGTGGCTTTAGCATGCCAGTCATTATGTTCTCACTTGGTGGCTACACGCTTGAGAGTGCTAGGCTAACACAAGATGAGCTTAGCTTTGAGGCTGGCTTTGGTAGTGAAAATTTTGCCTCAGTGGTATCATTTCCACTTGGCGCAGTGGTTCAAATTTTGGTTGAAAATAGCCCGATCCTTGTAAATTTCTCCATTTATAAGCCAAAAGAGAAGCAAGTCGATCACGCTAAAAAATCAGCCTCAGTCTTTTTGCAAAACCCAAAAAATAAAGATATATTTAAGAAAAAATAGTAATTTTAAGCATTTTTGGCTAAAATCAAAAGAAAATTTAAAAAGCGAAAAATGGAAAATTTACTATCAAATTTAAACGAAGCCCAGCGCGAAGCAGCCACCCACATAGATGGCCCGATGCTCATACTTGCAGGTGCTGGCAGTGGCAAGACAAAGACGATCACAACTAGGCTTGCCTATCTCATCGGTGAGGTCGGCATAGACGCGGCAAACACGCTAACTCTTACTTTTACGAACAAGGCCGCCAACGAGATGCGCAGCAGAGCCATGGCGATGCTAAGCCAAAGCGGCAAAAACTACTCACCGCTTCTTTGCACATTTCACAAATTTGGACTTTTGTTTTTAAAGCTCTACATAGAAAAGCTTGGCAGAAAAAATAACTTCGTAATAATCGACACAGACGATAAAAAACGCATCATCAAAAGCTTTGAAAGTCCAGTCGCCACGGCTATTTTGTCAAGTGAAATTTCAAACTATAAAAACTCACTTTTGAGCGTTGATGAGGTCTATAAAAATGCAAATTTCTCTTCATTTGACAAGAGCAAGGACAACTTTTACAAACAAGCAGCGCAAATTTACGAAAAGTACGAGGACTATTTAAAGGCGAACAACCTTGTTGATTTTGACGACCTGCTAGGGCTTACATATAAAATTTTAGATGAAAACGAAGATCTTGCTAAAGAAATTTCAAACCGCTACAAATACATAATGGTCGATGAGTATCAAGACACAAACGATCTTCAGTATAAGCTCCTAAAAAAACTCTGTCTATGCCACGAAAACATCTGTGTGGTTGGCGATGATGATCAAAGCATCTACGGCTGGCGCGGTGCTAAAATAGATAATATCTTAAATTTTAAAGATCAGTTTAAAGATGTAAAGATCATCAGACTTGAGAAAAACTACCGCTCGAGCGAGGCGATACTAAAGGCTGCAAACGAGCTAATAGATCATAACCGCAACCGCCTTGGCAAGAAGCTTGTAGGCACAAAGGGCGAAGGCGAAGCTGTAAATTTGATAGAGAGCTTTGATGAGAGCGTCGAGGCTGGCAAGATCGCAAAGAATATAAAAGAGCTTTTAAGCAAAGGCGTGCAAGCAAAAGATATCGCGATCTTATACCGCATAAACGCACTCTCTCGCTCGCTTGAAGATGGGCTAAACAAAGAGCAGATCGCCTATAAAATGGTAGGCGGCGTTAAATTTTACGAAAGAGCCGAGATCAAAGATATCATAAGTTATCTAAGACTGATAAATAATCCAAATGATGACTTTTCAATAAGACGCATTATCAACCGCCCAAAACGCGGCCTTGGTAAAGTGAGCCTTGATAAGCTTGAAAAGATGGCCTTTGAGGGCAAAATTTCCATTTTCGAGGCGATCTCAAACATCTCTGATAACGATGAAGCCTTTAGTAAAAAGGTAAAATCAGCCCTTCTTGAGTTTGCAAACAACCTAAAAGAGCTTCAAGAAAGCAGCTCAGTTTTTGACCTCATAGATAAATTTGAAGCTAAATTTGGCGTGAAAAAATACTACGAGAGCTTGCCAGATGGCGCTGAAAGAGCGGCGAACATTGACGAATTTTACGCTGTTTTAAAAGATCAGATCAAGCAAAATCCAAGCTTTGATCTAGAAGAGTTTTTAAACGAGATCACGCTAACAAGCGAGCAAGACGGCATCAGCGACGAGGCTATTAGCATCATGAGCGTGCATGCGAGCAAGGGACTTGAGTTTGAGCACCTTTTTGTGATCGGCCTTGAAGAGGGATTTTTCCCTCTCATTGGCGATGGTAGCGACATCGAAGAGGAGCGCAGGCTCGCTTACGTGGCGATAACAAGGGCCAAAAAGACACTTAGCCTTAGCTTTGCAAATTCGCGCTTTTACAAAGGTCAGCGCACTAGGCTAAATAAGAGTAGATTTTTAAGCGAGAGCGGTATCACGCATGGCTCGCTAGTTATCGAACAGAGCAATGAATTTAAAAAAGGCGACCTTGTTAAACATAAAATTTTTGGTATCGGCAGGGTGAGTGCGGTTAGCAAGATCAAAAAAGAGTTTAAACTGACTATAAATTTTGGTGGCAATGTAAGAGAGATCATGTCAAGCTTCGTGGAAAAGGCCGTATGAACGCCATTTTCGTGGCAAACAAGCCTGCTGGCATGAGCTCAAACCACTTTTTAGGACGACTAAAAAGAAAATATGGCGTTAAAAAGGCTGGATTTTCAGGTACGCTTGATCCATTTGCGAGTGGCTGTCTGATAGTCGCTTTTGGCTCATATACGAAATTTTTTAGATTTTTAGACAAAAGCCCAAAGGTCTATGAGGCGACGATCTGGCTTGGGGCTAGCAGTCCTAGCATGGATAATGAAAATATCACTGAAATTTCAAATGTAAAAGAGCTAAATTTAGAAAAACTTGAAGCTATAAGAGGCGAGCTAACTGGTAAGATAAGCTATATCCCGCCAAAATTTAGCGCCAAACATATAAATGGCACAAGAGCTTACAAGCTAGCAAGAAGTGGCGAAGAATTTGAGCTAAAGCCAGAGACAATGGAAATTTATGAGAGTGAAATTTTGAATTATTCACACCCTTTTTTGACACTTCGTTTAAGCGTAAGTGAGGGGAGTTATATCCGCTCTTATGCAGAAATTTTTGGGCAAAAAGTTGGTTATAATGTAACTTTAAGCTCATTAAAGAGGGTAAGCGAGGGTAAATTTCGCTATGAAAATGAAAAATTTTTAAATATTTGCAATTTTTTAAATATTGAGCAAAACACGTATTTTGGGGATATTAATAACATACTTGACGGCAAGAAATTAAAAATTAACGATTTTGAAACACAAACACAAGGAATTTATTTGCTAAATTATGATAAATTTATGAGCGTAATCCAAATCATGGATGATACTATAAATTACACTTTAAACAAGGTAGAAAAATGTTAATCTTAGCAAGAAAAGAAAACGAAGAAATTTTACTAGGTAACGACATAAAAGTCGTCGTAGTAAGTATCTCAAAAAGCACCGTTAAGCTTGGTATCGAGGCCCCGCGCAACACAATGATACTAAGAAGCGAGCTGGCAAACGATATCAAAAACGAAAATATCCACGCCACCAAAAAAGCAAGCGAAGCCGATATCCACGAGCTTGCAAAAAAAATCGAGAAATGAAAAGCTTTGCAAAGATCAACGTATTTTTGAAGGTAGTTGGCACCAGAGGCAACTACCACGAAATTTTGTCACGTTTTGTTCTTTGCGAGCAGCTTTTTGATGAAATTTATTTTGAGAGGTCAAATTCCTTTTCTATCGAATGCGACAACAAAGAGATAAAAGAGAACATCATCCAAAAAGCGATAGACGAGCTAAAAAAAGCTGGCTTTTCAAACGAGCTAGATGAGTTTTTTAGCTCTCACAAAATCATCATCAACAAACAAATCCCAATAGGTGCTGGTCTAGGAGGAGGCAGTTCAAACGCCGCCACCTTTTTACTTATGGTAAATGACGAGCTAAATTTAAATATAAAACGCGAAAATTTGATGCAAATAGCCTCTAAAATCGGCGCAGACGTAGCCTTTTTTGTAAGTGGTTACAAGGCAGCAAATGTAAGCGGCATAGGCGAGATCATAGAAGAATTTGACGATGAAGTGCCAAATTTAAATATCTTCACGCCAAATGTTTTTTGCTCCACACCGATGGTTTATCAAGAATTTAGAAGCAATTTCTTACAATACATAGACGTTAATGCTGCAAAAAAGATGCAAAATTTAAAGAGCAAAGAGCTACTTGAAATTTATAAAAACGAGGAGCTAAACGATCTTTTTGCCCCATGCTTTAAGCTCTATCCACAGATGAATGAGTTTAAGGATAAATTTCTAAGCGGCAGCGGCAGTAGCGTATTTAGCGTAAAATAAAAGGTAAAATTTTGATAAAAGATCTAGCAAAAAACAAAAAAGCTTTGCATGACTTTAGCATACTTGAGACCTTTGAAGCTGGCATTGTTTTAAAAGGTAGCGAGGTCAAGGCTCTAAGGGCTGGCAGAGCAAATTTAAAAGATAGCTTTGTGCGCGTCATAAAGGGTGAGCTTTTCTTACTAAACGCTCATATCAGCTATCTTGAAACCACACACAGCGCATTTCGTCCAAATGAGCGAGCAGCCAGAAAACTTTTGATGCATAGAAAGCAGATCGATAAAATTTTCGGTCAAGTCTCACAAGATGGGCTTGCCTTGGTTGTTTTGGCACTTTATCTAAGCGATAAAAACATCGTAAAAGCAAGGCTGGCCCTTGCAAAAGGTAAAAATTTACACGACAAGCGCGAGACTTTAAAAAGACGCGAGGCAGACAAAGAGGCAAGAGCTGCCATAAAAAGATATGTTTAAGGGATAAGATGAAGAATTTACTTGTTTTAATAATCGCTTTATTTGCTTTTTTTGGGTGTGGCGAAGATGAGAGCAGCAGTGCAAATTTTAAAGAATTTAGCCCAAATGAAGAGGTCAAACTTGTAGATGTAAGCGGCAAGGAGCTTACTTTAGTTAGAAAAGATCATGGCTTTGCTATCAAAAATGATGAAAATAAAGTTGTAATGATCGACATTTTTGGCACATTTTGCCCACCTTGTCAAAAAGAGGCAGCCGAGCTTACAAAATATCAGCTTGAAAACAAAGATAAATTTACGCTAATCGGACTAACTCACTTTGAAAATGTCACAAATGAGTATGTTTTGCATGAATTTATGCAAAAATTTAACGCCTACTACTTCATAACAAACGATCAAAAGATAAATGACAGACTTGCCGAGCAAATCGTAAGAGATATCGAATACAAACACGAGATCGCACTACCTTTTAAAGTGGTGATCAAAAACGGCGAATATCAAATTTTAACAGACGTAGATAGCGGACAATACGGAGTAAAATACTATCTTGGTGGCATAAAAGTCACAAAAATGAAAGAAGATTTGGCAAAAATCTATGAAACAAAATAAATTTGCCTTACATTTGGAACATCATTTGCTTATAAATGTGTGAAATTTTAGAAGGACTTTAAATGTTTGTTTTAGATAGATCAAAATCTAGCCCACTCGTCGAATCAGCCCTTGCAGGCAGAGAACTACGCCAAAAGCTCATCTCTGGCAATCTTGCAAATGTTGATACGCCATTTTACAAGGCTAGAGATGTAAGATTTGAAGATGTTTTAAGAGAAAAAGCAAATGAAATTTATAACGTTTCAGAGAGCAAAAAACTAAATTTAGCTAAAACAAACGAAGCGCATATGGCTGCGGTTGATTTTCCAAAAAGCGACACAGCTCAAATTTTCTTGCGCGATGGTCACATGGCTAGAAACGATGCAAACACAGTTGATCTTGATGTTGAGACAACAGAAATGGGCAAAAATACAGTTATGATAAACGCCCTTGATAGCGCTTACAAGGCTCAGGGCAATATCTTTAAAAGCGTAATAGACGCAAGTGCTAAGAACTAGGAGAGATGATGTCATACTTAAATGATTTTGATATTAGCGGATATGGACTAAGCGCACAACGCTTCAGGATGAACGTCATCAGCTCAAACATAGCAAACGCTCAAACCACAAGAACAGCTGAGGGCGGCCCTTACAGAAGACAAGAGGTGATCTTTAAAGAGATGAACTTTGATAAAATTTTAAACGATCAGCTTAAAAACTCACAAAGTCTGCTCGAGTATGAAAATCCACTCGATGATCCAAGCTCACCTAAAAACGCTCACCCTGCCCTAACTAGCGTGATCGTAGATAAAGTGGTGCGCTATGATAAGGACTTTCAACTAAAATACGACCCAAGCCACCCAGACGCAAATGCAAATGGCTACGTCGCATTTCCAAATATAAACCCAGTCATCGAGATGGCTGACTTGCTCGAGGCAACAAGAGCCTATCAAGCAAATGTAGCGTCATTTCAAAACGCAAAAACAATAGCACAAAGTGCGATATCACTCATTTCAGGACAAGCATAATGATAAATAGCATAAATTTAGATAAGTTAAACAAAAGCGAAAATTCAAACAAAATAGCAAAAGCAGGCGAAGAAGGCGGCTTTGAAAACGCGCTAAACGACTCTTTAAAAGAGCTAAATAAGGTTCAAATAAACGCCGATAAAGCAATAGCTGATCTCGCAACTGGCGAGGTAAAAGACTTGCATCAAGCAGCTATCGCTATAGGCAAAGCAGAGACTAGCATGAAGCTTATGCTAGAGATTCGCAACAAAGCGCTAAGCGCATACAAAGAAATTTCAAGAACGCAAATTTAAGCCATTGAATGAATTCCAGAAAATCAAAAATAACCATACTTTTTTTATTAATTACTTTTGGAATTTCAATCTTTGTGCTTGTTATATTTTATAGAGCAAGCATCGAGCGAAAGCTTCCTAAGCTTCAAACAAGCGACGTAAATACCGCAATCCGCGGCAACATCGTCACAAAAGACGGCTTTAGCATCTCATCAAGCCAAAAACTCTACAAAGTGATGCTTGACACCAGAAACATCGATCCAAACAAAAAAGAGATGTTCATCAAGCTCTACTCGCTTTATAGCGGCGACGATCCAAACAAAGTAAGAAAGATCATAAACGGCACAAAAGGCCTTGTCACGCTCTCTTACAGCATTGACGCAAAGGGCGCTACCTACCTTCAAGAGCTCTCTAGAAAGCTAAACCGCAAGGGCATTTTGATCTCCTACCTTGATCCAAAAACTGGGCTTGCCTCATTTCAAGGCATGCGCGTGATGGAGAGCGGTCAAAACCGCAAATTTATGTCAAAAGATGCCCTAACACCAGCTATTGGCTACGTGAGCAAAACAGAGAGTGACGCACTTACCAAAAGCAAAGGTGTAAAAGGGCTTGAGAGATACTACGAGGACTACCTAGCTCCGATACAAAATGCCAAAATTCTTGGCCCGCGTGATATTGGCAACAATATAATCTTAACTAGCGATTCAAATTTAGCAACGAGGGTTGATGGCTACAACGCAGTGCTTTCTGTACCGCTTAAATTTCAAACTAAGTTAGAGCAAATTTTAGATGAAAAACGTGAATTTCTAGACGCAAAAGAGCTAATCATCTGCATAATGAATAGCAAAAATGGCGAAATTCTAGCCCTAGCTTCTAGCTCAAGATATGATCCCGCAAACATAAGAAAGCAAGATTACAGCGCGCTAAATTCGAGCGCAAGCGAGTATGCATACGAGGTTGGATCGGTTTTTAAGCCATTTATCTTCTCTATACTGCTTCAAGAAAAAAAGGTAAATCCTTTTGAGCTAGTAAATACCTACAACGGTCGCTATCAGCTAGGCAAAAGGATCATCAAAGATACCCACCCAGAGCCTTTTATGAGCGCTGAAGACATCATCGTGCACAGCTCAAACATCGGCATGATCCAGCTAGTAGATAGGCTAAATGGTCCGCAAATTTATCAAGGGCTTTTAAATTTTGGCTTTTCAAGAAAGACTGGCATCGACCTGCCATACGAGCAAGTGGGTATGATGCCAACGGTTACTAAACTAAACTCATCAACCTATAAGGCGACAGTTAGTTACGGATACGGCCTTCAAGCGACATTTATGCAGCTTTTAAAAGCCTATAACACCTTTAATAACAAAGGCATCGAGGTGACGCCACACATGGTGGCATATCTGGAGCGAAACGGCAAGCGCTACGATCTGCCAAAAGCAGAGCCAGCACAGGTCATCTCGCAAGAGACCGCAAAGATAATGAAGAGAATTTTGATAAAAACAGTTGAAAAAGGTACTGGTCTAAAGGCATTTACACCAGGTCTTGAGATAGGCGGTAAAACTGGTACCGCGCACATCGCTTCTGGCAAAGGCGGATATAGCAACACCTATAACGGCTCGTTTTTTGGCTTCGTAAATGACACAAGAGGCAACAGCTACACCATAGGCGTTTTAGCAAGAGACCCTAAAAAGCCTTACTACTACTTTGGTGCGCAAAGTGCGTTGCCGACATTTAAAAAGGCCGTTGATCTAATGGTTGAAGATGGCTATTTATTCCCAGATCCTAATGTCATAGCTGAGTTTGAAGCTAAAAAAGATAAGCTCAAAAACGACAAAGCAAAACAAAAACCGGCTTTAGATTAAATTTAACTTCTAAGATATAAATATTAAATTTCAAATTTAGAGTTTAAAGTAGAAATTTGGATCTAGGCAAGCGGCCTAAATCCAGAATTTATGCAAGTCCAAGTTCATTTAAGACAGAGCTTAAATTTACAGAATTATTTGTATTTTTGCCAAGGCTATTTTGCTTCTCAAGCAGTGTTTGGCTCGTAAGTGCCATGTTTAGCTCTTTGCGGTAGTCACTTAAAATTTTATCCATGATTTTAAGTAGCTCATTTTTTTGATCCTGCGTTTTGGTCGGATCATTTATGCTTAAAAGCTCATTTAGCTCCTCTTTTTTCTGAGCTATTTTCTCTTCTATCTTGTTTGAATTTAGCTCATTCATAAAGCCAGCAGCGCCAATCTCTGTAAGCCTTTTCTTAAACTGCTCAAGCTTGTCTGAAACCTTTGCCTCGCTTGTGATCTTATCAAGCGTTAGACTTAAAATTTCATCAAAACTATTTTTTTTATCTTTAGCTTTGCTTGAGCCTGACTGCAACAAATAATCGATAATATCGTTATTTTGAACCTTCATACATCTCCTTTTAAATTTGAGATGCTTTTTATAAGCAAGATTTATTCCTAAAGGCTAAATTCTCTAGCACTTTTTGATTTTTCTAGGATAAAACTAGCAAATTCATCACTAAAATTTGGACACTCTACCACTTTATAAAAGCTAAAATTTAGCTCTTTTGCAAGCTTGGCGTACTCGATAACTAGCTCAAAAATGGTCTCAGAGTTATCTATACAAAAAGATAGCGGATAGATAAGCGCTTTTTTATTTTCGCACTTTGCCAAAGCCTCATTTAGAGATGGTTCTAGCCATTTAACTGGGCCAAGACGCGACTGATAAGCAAGGCTCACATCTTTAAAATTTAGCCCCTGCTCTTTTAGCATTTTGCCTAAAATTTGCACATGTTCGTTTATGTGTTTTTCGTAGATATCGCCCTTTTCTATGATCTTGCGAGGCAAAGAGTGAGCTGAAAAGATGAGGCTAACATCGCTTATATCGGTATCTTTTATCGCTTCACGGATGTGAGAGATAATGATCTTATTGTAAGCGTCATCATCATAAAATGGCTCACAAAGTGAAATTTTAGCTTTAAAATTAAGTCTCTCTTTTGCCTTTTTAAAATCAGCTAAGCTTGAAGTTATCGTAGTTTGTGAGTGGTGAGGATAGAGTGGTAAAAGCACTATCTCATCAAATTTTTCATACTTTTTAAGCACATCTTTTGCAAATGGCGAAGTGTAGTTCATTGCAAAATCAACCGCGTCAAATTCATTTTGCAAGCTTGAAATTTTCTCACAAAGCTTAGCTGTAAGCTCGCAAAGTGGAGACTTGCCACCTATTTGCTCGTAGTTGTGCTTCGCGGTTTTTAGCCTGCCTTTTGTGATCATGAAAGCTACAAATTTTCTTAAAAATTTATTTTTTATACCCAAAATATATGGGTCATTAAACATATTTGTTAAGAAAATTTCGACATCGTCAAGGCTATTTGCACCGCCCATATTTAAAAGCAAAAGAGCTTTTTTCATCAAAATAGTTCTCTTATCTTTATCGCGTCATCGATGTTTGAAAGTTCGCTGCTCTCGCCACTTTGACAAAGATCGTAAAAGGCCTCGTATTGCGCTTTTAGCTCGCTATTATTTGTATCTATCTTTAAATTCATCTGTCCATTTTCGCTCACTTGATGAAGCTTGTGATCGATGAGATCGCCAAAATAGACACCATTTTTCGCATTTACCTCTATCTTAAAGCGCTCTAGTGAGCCACAAAATGAGTCAGTGATATGCACTAGAATTTGATTTTTACTTTTAAAGCTTATCGCCGCGTTATCGGCACTTTTGGCATTTGTCTTGTTTGTTTGAGTGTAGTAAAAGTCGCTGACTTCAGAATTTATGATATTTTTTGCTAGGTCGATGTCAGAAACTGAGAGCTCATTTATGATATTTCCGTCGCAAAGTGGCTTAAAATGAGCGATAGAAATGCTATAAATTTCCTCTTCTTTTAAAAGTGCTTTTTTAAGTGACAAGATAGTTGGATTAAAACGCTCAGAAATTCCCGTACAAACCCTAGTTTTGTTAGTTTTGGCGGCATATTTTATCTCTTTTAGATCTGCGATACTTTTAAAAACTGGGCGTGAGATAAGGATATTTTGACAATATTTTGCACACTGGCAAAATGCCTCCACCATCTCCTCTCTTGGCGAGCAAAGCACGACTGCTTGAGGCTGGGCAACCTCTATAAATTCTTTAAAATCAGTATAAAAATCAGCTCTGCAAAACTCATCAACATTGTCTTTGTCAAAAATGCCACAAATTTCAAACTCGTTTGAGCGTCTAAGCTCTAAATAATGTTTTTTACCTGTGCTGCAATAGCCGATAATGCCGATTTTTAGCTTCACATTCACCCTTTAAAACTTTAGAAATTTTTAATTATTTTATTTACAAATCGCTTTTAAATAGATAAAACAAGAGATAGTTTTCAAAATATCACTATTTTTTCTCTTTTTAGAATTTCGCAAACGAATTTTGGCTAAAATCAAGCAAAATTTTAAAACTAACGAGGATAAAAATGCAAAATTTAGATATAAGAAAGGCATATCTTGATTTTTTTAAATCAAAAGGTCACGAAGTAGTAGCTTCTGCACCACTCGTGCCAAACGATGCAACACTACTTTTTACAAATGCTGGCATGGTGCCATTTAAGAGCATTTTCACAGGCGAAGTGCCACGCCCAACACCACCTATCCGCACTAGCTGTCAGACCTGCATAAGAGCTGGAGGCAAGCACAACGACCTTGATAACGTCGGCTACACAGCGCGCCACCACACATTTTTTGAGATGCTTGGCAACTTTAGCTTTGGCGAATACTTCAAAAAAGAGGCGATCGCTTACGCTTGGGAATTTGTCACAGAAGTGCTAAAACTACCAAAAGATAAGCTTTATGTAACCGTTCATGAAAGCGACGATGAGGCGTTTGAAATTTGGAGCACTCACATCGCAAAAGAGAGGATTTACCGCTTCGGCGACCACGATAACTTCTGGCAAATGGGCGATACTGGACCATGCGGCCCTTGCAGTGAAATTTTTTACGATCAAGGCGCTGAACACTTTAACACACCTGAAGATTACATGGGCGGCGATGGAGATAGATTTTTAGAGATATGGAACCTTGTTTTCATGCAGTATGAAAGAAGCGCGGATGGCAAACTAAGCCCACTGCCAAAGCCAAGCATAGATACTGGCATGGGACTTGAGCGCGTTACAGCTATCTTGCAAGGTAAATTTAGTAACTACGACAGCACACTTTTTATGCCACTAATTAGCGAAGTGGCAAAGCTTTGCGGCAAGCCATACGTCTATGAAAGTGGTGCTAGCTACCGCGTCATAAGCGACCATATCCGCTCGGTCACATTTTTGCTAGCTCAAGGCACGACATTTGATAAAGAGGGCCGTGGCTACGTGCTTCGCCGTATCTTACGCCGTGCGATCCGACATGGATACTTGCTAGGCATAAAAGAGCCATTTATGTATAAGCTTGTCGATAAAGTTTGCGAGCTTATGGGCGGACACTACACCTATCTAAACGATAAAAAAGCAGCTGTAAAAGAGCAGATAAAACTTGAAGAAGAGAGATTTTTAGCAACAATCGCAAGCGGGCTTGAACTATTTGAGAGTGAGCTTAAAAATACAAAAGAAATTTTTAGCGGAGAGGCTGCGTTTAAGCTCTATGACACATTTGGCTTCCCACTTGATCTAACGGCTGATATGCTTAGAGAAAAGGGCTTAAAGGTCGATGAGGCAAGGTTTGATGAGCTTATGAGCGAGCAAAAAGCACGTGCAAAAGCTGCTTGGAAAGGCAGTGGTGACAAGAGTGCGAAGGGCGATTTTAAAGAGCTACTTGAGAAATTTGGCGAGAATAAATTTATAGGCTACGAAGAGCTTAAGAGTAAAAGTAAAATTTTAGCCTTGCTTGATGAAGAATTTAAAAATATAGATAGCCTAGATGCTGGCAAAGAGGGCTGGGTGATGTTTGATGTCACTCCATTTTACGCTCAAAGTGGCGGTCAGTGCGGCGATAGCGGCAAGATAGTAGGCAAAGCAAATGTGCTTGATACGCAAAAATTCCACGGGCTAAATTTATCTTTAGTAAAAACTAGCGTGGCGCTAAAAGTTGGCAACGAAGTAGAGCTTGAAGTGGGCAGCGACAGAGCGGAGACTGCGCGTCATCACAGCGCTACACACTTGCTTCACGCAGCCCTTAGAAGCGTGCTTGGCACACACATCGCTCAAGCTGGCTCAAACGTCGAGGCAGATAGGCTAAGGTTTGACTTCTCTCATCCAAAGGCGCTTACTAGCGAAGAAATTTCAAAGGTCGAGAACCTTGTAAATGAGTGGATATTAACTGGCGCAAATGCAAAAACGCAGGTTATGGAGCTTGAAGAGGCTAAAAAAAGCGGGGCGATCGCGCTATTTAACGAAAAATATGCCGACAAAGTAAGGGTTGTGAGCTTTGGCGATGTCAGCAAAGAGCTTTGCGGTGGCACACACGTGAAAAATATAGATGAGATCGGATCGTTTTTCATCACAAAAGAGAGTGGCGTAAGTGCTGGCGTTAGGCGTATAGAGGCTGTTTGCTCAAGAGCTGCGCTAAATTTAGCAAGGTCATTTAGAGCTGAGCTTGAAGAGCTAAAAGATGAGCTAAAAAGCACAGAACCACTAAATGCCGTTAAAAAGCTAAAAGGCGAGATAAAAGGCTTAAAAGATAAGCTAAAAAATGCTAAAAGCTCTGGGGAGCTAGCCTTTATCAACGTAAATGATACCAAGCTTTGTGTGGCACACATCGATGGTGGCGACATAAAAACTTTGATAGATGAGTTTAAAAACGAGCACGAAAAGGCTGCTATTTTACTGATCCAAACAGATGAAGAGGGTAAAATTTCTCTTGCAGCTGGCGTGAAAAATGCTCCACTAAAAGCTGGCGCTTGGGTTAAATTTGCAGCGCAAATTCTAGGCGGCAATGGCGGCGGCAAAGACGACTTTGCAACAGCTGGCGGCAAAAATGCTCTAGCCATCGAAGACGCCATAAAAAGCTCACTTGAGTATGCAAGGCAAGCTTTAGAAAAATGATTCATCAAGAGATCGCTTTTTTTAAATTTGATCAACTAATCATCTTCTTGCATATTAGTTTCGTAGCTCTTTTTATAGGGCTACAAGCTGGCTTAGTGCTTGCTGGAAGCTATTTTATAAAAAATAAATTTGAAGATAAAGAGCGCTATCACATCTTGCTTCACATCATAAGACGCTTTGGACTAGCTATCTTTGCGCTAGTTCTTGGCATCGCACTAACTAGCCTGATAATGATCTTTTACTTTGATGATGGCAAAATGCAAAATCCGATGGCAAGTGCGATAGTAGCGACCAAATGGGCGATAGAGCTATTTTTACTCTTAAATTTAAGCTACATCTTTTATAGATACAAAAAGGCTTTAAAAACTCTAAGATCGCACGAGATGATCGAGCTAAACGAGAGCCTAATCGTAATCATCTACTACTTCACGCCTCTAAATTTACTAGCCTCGCTTGCGGCTGTCTATCTTGGCGTGAGCTATAGGGGCTTTTGATGATCACTCTTGCTTCTAGCTCGCCAACAAGGGCAAATTTACTAAAAAATGCTGGGATAGAATTTAAACAAATTTCTTGCAGCTTTGATGAGAGCATGATAGTAAAAGAGCTAAAACCTGAAATTTACGTCCAAAACGTCGTAAAAGCTAAAAAAGAGCAGTTTTTAATGGCAAATGGCAAGCTTACAAATTTACTCTTTGCAGATAGCTGCGTGGCTTGTGGGGATAAAATTTTAGGCAAGGCAAAGGACGAAAACGAGGCACTTGCTATGCTAAATTTACAAAGTGGCAATGAGTGTAGCGTCTATACGGCGATGATATTTTTAGGCGAATTTGAGCTTATAAATGTGAGCAAGACCACATATAAATTTGCTAAATTTAGCGAGCAAGATCTAAAAAACTACCTAGAAAGTGGCGAGTGGCGAGGCAAAGCTGGAGCCATGACGATAGAAAATTTTAATAAAAAATACATAATCTCTCAGCACGGCGAGACAAGCACGGCAATGGGGCTAAATTTAAAAATATTAAAGGCATTTTTATGAAATACATCTTGGCATTTATCTTTGTAGTTGCCATCGCACTTGGTGGAGCGTTTTTATACTTTTATTCGCAGGTGAGATTTGACGCTTATACCATCATCGACTACAAGCCAAAGCTTGCGACACAAATTTTTGATAGAAACAACGAGCTCATCGCAAATATATTTGAAGAAAATAGAATTTACGTAAAGTATAACGACATCCCGCCACGTGTCATCGAAGCGCTCGTGGCTATCGAGGATACGAGCTACTTTGAGCATGGTGGTATCAATGTAGAAGCCATGGCAAGAGCTGCGATAAAGGACATCAAGGCGAGAAAACTAGTCGAGGGCGCATCCACGCTAACTCAGCAGCTCATAAAAAACCTAGCCCTAAGCCGCGAGAAGAAATTTACAAGAAAGATAAAAGAGGTTGTGCTTGCTATGAAGCTTGAAAGCGAGCTTAGCAAAGAGGACATCATCGAAAGATATCTAAATCACGTATATTTTGGGCATGGCTACTACGGCATCAAAACGGCTGCGGAGGGATACTTTAGAAAAGAGCTAAATGAGCTAAGCATAAAAGAGATAGCGATGCTAGTTGGCATGCCAAAAGCGCCAAGCACTTATGATCCTACAAAGCACCTTGATCTCTCGCTTAGCCGCGCAAACAGGGTTCTTGAGAGGATGTATAGCATCGGCTGGATAAACGAGGACGAATACCGCAAGGGCGTGCTTGAAGAGCCAGCAGTCTTTGACGATACGCTCACACGCAATAAAGCCCCTTACGTGGTCGATGAGATCATAAAAGAGGCTTCAAAGAAATTTGACGATATAAAAACTGGCGGCTACAAAATACAAAGCACCGTCGATCTAAACGTGCAAAAGATCTCTCAGGACGCTCTAGTCTATGGCTACAATGAAATTTTAAAAAGAGATAAAAAAGCAAATCCAGAGATGCTAAATGGCGCTATCGTCGTCACTCATCCACAAAGCGGTCAAATTTTAGCTCTAATTGGTGGCATAGACTACGCAAAAAGTAGCTACAACCGCGCCACCCAGAGCAAGCGCCAGCCAGGATCAAGCTTTAAGCCATTTATCTATCAAATAGCCCTTGATAGCGGCTACTCAGTCGTCTCTCAAGTAGCTGACATCGCTAGGACGTTTGACATGGGCAATGGCAAAGAATGGACGCCAAAGAACTATAGCGGCGGTTTTCAAGGCTACATCACGATAAAATCAGCCTTAACCCAGTCTCGCAACCTCGCAACCATAAATTTACTAAACGATCTTGGTCTTAGCTCGGTTCGCAAACAGCTTACGGATATGGGTTTTAACGACATCCCTGAAAATTTATCAATCGCACTTGGTAGCTTTGGAATTTCGCCACTTGACTTTGCGAAATTTTACTCGATGTTTCCAAACGATGGCGAAGTGGTCGAGCCTACGCTCATCAAGCATATAGAAAATAGCTTTGGCGCGTCGATGGACTATGAGCCTCAAAAGAAGCAGGTGCTAAAACCTGAGCAGGCATTTTTGATGACTACCTTGCTTCAAAACGTCGTAAATAACGGCACCGGACGCAACGCAAAGGTAAATGGCATCCAGATCGCTGGCAAAACTGGCACGACAAATAACAACATCGATGCTTGGTTTTGCGGCTATTCGCCTGATATCGAGGCCATCATCTGGTACGGAAACGACGATAACAGCCCTATGAAAAAGGTCGAGGGCGGCGGCAGGACAGCTGCACCGGTCTTTAAGAAATTTATGGAGGGCTACATCAAGCTCTACCCTACCCTAAGACGTGCATTTGAGCAGCCTGATGGCGTCTATAAAGGATACTACAACGGCGCTGACGAGTATTACACAAACGACTCGCCGTTACCGCAAAATACGCCAACAAATGACATCATTCAAGATCAAGAAAACGATGGATTATTATTTTAGGAGATAAGATGAAAAAATTAAAAATTTTACTTTGTCTAGCGCTTGCAAGCCTTGCATACGGCGCTGATCTAAACACTGCCAGCAAGAGCGAGCTAATGAGTCTTGGGCTAAACAAGAGCCAGGCACTAAATGTAATAAAATATAGAAAAGCTCATAAATTTACAAGTGTCGAGGAGCTTGAGAAGGTTCAAGGCATCGGCTTTAACGACATGCAAAAGGTCAAAGAAAAGCTTAGTGTAAAAGATAACCAAAAGGTGAAAAAGGCTGAGCCTCAAAAGAATTCAAAAAGCAAAAAGCTAAAAAGCAAGAAAAAGAAAAAATAGTTTTTCTCTTCTAAATTTCTAGCCATTTACATTTTAGCTCTATCATTACGCCCCTGAAAGAAGGTGGCTAGAAATGCTAAACATCGACAAAATAAGACATATAAGCTTTTTGTAATTTTTAATTTTATTTGTAGCTTATATGTTTTTCATAAACTACATATTTTTATTTAAGGGCGTATTTTTAGGATTTTTATCGGGCGACACTTTGTCTTTTTCTATACTGCTTTTTAATCTACTTAGCATATTTTTCTTTTGATATTTGCTGGAGTTTTTTGCATTTTGCTTGTGCCATTTTTGCTAAAACCTCTTGCTATCTTTCTCATCATGATTAGCAGCATCTCTGCTTACTTTATGCAAACTTATGGCGTCATTATAGATAAAGGCATGTTATTAAACGTCTTGCACACTGACACAAGATAGGCATTTAGCTATTTTAATGCCAGCCTAATTCTTTGGCTTATTTTTGCAACCATCCTGCCTTGCATATATGTAGCGCTTGTAAAGATTAGCTATGAAGGTTTTAAAAATGCACTTAGATCAAGGGTAAAAATAGCTCTTAGCGCTTTGGCAAGTGCAGCTATAATCTTTGCTCTCATGTCTAAAATTTTATACCATTTTTTAGAGAGCATAACGCCTCAAGTGTTTTGCTCCCATACTATCCTATCTACTCTGGCATAAGATTAGCAAAGTCTTTGGCGCAAAAACCGCTTCCTTTTACCTACGTGGCAGATGATGCAACACTTACTAATGATAAAAAGAAAATTTTAGTTTTGATAGTTGGTGAGACGCAAAGGAGTAAAAACTACTCACTAAATGGCTACGCTAAAAACGATACAAACAAATTCACCAAGCAAAAAGATGTAGTAAGTTTTACAAATTTCTACTCATGCGGGACTGCCACAGAGACTAGCGTGCCTTGTCTATTTTCAGACTTAAAACGAGAGAATTTTAGCAACCGCGAGGCTAAGACTCGTGAAAATTTAGTTGATATCATCAATAAACTTGGCATAAAAACATACTTTTTTGGCAACAATAGTGGCGGCTGCGAAAAAAGAGAAGCGGTGGTTTGCGACAATCTTGATCAAAACCATACTTCAGAGCACAGAGCAGCTGGCTTTGATGAAGTGATATTTGATGAGGCAAAAAAGGTCATAAAAGATGCAAACTCCACTACCTTTATCGTGCTACATTTGCAAGGCTCACATGGCCCCATCTACTACAAAGGCTATCCAAGCAAATTTAAAGAATTCACCCCAACATGCGACACTGCCGAGCTAAACAAATGCACGCCAGATGAGATAGCAAACACCTATGACAACACCATTTTATATGAGGACTATCTGCAAAGCGAGCTGATAAACGCCCTTGAAGCAAAAAAAGATAAATTTGAAGTTGCCATGTTCTTTTTCTTAGATCACGGAGAGAGCCTAGGCGAAAATGGTATATATTTACACGGTCTGCCTTACTCCATCGCTCCAGATGAGCAAAAACATATCCCAGCCATCATCTTTTCAAGCGATAGTGAGCTTTTAAAAAGACTAAAAGCTAGAAAAGACGAAACTCTTTCGCATGATTTTGTCTTTAGCTCAGTTCTTGGATATTTTGAGGTAAAAACTAAGGCTTACGAGCCAGAATTTGATATCTTTAGGGAGTAAATTTAAAAGCCAGCCTAGGCAAAGCCCGAAGCTGGCGCAAATTTAAAAGCTGATCTCTTTTATATCGGCTACTTTTAGTATCTCGCTATAAATTTGACCGATTATTGCGACGCGGTTATTTCGCACTTTCTCGTTTTCAACGTTTATCATAACTTTGTCAAAAAACTCATCTATCTGCGGTTTTAGAGCAAATAGCGCTTTTAGTCTTGGCTCATACGCTAGACTCTTATCAACCGCTTTAAATGCGTCATTTAAGGCCTTTTCGGCATCTATCTCAAAGAGGCTTTCATCGACCTTGCTAAATTTATCATCTTTTATGATGTTTGCAAGGCGCTTAAATGTCGAGAAATTCTCTCTAAAATTTGGCTCGCTTGAAATTTTAGCAAGTGCCTCTATCATCTTAGTTAGCTCCAAGATGTCCTTTTCGCCGCTTTTTATGCAAGCTTTTACGATAGAAGCGTTTGCGTCAAAGAAGGTATAGAGCCTATCAAGGATGAAATTTATAAGCACTTCAACGTCAAATTTCTTATACTCTTTTGCGATATCTTCTAAAATTTCTTTTACATTAAATTTCAAACTATGCGCCAAAACGATCTTTATCACGCCATTTGCTGCGCGCCTTATAGCGTATGGGTCTTTCGTGCCGCTTGGGATTTTGCCGATGCTAAAGAGCCCCATTAGCGTATCAAGCTTATTTGAAAGCGCCACCACCGAGCTAAAGACCTTGCTTGGGCACTGCGCCTCCTCGCCGTCTGGCAGATACTGCTCTTTTATGGCTAGAACGACATTTTCATCCTCATTTTTAGCCTTTGCGTAGTAAGCACCCATGATGCCTTGAAGCTCGGTAAATTCATAAACCATCTGCGTTGTAAGATCGGCCTTGCTTAGCATCACAGCTCGCTCCAGCTTAGCCCCGTACTCGCCAGCTTCTTTTTTAAGTAGCTCATCATAGTTGCTAGCTAGTTTTTTAGCCACCTTTAGCTCTCTAAGCTCTTTTTCATAGATGCTTCCAAGCTCTTTTAGGTAGGTTATATTTTTTAGTTTTTCTGGGCTAAATTCAGCCTTAAGGTCGCTTTGCCAAAAGAACATCGCGTCACTTAGCCTTGCTCTTAGCACCTTTTCGTTGCCTTTGATGATGAGTGAGTAGTCATCTGTAATAGCGTTGCTTACGACAACGAAGCCATTTGCGAGCTTGCCATCTTTAAAGACTGGGAAGTAGCGCTGATTTTCTTTCATAGAAGTGATGATGACCTCACTTGGCACCTCTAAAAACTCCTTTTCAAACGAGCCAAGAAGAGCTGTTGGATACTCTGTGATCGCTACGACTTCAGCTAGCAACTCTTTATCTATCTCGATCTTTAGCCCACTTTTTTGACTGATCTTTTCAAACTCATCAAGGATTATTTTCTCTCTCTCGCCTGCTTCAAGCACGACGCCACGGCTCTTTGAGCCATCAAAATACTCTTTTATATTTGAAATTTTTATCTTGTCGTAACTGATGCTTCTGTGAGGATAGGTAGAGTTACTGCTCTCTACGCCAAATTTATTAAATTTAATGACCTCATCACCAAGCAAGCACAAAAACGATCTTATCGGACGGATAAACTCAAACTCGCCGTTGCCCCAGCGCATAGACTTACCAAAGCTAAGGCTCTTTAAAAACTCCTCGACCATGTCGCCCATTATCTTAGCAACCGGCTCGCCCTTCACCTCTTTTTCGTAGTAAAGCACCTCTTTGCCGTCTATCTCTTTAAATTTAAGCTCACTCTCACTTATGCCACATTTATTTGCAAAGCTAAGCGCTGCCTTTGTAAAAGCTCCGTCCTTTAGTGCTACTTGCTTTGGCGCGCCAACGAAACTAGCCACGCTATCTGGCTGAGCCTGCGGGAATTTCTCATGGAAAAAGACCAAACGGCGCGGCGTGTAGTAAAATTTAAACTCGCTTTTGATGTTGTATTTTTCAAGCACAGCCTGCCATTTAGCATTGATGTTTGGTAGCTCTCTTAAAAATGGTATCGCTGGAAGCTCCTCGACTCCGATCTCTAGTAACAACTCTTTCATATCTCACTCTTTTTATTAAAATTTTCTCTTTTTTCTCTTATCATCTCTCTTACTCTCTCCTTCTCTTGCGCCTGCAAAATGACGCCTCTTATCATAAAAATGGCAAATAAAACAAATGCCGTGATCATAAAAATATCTAAAATTTGCACCATCTACTCCACAACAATCTCTTTTTCGTTTTTATAAATTTTCACCCTCGCCCGCTCAAAGCTATACTCGCCATCTTTTAGCCTCTTTTTACTATAAACTCTGATTTTGCCATGTGGTGTATGCAAGTAGCCACCCTCTAGCTTACCTGAAATTTTAGCGATCACGTCGCCACTTCTTGCAATGCTTAGCTTTGAGCTATCAAGTAAATTTTCGCTTACATCTTTTGTGCCATGCTCATTTATGATCTCATAAGAGCTTACTTCAAGCGCCTCTTTGTAAAATTTCACTCGTCTGATCAAAATGTCAAACTCATCGCCCACACCGACGCTATTTTTAGGATCAAAAACGTAAATTCCACGGCGATTTTTTGAGATGATAAAGCCATGTTTATCTTTTAAGACGACAACAGCTCTTTCAACTAGCACTGGCACATCCTCAGGATGCATAAAAAGCGTCTCTATGTCAGCTTTTTTATAGTTTTGATCCTCTGCTTTTTTAGCTTCTTTTTTCAAATTTTCATTTGAGAGCTGACCACTTTTAGCAGGACTTGGTTTGGTTGAGATTTTAAATTTAAGCGCAAAGTGGTCTGAGTAAAGATTACTCTTTGCAAAGCCATGCTCATCGACCACAAAGCTTGGTTTAAAGACTTCAAAACTGCCATCAATGTAGCTTAGATCGCCATTTGCCATAAAGCTAGGCGAGAGCAAAACGTGATCAATGGCTCGCTTTTTGCCATGGACTGCATGAGAGTATCTATCTTTTGGGGCTAAAAAGCTATAAAGATCGTAATATCCACGAGTTGCGATGATATCGTTTAAGATGGATTTTTGCCCATAAGGTGAGTTAAAATCGCCTAAAACTATGGCATTTTGCTCGTTACCTAGAGCTGCTCTTAACGTTCTTTCCGCCTTTTTTTGCATATTTATGCCGTTTTTATAAGCTGGGAAGTGATTAACAAAAACGCTAAATTTCTTGCCCTCCACCTCAAAAACGACCTTTAAGACATTTCTAGTTTTTACATTTGGCACTTCAAAAATTTCACTGCCACTTGGCTTTATCTTTGATATAAGAGCTAGCCCAACTGGAGAGTTTTTTGCCTTGCTAAAGGCTATAAATTTATACTCACTGCCATCAACCAAAGCCTTTAAAACCTGCTCGTTTTCGACCTCTTCAAGTGCGATGATGTCGGTATTTATAGCGTCTATGACCTGCCTTGTTCTTTTTAGTTTTGAGCTAGCCGCCTCGCAGTCCCACTTTGAAGTGCTAGATTTAAAGTCAGGATATTCGCTGCCATCATCCTTGCAGTCAAATAAATTTTGCACATTATAAGTTGCGATGCTTATCTCGCTAGCAAACGCCATAAAAACGGCAAAAACTAATGCAAAAAGCGCTCTCAAACCTCGCTCCTAAAGTCAAATTTAGAGATGTTTTGTCTGATCGCCTCATACGCGATGATGCCAGCACTCATGGCTAAATTTAAGCTCCTGCCCTCTTTCCCCATCGGGATCGTTATGGCGTTTTTGAAATTTATATCCATAAATTCTCTTGGCAGTCCCGTGCTCTCTCCGCCAAAAAATATAAAATCACCTGGCTCAAATTTAGCGTCGTAGTAAAGCCTGTTTGTCTTGGTCGTAGCAAAGAAAAATCGCTCTTTGTGGCTTAAATTTGCCTCCAAAAATTCATCTAGGCTCTCCCAAATTTTTGGATCTAAAATTTTCCAATAATCAAGCCCAGCACGTCTAACAGCCTTTTCGCTCAAGTCAAACACAGTTGGCTTAACGATGTGCAGCTTTAAATTTGCATTGACGCACATTCTGCCGATAGCTCCGGTGTTTTGCGGTATCTGAGGATGGACTAGGACTATGTTAAACATAAGTTTTTCTTGCCTTAAAAAGTGTTATAAATTGGCTCATTTTAGCCAAAATGGGCTTTTAAGAGTTTTAAAGATTAAGATTTTCTAAATTTGCGCTTGGCTAGATAGTTTGAAATTTCAAGCTCCTGGGCGCGTTTTATCTCAACGGCGATCATCTCGTTTTTAAAGCCAGCCGCCAAGATCTCGCGCACATCTATCTTTGGCTCAAATTTACTCTCATAGACCCCAAGCTCTTTTGCACGCTCTATGCGCTCTTTATTGTAAGCTCCCAGCCATGATTTTAGTGGCATATTTAGAGCGATTTGTAGTAGCTCTCTATCACTTGGCATAGCTTTAAAAAATGGCTCTTTTAAGATAGAAAAGTAGCTCTTTGGCAAGCGCATTTTCTCTAAAATTTCTTTTGCGTCAAGCTCAAATTTACCAAAAAGCATATATAAAAATAGCCGCTCATCATCCACGAAATTTCTAGCGTTCTTTAGCTCAGCCAAAAACTCATCATTTTCACAAATTTGCACGCCAAAAATTTCTTTAAAAAGTGAAAGCTTAAAAAGATAAAACGCCCCTTTTTCAAGATGCTCTGAGCGAAAAAATTTAATAAGCTCGGTATTTATCCTATCTTTGCTTAGATGCGCTAGATCAAGCGTTTTCATAAGCTCTAGCGTCTCATCAGCTATGCTAAAACCAAGCCTAGCGCTAAACTGCACGCCTCTAAGCACCCTTAGTGGATCTTCTTTAAATTTCTCACTATCTATGTGCCTTAGGGTTTTGCACTCAAGGTCCTTTTTGCCGCCATGAAAGTCTAAAATTTCGCCGTTAAAGATATTCATCATCATGGCATTTACCGTAAAATCACGCCTAAGACTTGCAAGGCTTGGATCATTTATGTAGCTTACGGCAAAGTCTTTGTGCGAATTTCCGGTCTTGCTCTCGCTTCGTGGCAGACCAAGGTCGTAGTTTTTGTATTTGTAGATGAAGTAGCTTTTGCCAACACCACTAGCTTTTATGCCAGCCATCAGCTCGTCAAATTTGAGAGGCTCGATATCATAAACTTCGATGTCATAGTCATAAATTTCTCGCCCCAAAAGCGCATCTCTCACGCAGCCACCTACTAGATAGACGCGCTTGCTAAATGGGGCAAATAGCGATCTAAAGAAGTCTAGCTCGCTATTTTTGTAAATGCTTGTACCAGTTTTTGCCTCAAATTTATTATTTTGAGAGATTTTGGAGTCTATTTTCGATGTTTGCAAGGGTAAATTCTAAAAATTTAGTCGTTAGCTCGAGCCTTTGGCTAAGGTCTTGCTCGCTAGTTTGCTTAAGCCCCTCAAAAAGCACCTCTATGCGTTCAGCAAGGTTTGCTAAGAAAATTTCCTCCTCGCTTATCTCTCTGCTCTTTGGTGAAATTTGCGTTACCTTTGGCTCTGGTTCGATTTGAGTGCTTGCTTCAAACTCTGGTTCATCAGCCGCCTCTTGCTCACTAGCCTCCATCGCTAAAAGTTCTTTTTTTAAATTCTCCCTTTCAAGCTCTTCTTGCTTTTTGTTTTGCAGTGCCTCTATCTTCTCAAGCTCGGCGCTAACCTCACTAATGGCCATCCTAGCGATATCATCAAGCTTCATAATCTTATCAACCACCTTTTAAATTCATTTATCTCTTCGTCACTTTTCATCCTGATAAAAAACTCTTTCATCTGCTCGTTTTTTATCACGCGCTCCTTGCGAAGTCCGCTCAGGCGGTTTATCGCGCTAAGGGCGTCCTTGTTTGACGGGTCTTGCTTTAAGATGTTCTTGTAAATTTCAAGCGCATCATCTTTTAGCCCTTGCGCCTCGTAGATCAGTGCTTCAGTGATCGTGTTTTTCATTTTTTGATAAATCCTGCTATCACGTCGCCTATCTCGCTTGTTGAGCAAATTTCAACTGCGTTAAAAGCGGCGATATCTTTTGTCCTATATCCCTTTGCAAGAGCTGTTTTTACGGCATTTTCTATCGCATTTGCAGCTTCGCTCTCGCCAAAAGCGTATCTTAGCATCATCGCTGCACTTAAAATGGTTGCGATCGGATTTGCTATGCCCTGCCCTGCGATGTCTGGCGCTGAGCCATGGATAGGCTCATAAATTCCCACTTTGCCGCCCATGCTAGCACTTGGTAAAAGTCCTATCGAGCCACAAACCATGCTCGCTTCGTCACTTAAAATGTCGCCAAATAAATTTTCAGTAAGTATGACGTCAAAATTTGCTGGCACTCTTACTAGCTGCATCGCTGTGTTATCGACATACATAAAGCTAAGCTCTACTTCAGGATAGCCCTTTGCCACCTCGCTAGTCACCTCACGCCAAAGCTGACTTGTCTCAAGCACATTTGCCTTATCGACCATGCAGACCTTTTTCTTGCGAAGCATAGCCGTCTCAAAGGCGATCTTTGCGATGCGCTCGATCTCAAATTTAGTATAAACCATCGTATTAAACGCTCTATCTTCGCCTTTTTCACGTGGCTGACCAAAATAAAGCCCACCAGTTAGCTCGCGAACCACGACAAAATCAACGCCCTTTAAAACCTCTGGCTTTAGCGTGCTAGCATCCACTAGCTCGTCAAAGATGATGGCTGGGCGTAAATTTGCGTATGCTTCTAGCTCTTTTCTGATCTTTAAAAGTCCGCTCTCTGGCCTTAGGTGTCTTGGCAGGCTGTCCCATTTCTCGCCGCCGATCGCTCCAAAAAGCACAGCATCGCTACTAAGCGCAGATTTTAGCGTCTCATCTGGCAGTGGCTCGCCAAAAACATCGTAGGCTGCGCCGCCCATAAGCTTGTAGTCGTACTCAAATTTGATACCAAACTCAGCGCTCACTACGTCTAAAACCTTTATCGCCTCGTCGATGATCTCAGGGCCGATGCCATCGCCTTTTATAACGCAAATTTTATAGTTTTTCATCGCCGCTCCTTAGTTCATCTTCGCTTTTGCATACTCGATAAGGCCACCAGCATTTAAAAGCTCCTGCATAAATGGCGGGATAGCGTTAAATTTATACTCTTTTTTCGTGCTTTCATCTACGATGACGCCGTTATCTACGTCGATCTTTAGCGTGTCGCCTTCGTTTATCTCCTCAGTCTCTTTTATCTCAAGTATCAAAAGCCCTGTGTTAAAGCTGTTTCTATAAAAAATCCTCGCAAAGCTCTTAGCCACAACAGCTGCTATGCCAGCCTCTTTTAGCGCTAGCGGGGCGTGCTCTCTTGAGCTACCGCAGCCAAAATTTTCGCCAGCTACGATGATGTCGCCTTTTGCTATTTTTGAGCTAAATTTAGGATCAGCGTCTTCCATGATGTGTTTTGCTAGTTCTTTTTCGTCTGAAGTGTTTAAATATCTTGCGGCGATGATGATGTCAGTGTCGATGTTGTCGCCAAATTTCCAAACTTTGCCTTGTTTCATTTTTAACCTTTAGTTTTGTAAATTTGGGCTGATTTTAACCAAAAGAAGCTAAATAAATAATCAAAAAGCCAAATTTAGCGCTCTAAAAGCCCTAAATTTAGCCTAGATAAAGCATTTTACTTGCCATAAATGATTTAAATTTAACCAAATAAGGTGGCATTTTATGAGCGGCGATGCGAGCGTCAAATTACGTAAATTTTGCCTTAATTAGGCGTTTTTATTCGTAGTATTCGTAGCTGATTTCTAGTTTTTTGTATAGACCGATCTCTTTTATGTCGCCGTTTTCGTAGTATTTGTCCGCGGGCTTAAATTTGAATGAAGTTTTATGCGTCAAATTTCCCCGTTCGTCCCTGATTATATCCTTAAACTGCAAGATTTGCCAGATTTTTGCCTCAGAGCCAAAGTAATTTACCGACGTATACTCCATCTCGTCGCCGTTTGCTGCGTAGTAATAGACCCATTTTGAGTTCGGAGTTTGCGTGATTTTTTCGTATTCGCCGTTTGGCTTGCGCTCGAAGCTTATCTCTATGCCGTGCCGCGGCTCCATATTATCTTCTATCCGCATTAAAACGCCCTTTTCGTCGTAGACGTAGCTATCGTCTATCACTAGTTCCCTGCCCGAATACACAGCCCGAGCGATCATTTTGCCGTCCTTGCCGTAAGTGGTTTTCTCCGTGCGCGGGTAAAATTTATCCTCGATATACTGCTCTTTGGCCGTCTCGACTAGATTTTCGCCGTCAAATTCGTATTCGTAGAGATAAACGGCACTATTTTGATATTTTTTGCGTATTAGTCCGTCTTTGCCGTATTCAAACAAAACCGAGCTATTTGGCACGCCGTTTATATGCTCGGTTTCTTGCAGTATATAGCCATTTTTGTTAAACTCCGTTCGTTTTACGCGTGTGTTTTCTAGCGTGCCAGAGCCATCCATAGAGTATTCATACTCCGTAGCCGTCATGCTCTTAACCTCGCCTTTTAGCTCTTTTTTGCTCCAGTCGCTTTGCGGTAAAATGGCCGAATTTAGAAAGCAAACCACCGATGCCGCCACTAAAATAGCCTTTAAAATTTTCATTTTTATCCTTTTTAAACCATACGTATCATACTCAAAAAGCGGCATAGTCAGTAAAATTCTGGCTTTTACGAGCTTGAAAATGCACTTAAACTGGCTTAAATTTTAAGCAAGTCTGAGGCGAATTTACATTTTTTGGGGTTTAATAAATTTAAGCCTTAGCCTTTTGCAAAATTTCTCTCATCTCATCTTCACTAAGTGGCTCAACAAGCACGTTTGCAGCGTCAATGAAGTGGTATTTTTCTTTTGGCAAATTTGCCATAAAAGCTCCATATTCACACTCATCAAGCACGTGAGCGTCACTATCATCCACGCCCACAACTAGCGTAAGTACCCAGCGTGAGACCTTGCGATCCCCAAGCGCCTCTTGCGCCTGCCACGACGGAGATGGAGCATAAGGCAAGATGGTCGGTAAATTTTCACTAAGTGTATATGTGCCAAAAATTTCATTGCCGTCTTTGTCTTGATAGATGTGCTCTCTTGCGCTGTATGCGTCAAGATACTGCACCTGCCTCATCATCTCATCAAATTTAGCCGCAGGGCTGGTGGCGCTTGCAAAAATTTCATCTACCATAACCGCGTCAAACGCCACGTCTCGCTCCACGCCAGAGATATAAAGCGTTTGATTTTTCTCTTTTATATCTTTTAACGCTTCAAGCCCCCACATGATGTCAGTCTCGTAGTCAAATTTTAAAATTTGCTCACTATCATAATTTTTTTCGTTGTCGCACTCTATTTTTGAGCCAGTTTGAGCTGAGAGCTTTGAGAGTAGCTCAAGTGCGATCTGCCAGTCGCCAACGCCACTTGGAGTATAAACGCGCACGATATACTCGCCATCTTCGTAGTTTAGCTCAAAGCCACGAACGCTCTTTTGCCACACACCTGCTATCATCACGTCAGCACCCAGCTCATTTGCGCTTGGCTCCTCTTGCTCGCTGTTAAAAAAGAAAAGCCCCTCAACAAGAGCTGAAATTTCACGCTCGCTTAGCGCCTTTGCGTATCCGCCAAGTAGCTTCTTTTTATTTTTTACACTAAATGTCAAACTCATAAATTCTCCTTTTTTGCTCTAAAATGTCATCACCTGATCGCACTCTCTCACCCACTCGGACAAGATATCCATGCTGCCTTTCACCTCAGCCTCAAAATAAGGCTCTCCCACATGCAAACCGCACCTTGTTTGGCAGCTACCACAAACCTTAAGCATCGCGCCGCTAGCGTAAAGCTCCTTTAGCATCGCTACTAGATCAACGTCGTAGTTTTCTGGCTTTTTAGTACTATTTCGCGCAAGATCGACTGCGTCGTTCATAAGAAATATCCTAACCTCTTCGCCCTTTTCTTTTAGCGCTCTAGCTAGCCTTAGTGCGTTGTAAGCATTGTCCGTGCCGTTATATGGCTGATTTGTAAATATAAATAGAAATTTTTTCATCTCTTATCCTTTTGCTAAAAATGTAGTGCAAACTGGGCAAATTTTAGCCAAGCTAGGTAAAAAGGGGATAAATTTATCTAAAAAGCAAGAGTACGCCGATCGTGCAGACGATGATGGCAGTGCAAATTTCAAGTAGTCTTAGGTGCGTTTGTAAAAATTTCTTTAGCATAGCTCCGCCAAGTGCGTAGATATTTAGCGCGCAAAACTCGATGAAAACGAGCGTTACGGTGATCACGCACATGCGAGCGAGGCTAAAAGGATCGTCTTTGTCCAAAAATGTAGGCAGCAAGGCTGAGAAAAATATCCACGCCTTTGGGTTTGAGACGCTAACGATGAGGCCATTTATAAACATCTGCTTTTTGCTTGGCAAATTTGAGACCTTTGTGATGCTAAGCTCGCCCTTGCCAAAAAAGAGCATCACACCAAGATAGAGCATATAAAGGCCTGCGATGATGTTTAGCGCCTTAAATGCGTACTCAAAATGATGTAACACCGCTCCCACGCCAAGCATACAGCTAAACGAGACAAAAGCGATCGCTAAAAGCTGCCCAGCCATCACGAAAAACGAGTGCTTGTAGCCAAAGCTCATACCAACGCTCATCGCATAAGTCATGTTTATACCTGGCATCAGCGAGATGGGTGCAAGGGTGATAAAAAATAGCAAGAAATTCATGAGATGCCTTGAAATTTTAATGAAATGCTAAATCAAAATCTATAAATTTATGATAAAAGAGCGCTTCATTAGCAAATTTAGCCTGCTTTTGGACGTGATAAAATTTGACTTTTGGCGCTAGGCATATAAATTTAATGCAAAAGCAAAGGCGATTTTGTGTCTGTTTCGCAGCCTAGAGCTTAAAAAGTGGTAAATTTACTTAGCCTGCTTTTGCTTACGACTAAATTTATCTTTTGCCACGTAGGCACTCCATAAATTTAATTGCCTTCAAAGCTAGCTAAATTTAAACCATAAAATAGCCCACTAAAAATTTATAAATTTAGGCTATTACTATCAGCACGCCAAGCCCTTTGTCGGCGGCATTTTGATAAAAATTTAAAAACCCAGCAAAGCGCTGTTTTAAACTCGCCTTTATATTTTCAAATTCGCTCTCGCACCCAAAAATATCAGGATATGTCTTTGAGCTAGCAAATTCTTTTAAATTTATCTTTGCTAAAAGTGCGCTAATATCAACATTTTTCAACGTCTCAGCCACCTCTTTTACATCCGAAGCGTTAGCATAAGAGATCATCTCGCTTAGCTCTTCGTTTAGCGCACTACGCCCAAAAATAGCCCAACTAAAAGGCTCTTTTGAGCTAAAAATATCGCCAGCCTTAAGCCTCTGCTTGAAATTTTTGCCAGTTAGCATTTTACAAATCGCGTCCCACATCTTATCCATGTCGTATTCGTCCAAAAACTCGCCGCCACCGCCATTTTTGATCATCTCTATATCATCTTGCGAGTAGGCATAGTAGTGCGCGCTGATACCCATTTTAGAGCCTTAAATTTAATGTGAATTTGAAAAAGTGAGGGCGGAGCTATAAATTTAATAGTTCCGCACAAAATTAAATTTTAATGAGTTAAGAAAAACTCTTGAATTTTAGCCTTATCGCTTGTTTTTGTAAGAGCAAGCATCAAAAGTACTCTAGCTTTTTGAGCGTTTAGGTTGTCGCTTGTTAAAAAGCCGTATTTTGCGTCATCAACTTCGCCATTCATAGTTGTCTCGCCACTTCCCACACGTGAGTCACGAACTACCACTACGCCAGCTTTTGAAGCCTCACCAAGAGCCTCTAACACGCTAAAGTAAGGGTTGCCGTTGCCTAGACCAGCGCTAACGATGCCTTTTGCGCCGTTTTTGACAGCTACATTTACAAAGTCAGGATTGTCATTTGCGTGAGAGTAGATGATATCAACTCTTGGAAGCTCTTTTACGCCAGTTAGGTCAAAAGCTGAGCTTGCTGTGTGTTTTCTGAGTGGGTTCATATAGTATTTTACGTTGCCATAAAAGACTGTGCCGATCTTGCCGCTATTTGGTGATTTAAATGTATCAACGCCTGTTGTGTTAGTTTTTGTAACCTCTCTGCCAGCGTGAATTTCGTCATTCATAGTAACCACAACACCCTTGCCTACGCTATCTTTGCTGATAGCTACATTTACAGCGTTAAATAAATTTAGTGGGCCGTCCGCACTTAGTGAGCCGCTATTTCTCATCGCACCTACAAGCACAACTGGCTTGTCGCTTTTAACGACTAAATTTAAGAAGTAAGCTGTCTCCTCCATAGTGTCTGTGCCGTGAGTAACGACGATACCATCAGCTTTGCCACTGTTTAGAAGTTCATTTATTCTATTTGCAAGTTTTAGCCAAACTTCGTTGTTCATATCTTGTGAGCCGATATTTGAAATTTGCTCGCCTTTTATGGTAGCGATCTTGTTGATATCTGGCACGGCTGCGATTAGTTTATCGACCGTAACAGTTCCAGAAGTATAGCTTGAATCAAGCGAACCTGAGCCGCTTCCAGCTATCGTTCCACCAGTAGCTAGGATGTAGATGGTTGGCTTTGCAACCGCTAAAGTAGCACCTAAAATCATGAGTAACACCGCCTTAAAGATTAAACGCATTTTAACTCCTTTGCATTAAAATTTGCTAGAGCATTATAACGTCATATATTTAAAAAATTTATTAATTTTTAAAATTTATATTTATTTAAAAAATTCTTATCAAAAACATATAAATTCCAGTCGAAACGACTATGCTAATAAGGGCATTTTTGAATTTCAAATGCACCAAAATAGCCGTAAAAACCGCCACTATCTCGCTTAAGCCATATGGAAACTCGCTAAATTTCGTATCTTTTAGCCCATAGCAGACCAAAACGACCATTATCATCATACCCATATGCTTTTCTATGGCGTCTAAATAAGGGTTTGGCTTATAGTTTCTTAATGCATAAAATGGCGTCGCTCTCGTTATAAAAGTAGCCAAGGCGCTTAAAAGCACCGCCACAAAGAGCACCATCTCGCTTGAACTTACACTTATCAAATTTTATCCTTAAACAAAAGCAAAAATATAAAACAAAGCGCCATCGAGCCAACAAGCACAAATTTAACTGGAAACAGGCTTACTCCAAGCACGCCAAAAAAGACCGCCGCAAAGAGCACGCGGTAGTTTTTATCATTTTTAAACATCTCGATGACGACCACTATAAAAAGCGAGGTCAAACTAAACTCAAGCCCCTTTGTATCGGCCTTTATAAGATCGCCAAGTATCGCTCCAAGCAGCGTGCCAGCCGCCCAGTAAGACCAAGCAAGTAAATTTAGCCAGCTAAAGACAAAACTTCGCTCACTAGCCTCTTTTAGCCCTAAATTTTTAAATATCGCAAAGGTCTCATCTGTTAGCAAAGCGATGTTTAAAAGCCTAAATTTGATCCCGCTATACTCTTTTAAAAGTGAAATTCCATAAAAAGTGTGGCGCAAATTTACAAGATAGCTCACGATAAAGACCTCAACGTAGCTCGTGCCCACACTAAAGAGCGAGAGCATCATAAACTGCGCTGCGCCGCCGTATGCTAGCGTGCTAAGTGCCACAGCGATAAATGCGCTCACTCCCATGCTTTTTGCCAGCACGCCAAAGGCGACACCAAGCGGAAAATAGCCCATAAAGATAGGAATAGATAGTTTAAAAACGTAGCTAAATGTCAAATTTTACCTTCATAAAAAGCCAAAATATTAGCAAAAATTTAAAAATTTAAATTTAAAGAGGCGTTTTTGCTTTTATAAATTTAACTGCTTGCTCGCATTTTAAAACTAAATTTTATAAAATAACAACAAAATTTATAAAGAAAATTTCTATGAAAAAGATAGTTTTACTAATATTTTTAACACTAAATTTAATAGCCTTAACAACAAATCCAAAGATCAAAATCCCTCAAGCAAATAGCTGCAATATCGAGGATAACTGCATTGATTTTAGCCGCAGATACAGCGATGATGAGTATAAAAGGCTATTTGGAATTTACAAAAGTGAGTGCGAGGTTAAAAATTTAGACGCATGCATCTATCTGGCTGAGTTTTATAAAAGCGGACTTGGCGTAAAAAAAGACGCGGGAAAATCACTAGAAATTCTTAACAAAGCTTGCGATGAGAGCAATAAATTTGCCTGTCACAACCTTGGTGTTGAGTATCAAGAGATGAAAGAATACAAAATGGCTTTAGAAGCTTTTAAAAAGGGTTGCGATCTCACGCTTGTTCAAAGCTGTTTTAACATCGCAGTTTTATATAATAACGGCAGCGGCGTAAAAAGAGACTACAAAAAGGCTGCAAAAATTTACAAAGAAGTTTGCGAGCAAAATTTCTATGAAGGATGCTACAACCTAGCGGTTTTATACCACAACACCCCAGGCGTAAAGCGCGACTACAAAGAAGCGGTAAAACTTTACAAAAAGGCTTGCGATAGCGACTTTAGCATCTCTTGCTACAACCTAGCGACCTTATATCAAGAGCAAAAAGAGTATGAAAAGGCCAGTAAGCTCTATTTTAAAGCTTGCAAGCTTGACTTTGCCGATGCTTGTAATAACCTAGCCAGCCTTTACGACGACGCACTTGGCGTAGAAAAAGATGATGAAGTGGCGTTTAGATACTACAACAAAGCGTGCAGGCTAGATAGCGCAAGTGGGTGCAAACATCTTGCATACTTTTACTATCATGGCATAGGGACAAAAAAGGATAAAAAGCTGGCAGAAAAAGAGCTTAAAAAAGCTTGCAAGCTAGGTCTTAAAGAGGCTTGCGAGATAGTTAGAGATTTTCACTAAAGAGAGTTTATGAAAAAGCTAATTTTGTTTTTATCCTTCATTATGCTTTTAAATGCAGAAAATTTAGACGAGATGTGCCAAAGCGAGGGCGATATAAGAGCAAATTTAACGAGCTGTTACAAGGCTGCTACAAAAATTTATAACTCTTCAAGCGATGATAAAGATTTTAAAAAACTACAAAAGATATTTTTACTAGCTTGCGAAAATGATATGAAAGAGGGTTGCTACAGCGCTGCACTCATCTATATAAATGGCTACAACGACGTGAGTAGCGAGCTTAATCAAACTATCATATTAAATAGATACGCAAGATTTTTAAACTACGCGCTTTTAGATAACGGCAAAAAAGAGGATAAAATGACTGCCAAAAGTTACTTTCAAAGATCATGCGAGCTAGGCTTTAAAAAGGGCTGTGATATGAGAAATTTATTATGTAAGCTTGGGTATTAAATTTGATATTTACTATAAATTTAAAGCTTTTTATTTAAACTTATTTAAATTTTTAAAAAGGCAGGCAATGAAAAAGGTTGTTTTATTTTTAGCCTCTGCGGTGCTTTTGTGGGGCGCAAATTTAGAGACAAAAACGCTTGAGTCTAGGTGCGAAAACGAAGATGCTAAAAGCTGCTTTGAGCTTGGTAATAAATTTGAGGAGAGCAAAAACTACCAAAAAGCGGGCGAGTTTTACAAAAAAGCTTGCGAGCTAAAACACGCAGACGCTTGCAGTAGTGTGGGCGTGCTTTATGACATGGACTACATAAAAGATGTAAATAACAAAAATGCAGCCAAATTTTACCAAAAGGGCTGCGAGCTAAATGACGGCTTTGGCTGCGCAAGGCTTGGCTTTGTCTATACGTTAGATAAAAACTATCAAAAGTCAAAAGAGCTATTTTTAAGAGCTTGCGAGCTAAAAGATGGCGACGGATACTACGGCCTTGGACTTTTATACTATGACGGAAATGGCGTAGAGCAAGATGCCAAAAAGGCAAAAGAGCTCTTTGAAAAGAGCTGCGATCTGGGCCACTCTGCTGGCTGCAATAGCCTTGGTATGATGCTTCATAGCGGAAAATACGTAGAAAAAGATCAAAAAAGAGCTAGCAAACTCTTCACAAAAGCTTGCGAAATGGACTTTGGGGATGGTTGCCACAACCTTGGGGTTATTTATTTTGAAGCAAAAGGCGATAAAAATTTAGCCAAAAAGTACTTTGGCAAGTCCTGCGAGCTGGGCAACGACGAAGACTGCCAAATTTACAATGGCCTATAAATTTAATGCACCTGCCCTTTTGGACCCTTGCCCTTTGGGGTCCTATCTGAAAAGTAAAAAACATCAAGCGTAAAAGCAACGAGTATAAGTCCAACAATAGCCAAAGTCGCGTCCATATCACCTACCTTTTAAGTCCATTTACTATCTCTAACATCGAGTCACTCGTAGTTATCGCCTTTGAGTTCGCCTCGTATGCGCGCTGGCCGGTAATGAGGTCGGTCATCTCTTCAACTAGTTGCACGTTACTCATCTCGACAAAGCCCTGTCTAATGGTGCCAAGTCCGTCAAGGCCTGCTACACCTACTACCACGTCGCCGCTAGCGCTTGTTTGAAGGTAGTTGTTATCACCCATCGAGTGAAGACCGGCTGGATTGATAAAATTTGCTAGCTCGATCTGACCTATCTGAGCCATGTCTGTTTCGCCAGCCTGCAAAACTGAGACGGTGCCGTCTGTGCCTATTGAAATTTGCGTCGCATTTGCAGGGACAGTGATCTGCGGGATGAGCTGGTAGCCGTCGCTATTTACGATCGTGCCGTTTGCGTCAAGCTTAAATGCGCCATTTCTAGTATAAGCCGTCGTGCCATCAGGGAGTTGAATTTGAAAAAAGCCGTTGCCAGCTATGACCATATCTAGATTGTTGCTAGTCTCTTTAAAATAGCCCTGAGAGAAAATTTTATTTATCGCTGTTGGGCGCACGCCAAGGCCTACTTCGATGCCTGTCGGGCTTGTGGTAGTTTGGCTAGTAGCCGTGCCTGCATACTCCATGACTTGATACATAAGGTCAGCAAATTCAGCTCTATTTTTCTTATATCCATAGGTATTTACGTTTGCGATGTTGTGTGAGGTTACGTCTATCTGCGTCTGCTCGGCTATCATGCCAGTGGCCGCAGTGTAAAGTGATCTCATCATAGTTTTATCCTTTTATTAAGCTTTTAGGGCTAGTTTTTGAACAGCATCTTGGTTAAGGTCAGTCATGTGGCTTGTCATAACCTTTTGATACATATCAACTAAGCGTTGGGTTTCTATAAGACCCACCATTTCTAAGACTGGATTTACATTTGACATCTGAGCGTAGCCTTGCATCACGCTATCAGCCTCATCAAGCTCGGTTATGTCGTCAAAATTTCTACTCTCAAAGAGATTATCGCCGACCTTTTTTAGATCCCTTATCTCTCTTGGCTGAGCGATGTAAAATTTAGAAAATTGATTGTTATTTGAGTATAAATTTCCATTTTTATCAACGGTTAGCACCTCGCCTTGTGGCACTTGGATGCCTCTTTGACCTGGATTTTGCGCTTCATAGCCACTTGGCAGCACCCTATACCCCTCTTTTGTGACGATGTAGCCGTCTGCATCAAGGCTAAAAGAGCCATTTTTGCTTAGTTTTACGCCATTTGGAGTATCGACTAAGAAAAAAGCATCGTCTCTTTTTATCGCAAAGTCAAGCGTATTTGAGCTGTATTTAAAGCCACCAGCGCTAAAGTCGGTGTATTCTTCGCTCACTTGTGGCACACGATCAAGCGTTCTATTTAGAAATTTAGCTCCGTCTTTTGTATGATTTTTAAGCGGAAGCTCATCTTGCGTCTCTTTAAAAATTCTCGCAAAGTCGCCGATGACTACGTCATTTCGCTTGTAGCCGATCGTATTTACATTTGCAAGGTTATTTGAGATGACATTTAGTCTGTTAAACTGCGTTACCATGCCAGCAGTGGCTTGATAATAACCATTTTGCATAAATTTTCCTAATCAAAATTTGATTTTTTAGAATTACTAAGCAATCATCGTTCCAACTTTCTTTTTATAGACATTTAAAAAATTTTGGGTATAATCCACTTTCTTTTAACCAATACTTAAATCACAATCACACGATTTGAAAGGAAATTTATGAGCGCCGCAAAAGACTCTTTTTCTCAGATAGAAGAGCTTTTTGTTGAAAATGCAAAAGGCTTTTTGACATACGAAAAATTAGTAAAATTATTAGACAAAGCTCCGACGGCTACTGTAGTAAAAAAGATAGAACAACTAGCAAAAACAAACAAAGTCCAACTCATCACATCTGCTGAGGCTGCAAAGCTTAGAAATTTAGCTGACGCTAAAAAACGTCAAGAAAATGCTCAAAAAAGTGACCAAGATATCGACGAGGACCTCGATCTTTCAAGCGAGAGCGACCTCTTAGAGTGGTCAAGATCAGATAGTCCAGTAAGGATGTATCTAAGAGAGATGGGCCAGATCGCTCTTCTTACGAAAGAAGAAGAGGTGGAGATCAGCAAGAGGATCGAGCTTGGCGAAGATATCATCATCGATGCTTTTTGTTCGGTGCCATTTTTGATCGATTTCATACTTGATTACAAAGAGCCGCTCATCAATAGAGAACGCCGCGTAAAAGAGCTTTTTAAAAGCTTTGAAGACGAGAGCGAAAATGAAAATGAAGAGAGCGAAGAGGATATAGACGAAGAGGATGAGGAGAACGAAGAGAACGAAACTCCTAAAAAATCAGCCAAAAACGATAAGCGTGCAGAAAAAGTTATAGAGAGCTTTAAAGCCCTTGAAAAGGCTAAAAAAGAGTGGCTAAAGACTGCAAACAAGCAAGATAAGGTAGAAAGCGACGACACAGCTTCAAAGATGACGCTTGCATTTAAAAAGAAAATTTTAAAAGAGAAGCTGATGGATCTTGGCCCAACAAGCAAACTCATCAGCGAGATCGTAAAATCAATGGAGACAGCACTAAAAAGCGATGATGAATTTGACAGAGAGCTAAAACGCTTGGAGTATCGCTTACCGATGTTTAGTGACGAGCTTAAGAAAAATCACAAAAGCATCTTAAAAGATATCATCAAACTTAGCAAAGAAGAGATCGCTGCTCGCGTGCCAGAGGCTACGATGGTCTCAACATACGTCGAGATCAAAAAGCTTTTTACGACAAAAGAGGCGAGCAAACAAGGCTTTGACCTTGAGCCAGCAAGGCTAAAAGAAATTTTAGAGCAGATCAAACGCGGAAAGAAAATTTCAGACGAAGCAAAAGCTAGAATGGCCAAGTCAAACCTCCGTCTAGTCGTAAGTATCGCAAAACGCTATACAAACAGGGGTTTGCCATTTCTTGATCTCATCCAAGAGGGCAACATCGGTCTTATGAAGGCGGTTGATAAGTTTGAATATAGAAAAGGCTATAAATTTTCAACATACGCCACATGGTGGATCCGTCAGGCTATCTCGCGCGCGATCGCCGATCAGGCAAGGACGATTAGGATACCTATCCACATGATAGAAACGATAAACCGCATCAACAAAATCAACCGCAAATACCTCCAAGAAGAGGGAAAAGAGCCTGACGTAAGCGTCATCGCAAAAGAGGTCGGACTAAGCGTCGATAAGGTAAAACAGGTGATAAAGATCACAAAAGAGCCTATCAGCCTTGAAGCTCCGATCGCAAACGAAGAAGACGGTAAATTTGGAGATTTTGTCGAGGACAAAACTTCTCTATCACCGATAGATCAAATTTTAAAAAGCGACCTTAGAGAGCAGATCGACGATGTGCTTTCACAGCTAAATGAGCGCGAAAAAGCGGTTATTTCGATGAGATTTGGTCTACTTGAAGATGAGAGCGACCGCACGCTTGAAGAGATCGGCAAGGCGCTAAATGTCACTCGTGAACGCGTCCGCCAGATAGAAAGCTCAGCTATCAAGAAACTAAAACACCCAAAAGTTGGTAGAAAACTCAAAAACTACATCGAGGGCTAACAAGCCCTGCCCTTTTGGGCATCTGCGCCTAAACTCTTTAAATTTATATCATAGTCTATAATTAAGTTATTTTCGCAACCGAAGCACCAAAAGATACAAGTAAAAATTCAATGTTTTTGTATATTTACCCTACTTTAGTGTATATACTCTTGTTTAGACAGCTTTTCTTTTGATAAAGTATTAGCATATATACCCTTTAAAGGACTTTCTCTTTGAAAAATTTATAGCATCCATACTCAAAAATTGTTTTAAACATTACATATGGCTCTCATCTTAAAACATAATTAACTCAACTTCTATTTTAAAAGTATATGTGCTATAAATTTTCAACTGAATTCTAAAAACCATAACCAAAAAAGAATAAAAAATTTTAATTTACAAATATGTTTTATAAGTTAAAAGTTAGAAATAAAAAGAGAGTTTTACCGGCACAAGACCGGTAAAAATTTATTCGCCTAGAAGTTTATCTAGTTTTGCAGCCAAGCTCGTAGTATCGTGAGCTTTAGCCAAAGAGGCAGCATGTAGCTTTAAATTTGCTTGTAAATTTTCTTCTAAGCTCTTTGCGATGTCGCTGCTGTCAAGATTTTCTACGCTATTAGCATTTGCTACGCTTCTAGCAGCTAGAGCATTCATACCCTTAAATACAGCATTTTGTGTCGAGCCGATCTCTGAGCGAAGTGAATTTATGTTTTTCAAAATATCGCCAGAATTTGAGCCATCCTCTTTAACATTTAAAAGAGCATTTGTGCTTAAATTTATATTTTTTGTGCCCTCACCTGTGAAAAAGCCAAGCTCGGCGTCAAAAACGTTTTTGCCGTTAAATTTAGCCTCTTTTACACTGTCGCTCATCGCATTTTTAAGCGCATTTATCTCGCCTTTTATGCCCTTTTGCTCGTTCGCTGAAAGAGCTGGGTTTGAAAGCTTGCTTGATAGCTCGCCGATCTTATCCGCGCTCTCGCTTAAATTTAAAAGCGTTGAGTCTGCGATCTGAAGCATACCTATCATATCGTTGGCATTTGCCATGCCCTCATTTAGGACATTTGTTTGCGAAAGTAAGCTCTCTGCGATTTGCAAATTTGCACCTGATGCTTTGATCTCGCTATTTGCAGAGATGGCGTTTAGCGCCTTTTTCTCGCTATTTTTAGCTTGATCTAAATAATAGTTTCCTGAAGCCTGGTTTGCAGTATAAGTTCCTAACTTCATATCAACTCCTTTTTTAGTAGTTTTGTGATGGATTTTACTATAAATTTCATAAAAAGTTGCAAAAATATTTCTTAAAGCAAAAAATATTTTTAAAAAGATTTTAGAAAATCTTAAATTTTCTAAAATCAAATTTCATTTTTAATCCTCTAACCTCACGGCTATTGATCTTTTATGAGCTGTTAGTCCTTCGGCTTCGGCTAGCTGCATGCATGGTTTGCCAAGATGCATGATGCCTTTTCTACTAACTGATATGATAGAGCTTCGCTTCATGAAATTTTCAACTCCAAGCGGCGAGTAAAATCTCGCACTTCCGCCAGTTGGCAAGGTGTGGTTTGGTCCAGCGATGTAGTCGCCCATCGCTTCAGGCGTGAAGTGTCCAAAAAATATCGCTCCAGCGTGTTTTACCTCGTCCATATAGCTCAAAGCGTCGTTTGTAGCGATCTCTAGGTGCTCCACTGCAAGCTCGTTCATTAGCTTAAAGCACTCTTGCAAGTCTTTTGCGACGATGATAGCTGCTTTATTTCTCATGCTAGCACTCGCGATTGGTTCGCGTTTTAGAGTTTTTAGCTCGTCCTCTATGTGTCTTTGCACTGCCCTTGCAAAGGCCTCCACTGGTGTTATCAAAAAGGCACTTGCGATCTCGTCGTGCTCTGCTTGTGAGAGTAGATCGATCGCTATGTGGCGAGGGTCCGCACTATCATCAGCGATCACGCCTATCTCGCTTGGACCAGCGATCATATCGATATTTACGTCGCCATAAACTAGCTTTTTAGCAGTCGCTACGTAGATGTTGCCAGGTCCTGTGATGACATCGACCTTTGGCACGGTTGCTGTGCCGTAAGCCATCGCTGCGATCGCACTTGCACCGCCTATTTTAAAGGCTGTTTTGATGCCACATAGATGCATCGCTGCAAGAAGTAGAGGATTTACCTTGCCATTTGGCGCTGGGGTGCAAACTACGATCTCTTTTACACCTGCTACGATTGCTGGGATAGCATTCATGAGAAGCGAGCTAGGATATGCCGCCTTGCCGCCTGGGATATAAAGGCCAGCGCGATCAACCGGAGTGTATTTAGCACCTAGCAAGATGTCGTGCTCGTCCTTATAGGTCCAGTCGCTTGGTTTTGTGCGCTCGTGATAGCTTTTTATCCTATCATGGGCTAAATTTAGAGCCACTCTTAGAGCGTTATCTAGCGAATTGTAGGCCGCCTCCATCTCTTTTACGTCGATTATTATGTCGTTTTTGCTTGTGACATTAAATTTATCAAATTTACTTATCTGGGTAAAAAGCGCGCTATCGCCATCTTTTCTTATCTCGTCTATGATGCCTGTAACCACTGGCATAACGGCACTCATATCATTGTCGCTTCGCCTAACAAGCTGTGAAAATTTACTCTCAAAGTCAGCGTCGCTGCTGTGTAAAAACTTCATTTATGATCCTTTATTTTTAGTTTTCTCTCATATCTTTGCTTTTGTGTAATGTTACCTAAAATTCCGCCCTGGTGGATATATAAAATTTCGCTCCCAAGCTTGTCTAAATTTGCAAAAAGCGTCATAAAGCCCACTGGGTCGTAAATAAGCTCAAATTCAACACCACTTTTGCAAACCTCAAGCCAAATTTCATAAAGCTCTTTATATAAATTTCCAAAATGATACTTCTTTGGCGGATTTAAAATTTGCACTTTGCTATCTTTATCTAGCTCGTAAATTTGCTTTTTTAGATAGTCGCTGTCTCCTACGCAAGGGGCTGTAAAAACTCTAAGATCGGTGTGCTTTGCTAGGTAGCATGCGCTTGTACCAGTGCCTGAGGGTAAAAAGATATCAGGCCTTATGCCACTTTTTTTGCTCCACTCATTTATCTCGCGTGCCTGCGTGATAAAGCCAAGCTCGGCCTCGCTTTGCGCTACACCCTCGTTTATAAATAGCGCGTTTTGGCTTTTTGCTAGCTCTTTAGCAAATTTCTCACGCTCCTCTTTTACAAAAATTTCCATACCATTTTCAAGTGCAAATTTGAAATTTCCAACTGGATCTTGCTCTAAATTTGAGCTTAAATGAGAGACTACGTAGTAGAATTTAAGCCCTTTTAGCTTGGCAAAAAGGCTTAGGCTATACATCGCATTTGACTGGCTTGAGCCGTGAGATACGATGGCTTTGACGCCGCTAAGATCAGCCTTGAGAAAATACTCTAGCTTTCTTGCTTTGTTGCCGTTAAACTCGCCTAGCAAATCATCTCTTAAAAGCCAAAATTCTCGCTCTCTTAAGCGAATTTTATCAATCACCCTTAAACTCCAAAAATTTCTCTATCTCGTTGATAGCCTCTTTGTTTGAGAGTGAAAATTTGATCTCTATACGCCTTGAAGCGTCCTTATCCTCGACTCCATCTTTAAAAACTAGCTCGTTGTAGCTTCTGCCACTTGCGACAAGCAGCTTTCTAAGGCGTGCATCGTCACTAAATGAGTTTATAAATTCCATCACCGCGTAGGCTCTTTTTTGTGAAAGCTCTAGGTTATAAATGTAACTTCCGTCGCTATCCGTAAAGCCCTCTATAACGATCTGATCGATGTTTGAAGCGATCTCTTTATCATTTAAAAGCACGTCAAAGTACTTACTAAGCGTGGCCTTTAGCTCCTCTTTGACCTCTTCTTTTAAGACCGCACTACCCTTATCAAAAAGCACTGAGGAGCTAAGCTTTAGCGCGCCTGAGTTTGGATCGATCTCGATGCTAGAGCCCAGCCTATCTTTTAGGGCGGAGATCACTTTTACTCTTATGCCGGTTAGGTTTTTGACCCTGTCACGAGTGACGTTTAGATCCCTTAAAAGCTCGTCATATCTAGCCTCTTTTTTGCTCACTTGCTCGAGCAAAAAGGCGATCTTGGCTAAATTTTTCTCGCTACTTGCATTTGCGTCACTAAGCGCTCTATCTTTTGATGAAATTTCATCATTTAGCACGATCATCTTTTGGTTTAGATCAAAAATGCTGGCATTTAGCTCTTTTATGCTCGCATTTGCGTCCTTGTTTTCCTCTATGAGCTGGGCTAGTTTTTCTTTTAGGGCGTCTATTTGGATGACAAAAATTTCATTTGATTTTTTTAAATTTATGTTTTCGTCGTTTATCTTTGAAAGCTCGCTTTTTAGGGCGTCATTTAGCTCTTCAAGGGTAAAATTTCTGCCCTGAGCGTCTTTTAAATTTGCCAGTGCTGTGATGATGGCTTGCTCTTTATTTTCAAGGGTGTTTTGAGTTAGGACGTATTTTACGACGACAGCGCCGATTAGCAGCATAAAAACAAAGAGCAGACCCGCCATCAAGTCTGCGTACGAAACCCAAAAGCTCGATTGATCTTCGTTATTTTTGTCTATTTTCATTGCACTAGATTTTCGATCTTTTCTATTACAGAATTTGCTTCTTTATCGATCTCGTCTATATTCTTCTTAAGCTCAGCAATGAGGCTCTCACGCTCTTTTTCGCGCTCCAAGCTCCTACCCTCTTGCTCGTAGGCTGCCTTAAATATCGTGGCACTCTCCACGAGCGAGGTTCTAAAAGCCTTTAATGCCTCGTTTTGCTCTTTCATCAAAGAGAGAGAAAATTCTTTTAAAATGGCGTCAAAACTCTTGATAGTCTGCTCAAATTTAAGCTGGCTCTCTTTTGTGGCGTTTAAATTTCTACTAAAAATTTCGCCAAGCTTTGCATGCTCGGTTAAAATTTTAACCTCCATATCTTTAAAGGCATTAGAAAACGCGCCAACTGCCTTTAATATATCGGAGTGGATTTTTACAAATTCATCTTGTTTTAGCCCAGATTCATTTAGCATTTTTAAACTTGCGCTAAGCTCGGCTTTGCTTTGATTGATGATATTTTTCTCAACCTCGCAAAGCTCTTTTAGGCTATTAAATTTCTCATTTGTCTGCTCGCTTAGCTCTTTTACAAATTTATCATCAAGCACCATTTTAAAGGCATCGTGACTATCTTTAAAGTAGCCTACACTTGCTTTCATGAAATTTGCATTTAGCTCATTTTCCTGCCAAAAAAACTCACGGCTTAGCTCTTTTTGCTCGCTGTAAAATTTCTCAAATTTACTAATGCCGATCTTTTCAAAAAACATCCACCAAAGTGCTAAAAATATGCCGTAAATCGATACATAAAACGCCGTAGCCACACCATTTAGCAGTATAGCGATCTCTTTTTCAAGTCCGTTTGCAGTGCTTGAGCTAAAGCTTGGCATAGAGATAGCGATACTGATAAATGTGCCTAAAATTCCAAGCATAGGAAAGACTGCTTGGCCGATGTTTGCTAGGTTGTCATTTCTAAAATTTCTTGTATAGCTCTCGAAAAAATCTTCAAATTTAGCGTTTGCCTTTTTGACGTCTGAAATTTCAAAGAGATGAGCGATGATAAATTCTTTTAGCCTTATCTTGTAGTCTTTGGCATTTGCTAAGAAATTTGAGTAAGCGACCAAAGCGCTGTGGCGTGAAAATATAAAAGCGACAAAGAGTATCACGCCCATCATTACGATGGTATGAAGCTTCATCTGAAAATTTATAACGCCAAGATACGCTAGTATCGCCAAGATGTAGATAGCTAAAGGGATAAAGATAACTTTAAAAAAGACAAAGAAAGAGTGAGCTTGGCGCTCTTTTGGCACGCTTAGCTCACTAAAATCATTTTGATTTTGCATAGGATTAGTTCCTATTTAGGCAGTTTAAGTCGCTAAAAGCAGTCTGAAGACGCTTAACCATGCTCTCCTCGCCACTTCTTAGCCATTTCCTTGGATCGTAGTATTTTTTATTTGGCTTATCATCGCCCTCTGGGTTGCCGATCTGACCTTGCAAGTATGCTCTATTTTTGGCCTCATACTCGCGCACGCCGTCCCAGAAAGCCCACTGAGTATCGGTGTCAATGTTCATCTTGATAACGCCGTAACTTACAGCATTTTTGATATCTTTTAGCTCGCTGCCACTTCCGCCGTGAAATACAAAATTTACTGGCTTGTCGCTTTTTGTGTTAAATTTCTTAGCGACATAGGCTTGTGAGTTTTTAAGAATTTCTGGTCTTAGCACGACATTGCCCGGTTTATAGACACCATGGACGTTACCAAAACTAGCTGCGATGCTAAATTTATCGCTTATCTTGCTTAGTCTTTCATAAGCAAGCGCGACGTCCTCTGGCTGAGTGTAAAGAAGTGCGTTATCAACGCTTGTGTTATCTACGCCATCTTCTTCACCACCAGTGACGCCAAGCTCGATCTCTAGGCTGATGCCAAGCTCACTAAGCTCTTTTAGATACTTCTCACACGTGCTTAAATTTTCGTTGATATTCTCTTCGCTAAGATCAAGCATGTGAGAGCTAAAAAGTGGCACGCCGTGAGTTTTTTTATACTCATGACTTGCTTTTACTAGCTCATCTATCCAAGGCAAAAGCTTTCTAGCAGCGTGGTCAGTGTGTAAAATGACTGGCACGCCGTAAGCCTTGGCAAGCAGATGAACATGCTTTGCTCCAGCGATCGCACCAAGAACGGCTGCATTTTCGCAGGCTTTACCAGCGTAAAAACCTGCACCGCCATTACTAAACTGAACGATAACAGGCGAGTTAGCAACCTTTGCCGCCTCCAAAACAGCATTTACTGAGTCGCTGCCTACGACATTTACAGCAGGTATTGCAAAACCTTGCTCTTTGGCATAAGCATAAAGTTTTGTTACATCATCTCCGCTTAAAACACCAGGTTTTACGATATCTAAAACGCCCATTTTATCCTCCAAATTTTATTTGTATTCTATCTTTGCTTTTTGGCGTAGAGCTTCACTTTTTTGTCTAACAGCAGCTTGGAATTTCTCCATTTTTACAGCTTGCTCGATCTCTGGTTTTGCTTGCTCAAAGCTTACAGTGCCAGCAGCTTTGCCATCTTCTTTTAAGATAACGTGGTAGCCAAACTGAGTTTTAACTGGCTTAGTTGAAACTGTGCCATTAGCCATTGAAAATGCTGCGTCTGCAAAAGGTTTTACCATTTGGCTTTGACCAAACCAGCCAAGCTCGCCACCGTGTGCTGCTGAGCCTTTGTCGATTGATTTTTGGCTTGCTATCTCTGCAAATTTCTTAGTTAGCGCCTCGCCTTTTAAATTTTTAAGTTGAGCGATGATGTCGTTTGCTGTTTTTTCATCTTCAACTAAGATATGTCTTGCTCTTGCTTGAGCTGGTTGGTTCATGCTAGCTTTGTTTTTGTTGTAAAAGTCTCTTAAATCACTATCGCTTACTTTTATGCCGTCAAATAATTTTCTCATATAAAGCTCAACTGCAATGCCTTCTTGTGCAGCTTTTACAGCCTTGATGTAATCAACATCTTTTTCAATGCCTGTCGCTTTTGCGTCTTTTAAAAGAAGTTTTCTGTTGATTAGATCGTCGATTATACGTTTTTTCTCATTTGGCTGAAGCTTGCTAGCGTCAAAACCTGGCATAGCCGCTGATAAAAGTGCTGAGATATCGCTATCGTTTATAGCATCGCCATCAACTGTTGCAACTACTGCTGCGTTTAGAGTGACAGCTGCAGCTAAACTTAAAACTGCTGGAAACAAAAATTTTTTCATATAAATCCTTTAAAAAATTGATTTTATGGGCAAAATTATATCAAATAATGCGGTAACTTTTCGTTTAACTTGTAATTTTAGGTAAAATAGCCATATGAGAACAAAAAAAGATATTTTAGAGATAAAAAAGAGGCTTTTAGAAGAGTTTAAAGACGCCAAAAGCGAGCTTAAATTTAGAAATTTATATGAGCTACTTGTTTGTGTCATGCTCTCAGCTCAGTGCACCGACAAAAGGGTAAATTTGATCACCCCTGCCCTATTTGAGGCATATAAAGATGTTTTTGAGCTAGCAAGTGCAAATTTAGCCAGTCTAAAGCTCATGATAAACTCATGTAGCTTTTTTAACAACAAGGCCGTAAATTTGATCAAGATGGCAAACAGCGTGGTTGAGCTTTATAACGGAGAAATTCCGCTTGATGAAGAGAAGCTAAAAGCCCTTGCTGGAGTTGGGCAAAAGACCGCTCACGTCGTGCTTTTAGAGGCTACAAATGCAAACGTAATGGCTGTTGATACGCATGTTTTTAGAGTATCACATAGACTTGGATTAAGCAGTGCAAAGACGCCAGAAGCGACTGAGGATGATCTAAGCCGTGCCTTTAAAACTGAGCTTGGCAAACTTCATCAAGGCATGGTTCTTTTTGGGCGCTACACCTGCAAGGCTAAAAAACCGCTTTGTTTTGAGTGCATTTTAAGCGATCTTTGCAAGAGCAAGGATAAAGTGATATAGATAAAATTTGCTAGAAATTTCTAGCAAATTTTACTTTTTATGAGTTATATTTTTTAACGATACCGCGAACTACTTTTTCGATAAAAAGCGCAGAAGCTACTTCGCAGTGCTCTCTTGTAGAGTGAGG
>NZ_PPCH01000012.1:0-922 GCF_002913765.1 Campylobacter concisus | reverse complement strand
TGTTGTTTTACCAGCATCTTTGTCACCAGCTTTGTTTTCATCATCAGAAATTTTGCCATCTTTGTTTGTATCTTCTGGGAATTTAATTTCTGGGTTGCTTGGTTTTCTGCTAAATTCGCTGTCAAGTTGTACGTTAGCATGTATAGCTGTGCTTTGGTTACCAACTAGATCGACTATTCTATAGCTTGGGCTTTCGAAGTGTTTTCCTGATAAAGTTGCTTCGTATTCAAAGCTTTTACCTAGATCGTCACTTGATAAGACTTTTTCGATCTTCCATTTACCATCTTTTCCAAGTACTTGAAGAACATCACCTGCGCTTACAGTGCCATCTTTTGGTATCTCTACTTCCCAGTGGATCTTACTATCTTTTAAATTCTTAGCTTCTTCTACGCTTAGAACTCCATTGTGATCTGCATCTTCTTTTATAGATACTTTTGGAGCACCGATAGTTGTATCAACTTCTAGTGCAGAAGTTGCTTCGCTAGTGTTGCCAGCTGCATCTGTCACTACTGCTTTTATAACGTGAACACGACCAACAAGATCTGCTAGTGGCTCTTTATAGTCGCTTGGTTTAAATTCCCAGTTGCCATCTTTGTCAGCTGTAGCTCTACCAAACTCTTTATTATTATCATAAAGAACTACTTCTTGATTTGCATCAGCTGTACCCTTTATGGTTGGCTTGTTGTCGTTTGTGTTAGTACCTGCAACATTGCCTTTATATACGCCACCCTCTACATTATCAATGATGCCTGTGATCTTGACATTTGGAGCTGTAAAGTCTGAGTCTATGCTGCTAGATACTTCTTTACTAGCATTACCAGCTTGATCAACGATCTTAGCTGTTACGCTTGAAGCTTTACCATCAACTACTGGTACTTTGATCTCTACATATCCAGTTACTCTGTCATTGTAAGTAATAGTA
>NZ_PPCH01000011.1:0-756 GCF_002913765.1 Campylobacter concisus | reverse complement strand
ATCTATTTGAGCAACTGATTGATTTATCATATTGATACCTTCACTTTGCTCTTTGATTGATTCACTCATCTCGTTTATTGATTGAGCTAATACATTTGTATTTGCTTCTATCTCACCAAGTGATTTTTGAGTACGTTCAGCTAGTTTTCTAACTTCATCAGCAACAACTGCAAAGCCTCTACCATGTTCTCCTGCACGTGCTGCTTCTATTGCAGCATTAAGAGCAAGTAAATTTGTTTGATCTGCTATATCTCTAATGATAGTTATGATGTTTTTAATTTCATCACTTTGTCTTATAACATCAGCTGTCTTTTGAGAGATGGCATTCATTGAGCTTGACATTTGCTCAACTGCAGCAGCTGATTCTTGTAAGCTATTTGCTTGAGTATTTGCTGAGCTTGCTACTTTTGATACTGAGCTAGCTAGAAGCTTAGCTTTTTCTTCTAGTACTTGAGCTTGGTTTAGATTGTCATTTAGCATTTTAGATATCTCAATGCCTAGTGAGTTTATACCACTTGCTATCTTACCATCATCATCAAGTCTTTTTGTAAAGTCTTGGTTTTTATAAGTGTTTAGTAGATCAAGTACATCTTTACCATTACTTGATATTGCATTTTTAAGAGCAAGTTGTAGATCTTTAAATGTGCTTTTTAGTTGATTTAGAGCTGGGTTGTTTGTGTCAGCTTCTAAGCTTGCTTCATAGTTGCCATCTTTTATCTCATTTACAAAGGTGTTGGCTTTTTGGATGAAGGTGTT
>NZ_PPCH01000010.1:0-33066 GCF_002913765.1 Campylobacter concisus | reverse complement strand
GTCTCGCACTCGGCGAGCTCCCTCAGCTTCGCCGTCACGTCATCGGGTAGTACTTTGCCCGTGTAGCCGACAAATTTCGCCATAACTTCAGTCATCTTTTTTATAGATTTTTCTTTATCCATCGCTTCTCATTTGCCAAATTTTACTTTCAAATTTTTCATAAGCGCCCGCTAGGACGCAGCCAACCGCGTAGCAGAGCAGATCGGCGAAATCAAACGTCCCGCCATCATCACTTTTAAAATTTTATTTTCTATGCCTAAAATTTGCACGGCGCCAAAATACTGCGCAAGTTCCAAAGCTGCCGCAAAGACAAAAATTTTAAGCGCTAAATTTGATGGCGTCACACTAAATATAGCTCTCACAAACGCATAAAGCAAGATAACCGCCAAAACGTCGCCCGCGTAGTGGCGCACAAAGCCGCCCTTTACGCAGATCGCGATGTAAATTTCTACCGCTAAAATCATGCCAGCCGCGGCTAAAAATGCTAGCCTAGTTCGCGCGCTTTGCCTTGTTTGCAGCTTTTGCATGCGCTTTGCAGCACTTTTTTGCTCGCTTAAATTTTCCTCTAGCAACGCTTTTCTTTTAAATTTAGCCGTTAAATTTGCCTCGCAAGCGGCGTAAATTCAGAGATGATTTATCAGGCTCGCGTTATACGCGGCGCCGAATCCGTTGTCGATATTTACGACGCTGACGCCGTTTGCGCAGCTGTTTAGCATCGCTAGCAGTGCCGCTAGTCCTCCAAAATTTGCCCCATATCCCACGCTGGTGGGCACTGCGATCACGGGTACGCTCACGAGGCCTGCTAACACACTAGCAAGTGCGCCCTCCATGCCCGCCACCGCGATCACGACCTTTGCGCCGCGTATTTGCTCTAAATTTGCGATCAGCCTGTGCAGTCCCGCCACGCCTGCGTCGCTAAATTTACGCGTGTCGTTGCCTAGAAATCTCGCCGTTTCGTACGCTTCCTCCACTACCGCGCCGTCGGCGGTGCCTGCGGAAACTATCGCGATGTAGCTTTGCGTGAGCGCGGGCTCTTTAAATTTGACGCTGATGACGCGGCCACGAGCATTAAAATTTGCCTGCGGAAAGATCTCACGTATGCGTTCAAAAACATTCTCATTTGTTCTTGTGATTAGGATATTTTCATTTTTTTCGCCGATCGCACTAGCAATTTGCAAAATTTCATCATCTGTTTTATTTGCCCCATATATCACCTCACCAGTACCATTTCGCAAAGCACGCTGAGTGTCGATTTTGGCGCAGCCCACGTCGCTAAAAGGAAAATCCCGTAAAAACTCTATCGCTTCGTGCTCGCTTTTTTCACCCGATTTTACGGTACGGATGAAATTTAAAGCCTCATCTCTCGTCATTTAAAATCTCCCCGCGAAGCCCTTTTAAATCAAGCAAAATATCATACTCGCCAAGCGAAGCGATCTCGCGTACGACGGCGCTAAAATCTCCCGCGCAAAAGCGCCTAGTCTCGCTCGCACCCATTTGCAGCTTAAAGGCTTTGCCGTCAAATCGCGCGCGAATATTTAAAAATCCGTGCGAGATTAGCAGATTTTCGGCTCGCTCCACGAGCGAAATTTCCTCCGCGGAAAACTCCCTATCGTGCGGTAAACGCGTCAGAAGGCACGCGTAGCTGGGCTTATCCGCGGTCGGCAGTCCAAGCTCGCGGCTAAGCTCTCTAATCTCTGATTTTTTGAGGCCTTTAAGCGGCGAAAGCACGCCAAGCTCGTCTTTTGCTTTAAGCCCCGGGCGGTATTCGCCAAGGTCGTCTAAGTTCGTACCGTCGGCGACGTTTGTAAAGCCTAGATGCTTTGCCAGCTCGATTAGCCGCGTAAAAACCGCCTTTTTACAGACGTAGCAGCGATCTTGCGGATTATTTTTTACCGCTTCGGGCGCTTCTAGCTCTAAAATTTCGTGCCTGATACCGTAAGTACGGGTAAATTCCACCGCCTCTTTTATCTCGCGCCCCGACATATAGGGCGATTTTAGCGTGATAGCTACCGCGCGCCGGCCTAGCGTATCGGCGGCAACGCGCAGCAGTAGCGAGCTATCCACGCCGCCGCTAAACGCTACGGCTAAATTTTCCAGCTTTTTTATATCATTTTTTAGAATTTCTAGTTTCGTCATATTTTTTTAAAGTCTCGTTTCTAACCTCGCGGATCGTCGTTTGAAATCTCTGCGCGGCTTTTTTGCAGTCCTCGAATTCGGGCTTGATTTTTAAAATTTCGGGGTAATTTCGGGCTAAATTTTCGTCCGTTAAATTTTGTTCGGCGTTAAAACCGCAAACTCGGCCGCGCGAAATTTTAAGCCTTATTTTGCCGTATTTAGTATCTACCTCGCAAAACTCGCGCGCAAGCCCCGTTTTCCTCACGGCGCACTCTCTAACTCCGATCGCCGTCGTATGCGCGAAAATTAGCCCCTTTATCCGCGCGGCGTCCTGCTTGCGGCACAGCGCGTTTAGCTCAAAGCCCGCGCGCCCCTTTTTCATAAAAATAGACCTGCTAAATACGTCCAGCGCGCCGCTATCTCGCAAAATATCGCACGCAAAGGCAAAGCTCTCGGCGTCCATGTCGTCGATATTAGTGGAGATTAAAATCCGCTCGCAAAGCTCGCCATAGCCGATCTGCACGCTCAAATTTGGCTCATCTCTCAAGCCTAAATCCTCGCTCGTTTCGCAAAGTATCACGCGAAGCGCGTTGGCAAAATCTGCGATGTCTTTATCGCCAGCGCCGTAGCCCGTGCTTAAAATTTTAAAATTTCGCGGCGACTCGCGGCGGTCTTGCTCCCTTAAATTTAGTGCGCAGGCCTTTAAAATCGCCGCTCCTGTGGGCGTAGTCATCTCGAAATTCGCTCGCCCTAGGCTTACTTGCGCGCTTTTTAAAATTTCGCAAACCGCAGGCGCCGGTACGGTCAGCCTGCCGTGAGCGCAGTGCGCAAAACCGCCGCCAAGCTCGATAGGCGAAGCAAAAATTTGCGGCGCACCCAAGGCCTCCAAACAAATAGCCGCACCCACTACGTCCGCGATGCTGTCCGCGGCGCCCACTTCGTGGAAATGTACTTGCTCTGCGCTAGTGCCGTGGATTTTGGCCTCGGCCTGCGCGATAACGCTAAAAATTTCGCTTGCCGTTTTTTTTACGAAAGCGCTTAGGCTAGAACCCTCGATAAGCTCTAAAATTTGCGTGAAATTTCGCGGACGCGGATGGTTTTGGGCGGACTTATCCGCTCTAAATTCGGCGCCGTGAATTTTGCCGTTTAAATTTTGACGCGGGCTAAATTTAGCGCCTAAGAGGCCAAGCGGAATTTGGCTCGGATTTGCCGCGCAAACGACGTCTATTTTGGTTGCAGAGATACCGCATTTTAGCACTTTGCGCTTGCGTAGGTAAAATTCGCTAGCTAAATTTAGCTTAGCAAGCTCGGCGCAAAGATAGCTAAAATCCGCGCCCAGATCCACCAGTGCGCCTAAATTCATATCGCCGCTGATGCCACAGCTAGCATCATAGTATAAAATTTTAGCCATACTTAAACCTTAGGCACAGTCATAGAGCCAAACGGCAAGATGACTATTTTTGTGTCCGCACCCTTTTTGTGCCTGATAAAGATCGACGTCCATCGGATAGGGCGCGACCGAGATCACGATATCTGCCTTGCGCGGAATATTTACGCAAAAGACCTCGTCTGCCTTTTTCATGCAGTCATAAAAGCTGTCGTTTAGGTGTCCGGCACTCGCGTAATACACGCCGTGTTCGCTGTCAAGCACCGTCTGGATCGAAAAAACGTCGATGTGCGCGAGCACCTTCATCGCGTCGATCATATCTTCATACACGGGGTTGCCCTCTAAGCGCAGCGCCTGAGCATCGGCGCTAAGGGCTAGTTTGTGGTTTTGCTCGATAGTTTCGTATTTGGCGACGCCGGGTAAAAACGCCTTTCGTCCGCCCGTATAGCCTGCAAAATAGTGCGGCTCGACCGAGCCTATGACGATCACTTTTTTTGCTTTGGCTACGATTTTGTTTAGATACATCTGCGTGCCGTTTTTGGACTCGCCCAGATAGCTCATTTCGTCTTTTTTCGAGTCGTGGTCGCATATTTCGCTTTTAGCGTTAAGCTCGGCGTAAATTTCTTTGCCGAATATCATCTCGTACTCTTCTAGCGTGCCCTCTCTATGGCAGCCTGTGGCGATGATGAAAATTTTATTTTTATCGCGGATTTTTGGGTAAATTTGCTTTAAAACTTTTGCCGTCGGCGTAGGTCTCGTGCCGTCGTTTACGATGATGACGATCTTTTCGTCGCCAGCGATAAACTCATCAAAGCTTTTTTGATTTATCGGATTTGCCAGAGCCTTTGCGATGAGTGCCGTTTCGTCGAATTTAGCCACGGGGTTGAGGTTAAAAACTCCCAGTAAATTTTTTTCCGGAACGCTTAGGTCGATGATATCATCTTTGCCGTAGCGAATAGGAATTCGCATGTTTGCTCCTTAAGTATAATTATTAATTTTTTATCTTAGGATCATATATAAATTTTTCTTTTAAATGTATTTAAAAAGGGTATTTAATTTTTAAATTTATAGAGCGGATAAAATTTATTATGGTTCTTTGTCAATAGTGGGGGGGGGTGTAAAAACACCTCTATCTATTGCAAAGACGTAAATATATCAATTTTCTAAATCTTTCATAGTTTCTTAGTCCATAAGATACTCTTTTTATTACTTTTATTTTGTTGTTATTTCCTTCTACAAACCCATTGTTTATTTTATATTCTACTATATTTATTATCTCTTTTTTCCAACTTGTTATTGTATCTGCTAGTTTTATACTTTGCTTTATATTAAATACTCTCAATTTTTCAATTAATTGCTCTATTCTCCTTCTCATTGTCTTTACTGTCTTGCTCTCAAACATCTTGTAAAATTCTTTTATTATTCTATACATCTTTTTCAATGTCTTATCTACTTTTAATATCTCTTTTAATATCTCTTTTTGTCTTTGACTAAACTGACTTATTGGGCTTTTACTTAGTATTTTCCAATATTTTTTTAACTTCTTATACTTTTCATTGTCTTTGTTAAATAATTCTACTCTTAAATCTCTTAATGCCCATATCCCTTGTCTTATTACATGATATTTATCTGCTACTATTTGGGCCTGAACTATATTACTATTTATTACGCTTCTAAATGGCTTAAACATATCCATTACAACTACTTGTGGTTGTATTTCAAATTCGTTTATTATATTTTTTATTGTTTGTGAATGTCTATTTCTTAATATATCTACTAGTTTACGGTTTTTATCATACATCGCTAGCTGATATTTCTCTTTTTCTATATTTCCTTTAAATTCGTCTATATGTATGACTGATGTATCTGGAGAGGTTTGTCTTTTTAGGGCGATTGCATTTTATGAGGGAGATATTAAGCATATTTATTTTGTTGCGGAGACTAAAGGGTCTATGAATTCTATGCAACTTCGCCAAGTCGAAGAGTCCAAAATCCACTGCGCAAAGGAGCATTTTAAGGCTATAAGCAATGATAGCGTGGTCTATGACGTAGTGGATAGCTATAAATCGCTACTGGATAAAGTTATGAGGTAAAAAATTTATTGGGAAGTTAGGTTGCAGTATAAAAGAGCCTGTGCAATATTCCAAAAAATGGTTATTGTGCTGCTCCTTTTGAGGTAAAATTTGACTACCATTTGTCAATATGAAAATCTGAGGTGATATTTCTTAAAACTCTACCAATAAAATACTCAGTGTGATGGAAAATCACAGTGACTGACTTAGTCTTGCCAGTTTTAGTTCGAATTAAATTTAAATATACAATTATCTTAACCAAACCATCCTTGTAAATTTATATATATTGTAGTATTATACTCCTAAATATTTAAGGATAAAATACTATGTACATCAAACGAGCCATAAGCGACGAAATAAAAGAGTATATGAAAAGCTTTCCAGTGCTTTTGATAAGCGGAGCTAGGCAGGTTGGCAAATCAACACTTGCTTTAAATTTAGATATACCAAACTACATAACGCTTGACGACATAAACATATATGAATCCGCAAAAAACGATCCTAAAGGCTTTATAGAACATTGCAATAAGCCTATTGTGATAGATGAGATACAAAGAGTGCCTATATTGCTTCTAGCCATAAAAGAATTTATAGATAAAGATAGAACAAATGGGCAGTTTGTATTAACTGGCTCTGCAAATTTAAAGGGTTTTAAAGATATTTCAGACTCTTTGGCTGGTAGGATAGGCATAGTAGAGCTATATCCGCTTTCTCAAAAAGAGTTAAGCCATAGCAATGAAAATTTGATAGATATTTTAAGTGGCGATATAGACCATTTGATGCTAAAAAAGTATGATAACGACGGCTTATCTGAGAAGATCATAAACGGTGGCTACCCGGAGATCACAAAGATAAACTCCGAGAAGTCAAAATATCTCTGGTTTAGCTCATACATAAGAACATATATAGAATCAGACGCCAAAGAGATAGGCAACATCAGAAATATGGATAAATTTATCGCTATGTACCGCCTATGTATGCTAAGAAGTGGCAACATCTTTAACAAAAACGAGCTATGCTTGGAGTCGGGTCTTGATAATAAGACATTTGATAGCTATTTTAGCGTGCTAGAGCATACATATCAGATCCAAAAGCTTCAGCCATACTTTAACAACGCTCTAAAAAGACTTATAAAAACTCCTAAAATCTTTGCTACCGACACAGGGGTGCTGGCACACTTACTTCAAATTTCATCAGCACAAGAGCTTGCAAATTCTCCTTATAAAGGTGCTATATATGAGACATTTGTATTTGATGAGCTACTAAAGGCAAATACAAGTAGCAAAAAAAGAGCAAATATATACTACTACAGAACGAGCGATCAAAAAGAGATAGACTTTATCCTTGAGATATCAGGTAAGCTCATAGCCATAGAGGTCAAATCCTCAAAAACTATCAGCAAAGATGACTTCAAGCATATCTATCACTTAAAAGAGAATTTACAAAGTAAATTTGATAAAGGCATAGTCTTTTACGCCGGAGATACGGCCGTAAAACTAGATGATGATATGTTTGCCTTGCCGTTTGGTTTTATGGATTAGAGATAGCTGAGAAGATGCAATGCTAATGATCTGACTTCTACAAAATCTATCTCTCCAAGCTGTCATATCCTGACTTTACATCCTGATCTTTGGGTTCTACTACACTTGATGGTTGTTTTGTTTGCTCTATCCCAAAGTCTTTATCAAGTCCTTGACCATATAGCTCTTGCTTTGTTATTTTTAGTGAACCAAATGATATATGATCCTCTGTTAGATATATCTTATCTGTTTTATAACACTCCTTTAGCTTATTAAAACCTTGCATATCTTGCCAATCTTTCATATAGGTTTTTATATTATGAATTAAGCCTTTATAGTTAATCTTAGCTATATCTGACAGGTATTTTTTAAAGTTTTCAGTTCTATTTATAAAAGCTAAATAGTATCTATTTATATCTAAATGGCCATCGATAGCTTTTACGAATCCTTCATATTCATTTTGTTTAAGTCCTAGCTTTTTAATGACGTCATCATTTAAAAGCCCAGTTTTTATCTTTCTAGATGCTTCATCAAATTTATCTCTAATATAGATATATGGAGTATAGTGTCTATTTTGGTTAAAAGAGTAGGCTATGTTTTCTTCTGGCAGGTATAGGTATCTGCCGCTCTTGCCAGAAAGTATTTGATGATTTTTATATTCTTTAAGCACAGCACTCTCGTCAAAGTATTCTATTAACTCTTTTATAGAAATCTTTGAAGATATGGCTTGGTAGCTTACTCTTTTAATATGTGAGTTGGTATCTTTTGGCTCACAGCTAAGCTCATATTTTCTTAGATTGTGTAAATTTTCATATAAGGCTTTAACATCCATATTGTTCAAATCTGTTTTTAAGCCAGCCTCTTCAATGGCTCTTGTATTATCCAAAGTTTTTCCACTAATGCTTACAAGTTCAGCTCCTGGCACTGGAGTGTAGTGAAATTTACTATAATGCAAGCTCGAGTTATTTACTATGTTATATAACCCAAGCTCTCTTGTTATCTCTTTTATGTATTCATCGTATTCATTTAAACTTGGAGCCTTTGTTGTGGGTATGATGAGTTTAAATTTTTCTACTTTTGTATCTGGTGTTTGATAAGTGGTTGGATATATGAAGCCTTTTATCCCTTTGCTTTGCAGTAAATTTTGAGCATCATTTGCACTAAATTTAGAGTTATCTATATCATATATAAGTGTAGGAGTTATGCCATCAATACCGCTAGCTTCTTCACTTTTATATTTGAAACTTGCCACTGATATAGCTGAATAGTTTTTAAGTACCGATTTTAGGTTGTATGGCTCTATTTGTATCGTTTCCCAGTTATTTAGCACTTGAGTTTTTGGGTCCTTATTTGGCGCGCCAAAGTCACTTCTCACACTCAATGTTATCTTTGGCTCATTTTTATTGGCTCGAAGTTCTATAAGCATTTGCTCTAGCTCATTAACTACGTGAAATAACGCTCCTTTTCTACAATTATAGACTATCTTGCACATTAGATCAGTTAGATTATAAGTTCCCTTAAACCCATCCACTCTTACTTTATATTTGTCATTTACTTTTTCAGGTTTTGCGGTGATGTTAAATTTCGCATTGATCATAGGTAAAAATTCTCTTATATCTATCGCATTAAGCCTCTTTGCTCTATCATAGTAGTCTTTTTTGAAACTCTCATCTTCTTCTATCATTCTTAATAGATAATCAGCTGTAGAATTTCTAGCATCAGCTAGCAGCTCTTCAACACTTATGTTTTGCTCCTTTGTGCTAACTTTTGGCTCGATAACTACATCTGTTGCTATCTTCATTTGCGTATTTTTTTCTTTGCCTTTCTTAACCTTTTTTGCTGCACTTTTAAAGCTTTCATATTGTTTTTCTAGTTGATCTTCATCCATGTTTAAAGGTTCTATATTATTTAGACCATACTTGTTAGATAAGATGTCATTAACCACTCTTTTAAATTTCTCTACTGATTTAGCCATGATAGCTTTTGTTTGTTGCTTGGATGCACCTTTTGTATATATTACTCCACCAGTTTTTACACTATGAGTAAATTTCATATTTTCAAAAGAGACTATTAGATGAATATGAGGCTCTCTTTTTAGTGGTTCGCCATTTTTATGTTTCTTGTTTAATACTCTGTTTTCTAGTGCCCCTTCCGGACGAGGAATATATGGCTCTTCTTTGATTATAGGCAGATGAGCTTCAGCATAAAAAAGTAGCTCATCTATGTCGTGATTTGGGAAAGTTAGTTTCAAAAAGTCCATTATAAACTCATCTATATTGCCACTTTCATATAGTCTGCTCCACTCCTCTGAAGTAAATGATAAGGATATATGATAGTAGTTATGTTTCTTATTCTTTTTCTTGCTCTGGTGCTTTTCAGACATCTCGATAAGATCTAAATTTCCAGCTAGAGGCAATCTATCATCTTTTTCATCTCTAGTTAGCTTTGAATCTCTTTTCTTACCAGTTTTTAGATAATCAGCTATGCCTTTTTCTCCCTTTGATATCTTAACTATCATAGTTACTCCTTATTATGCTTAAAATTTCAGTTAGGACTGATTGAACTTTGTACAACTCTTCTTGTGTTTGCAGTATCGTTTTTAAATCTATATTGCCACTAGTCTTATAAGCTATATTTAGTCTCTTTGCTATTTGATTGATGTTGCTAAAAGGTCTAGCAAAATATGTAATGATTGTTGGATATAGCTCTTTCTTTTTTATGGATTCAGAATTTACAGTGCCATTATCTATAAGATAGGAAATGATTTCTGATTTTGATATTTTTAGTTCTCTAGCCATATCAGATAATTTGCTATTTTGCTGAGAAGTGATCCTTATAGAGAGTACCTTATCCTTGACATTTTTTGACATATGATATCCTTTCATAAAATGTGATAGCGAGATGAAGCGTTTTAACGCTTCTTATATCTCGCATTGTAGCCCTCGGCAGAGCAAGATTATACAAGGTATGAAAACGAAGTGTCATACATTGTATGTGTCTTGCTATTAGAAAAATTTGCTTACTACCAAACATTGCTGTCACCATTTGTGTTTAGCCATTTAGTAAAATCTTTGCTAGCTTTTTGGCTATCTTGGTTGTAGATATGGATGATAAAGCCTTTAAGATTAGACACATCATAAAGTGCCTTATCTAGACTGCTTTGTAGTACAGATCTGGCTTCATTTGTCTTATGGCTATCATAAAACATGTAGCCAAAAAAGAAGATCGCTTCTATAAATACAAAGGCAATTAATGCAGATACTATATTCTTCATCAAAGAGCTAAAAGATGAGTTGATCTTCGATATAGTTTTGTCTGCACCTTTTAGAGTATTTTTAAAGTTGTTTTGAATATCTTTTGTTGCATTTATAAGCTCAATACTTCCTTGCTCTATAAGCTCTATTTTTTCTTTAAAGCTTTTATCAAAGCTATCTGCGGTTTGATTAAAAAGTTCAATATTATTTCTAATATTTTCACTAGCCTTATTGCCAATTTCAATATGTTCTTGTAGAGCAATTACGGCATTTGCCGCAACTGCTGTATCGCTACTCTTGGTTATTAGTGCCATTGCTTAGCTCCTCATCTTCTTTTTTGTTTTCGTTGGGTACGAGAATATGATATGCATCAGAGGGTTGATTGGCTTTTGTTGCCTCATACTCTTTCCTCCATTTGGAAAACTCCTTATTTGATAGCTTTACGCTATAACGATTTTCGATTAGTAACTTGCATTCTTTGAGTGTTGCTTGTTGTGGAAACAAGACTTCAATACACGCTTGTTTAATCTCATCCTTTTTCTTGTTTTTTCTAATGATTTTTAAATCATTTAAAAGTGTATTTTTGCTTGCCATATTTTTCTCTTTCTATTTTTTAAATTTTTATAAAGATAGTGATAACTATCTCACCAAATAGGCATACTTATAGTGTGCCTTTTATTCTGATATGGTAGATGTTGATAGGTTTTTATTTAAGTAGTTTAAAAGTAGAGAACTATTACAATAGGAGTCCTAACAACCTATCGTAGAGGTTCTCTTTTAAATACTTAAATAGAGCCTCTACTTTTAACTGGTTTTAATCATCTTAACCTCCTTGAGTAAAATATTTTTTTAAATTTGCGTGTATTATAGGATATTTTGGTGGCTAAATCGTTTAAAGTGGTAAATAATTGTTGACTTTTATTTCAGAAGCACGATATACTAGGGTTTTCCTGGCTTTATAGCATAAAAATACTTATAAATTACTTAATGCTAGTATATATATTAGGAATCGAAACAAATATCTTAAAATTATAGACCATGAATGGCCTTATTTTTAAGCGGAAAGATAAAAATGTTTTATTAATAACATGTATATTTTTTAAAAATAAACGAAAACGATTACATAATTACCAACTGCATTCTAGATACTCCCCAAGCAAATTATCAAATTTCACCCTAAGGCTCTCTGGTTCTTTTATCTTTATAAATGGCAGCCAGTATTTGACCACGCGCAGGATCTCGTAATGCTTATGTGGTCTATCTCTATTTTGTGTTTTATTGCTAGGAGATATGAATGAATCATAATCATCAAAAATATTTTTTAGCCCATGTTCAATAGCTATAAACGCCATTTTTACTACACATCTATACTCATTTTATTTAAGTTATGGTAAAAATTTAACCCAGTAGAATGACAGATTATATCATAGTAGATGATTCGTTAAAAAATTTTTACTTGTTTTTTAAAATTTTACAAAAAAACGTGTTAAAATTACTGCGAGCTTAAAAATTTGCTACATAAAATTTTATTTTGCTACAAACATTAAGCTATATTTTATGAAAGGTGACTGCAATATAATATTGTAGGAATATCGAAGTTTAGGTATTTATGGTGTCACGGGGGAGACTTGAACTCCCGACCTCCGGCTTATGAGACCAGCGCTCTAACCAGCTGAGCTACCGTGACAACTTAAAATAAGTTTTGGATTATACAACCTAAGAACTTATTTTTAGCTAAAATTTATCTCACTCAAATTTTATAGATAAAAAAGTAAATTTGACTGCAAGAGCAGCCAAATTCAGTTAAGCTTTTTTAGTGAAAAATCCAACATAGATAGCATATATAAAGCCTATCGCTACGGCATAGGGAGCATAAGGTGTGATGCCAGCTCCTGAGCTTGCAAGCACGAAGTTATGACTTATCGCAGCACCTGCTCCCATGCCTAAAACAAATACTGCTGAGCTTAAATTCCCAGCTCCCATTTGCACTAGGTGTTTGCCAGGGCAGCCGTAGCTTAGGCTAAAGCAAAGGCCAGCGAGCGTCATGCCTAAGAAATTCCAAAGCATATCATTGTGAGCGATAGGTTGTCCTTCAAAGCCAAATTTATATTGATCAAGCACTAAATTCGTTACGCTTGCGCAGACGATGATAGAGACTATGCCATAAAACATCGAGAAGTCACGCTCAAAAACTTTGCTGATAGCTCCTACTGAGCAAAATTTACTTCTTTGCATAAATGCGCCGATGATGATGGCACAAATAAGAGAGATAAATAAATTTGCATGCTGTGAGCCTGGGCCTTTTTCTGAGCTAAATAATGCGCCATTTTCGCCAAGTTTTAGGCCAAAGATAAGTGCTAGTAAAAGCAAAATAGCAATGATCAGTGGTAAAAATCCTATCGCCTTTGTAGTGGTTTCATTTTCAGGTAAAACGTAGCCATTTTTCTTAAAAGCTCGTCCCACAAAGACACCAGCAAACAAGCCAACAACGCCAGCAATAGCGGTCATATCTCCGCCTCCAAGACGCAAAAACGCCCTCCAAGGGCAGCCTAAAAATATGAGGCAGCCTATCATCGCAAACACGCCTAAGAAAAACCTAGAAAATGCCGCGCTACCAGATACTGGAGTGAAATTTCTACTCCAAAGCATGCTAGCTAGAAAGCCTCCGATGATAAGCCCTAAAATTTCAGGCCTTAGATACTGCACAACTTTGGCCTGGTGAAAGCCAAGCGCACCCATGCTATCTCGTAAAAAACAAGCCGCACAAACGCCCATGTTTGCTGGGTTGCCAAAATGAACGAGCACCGGACCAAGTATGCCAAGGCTCGCACCTGCGATGATGTAAAGTAGTGTTTTGTTCATGTAAATTCCTGTGTAAAGGTAAAACCAGACTGGTTTCTTAAACGATATTTTAATAATCATTAAATAAAACAAAGATTAATTTTTTGTAAAACAGAAGTGGCTAAAATATGCAAAAATTTCATAAAAAGGACAAAAAATGAAAGATTTTATGAGCTATGCAGATAGCCTGAAAATTCTAAAAGATACGATAAATGCGTGGGAAAAGGTCGAAAAAGTAGCTATCACAGATGCGCTTGATAGAAATATCGCCTACGATGTGAAAGCTACTGAGAACTACCCAGCAAAGCCAGTTTCAGCGATGGACGGCTACGCTTTTGCCTTTAAAGATGGCCTAAGCGAGCTTGAGCTCATCACTGATCTGCCAGCAGGTAGTGACAAAGGGCTACATGTAGAGGGCAGCAAATGCGTCAAAACCTTCACCGGCTCGCTAATGAGCGAAGGCACCGACACTCTTGTGCCAGTTGAAAATGTCGAGGTAAGTGGCTCAAAAATAATCATCAAAAAGAGCGTGCCAAAGGGTTTTGCCGTGCGAGCAGTGGGTGAGAGCTACAAAAAAGGTGAAATTTTAATAAAAAAAGGCACACGTCTAACTTACGCTGAGATAGCGCTTCTTGCCGAGCTTGGCGTCTTTCACGTAAGTGTCTTTATCCGCCCAAGAGTGGCGATACTTGCAACTGGTAGCGAGATAAAAGACCTTGGCGAACCTCTTGATAGTCCAGCGCAAATTCACAGCTCAAATCACGTAGGTATCGCTATGCAGATACGCAAAATGGGCGCGGAGCCGATCCTTTGTGAGATCGTAAGAGATAAGGCCGAGCTTGTCGAAAAAGCGATCATAAATGCGCTAAAATCAGCCGATATCTTGGTAACGACTGGTGGCATCAGCATGGGAGACTATGACTTTGTAAAGGGCGCTTTAAATGAAAACTTTAAGCTCATCATCGAAGGCGCTGCGATAAAACCAGGCCGCCACATCAGAGTGGCAAAATCAGGCGACAAATATATCTTTGCGCTGCCTGGATTTCCGTATTCGGCGATGGTTATGTGCGTACTTTACGTAAGAGTGCTTATAAATACTTGGTTTAGTCAAGAAGAGCCAAAGATCACGGCGATAATGGACGAAGACTACAAAAAACGCTCGCCATTTTTGGAATTTACAGCGGTAAATTTAGAAAACAGAGATGGCAAGATCTTTGTAAATTTAAACGGTAAAAAGCTTGGTAGCTCAGCGATCGTAAATAACCTAACAAACGAAGCTGCACTGCTTATCATCCCTAAAGAGACAGAATTTATCGCAAAAGGTGAAGTGGTAGAAGTTTTAAAGATGCCTTGCTAAGGGTAAATTTATAGCCCTTGAAGCACTACGACGTCGGTTATCTCGGCGTCTTTTTCTATCTTAGCGTCTAGCCCTTTGGCTATTTTTATAGTGATATCTTTTGTTTGATTTGGCGTTAGAAAGATCAAATTTCTAACGTCGTTTTCGTATTCGCTAAGTCTTTCGTAGTAGCCGTTTATGCCGTGCTTGCTCTTATACTCTGGCTTTATGAAATTTAGTCTAAAAACATCTGCGCCATACTTTAGCGAGTACTCTTTAAATTCATATTTTCTTTGGCTGGTAGTCTTAAAGTTTTCATTAAATAGCTTTAAAAGTGCCTTGTCGCTAACGTCTCTTGCGTCGCTCTCTTTTAGCACGATCTCGTCAGCTCCGTTTGGCTCTTTGTACTCGGTGCCGTTTATGGAGTATATGGCGACATGCATATTATCTCTTTGCGATGCAGCACTTTTCATGAAAAACCTTAGCCTTGGATTTTGCGTGATCTGCACATCTTTTGGAGCTACTTCGTTGCCGTTTTTATCAACGTATTTTACCCCCTCAAATGTAATTAAATTTGACTTTTTGGCTATGGATAGCGCGCAGCCTTTATCACTTAAGCAGTGATGAACCAGGTCTTGCATAAGAGCGTGGTTGTCATTTACTCTTTTAGCGCTTAGTGCGCTCTTTGGTACGTGTGCTACGCAGGTGCATGGCGAATTTGCCGAGCAGCCAACTATCGGCGAGCCTAGGAAGTCTTGACCTAGTATGAGCGGTATGCCATTAGATGTGATACTCCTGCCAGCTTTGCTTTTTAGCACCACTTGGCCACCATGCGGGCAAGTGATGACGTCGTCTTCTATGACTGGGTGAGCGGTGAAATTTGTAGCTACCGCACCAGAAGGCATGTTTTGATGGGTTGTTGCTTCTCTATCTTGTGCTTGCTTCTCTTTTTTCTCATCATTATTAGCCCTTTTTAGCTTTATATCCAAGCTACCCCTCTTTATATCATAGCCAAGCACTCTTATGCTAGTGTTTTTATTTGTGATATCAAGCGAGCCTTTAGAGCTTTCATCACCCCTTGGGCTAAAGTAGTAAAATGGCTTTTGCTCCTCTTTGTTCTCAAAGAGATCGTGCTCTTTTTCGTCTTTGAAATTTGTAAAGCCAAATTTATAGTCCTTAGCTTCATTTGCACCTTTTAGAAGTGTGGCATTTAAAAAGAGATCGACCTTGTAGTTTTCTGGGTTTTCCACGCCAAATTTATCTCTTATCTTGTCATATATCTTATCAATATCCACTATGTCTTTATCTTTTGTAAATATGGCCAAACTCTCTTTATCCTTATCCACATATACGCTAGAGCTAGCTGATAAAAAGCCAAATTTTATCTCGCCTCTATCTTTTACGTCGTATAAATTTATAGAGCCACTCTGCGTGCTGTTGTCAAATAAAAGTGAGTAGGTCTGCTCTGATCTTTTCATAAAGTATGCCTTCTCATCTTGCGATGAAAGTGACCTTGTGAAATTTGACATATAGGTGTAGAGCTTGCTAGCTTCAGCTTTGGTGGTAGTGATATCACTAGAGCTCTCATCTACTACCTTGTACGTCCTGCACTTGTGCATAGCCCTTTTATCTTCTATCTTTTCACATCCACCTTCTTTAAATTTCTCAACTTCATCTTTGCTTATTATCTTTGTGTATCGCTTCTCGTCACTAAGCTTAAATATATCTTCTATTATCAAAGCTTCTTGCTCGTCTTTTAAATTGTGATTTAATATCTTGAAGTCGTGTTTTATGTTATTTATTAGTATAAGCAACATCCAATTTTTGTTTTTGTTATATAAAAGAGGTGGGAGTGTAGCTTTGTTATCTATATAGGATGTCTCATTTTTATATGCTAAAGATAAATTTGTATCAAGATCAAAAATAAGCTTATAGTTTTGCTCCATAAATTCATTTAGATATAAAAGCGTGCCTTTTAGGCTAACATTTTTTGTCTTTTCATCATTATCTTTTTGCTCTAAAAGATATGAGAAAAAGTATAGTGTAGCAGCCGTATATGTAAGAAAGTGCGAGCTTATACTTACATTTGTATTTAGTATCGCATCCACGTTGCCTATATTTATAAGCACCTCATTGCCATTTATATCAACCCCAAGGTCTTGTATAGCGTTTTCATAGAGTTTATTATTAAAGGCTAAGCTATCGTTGTCTGTTTTCATGTGATATATGTTATTAACATTTAAAGGTGCTGGTAGGTAGGTGTGGTCCTTATCTGCTAAGAACAAATTTTCTTTAAGCTTTTCATAGTAAGGGACATTTCTTTTATTAAAGAAATATATGATCTCATTTCTAATGAACCTTGGCATGAGATCAATAGATGGGATGCCTATTCTAGTTTTCATATAATCTGTTAATATCCCAGGCGAGTTAAAAGTGTAAATTTCATCTATATATTCAGCAAAAGTAAAAGCACACGCTTGAGTCAAATATCCACCGAGAGAGTGACCACAAATGTTTATCCTTTCACCTTCTTTTAATATAGGTATAACATTATCTAAAAAGAAATTTATTAAAGAATTTACCTGTATTGGTATCTCATTAATTGTTAGCTCTATATCTGCAATTAAGTCTCCTGGAGTGATCTCAGTACCTCTAAATGTTAATATCTTTTTATTATTATCCTTTGTATCTTCAAAGAGCGTGGCACTAAAACCTAGCCCATTATTTTTTTGATGTTTGAGAAGTCTAAATCTTGATGTGAAATTTTTGGTGCGTTTGGAGAGATTGTCTATTGTGTAAAATAAATACTGCTTTTTATTTCGAGAGACTTTTATAAAATTTTTTATTTGATTAGAAATTTGTACTTTTTCTTCTTCTAATTCATCATCTTCTTTTGGTTTTTCTATTGTTAAATCCTGCATAAATCTAGCTTCGACACAAAGGGCGTAGGTGGTTGGGGTCTTTTTTATCTCAGTAGTTGTATTGCCTTGGTTGTCTGTTACTATAGTTTTAGTTTCTTTTTCATATAAAAAATTTGTACCATCAGCATAATCCCATCTAGGATTTGGCTTTTTTAAAATTCTCTCATTATGAAATTTATCCGAAAAACTCCAAATTTCATTTTCGTCTATATACTCAAAAAACGCATAAGCAACATCAGCAATATCAGCATAGTCTTTTATCTTATTTACCATTTCTTTATTTTTTAAATTTTTAAGAGTATTCATTTATTTATCCTTATCTTTATTGCTGATTTTTTGAAATTTGTTGTCTATGAAATAAAAATAGTTATCTCCAGCTACATTTATATATCTATTTTTTGTAAATTTTATCCCACTTGCTTCATCTCCTGAAAGTGTATATGTAGTTTCTACAACGTAGTAGTCTAAACTTAGATCAATTACTCTTATTTCATCATTATCATCGATATAGAAATAGCCCAAGTCGTAAGATGGTTTAAATTTTTCATAATCTTCACTGCCAATAAATTCTTTTATTTTATCTTTGTAAATTTGTGGAGTTTTTATCTTTTTTCTAGTTTCATTTTCATAATCAACCCATCTAAGGTAGTATCTTTTCCCATTAGATAACGTCTGAATAGGCACTGACTGTTTTTCTGCAGTATCTTTTATAAATTTATCTTGTGCTTCGCTATCGCTCTCAGTATTATATCTTTGCCTAAATTTTTCTTTATTATTGTTCCAAACTTTGTTTAAAAAATATCCATTGGTAGTAACTTGTTTTTTAACGACAAGCTCACACTCGTTTGTTGTTTTGGTGGTATAACAATCTCTTAACTCTTTTATCTCTTCTTCCCTCTTATCTATCTCCTTCTCTAACTTCTCATCAAATACATAAACACCGCCATACTTTTTAGCAATGCTCTCTTGTTCGCTAGTTAGATCAGAAATTCTTATAAAGCCATTAAAATAAGCAAGTGGTAGCAGTATAAACAAGCAGATAAAAACTATAAATTTTACTTTTTTCATCATAAATCCTTTTAAATTTAAAACTATACAAGATAGAAATTTCTTATAATATTATTGTGAATATATTTATAATATTATTAATTTATTATGCTTAGCTAGGTTTATTAATTATAAAATTTATCCGAAAAACTCCAAATTTCATTTTCGTCTATATACTCAAAAAACGCATAAGCAACATCAGCAATATCAGCATAGTCTTTTATCTTATTTACCATTTCTTTATTTTTTAAATTTTTAAGAGTATTCATTTATTTATCCTTATCTTTATTGCTGATTTTTTGAAATTTGTTGTCTATGAAATAAAAATAGTTATCTCCAGCTACATTTATATATCTATTTTTTGTAAATTTTATCCCACTTGCTTCATCTCCTGAAAGTGTATATGTAGTTTCTACAACGTAGTAGTCTAAACTTAGATCAATTACTCTTATTTCATCATTATCATCGATATAGAAATAGCCCAAGTCGTAAGATGGTTTAAATTTTTCATAATCTTCACTGCCAATAAATTCTTTTATTTTATCTTTGTAAATTTGTGGAGTTTTTATCTTTTTTCTAGTTTCATTTTCATAATCAACCCATCTGAGATAGTATCTCTTTCCATTAGATAAAACTCTAGGTAATTTTTCATTAACTGGCGTCATATCAACTGCATAACGATTTTCGGCTAATTTTTTACCACTTAAGCCTTTTGTCATTATTCGTCTCTCTTCTTCCCTCTTATCTATCTCCCTCTCTAGCTTCTCATCAAATACATAAACACCACCATATTTCTTAGCAATGCTCTCTTGTTCGCTAGTTAGATCAGAAATTCTTATAAAGCCATTAAAATAAGCAAGTGGTAGCAGTATAAACAAGCAGATAAAAACTATAAATTTGACTTTTTTCATCTCTTTTTCCTATAAAATTTTCACTATTGTCTTATCTTTTGCTTTAAAGTCTTATTGTGACTAGTTTTTGTGGTAGTTTTAAATTTTAAAAAGCAGGGAGAGTTCCCTGCTGTGGTTATTTCTCTTCGTTTGTTTTGATGTAAGCGTAGTCAGAAATTTTAGTCCATTCTCTTGCTTTTTTGAGGAAAGCTCTTTGAGACTCGACGATCTCTTTAAATAGTGGATCTTTTGCGCTCTCTTCATCAAGTAGCTCGTTTGTAGCTTTTTTAAGAGCTGCGATGACCTCTGGTGGGAAAGATTTTACTTGGATGTCTGGGTACTCAGCCTTCATCTTGTCCCAGTACTCTACGTTTGCGTAAAATACCTTAGTATTTACATCTCTTGCCACTTCAGCAGCAGCCGCTTCAAAGATAGCTTTTAGATCATCTGGAAGTTTTTCATACGCATTTTTGTTGAAGAAAAACTGAGTTTCGCCGTTTGGCTCTTGCCAGCCTGTATAGTAGTATTTTGCCACTTTGTGAAAGCCAAGCGCCATGTCATAAGCTGGGCTTACCCACTCGACTGAGTCGATCGTTCCCATCTCAAGCGCCATGTATAGCTCACCAGTTGGGATAGTGTTGATATTTGCGCCAAGTTTAGCGTAAATTTCGCCGCCAAAGCCTGGGATCCTGATCTTTAAGCCTTTGATATCATCAACTGACTTGATCTCTTTTTTAAACCAGCCGCCCATTTGCATGCCAGTGTTGCCAGCTCTAAAAATTTTGATGTTATATGGATCAAAAACTTTTGCCTCTAGCTCTTTACCGCCACCAAATTCATACCAAGCTGTTTGCTCGTCGGTATTCATCATAAATGGTGTCGCTGTAAAGAACATTGTCTTAGGATCTTTGCCTTTGTAGTAATAGCTAGCTGTGTAGCCGATGTCGTATTGACCGCTTTTTGCAAAGTCAAGCATCGCAAAAGGCGACTTGTGTTTTGACGGGTAGTCGATCCTGATCTCGATGCGGCCGTTACTCATCTTTTCGACCTTATCTTTTAGCTCTTTTGGCACTTCACCAAGCACTGGCATAGTGCTCTCCCATGAGCTTGCAAGCTTGAGCTTATAGACTTTGTCATCTCCCATGGCAGCGCAAGCAAGAGCTGCTAGGCCAAGAGATGCTAATAAAAATTTATTCATACTCTCTCCTTTAAAAATTTTGCATATTATACAAAAAATTTACATTATTAAAATGTGTTATAATCGCAAAAATCAAATTACAGGGCATAAAAATGATAAAAAAGACGAAAATTGTAGCGACTTTAGGGCCAGCAAGTGACAACGAAGAGACGATGGAGGCGATGGTTAAAGCAGGTGTTAATGTTTTTCGTTTAAATTTTAGCCACGGAACACACGAATACCACAAGTCAAACATCGACAAGATAAGAAACATCGAAAAAAGACTAAACAAACGCATAGGCATCTTGCAAGATATCTGCGGTCCAAAGATCAGAGTTGGCAAGCTTAGCGAGCCATTTTACTTAAAATCTGGCGATGAGCTTAGCATCTACGCAGAGGATATCGTGGGCGAAAAGATCGAAAAGGGCGTTTATAGAGTGAGCCTAAATCAGCCTCAAATTTTACCTATGCTAAAGGCTGGCGAGTACGTCTATCTCTACGATGGCTCGATCAGAGCAAGAGTTACAGGCGAGGGCAAAGATGTGGTAAAAACGATCATCGAAAATGACGGCATTTTAAACTCAAACAAAGGGGTAAATTTCCCAAACACCGCCCTTGGCATCGACATCATCACGCCAAAAGATAAAGAAGATATGGAATTTGGCGCAAAGCAAGGCGTAAATTTTGTTGCCATTAGCTTTGTACAAGACGCAAATGACGTGATAAAAGCGAGAAATATCTTAAAAGAATTTGGCTCCAAAGCTGCTATCTTGTCTAAGATCGAGAAATTTGACGCGGTCGAAAACATAGACGACATCATCGCAAAGAGTGACGGTATCATGGTAGCTCGTGGCGATCTTGGCATAGAAGTGCCATTTTACAGAGTGCCAACGATACAAAAGCTCATCATCAAAAAGGCAAATGCAGCCAGCAAGCCAGTCATCACAGCAACGCAGATGATGCTAAGCATGGCAGAGCATGAAACTGCCACAAGAGCGGAGATCAGCGACGTGGCAAATGCCGTGCTAGACGGCACTGATGCGGTTATGCTAAGCGAGGAGAGTGCGATCGGCAAAAACCCAGTCGCAGTCGTAGAGGCGATGAGCAAAACGATCATCCAAACGCAAAGCATCTATCCATACAATAAATTTGACGAATTTGACTTTTTTGACGAGACAGACATGGTCGCAAATAGCGCAGCTTCACTAGCCGTGCGTATCAAGGCAAATGCGATACTCTCTATCACAGGCTCAGGCAAATCAGCCATAAAGCTAGCTAGAAACCGCACAAATATCGATATCATCGCTATCGCGCACGACGAGCAGACAGCTCACATGCTGACCCTTGCTTGGGGCGTGACACCAGCGCTTGTGCTTGAAAAGACAAAGCTAAATGTCCTACTTGCAAATGTCATCAAAAAGGCTTATGATGCTGGATATGTCGAGCATGACAAGACCTATCTCGTCACAGCTGGACACCCAACAGGCGTAGAGGGCAGCACAAACCTCATACGTATCATCAGACGCGACCAGCTTGATTATTACCTAGACCTTGCAACTGAGTAAATTTATGGATTTTAGTGCCTGATATTTTGGACACTAAAATTTCTTTTAAATTTATGCGCTTTTATGCACTCGCCTTAATTTATATTTCTACGTTTTTGCCACTAAATTTTGAAGTGTGATATGCTGGATCTAATTTTAAAATTTGTTATAAATTCTCTCACATAAAACGCATGCGGTGCTTTAGTACTGAGGCATGCCACATCTAACGTTGTCGGGGTTAGGGATTGTTAAGGGGGAAGCTTCTTTGCTTCGCAAGCTCGCAACTGCAAGCAGACCGTAATTCAATCCTCTTCCCCCTTAACAAAGAAGAAAAAACTTTAAATTTCTAAAAACTATTTTGCAAATTTTAAAATTTATCAGAAAATTCTAAAACAAAACGCATGCGGCACGATAGTGCTATCGCATGCACTTCTAACGTGCGAGGGGTTTGGGGGATTTAAAAAGGGGGATAAGGGGACGGCCTCGTAACTTGAGTCCCCTTGTCTCCCTTTTGGATAAAAGAGTTTTTAAATTTAAGGTCTATATTTTTAAAAGAGAAATTTGACATTTTGTAAATTTTAAAATTCCATTCGCTCGCAAGAATTGACTACTAAAATTTGGCTTCGCCTGCAGCTTAGCTCAAATTTTATAGCCGAAATTGCTCACCCATGAAATTTTAAATTTACTTGGCGCCTATCTAATTTAACTAAGTTATTCTGAAAATTTTAAAATCTTATTCACTCGCCTTAGCAACTTACTAAATTTATGTATTGCAAAGCTCGCCACTAAATTTAAAAGCGTGATATGCTCGCTCATGAAATTTTAAATTTTGTGTGATTTTTACTTGTAAAAATTAGGATATAAAATTTATTTTGAAAGATTTTGTGACGCCAAATTTAGCGTCACAAATTTAAATTTATTTTTTCTTTTTTCTCTTTGGCTCGTCGCCTTTAAACCAGCTTTTTATCTTGTCAAAGACGCTCTCATCGGTGCTTGACTTGCCTGAAACTATGCCAAAGCTAGCTTGAAGTTTGTTTAAAAGCTCTTTTTGCTCGTCGCTTAGTTTATCGGGTGTTTGGATAGAAATTTGCGCTACAAGTCTGCCTTTTTTACGCGAATTTACACCCTTGATGCCCTCGTTTTCAAAGATAAATTGCTGTTTATCTTTCGCGCCAACTGGCAGTTTTAGCTCAGCTTCACCGCGAAGTGTTGGGATTTTTATGCTCTCGCCAAGAACGGCTTGGGTAAAAAATACTGGAATTTCTATATAAACATCGTCATTGTGGCGGATGAAGTGCTTGTCCTCTTTTACGTTTATGCTCACGTAAAGATCGCCTTGAACGCCGTTTGCACCGATGTTGCCTTTGCCAGCGACCCTCATCCTCATGCCACTATCAACACCCTCTGGGATCGTGATCTTGACGCTTTGTTGTTGGATTTTATAGGCTTTTGCGTTGCAATCAGGACATGGCTCGCTTATCACTTCGCCAGATCCGTGGCAGTATGGGCACTCTTGAACGATATTCATAAAGCCATTTCCACGCGTGATCCTGCCGCTTCCGCCGCAGTGCTGGCAAGTTTTGTTTTTGCCATCTTTGCTGCCTGTTGCGTTGCATGTTGGGCAAGGCACTTTTTGATCAAATTTGATCTCTTTTTCGCAGCCAAAAACAGCTTCGTTAAACTCTAAATTTATAGGAATTTCAAGGTCGGCTGAGTATTTTTCGCTTCGTCTTTTTCTCTGTCTAGCGCCACCGCCAAAACCGCCACCAAAAAACGAGTCAAAAATGTCTGAAAGGTCAAAATCAGCGCTAAAGCCGCCACCACTGCCAAATCTACCCTCAAGCCCTTCTTTGCCGTATCTGTCGTATATTGAGCGCTTTTGCTCATCGCTTAAGACCTGATAGGCTTCGTTTATCTGTTTAAATTTCTGCTCAGCCTCTTTATCACCAGCGTTTCTGTCTGGGTGGTATTTTAAAGCGAGCTTTCTAAAGGCTTTTTTTATCTCGTCGCCACTTGCATTTCTTGAAATTTCAAGGATCTCGTAATAATCAAACTCCACATTTTTCCTTGTTTATTAAGCTTATTTTAAATGTGAGATTTTATCCAAAAAAGTTTAAATTTAAAAAAAAATTTACATTTTTGCCGTATAATCTCTACTATTTTTCAATGAAAAGGATGATTTATGATTAACGTTTTAATGATAGAAGACGATCCAGAATTTGCACAAATTTTATCTGAATATCTTGATAGTTTTAATATAAAAGTGACTAACTTTGAAGACCCATATCTAGGGCTAAGTGCCGGCATAAAAAACTATGACCTACTCATACTTGACCTTACTTTGCCAGGCATTGATGGTCTTGAAGTTTGTAAAGAAATTCGCCAAAAATACGACATCCCTATCATCATAAGCTCAGCTCGCAGTGACATCAGTGACAAGGTCGTTGGACTTCAGCTTGGAGCGGATGATTACTTGCCAAAACCATACGATCCAAAAGAGATGTATGCTCGTATCACAAGTCTTATCAGAAGATATAAAAAGACAAACGAAGTGCAAGAAGAGGTCGTTGATAGCGCATTTAGGATAGACGACAAGCGCCATGAAATTTACTTTAATAATGAAGCTCTTGCTCTAACACCAGCTGAATATGAAATTTTAACCTATCTCATCAAACAGCACAGCTTTTCAGTATCAAGAGAGCAGCTAGTTTATAACTGCAAGAGCCTAAAAGACAAGGATTCAAAGAGCCTAGATGTCATCATCGGACGCCTTAGAACAAAGATCGGCGACAGCTCAAAAGCGCCAAAACATATATTTTCAGTTAGAGGCATAGGATATAAGCTTATCGGATGAAATACTCCATAACTACCAAGATAACTATCATCTTTGCCATCGCTTTCTCGCTGATGTGCTTGCTCTTTGTAACATTTGCAAACATTCAGCAAGAAAGTGCGCTTGAGAAGCTAAAAGATAAACAAATAAGCGCTATGAACTATCTTGTGGCGCTTTACGAGCGTGGCAATCCTCCAAGAGATTTGGAACACTACTTTAAAAATTTCAACCTAGAATACGTCGGCAACAAAAATTTAGCCACCTCAGTTACTACAAGCGGAAACGCCATTTTTACGCAGCACACGCCTCTTGGCATGATGCAGTCGGTTAATTACAAAGGTGATTTGTATCTACTTATCAAAAATCCATCTTTCATGCTGCTACTTGAGAGTAACGACGCAAGACACGTAAATGACCCGCTTTGGGTGGCATTTTTGATCATCTCGGCTCTGCTTATCTCGCTTTATGTCTCGGTTCTTAGAAGCCTTTTGCCGCTTAGAAGACTTAGCAAAGATATCAGGAAATTTGCCAGCGGAAATATGGAGATGGCGATGACTGCTAGGCTAAATGAAAACGAGCAAGATGAGATCGGACAAGTCGCAGTTGAATTTGACAACGCCGTTTGCAAGATCAGAGAGTTAATTCGCTCAAGGCAGCTATTTTTACGTGCGATCATGCATGAGCTAAAGACGCCTATAGGCAAGGGCAGGATCGTCTCTGAGATGGTCGCAAACGAGACTCAAAAGATGAGGCTCATAAACGTTTTTGAGCGCCTTGAGATGCTGATAAATGAATTTAGCAAGGTCGAGCAGCTTCTTTCAAAAAGCTACGCACTAAACTATCAAGAGTGCCATTTCTCGCTCATTTTAGAGCAGGTGCAAGATATGCTCATGCTTGATAAATTTGAGGAGCGAGTGAGCTGTGATATCAGAGATGACGTCTTATTAAGAGTGGATTTTCAGCTTTTTAGTTTAGCGATTAAAAATTTGATAGACAATGCCCTAAAATACGCAGAGGACAAAAAGGCCATCTTGATCTGCGATAGCGAATTTATAGCGGTTAAAAATTTAGGCAAAAAACTAAATCATCCGATTGATTACTACAAACAAGCCTTTGTTAGAGGCGACAAGGTGAGTGCGGGAAGCGGCATGGGGCTTGGACTTTACATCATCGAGCAAATTTGCCAGATGCAAAAATTTGAGCTTGCTTACGACTACGAGGATGGCTATCACGTCTTTAAAATTTTACTTCGAGCAAAGGCAAAACGCGCATGAAAAGGGGCTTAGAGAAATTTAATGAGCTAACTGAGTCATTTGCTAAGCTGCCAGGTGTCGGTAAAAAATCAGCCGCGAGATTTGCCTACTTTGTCTGCATGCAAGATAGCTTTGCAGGGCTAAGGCTCGCGCAAAATATCGAAGATGCGGTGAGGTTTATCAAGCGCTGTGAGCGTTGCGGTGGGCTAAGCGAAAATGAAATTTGCGACATTTGCAGCGACGAGAGTAGGGATAGCGAGGTCATCTTGCTAGTTGAGAGCCCAAAAGATATCTTGGTTTTTGAGCAAAATGGCATTTATAATGGCCTTTACTTCGTGCTTGATGAGATCGACGAGGATGCCATAGAGAGGCTGCGAAGTGCTATTAAGCAAAATGGCTCAAAAGAGGTCGTCTTTGCCTTTACACCGGGGCTAAATTCAGATGCGCTCATGCTTTACGTCGAGGATAAGCTTGGTATGAGTGAAATTTCATTTAGCAAGATCGCTCAGGGCGTGCCAACTGGTGTAAATTTAGAAAACGTCGATATGCTCTCACTCTTAAAAGCCTACGAGAGCCGCACAAAAGCCTAATTAAAATTTCTTTTAGTTATAATCTCACCTAAATTTATAATATTTAGTCCGCGCAATTGCCGCTAAATTTAAAAGGATAGAGATTGATTTTACTTATAGATAACTACGATAGTTTTGTCTTCAACGTTGAGCAGTACGTAAAAGAGCTCACAAATGAAGAGGTTAGATGCGTTAGAAACGACAAGATAACGCTTGAAGAGATCAAAAAACTAAACCCAAGTAAGATCATCCTAAGCCCAGGACCAAAGCACCCAAAAGATAGCGGAGTTTGCTTAGAAATTTTGCAGGCCAACCTTGGCGTGCCAGTGCTTGGCATTTGCCTTGGACACCAAGCCATAGGGCTTAGTTTTGGCGCAAAGATAAAAAGACTAGATGACCCACTTCACGGCAAGACCTCATTTATCGATGTGAAAAATAAAGAGCCGCTCTTTGCAGGGCTGCCTGATCGTTTTGAAGTTATGCGCTACCACTCGCTCTATGTCGATGAGCTCCCAGCTAGCTTAAGCGCTGATGCGGTGAGTGATGATGGCGTAGTTATGGCACTTAGCGTAAAAGATAAGCCGATCTTTGGCATCCAGTTTCACCCTGAGAGCTACTTCACGCAATACGGCAAAAAGATAGTTGAAAATTTTGTAAATTACAAGGCAAAAGAAGAGGCTAAAGAGCCAAAAATTCGCTCACTTAAGCCATATCTTATCAAGCTTCAAGAGAATATCCCGCTTGATGATAGCGACTTTGAACAAATTTGCGAGATAATAGCCAGCAAAGAGTACGAGATCGTGCAACTTTCAGCCCTTTTGGTGCTAATTAGCGAAAAGAGCCTCTATCCAAAAAGCCTCGCTGCGCTTGCAAAAAATATCCTAAAATACTCGCAAACTTACCGCGATGATACGCCTATGATCGATCTTTGCGGCACCGGAGGCGATGGCTTTAAGACGATAAATATCTCAACTACTGTGGCATTTATCCTTGCAAGCCTTGGCATAAAGGTCGCAAAGCACGGTAATAAGGCAGTTTCAAGCAAGTCAGGCAGCTCTGATGTGCTTGAAATTTTAGGCGTAAAAAGTGAAAAATCACTGGCAAAACAGCGCGAAAATTTAGCTAGTAAAAATTTAGCCTTTTTTCACGCGCCATTTTTCCATCCGCTAGTTGGCGAGGTGAGAGAAGTGCGCCAAAGACTTGGCATAAGAACCGTATTTAACGTGCTTGGACCGCTTTTAAATCCAAATTTAAACCTTACAAATCAGCTAGTTGGCGTCTATCATAAGCCTGTTCTAAAACTCTACGCCCAAACGCTTAAGATCCTTGGCAGAAAGCACGCTTTGGTCGTTCGCGGCGATGACGGACTTGATGAGATCACGCTTTGTAGTGAAACAAGCGTCGTTGAGCTAAAAAATGGCGAAATTTTTGAATACAGCATCACACCAGAGCAGTTTGGCTTTAAAAGAGCGCTTCATAGCGACATCGAGGGCGGCACACCTGAAGAAAACGCTAAAACCTTGATCCGCACGCTAAAAGGCGAGGAGCAGGGGGCGAAATTTGACATCGTGGTCTTTAATGCGATGTTTGCACTCTACGCAGCTGATGGCGCAAAGAGCCCAGATGAGGCCAAAAAAATGGTGCTTGAAGCGATAAATTCAGGTAAGGCGTATAAATTTTATGAAGAGTTTATAAGGGCGCAAGCGTAATGGCGCTAGTTAAAATTTGTGGCATCAAAACGCTAGATGAGGCAAGTGCGGTTTGCGCTTTGGATGTTGATTTTATAGGGCTGATATTTGCCAAAAGTAAAAGAAAGGTCGAGCTAAATTTAGCTAGGCAGATAGCCAAATTTGCTCACAGCAAGGGCAAAAAAGTAGTTGGTGTTTTTGCGGAGCAAAGTGACTGCGAGATAATGGAAATTTGCCAGTTTGCTGGTCTTGACGTGGCTCAGGTGCACGGAGTAATCAGTGAAAATTTAGAGGCAAATTTAAAAGATATGGGGCTTGAGATCTGGCAGGTTTTTAGCGTGAAAGATAGCTTGCCAGAGGTTGATTTTAAGCATTTTGACATGGCGCTTTTTGACTGCAAGGGCGAAAATGCCGGCGGAAATGGCACCAGCTTTGAGTGGGAAATTTTAAAAGAGGTTAAGTTTAAATTTGGCATGGCTGGTGGCATAGGCGAGCACAACATAAAAGAGGCGCTCAAATTTAAGTCATATCTAGTCGATATCAACTCAAAAGTCGAGGACGAAAATGGCATAAAAGATGCGAAAAAGATAGAGAGAATTTTAAAGATCATAGGTGAGGTAGAAGATGAATAGTAAGGCGTATTTTGGAAAATTTGGCGGGCAGTTCGTGCCTGAGACGGTGATGTTTGCCCTTGATGAGCTAGAAAATGCTTATGAGAGCATCGCAAAGACAAAAGAGTTTAAAGATGAGCTTGATGATCTGCTTAAAAACTACGTTGGCAGACCTAGTCCGCTCTTTTTCGCAAAACGCCTAAGCGAGCACTACGGACATGAAATTTACCTAAAAAGAGAGGATCTAAACCACACGGGCGCGCACAAGATAAATAATGCTCTAGCTCAAGCGTTGCTTGCTAAAAAGATGGGTAAAAAGAAAATTTTAGCTGAGACTGGAGCTGGTCAGCACGGCGTGGCAACAGCGACTGCAGCGGCACTTTTGGGCTTAGAGTGTGATGTCTATATGGGCGCTACAGACGTGGCTAGACAGCAGCTAAATGCCTTTCGCATGCAGCTTCTTGGCGCGAAAGTGGTGAGCGTAGAAGATGGCTTAAAAACGCTAAAAGAGGCGACTACTGCGGCCATACAAGCGTGGGTAAATGAGATAGAAAGCGCGTTTTATGTTATCGGCTCAGCCGTTGGCCCACACCCATATCCAAAGATCGTGCGTGACTTTCAAAGCGTGATCGGCATAGAGGCAAAAGCTCAGCTTGCAGACTACGGCAAAAAGGCAGATTACGTCATCGCTTGCGTTGGTGGCGGCAGTAATGCTATTGGCATTTTTAGCGCATTTTTGGACGATGATAGCGTAAATTTAGTAGGTATAGAAGCTGGCGGCCTTGGTATAGATACCCCTTATCACGCAGCTACGCTTAGCAAAGGCAAAACCGGCATCATCCATGGCATGAAAACGACAGTCTTACAAGATGAATACGGCATGATCTCGCCAGTTCACAGCATCTCAGCGGGTCTTGACTACCCAGGCATCGGCCCAGAGCACGCCCACCTAAACGACATCAAAAGGGTAAGATACGAAGCCGTGACCGACGATGAGTGCATAAATGCGTTGTATTTTCTAAGCAAGATGGAGGGCATCATCCCAGCCATCGAGAGCGCGCATGCGGTGGCATATCTGGAGAAACTTTGCCCAAAACTTGATAAAAAAAGCGTCATCGTCGTAAATATCTCAGGCAGGGGCGATAAGGACATAAACACAGTTATCGGCTACGAAAAAGGAAAAATTTATGGATAAGGTTAGAAGCGCATTTAACGGCAAAAAGGCAAACATCGGCTACATCGTGGCTGGTTATCCAAGCTTAGAAAAAACGAAGGAATTTTTAGAAAATTTAGATGAAAGCACGCTTGATCTGCTTGAGATCGGCATCCCATACTCTGACCCGCTGGCTGATGGCAAACTCATCGCACAAGCTAGCTTTGAAACAGCTCAAAGTGGCGTAAATACCGACGTTGTCTTTGATATGCTTGAGGGTTGCAAGGCAAAAGTGACAAAGCCACTTGTTTTTTTAGTTTATTACAACATCATCTTTGCTTATGGCGTTGATAAATTTCTAAAAAGATCACGTGAGGCAGGAGTTAGCGGCTTTATCGTGCCGGATCTGCCTTGTGAGGAGTGCGAGGAGTTTGCTCTAAAGTGCAAGGAGCTAAATTTATGCCTTGTGCCACTTATAAGCGTCACCTCTGGGGGCAGGGCGGATGAGATATTGAAATTTGGCTCAGGATTTATCTACGTGCTAGGTGCTATCGGCGTTAGTGGCTCAAAAAGAGCCGATGAAGATAGGATAAAAAATTTAGTCCTAGAGCTTAAGAAAAAGAGCGATCTGCCAGTGGCTGTGGGCTTTGGCATCAAAAATAAAGATGATGTTAGCGAAGTGAAAAAATATGCTGACGCTGCGATCATAGGCACGCAAATAGTCAAGCTTTGCGCCAAATTTAGCGCAAAAGAGCTAGTTAAAGAGGTCGATAAACTCTTTTAAAATGCTTAATAAATTTATAGCTAATTTAGTAAAGCCAAAGTATAATTAACGCGCATTTCAAGTCTTAAGGAAGAGATATGAGAAAAGTTATAGATGAAGCCACGAGCTATCTTTGCAAGGATACTTTGGGGCTCGATTTAGAGTTTGGCAAGAGCCTTGGTAAAGGATTTTACGGGGCTAGCATACCAGTTTATAAGGGTAAAAGCGAGTATCAGTTTTATCTATTTTTTAAAAAAGATACTTTGAAAATTTTCATGAATGCCTTTTTTGGTCACGAAGATGTTGATGGTGGCGATCTGGACGATCTTTGCAAAGAGATAGCTAATCAGATCATCGGCAAGGCTAAAAATCTGCTAAATGAAAAAGAGCCAAATGCTTATAAACTCGGAACGCCTGAGTTTTTGGGCGAGGTTGAGAATTTTGGCATAAAGCTAAAAGAGAAATTTATATATAAGATAAAAAATAGAACATTTCAAATAGGCTACAAGATACAATGAACGACGAAGGTGCGATAGAGACACTAGAACAGCTAGGGCTTTTTAAGAGCTATGATGAGCTTATGGATATAAGCGTTGATTTTATAGCTGAGCTAGGAACTACCACAGTTAGCATAAATGAGCTTTTGAAATTTGAAGCTGGCTCGGTCATAGACCTCGAAAAACCAGCTGGCGAGAGCGTGGAGCTATATATAAATAATAGAATTTTTGGAAAAGGCGAAGTAATGGTTTATGAGAAAAATTTAGCCATCAGGATAAATGAAATTTTGGACTCAAAGTCAGTTATTCAGTACTTCAAAAAAGAACTTTTATGAAATTTATACTATTTTTTGTGCTTTTTGCTACGCAGATCTTTGCCTCAAACTTGCTAACATACAACATCTATGAGCGCACCGACAGGGTCGATATCATGCTTAGCTTTGATGCGCCGTATGAGGGCAACATCTTTCAAAAGCGAGAAAAAGATACGACTTCTTTGATACTAAATTCTCTAAGCTACGATCAAAGCGCGAGCAAGGACATAAACTCAAAGATCATTCAAGAGCTTGAGATAGAGCCAAAGCAAAACTCTTTAGTTTTAAATTTACGCTCAAACGATGCGATCATCGTAAATGCTTCAAAGACAACAGATAGCTTCGGGCTTCGCATCCGCGTAACACTAAAAAACACAAAAACGCAAGTGCAAAATATGCCACAAGCTAGCGCAAAGATAGAAACTGCTAGCACGCCAAAGACAGAAAATGAACCTATGGTTAATATTGATTCGAGATACTTCATCGTCCTAAGTGTGCTCATCGCGCTTCTTATATTTTTATACGTTTTTAAAAGATATATCACTTCAAAAAGTAGTGACTTTAGTGGGTTCAAAACGCCACAAAATCAACCACAAAACGACACAAAGTCGATGAACTGGTTGCTTAAAAACCAAAATAGCGGCGTCAATATCATCTATGAAAAATACCTTGACCGCACAAACAAGCTAATGCTTCTAAGCTACGAAAATAGGCGCTATCTAGTGATAGTTGGCAGCTCAAACGTCATGCTTGATAGCTTTGGCGAGGAGAAGATCCAAAATGAGCAGGACTTTGCGGTATTTTTTGAAGAAAATAAGAAAAAACTTGGCTCATTTTTACAAGAGCGTCAAAATAGCCTAAATAACTACAAAGATAAAATGAGCGGGGAATTTTAACTCCGCTTCGCTACTAAATTTAAAAATTTAGAAGAGCATTTTCGCAAATTTTAAAAGTAGCTTCGTATCCGCCATGAAGTTGCTAGCCTGCGAAGTAAAATTTGAGACCTTTCTCGCCTTTTTGGATAAAACAAATTTACAAATTTAATAAAGATCTTTCGCAAATTTTAAAATCTTACTCACTCGCCTTAGCAGACTACTAAATTTAGGCTGCACTTCATTTAGCGCTAAATTTAGAGCTGTGATATGCTCGTTCATAAATTTTAAAATTTGTCTGACGCCACTGATATACAAACGCATGGAGTGTGAAACACCATTGCATACACTTCTAATGTGCGAGGGGGTTTTTACTCGGGCTTCGTCTCGTAACTGTAAGCAGACAGGG
>NZ_PPCH01000009.1:0-405 GCF_002913765.1 Campylobacter concisus | reverse complement strand
ATAAAATTTGCTAGAAATTTCTAGCAAATTTTACTTTTTATGAGTTATATTTTTTAACGATACCGCGAACTACTTTTTCGATAAAAAGCGCAGAAGCTACTTCGCAGTGCTCTCTTGTAGAGTGAGGTGAGTAGATGTTTGGTCCAATAGAACATGCACTAAGACCTGCTTTTTTCTCCAAAAGCACTCCACATTCAAGTCCAGCATGCACAGCTGTTATCCTTGCATTTGGCTTATAAATTTTAAGCTCTTCTAAGATGTCGTTTGCAAATTTATCATTTATAGGTTTCCAAGCTGGATTTCTATCTTTTGAAATGACGCTAAAACCAACCGCTTTTGCAAGCTCTGAAATTTCAAATTCCATCCTATTTAGGCCGTCTTTACTCATTGACCTTGCGAAAAACT
>NZ_PPCH01000008.1:0-108295 GCF_002913765.1 Campylobacter concisus | reverse complement strand
GTAAAAAGACTGAAAAACCAATCAACCAAGATGATATCGATAAAGGTAAGATTGATATCCCAGTTGATCTAAACCCAGGTAAAGATAACAACGTAACAGCAGAGATCATCAATCCAAATAACCCTAACAACCCAGGCAAGGATAGCAAGGTTATAGGTGAGGATAGTGAGAATACTAAAGCTCCAGAAGCTCCAGTAATCACAGAAGTAATAGATGATCAAAGGGGTGGTAAATTTAACGAAGATGTTAAAGGTGGCTTAACAAATGATAGCACGCCTACATTTAAAGGCACAGCAAAACCAGGTACGACTATCACTCTTAAAAATGGTAATGATCTTATCGCTGATAATATCCCTGTAAAAACTGATGGTAGCTGGGAATTTACTATAAAAACTCCACTTGCTCAGGGTGATTACAGTATAACAGCAACTGCAACAAATGCAGCTGGTAAAGTAAGCGCTCCTTCAGATGCTGCAACTATCAAGATCGATCTTTACTCTGATGAACCAGTCATCACTGAGATCATTGATAATGTGGCTGGTGGCGTAGTAAATGGTGATGTTAAGGGTGGCTTAACTAACGACAATACTCCAACTCTAAAAGGCACAGCTGAGCCATTTGCGACTGTTGAGATCAAGATCGATGGTAGAGGTAGTTATAGATTTGAGAATGGTGAAGTTATCAGCAACTGGACTGCAGTAGCTGATAAAGATGGTAACTGGGAATTTACAACACCTAAACTAAGTGATGGACACCATAACTTCGAAGCTCAAGCGACTGACGTAGCTGGTAACAATAGCCAACCGTCTGCTCTAGTAAGCATAGACGTTGATACTCATATCGATGCTCCAGTTATCACTGCAGTAACAGATAACTGGTGGGGTGGTGTTGAAAATGGCGGAAATATACTTGGTGTAAATGACGGCTTTACAAATGACACTACACCGACATTTAAAGGCAAAGCTGAGGCTGGTTCAACTATCGTTCTTAAAAATGGCAATGACATTATTAACAAAGACATCATTGTAAAAGCTGATGCAAATGGTAACTGGGAATTTACTCCAAAATCTCCACTTGCTGAGGGCGAGTATAATGTAGTAGCTATCGCAACTGATAAAGCTGGCAATGTTAGCAATCCATCAAATGTTGCAACTGTAAATGTTGATATAAGCACTACACAGCCAGTTATAACTGAGATCATCGATGATGTTGCTGGTGGTGTTGTAGGTAATGTTAAAAATGCTCTTACAAATGACAACTTGCCAACTCTAAAAGGTACAGCTGAGGCATTCTCAACTGTTAAGATAATGGTAGATGATAAACTAGTATTTAAAGATGGCAAAGAAGTAACAGTTACAGCTGATAAAGACGGCAACTGGGAATATACATTTGAGGCAAATTTGAACTGGGGTGGTGAAGTACATGCTGCACTAGAAGATGGAGTACATACTCTTAAAGTTCAAACAACCGATAGAGCAGGCAATAGAAGTGCTGTATCAGAGTGGTCAAGTGTAGATGTTGATACAACTATTGGCGCTCCAACAGTTAAGATAACAACTGATATAAATAGCGACAAGAAGATAGACATAGCTGATGCTTCAGCTCTAAAAGATGGCAAGCTTAAATGGGTTATCGACATCCCAGAAAATACTGTAAAAGCAGGCGATAGGGTTCAAATTCTTGGAAGCGACGCTAAAACTTGGACAGATATCTTTAAAGTAACTGCGCAAGATATAGCTAAAGGCTTTATAGAAAGAGATGAATTTAGCATTGATATGCCAAAATCAAGAGGCTTCCAAACTCCATCTTATAGACTAGTCGATGATGCAGGTAATGTTAGTGAAGGCAATATGGATGCAGTAAAAATAGTAGGTTTTGCTCCAAAAGCTCCAACTATCATAGCAGTTTTAGATAATGAGTATGGTTCAGATCTAATCGACCCAATTTACGGAACTACAGGCAATGTTTTGGTTGCTGATAAAGCCTTAACAAATGATAGTACTCCTGCATTTATGGGCGAAGCTGAAGCTGGCACAACCATCACTCTTAAAAAAGGCAATACTGTAATCGCTGAAAATATCCCAGTAGGATCTAATGGCAAATGGTTTTATGAACCAGAGGAGAATTCTCCATGGGCTGATGGCGACTATGAGATAAAAGCAATTGCTAAAAATGCGTTTGGTAAAGTGAGCGAGCCTTCAAAACCAATCACTGTAACAGTTGATACTACAGAGCCTTATTTGACTATTGAAGAGATCAATGATGATGTAAAAACTAGCGATATTGATTTTATAGGCAACGTTAAAGGTAAAGTTACAAACGATGCTACACCAACTCTAAAAGGTACAGCAGAGCCTGAGTCATTGATAGTTATAAAATCTGGCAACGAAGTATACGCTGAAGTTCATGCTGGTAAAAATGGTTCTTGGGAATATAAGGTAACAACTCCACTTAGTGATGGACTACATATCTTCTCAGCTCAAGCACATGACAAAGCTGGAAATATCGGATCTGAAATCGTAGCTAATGTAACAGTTGATACTAAGATAGCAGATGCGAAAGTTGAGTTTATCGAAGATACAAACAATGACGGTAAATTTAGCTGGAAAGAAAATATAGAAAATCCTAATATCGGACGCATGGCTTGGAAAGCTCTTATACCAGATGATGGAAGCATAAAAGCTGGTGATACATTCAACTATAGATGGGGCGCAAGCGATAGTTGGCATAATCGTACTATAACTCAAGCAGATATCGATAGAGGCTATATCGGAGAGAAAGTACAAAATCAATACGAGCAAGGCCAACCAAATGCAGGCAAACCTCTAGCGTTTGGCGCAAATGCTAATGGACGTGTATATGAAGCTGAAGCATACTTTAGCGATGCAGCTGGCAATAAAGGTGCTAAGGGTAGCGATAAAGTAGTATTTGACTTTAGTGATAATACAGATAATAAACATATTGCGACAACTAACGTTAAGATCACAAGCATCTATGATGATGTTAGAGGCGGTCACGTAGGCAACCTTATCACAAATGAGGCTGCGCAAGTTGCAGGCTTAACAAATGATAAGACACCAACTATAAGTGGAACAGCTGAGGCTAATGCAAGCGTAAAAGTATCTGTAGTTGATAATAAGTCACATAGTGTTTGGGAGAAAACTATAACAGCTGAAAGTGATGGTAGCTGGAAGGTAACAACTGACGATATTGCCGACGGTAATTACTCTGTAACAGCAGTAGCTACAAATAAAGCTGGTGCGGTTTCAAATCCTTATACAGTATCAAATCTTGAGATAGATACAACTATTGCTCAACCGAACATTTGGATTAAAGAAGATGCAAATCAAGATAAAATCTATGATAAAGCAGATTATGAAAATCCAGCAAATGGCAACGGCGATATAACATTTGTTGTAGATATACCACAAGATCGTGTAACTATAAAAGCTGGGGATGTTTTCCACTATATGATCAATACTAATAATCCAAAATGGGGCAATATAAACGGTTATACTGAAGATATTACTATAACTGAAGCAGATATCAAGAGCGGTAGTATAAGTCGCGTGGTAACTCTTTGCGATGATGGTAAAGACTTTAATATGAGCCATAACGGTATGATAGTATCTATGAATGGATACTTTAAAGACCTAGCCGGTAATGCACTTTCTAATGATACAATGGTAAGGTTTGATCTAAAGAACACTTATGGTGGTAAAGTAAGAAGTACTAGAAGCTTGCCAGATGATATCTTAGATAATGATAGTGTTGATCTAAGCAATGCTGCTCGTATAAATGAGCCAAAAGCTGAGCTAAATGTTCTAAATAACAATAAAATAGGCGTTAGCGCAAATGATCTTTTAGAAACACCAAAAGATCATATCATGAGTGAAGGTAAGTCAGAGGCTAAACCTTCTTATGCTACTGCAAGCTCACATGCTGGCGAAGAAAATATAGCTACAACTCATCCTATCCAAATCGAAGAGAAAGTAGAAAGCCACTTCTAATTTCTTATAAGCAGGGCGGACAAAGTCTGCCTTGCTTTGAATTTGTTTGCGGTGAAGGGAGTTTGTATGCAAAGCGAGAAGACAAAAAATTTACTCGATGAAGTAAATGAAACAATAGATTTTATATTTAGAACCTGTAACAGAAATGGTGGCACGAAGAAGGCTTTAGAAGATAAAAAGCTAAGTAGAGAAATTTTAAAAGATAAATTTAAATCGATCTTTTCAAAATTTGGCCAGATAGATGAGGCTAGTTTTAAGAGTGCGATCCTTGCAAATGAGGAAGCAAAAGAGCTAAACGAGATAGCGATGGCTCTTGAGATAGACGAAGATGTAAGCTTGCTAGAGCTAGAGCGAGCGATAAATTTTGACCTAACTAGCGTCAAAGAAGAAATTTATAAATTTCAACATAATAACTAATACACTTGGTGTGAGAGGGGGTCTCACACCAAAATTTAATAACTAAACACTTCTGGATCGATAACCATCGCTCTATAAGCGACATCATCTCTTGAAGCAGAATCCACATCCATTTCAAATTTTATATCATTTGTCTTTGGGTCGATCTCGACTAAGACCATCTTGATAGTCTTGTCAGGACGTAGCAAATTTACATTTGAGCTTGAGATAAAGTAGGTGCTTTTATCCTTTTGCCACTCGACGTTACTAGTGACTGCACTATAAAAGTCAAATCCACGCTCCTTACCAAACTGCCAAGTCTGCTCGACTGTGCCCTTTTTCTCATCTATCTTGTACTCAACCGCACGGGAGTATTTGTCCTCTTTAAAGGCTGGCTGCTCCATGCCTCTAGCATCACCATTGTCAAAGACGCTTAGGTGTTTTATGTCGCCCTTGTTTTCGTATCTTGGCGTTAGCCATGCGGTGTGCTGGGTCCATGACCAGTCAAATTCACCCTCGCATTTTGAGTTTTCACATTTTATCTTATTGCCTTTGCTATCAACCGGAGTTAGCACTTTTGCTTTAAAGTCCTCGCTCCAGCCCTCTGGAGAGGCTAGTATCCATTTTACTTTCTTGTCGCGTCCTATCTTTACGATGCCTTGGTGACGAAGCGAAAGGATGATGCTATCATCGCTATCATCATACGAGATCGAATTTACATGCGCCCAGTTTCTGCCTGTGCCAGTGGAGGTGACATCGCCAAATGGCTGATCGTCGCTTATCTTGATCTCTTTTGCGTCCATATCGATATTTAGGCAAACAGCCCTAGCATCAAGCGCCTTTATGAGGTTGCTACGATATACGTTGTTGCCAAAAATTTCGTTTAGATCCCACTCTTCTACCACCTTGCCGGTGTTATCGACCTCGATGATGTGGTCTCTTATGGTGTGAGAAATTTTGCCATTTTTGTGGTGGTAGTTGTATTTTGCTACCCTAAGAAGTGCGTGATCATCTTTTAGTGGCATAACTTCGTGGCTTAGATCGATGTAGCCTCTAGGTAGCGGGCGGTTGTAAATTTCTTTTCCCATGAGGTCATACCTAAGATATCTTTGAGCCATGCCAAAGCTGATATCGCCGTTTTTTAGCTGATGAAAGCCCATCATCATACCCCCATCCATCACTCTTCTCTCGCTGCGGTCGTAAAATTTCTGATAGTCAAGATACCATCTGATCTCGCCCTTGGTATCTACGATGTAGTTTTCGGTAAAGTCGTTCCAGCTAGCAGCTCCGCCGTTTTTCCAATCAAGCGGTTTATAGACGCTTGTTATTGTGTTGTTTATGAGATAGAGCCTGTTTTTAAAGGCAGGATCGACCTTTTTGACGCGAGTTTTTTGCATGTGTGAGAACCTAAAATCACGGCTATATGTGACGATCGGTTGGGCGTAAATTTTATATGTCTCAACCTTTTTAGCTCCGTTAAATGTATAACTAAGCACGACCTCGTTTAGATAGTCAGGATAAAGTCCCCAAATAGGCACGCCATCATGCGTGAGCAAGGCATGTTCTGAGACGTTGTAGTCGATATCTATGCCGCCATCTGGCTTGCCCTTTACTTTGACGTGGATATCTTTGATGTCCTTGCCAGCTCTATCGATGATAGCAGTTAGCGGCGATACATCGTATGGGTTTATAAAGACTGAGCCAAGCTCTCCTTGAACCTTTACTTGATGAGCCAAGACCCCAGCGTTTAGTGGAGCACTAAAGCCAAAACCACTAATCAAAACAGCCGCAAGGGCAACAGAACCTAAGAAATTCTTGCTCATTTTCGCTCCTTTGTGAAATTTAATGATATCTTACTCCCAAAATTTCACACAAAACTAACGCTTATATGAAAATAGGCTTAAGTAAATTTATAAAGAAGTCGTTTTAAGAGGTAAAAATAAAAAGAAGAATTTAGGAGCAAACGCCCCTAAATTTTAGTTATTTGCGTCAAATTTCTTTAAAGCAAAGAGTACAAATTTATAGCTAGCGAACAATGTCACTGGCCAAAGTATCAAAAAAATTCCTGCTTCTAACATCTTTTATCCTTAGTATGCGTGATGATCGTTTTTGATCTCATCTTGCGTGATCTTCTTGCTATCTATCGCTCTCCAGACGATGAAGATATAGGCAAGTACTACTGGCACTAGCAAGCTAACATAGGCCATAACGCCAAGTGTATAGTGGCTTGAGCTTGCATTTTTGATAGTTAGCGAGCTAGAGAGGTCGCTAAATGACGGATAAAATGCAGTGCCATTTAGTCCTGTTATCAAAAATAGCGCGGTCACAGCAAGCGTTACGCCAACGCCGTAAGCAAAAATTCCACGGATACTTTTTGTAAATGCTCCTTGGAAAATTCCAACAAGCACCAAAAGAACGCCAACAAGTAGTAGCACGCCAGCGACAGGCATCTCGATCAAATTTATAGCGTATTTGTAAGCAACAAGGCTAACTACGCCGTTTGCGTCGTATGCAAAGCCATCTTTTGTAAGTATCCAAGCAAGAAAGCCTAGGAAAAATGGCAAGAATAGCACGGTGTTAATAAGTAGCTGTTTTCTAGCGTTTTGTATAAATTCGCCATCAGCGATGTTGTTTATAAGATATAAGCAACCGCCTACGCGAGATAAGAAAAACATCGCTATGCCAAGCAAATACAAGTAAGGATTTGCCAATGCTTCAAGACCGCGAAATGGAGTTTTCCACTCGACAAAATTGTGCTCATTTAGCACAAAGTCGCTGCCACTAAAAAATGTACTAACCGCCATGCCGATAAGGATAACGCCAAGTGAGCCATTTATGAAAAGGAAAATTTCATAAGTTCTAGCACCCAAGAAGTTATCAGGCTTTTTGCGGTACTCGTAGCTTACAGCTTGGATGATAAAGCAAAATAAAATAGCCAGCCAAACCCAGTAAGCGCCACCAAAGCTAGTAGCGTAAAATAGCGGGAACGCCGCAAAGCACGCGCCACCAAACATAACAAGCGTCGTAAATGTAAGCTCCCATTTTCTACCGATAGAATTTATGAGCATATCTTTTTTAAGCTCGTCCTTGCCAAGGCTAAAGATGAGCGACTGACCGCCTTGAACAAACATCATAAATACCAAAAGTCCGCCAAGAAGGCTAACTATAAACCACCAATAAATTTGTAAATTTTCTAAGCTTAAACTATGCATGATCGTTAAATCCTATCTTTATTTGCTTAAGCATGATCTTGATCTCGGCTATCAGCAAGACCGTAAATAAAACAGCAAATAATATAAATGAAATTTTGACATTTGAGTCAGATAAATTTGTAGCTCCTACGCCAACGGTCATGAGATCTTGTATCGCCCATGGCTGACGGCCGACCTCTGCTACTATCCAGCCAGCCTCAGCTGCGATGTAGCCAAGCGGTATGGTAAAGAGGCAGATCCACAAAAATGCTCTTATGTTTTCGAATTTATATTTTCTTGAGAGATTTAGATAAAGAGTGATAGCAAAAAGAGCTATGAAATATGTGCCAAGTGCAACCATGATGTGGAAGCTATAAAATGTAAGTGCAACTGGTGGCACAGCATCTTTTGCGTCCTTAAGATAGCCATATCCTAAGAAATTTAGGTTGCTCTCTAAATTTGAAAGCGAGCTTTTCATCAAGCTCTCGTCATTTGCTTTTTTAGCCTCTTTGTAGTTTTTAAGAGCTTCGATAGCTACTTTGCCTTTTGCCATCTTCTCTTCTACGCTTATTAGATTGTGCTCGCTGTTGCCATAAAGTAGGTCGTTTATGCCCGGTGTAAATGAGTCAAGCTCTCTGTTTGCCATGATGCCAAGTGCGTAAGGTACCTTTATCTCAAGCAAAAAGGCATCGCTCTCATCGCCAAGCTTTTTAGCTGGGTTTAAAATACCAGCAGCAACTAGGCCAGCATTTTTCTCGCCCTTGTAAAGTCCCTCCATGGCTGCAAGTTTCATAGGCTGCTTTTGAGCTGCAAGATATGCGCTCTCATCGCCGCTAAGTAGCAAAAATGCCGAAGTGATAAGACCAAATGCGCTAGCAACGACGATGCTTTTTTTAGCAAGCAAGATATGGCGTTTTTGGATCAAAAACCAAGCAGAAATTCCTATCACAAAAAGAGCTGAGATAGTGTAGCCACTAGTTACTGTGTGTAAAAATTTAGTTATGCCAAGTGGATTTAGCGCGACTTCGAAGAAATTTTGCATCTCCATTCTAGCTGTATCTGGGTTAAATTTCATGCCTATTGGATACTGCATCCAGCCATTTGCGATCAAGATCCAAAGTGCGCTTAAATTTGAACCTATCGCAACAAGCCAAGTTGAAAGCAGGTGAAATTTCTTACTAACTTTATCCCAGCCAAAAAACATAATGGCAAAAAATGTACTCTCCATGAAAAATGCGAGCAAGCCTTCAATCGCAAGCGGAGCACCGAAGATATCGCCTACAAACCAGCTATAGTTTGCCCAGTTTGTACCAAACTCAAACTCCATGATGATGCCAGTTGCCACACCGATAGCGAAATTTATACCAAAGAGCTTTAGCCAAAATTTCGTTATCTCAAGCCAGGCCTTATCGCCAGTTTTGACATATATCGTCTCCATAATGGCGATGATAAAACTTAGCCCCAACGTAAGCGGGACAAACAAAAAGTGGTAAATGGCAGTCAGCGCAAACTGAGCCCTAGACCAATCAACAAAATCCATCTCAGACATTTTATTCCTTTATTAAATTACGAATTACAAATTCGCTTTTTTCTTCGTCGGTTTGAAATTTGGTATTAAGAGTTTCATCAAAGATGAAGACCTTTAAAATTCCAAACATAATGATAAGCTTTATCGCTATGAGAAGCCATAGTTTCTTGCCTATTTTCATATTTTTAAAGCCGTCTATATATAAAGAGGCGATGTTTTTTAAGCAGTTTTTAATCATGATGTCGAAGTCTATAACAAAAAAACTTAAAGAATAATTTTTAAAAATTGCAAGATTAATGCCTTACTAAATATTTAAGGGGTATAATCGGCAGATTAAAAAATAACTAAAGTTAAGGAAATTTTGATGGCAAAAGAGACGAAGTATATTTTTATCACAGGTGGCGTTTTAAGCTCACTTGGAAAAGGCATCGCAGCTGCGTCTATCGCGACATTACTTAAAAATTCTGGCTTAAAGGTGAGCGTTTTAAAAGCTGACCCATATATCAACGTAGACCCAGGCACGATGAGCCCGCTAGAACACGGCGAAGTCTTCGTCACAGACGATGGCGCGGAGACAGACCTAGACCTTGGTCACTACGAGAGATTTTTAGATGAGAGCCTAAGTCAGGATAATAACTTCACAACAGGCAGAGTTTATAGCTCGGTGATCGAAAAAGAGCGCCGTGGCGACTACCTTGGAAAGACTATCCAAGTGATCCCCCACATCGTTGGCGAGATAGTTGATCGTATCAAAAAAGCAGGCGAGGGCAAAGATGTACTCATCGTTGAGATAGGCGGAACCGTTGGCGACATCGAGGGACTACCATTTTTAGAGGCGATAAGAGCGCTAAGAGTAGAAGTTGGTAAAAAAAGAGCGCTAAATATCCACCTAACGCTTGTGCCATTTATCAAAGTAGCTGGCGAGTTAAAGACAAAGCCAACCCAGCACAGCGTAGGAGAGCTAAGACGCATCGGCATAAGCCCAGATATCATCATCTGCAGATCTGAAATGCCACTAAACCGTGAGCTAAAAGATAAGATCGCAGCAAGCTGTGGTGTGGAGAAAAACTGCGTCATAGAGAGCTTAGATAGCGCAAGTATCTATCAAATTCCACTCTCATTTTTAAAGCAAGATATCTTAACGCCGATCGCTGAAAATTTAGGCTTTGGCGAGCTAAAACCAGACATGGCAAACTGGGATAGCCTAGTAAAAAGGATCATCGCTCCAACAAACGAAACTACAATCGCCTTTGTAGGTAAATATATCGATCTAAAAGAGAGCTACAAGAGCCTAACTGAGGGCATCATCCACGCTGGAGCAAATTTGGACGCTAGGGTAAATTTACGCTGGATAGATAGCGAAAAGATAGAAGAGAGCAATGTAAATGAGCTTTTAAAAGACGTGGATGGTATCTTAGTAGCTGGTGGCTTTGGAGAAAGAGGCGTTTTAGGCAAGATGCAAGCCATAAAATTTGCTCGTGAGAATAAGATCCCATATCTTGGAATTTGCCTTGGTATGCAGCTGGCACTAATCGAGTTTGCAAGGGATGTTTTGGGCTTAGAAGATGCAAATTCTATGGAGTTTAACAAAGAGTGTAAAAATCCTATCATCTATCTAATAGATAGCTTCATCGATGCTCACGGCAAAAAGCAGATAAGAACGCACACAAGCCCACTTGGCGGCACTATGAGGCTAGGTGCTTACAACTGCGACATCAAGCCAAAGACGCTTTTGGCTGAAATTTATGGCAACGCAAAGAGCGTAAAAGAGCGCCACCGCCACCGCTACGAGGCAAATCCAAAATATAAAGAGGTTTTTGAAAAGGCTGGTCTAATAGTAAGTGGTGAAAGCGACGGACTGGTAGAGGCGATCGAGCTAAAAGACCATCCGTGGTTTGTAGGCGTGCAGTGTCACCCTGAATTTACTAGCCGCTTAACTAGACCAAACCCTGTAATACTGGGCTTTATAAAAGCGAGCTTGGCTAATCACGTAAAATGATAAATTTGGCAAGCTTTCTTGCCAAATTTTCTTTAAATTACTCTCAAAATTTATATTAAAAATAAAAGTAAACGTATTATTGATAAAATTTAAATCATTTAAGTATTTTTTAATCTTGCTAAACATACAATGCTTACGCAATCATTTATAAAGGAGAAAAAATGAAAAATTGCGTTTTAAAAAGTGTTTTGGCACTTTCACTTGCTGGCTCATTTGCTTTAGCACAAGGTGGATTTGTCGGAGTTGAGGGCGGCTATGATTTTAGCTCAAAGCTAAAAGACAATGATGGTCTTAGTTTTAAGGATAATAGACCAAACATTGGCATCAAAGGCGGTTATGACTTTGACGTAGCTAGAGTTTATGGTGGATACTTCTATCATACAGAGGCAAAAGATAACTTTAACTATACTGATGATGGCGTAAAACACGATGTTAGTATAAAATGGACAACACATAAATTTGTAGTAGGTGGTGACTATACTCCAGCTATAACAGATAACTTTAAGTTAATAGCAGGCTTATACACTGGTATTTCAGTTGTAAATTTTAAAGCAAGACTTTATACAAATACACTTAAAGCGACTTATGATACAACAAAGGCTGGTTGGCTAGTTGGCACAAGACTTGGTGCAGAGTATAGCTTTGATAAAAATAATGCACTTGAATTTGGTATAAAAGCAGATAGATCTTGGTATAGCACTGATGAAGATCTTGATAACCTTAAATCAACAGATATCGGCGCTTATCTAGGCTACACATATAAATTTTAATTTTTGGGGTCTTATGACCCCTTATTTTTACTTAAAATTTCTCTCATTTTTTACTTCAAATTTACAATGGCTAATTTATAAAGAGTATCAATTTAACAAAAGTTTTTTGCCCTAAAAATCTTACTTTCAATGAAAATTATAAGAAATTAAATTTCAAAAAGATATAATCAAAGCATTCAAAATAAAGACGAAAGATTACGATGAAAAAAAAGCATTTTTGTTGTCAAATTTTTGGCAGTTTGGGCGTAAATTTAAGTGAGCAAATAGCATTAGTCAAAGTTGGCAGGGCGTCAAAAAGTCCTTGCCAAAGCTATGTTAACTAAAGAGGATATAAGGAATTTACTAGCACGTAGATTTTGTAACGACATACACAAAAAACTTAGTGAAATTCCAACGCCAAGCGCTCTAAAGGATATCTACAAAGGCGCTAATCGCATCAAAGAAGCGATCGAGAGAAACGAGCATATTGCTATTGTTGGCGATTATGACGTTGATGGCGTGGTTTCAAGTGTGATTTTAGCCGAGTTTTTTGATGATCTTGGCGTAAAAAATTACCTAGTAAAGATCCCAAACCGCTTTAAGGACGGATACGGCTTAAACCCTGAGATCATCGACGAGCTTGCAAGCGATGTAAGTCTAATAATCACCGTTGATAACGGCATTTCGGCTAATGAGGCAGCTAGCATCTGCAAAGAAAAAGGCATCGATCTTATCATCACAGATCACCACATGCCACCAGCCGTTTTGCCAGAAGCCTACGCTATCATCAATCCAAAACAAGAGGACTGTAACTTCCCAAATATCGAAATTTGCGGTGCTGAAGTGGCTTGGTATTTGGTTGGAGCGCTAAAGGATGTTTGCAAGCTAAACTACGATATGAGTAAGTTTTTAGAGCTTTTAGCCATCGCGATAATAGCTGATATGATGGAGCTAAGAGATATGAACAGGATGCTTGTTCGCATGGGTATTTGCAAGCTAAATGCCTCTAAGCGCTCGGCATTTTGCGTCATAAAAGAGTTTTACGGCAAGGATAAATTTGAGTGTGATGATATCAGCTTTCTTATAGCGCCTCTTATAAATTCAGCCGGACGCATGGACGATGCGATGAACTCATTTAACTTCTTGCGTGCAAAGAGCATCGAAGAGGCTTACAACTACCTTGATACGATCATTGAATTTAACAACTCCAGAAAAGAGGAGGAGCGCCAACTCTTTGAGTGCTCGCTAAAGGACGTAAAAGAGGACGATGAGGTCATCATCACTTGGGGAGAGCAGTGGCATGAGGGCGTGATCGGCATAGTAGCTAGCCGCCTTGCAAAGCACTTTGCAAAGCCAGCTATCGTCTTTAGCATCGACAAGGGCCGTGCAAAAGGCAGTGCCAGAAGCGTTGGCAAGCTTGATATCTTGTCACTCATCGCAAGCCACGAAGATCTGCTAACAAGCTACGGCGGTCACAAAGGTGCAGCAGGGCTAACTCTTGCGCCTGAAAATTTGGAAAAATTTAAAGAGGCGATAAATAAAAGCTGCTCATGCCTAAATATGCAAGAGCGCAAAAGCTCAGATGAGCTACTTGGCGACATAATGCCAAGCGAGATCGATTTTGAACTACTTGAAATTTTGGAATTTTATGAGCCGTACGGACAGAAAAATCCACGCCCAGTCTTTAAGATAGAAAACGCTGTCGTGAAGAACGAAAGACTTATAGGTAGGGATCAAAATCACTTAAAACTTATCTTGCAAAAAGACAACAAGACGCTTGAGGCGCTATTTTTCAACTTCACAAGGCACGTTAGAGTAGGCGAAATGATAGATATCATCTTTTGCGTATCTAAAAATTCGTTCCGTGGGCTTGTTACGCCACAGCTTCTCATAAGAGAAATTTTATAAATTTGAGATGAAAATGGCTTTAAATTTTTCTCTTTTATTAAAGTAAAAAGATGGACAAACTAAGAAGAAAAAGAACAAGTAAAGTTAAAAATAAAAAAGAGGCAGATCCTTCTAATGCCAATAATGCCAAACTAAGCACTACTCATAAATTTATAATATCGATTGCGCTTGGTATCTTCTTGGCCCTTTGCGAGATAGCTTATAAAGAGGCTAAAAAACATGAATGCGAGGATCGCTGGGATAGATCATTAGGACCAGAAGCGCTTGGTGGCGGCGGTATAGTGCGTGGCCTTTTAAAGGCTGGCTGTGGTGCTGAAAGCAGCTATGAGCATCACTATATACATCATAGAAGAGGATGGTAAATTTAATACTTCGACTAGCTCTTTGTCCTCTTGCATTACACTTGCAAATGCTTCTTAGGATGCCAAATTTTTAGATATTTTTTGAAAGTTATAAATTTTATCTATTAAATTTAATGGGTTATTTGATAAAAATACAGAAAAGCTAGAAATTTAAGCTTTTTTGGAAATAGTTTATCTCTAAAAATCATTTAGCTGACTTCTTGTATCCCAGCTTCTCGTGCGAGAAATTTTATAACATTTTTGAAATTTAACGACTAGGTGTTACTTTTTAATAATTCAAAATTTTATAAATTTATCTTTATAAATCCCTAAAATACGAATTTTATAAACAAAGTAAATTTATCAATGCTTATTTAATATTATAAATTAATAATATTTTAAATAAAAATCCGTAAAATTACATTTACATTATATTTTTAAAGGATTGAAAATGAAAAGTTCATTTTTGAAAGCTAGCATTATTGCGTGTGCGGTTTGCTCATTTGCTATGGCAGAGGGAGCATTTATTGGTTACGAGGGCGGATACTCTTTTGCGTCAAATTGGAAAGAGAAAACAACAGACGGCGAGAGCGGAAGCGTTAGAAAAGGTCAATTTAACAGCGGTGTAAAAGCTGGTTATGATTTTGACAGCTTCAGAGCTTACGGTGCTTATTTTTATAGCTTTCAAACAAAAAAACAAATAGAAGACGATGATGACAGATTTACTGTTAAATGGAAAAAGCATAGTTTGCTAGCTGGAGTTGATTACACTCCAAACATCACTGAAGACATTAAACTTGTTGTAGGTGGCTACACTGGCGTATCTAGACTTTTGATAAGCAGAGATGACGAGAATAAAAAATTCTATGACACAGGATTTGTTTTAGGCGCTAAATTTGGTGCTGAGTACCTACTTGATCAAAACAACATCCTAGAAGCTGGCATGAAGACTGACTACACTTTCTATAAAGCAGATGATGTTAGCAGAGTTAGAGAGAGCAACATCGGTCTTTACGTAGGCTACACTTATAAATTTTAATATTAAACATTCCCTCCTTAAGAAATTTGCGTCCTAGTTTGGGCGCAAATTTATCTCTAGTATTTTTATCATTAAATTTAATATACTTTGCAAAAAGGCTACAAAATGAAGAAAATAATATTGGCTCTTTTTATCCTTTTAACGGCTGCGTTTGCGGTTGATTGTAATAATGCATTTATTAAAGCTGTTGTAAGTATGATCGATGAGCCAGCTCCCACAAGAGTCGATGAAAATAGCGTAATAATGGGTGCTACATGCCAAAATGAGACCCTAAAAACCACGTTTGTTATAAATGATAGCGAGGATATTAAATTTAGTAAATTTACTAAAGAGCAGATAGATGAGTTTAAAAAGATGCAGACTGAAATGCTAAAAGAGGACTTTTGTAGTAGTAAAAATCCTCTTATCGATAAAGCCTCGTGGATATACAACTACGCAAATGGCAAAAATTTTACTGTGATAAATTTGACAAAAGATGATTGTAAGTAAGATTTTCTGGGGTTGCCCCCAGAGATTTAAGCTTTTTTGTCTTCAAGCTCTTTTAGATGAGCTTTTACAAACTCGCCAAATTCGTCTTGAGTTAGCACTCTTTTAGCAAGTTTTTCCTTACATTTTTTGCCAAGCTCGCCAAGTGTTGCTCTGTTTTTTTGGCTTTGTGATTTGCCAAATTTTGAAAGGATCGCATTTAGCTCATGCTCTTCACCGAAATTTACTAGCTCTTTATCTAGTGCCATTTTCTCTCCTTTGATGAAAATTTTTTCTAATTTTAAAATTTAATAGTAAATATAAAAAATTTAAATTTTAAAGGCTGAAAAGAGCCAAAAAATAGGGCTTTGTTAAATTTAAATTTCACATAGATTAAACGCGTAATAGTAAAATCACGAAAATTTTTAAAGGAGAAGTATGAAAAATTTACTTGTAAAATCAAGCTTGGTTTTAGCTTTAGTTAGTTCAGCTGCACTTGCGAAGGGCGCATTTGTCGGCGGCGAGGGCGATTATTCGTTCAATTCAAAGATCAAAACTAAAAATATCGCAAAAAGCGAAAAAAATAACTTCAACAAAGGTCACTACGGACTTGGCTTTTATGGCGGTTATGATTTTGACAGCTATAGAGCGTATGGTGGCTACTACTACGACTTTAAAGCTAGAAAAAATGCTGGCGAAGCAGACGCAAAATGGAGCAAACATAAGCTTTTAGCAGGCGCAGACTACACACCAAACATCACAGAAAACTTTAAAGCTGTGCTTGGCGGTTACGCTGGTCTTGGTTATCTAAGTGTTAGACAAAGCTTTGAAAACGAAACTAGCAAGAAAAATTTCAAAGGTTTGTTGATTGGTGCAAAAGCAGGTGGTATCTACTCATTTGACGCTCACAACGCGCTTGAGTTTGGACTAAAAGCTGATAAGACATTTTATAAGAAAAATAGCGGCGCTCAGCTAAGAGATACAAGTGTTGGAATTTACACAGGCTACACTTATAAATTCTAAAAATCTAAATTTATGGCAAGGCTTAGGCTTTGCCTCTCCTAAAAACTCACATTTATTCTTTAAATTTATAACTCAAGTAACTTTTAAGCGGCACGAGATAGAATGGCTCTTATCTAAAAAGGAGAAAAATGAAAACAAAATCGCTTCTTGTCATTGTGCTCTGTGCTGTTTTTAGTAGCTTTGCCTTTTGTGAGCCAAAAAGCGAGCCAACGCTAACAAAAAGTAGAAATTTAGTTGGTCAGACGGTGCCAGGCGCTATTTTGGGCGTTAAGGTGCCAAAGGAGTATCAAGCGAAATTTGATAGCGCAAAACCTAGGATGCAGGAATTTTTAGCAAATATGGCATGCTATAAGGCTAATAAAAATGATAAATTTATGGAAGGTGGCACAATGGCACCTGCGCTAAGAAGAGATGATAGCCATTCAAAAAGGGCTAGTGGCACTTGTAGCGATAACGTCGATATCTTGAGTATAGAAAATGTGAAATTTATCGCCAAAAACGCATCTAGTTTTAGCGTTACATTTATCACGGCGGATGGCGAAGAAACTACAAAATTTGATGATATTGTATTTACGCAGCACCCTAGCGGCGAGTGGCTGGTTAGGTGGTAGTTGTAGAGGTAAAGCCTCTACTCTCTGCCCTCAAGAAGTGGCACAAAAAGGCACTCGTCTAAAAACTCTTTTTCTAAATTCCCACTCTCGTCTTTTCTAAATTTAGCGATAAACTGCTTGCCATCTCTTTTCATCGGAGCGACCAAGATGCCGCCATTTTTTAGTTGAGCGAATAAATTTGGCGAGATCTCATCAGCAGCAGCCGAGAGTAAAATCCTATCAAACGGCGCGTAGCTTCGCCAGCCGTTGTTGCCATCATCATATCTTACGTGTACGTTTTTGATCTTTAGCGCCTCGAAGCGTTTTTTTGCCTCCATGGCTAGCTTTTCTATGCGCTCAACGCTAAAAATTCTATGTGCGAGCTTGCTTAATATCGCTGCTTGATAGCCGCTGCCACAGCCTATTTCTAGGATGTTATCCACGTTTTCGCACTCTAGCGCCATCGTCATCTTTGCCACCGTTAGCGGCGAGCTGATCCATTGATTACCCAGTATCGGCTGCGCGTCAAGCTTGTAAGCATGTGCAGGGATAGGCACGAAAATTTCGCGCTCGGTTGTTGATATCGCGTCAAACAAAAGCGGACTTAGCGTGATCTCATCGGCTATGTCGCTAGCTAAATTTTGGCATTTTATCGCTTCTAATTGGGTCAAAATTTCTATCCTAAACAAATTTTAAATCGTTATTATACGATTTAAAGCTTATCTTAAAATTTATAAAAGCCCTAAATTTTTCTTTATCTGCGCTATCAAATTTGCGTCAAAAACCGCGCTTTGCTCTAGCGTGCCATCTGGCAAAAAGACCCCAGCGAGCTCAAGATCAAGCGAGCTTGAGATCATGACGTAGCAGTTGTTTGCGATCGCAAGCGCCTTGCAAAGGCTAAGGTAGGCTTCTTCTCTAGCCTTGCCCCACATGGCTGGCACCATGATGATGTCGCACCCTTTTAGCTTTGCCCAAAGCCTGCTATCACGCAGCTCAAAGCATATCAGTACGCCAAGCCTTAGCCCTCTAAATGTAAATGCATTTATATCGCTCACCTCGCCAGCGGCAAAGATCTCATGCTCTAAATTTGGCCTAAAAAGCTCAGCCTTAAACTGCGAATGAAAGACGTTGTTTGAGTTAAGAAGTAAAAATTCGTTATAAATTTTTGGTTGGTGCGGATTTAGATTTGAAATTTGAGCGAGCCCTGCGCTTTTGTTTAGGCTGCTAAGGTGCGTAAAACCAAGAAATTTATCTGGGCTAAGCGCCTCTTGCAAGCGCTCAAGCAGCATCGCATCAAAGCTGCCTATCATGCCACCAAGCATCGCTTTGTTTGCCCCAGCAAAAAAGCCATCAAAGTCGTAGCCACTGATGCAAAGCTCGCTTGCAAGTAGGAGAGAGTTTTCAGGTGCAGCCTCAACTAAATTTGCAAGCTCTTCTAGCCGATCTGTTGCATTTTTTGCCTTTAAAGTTAGGCTTATTAGGTTTAAATTTTCGCTCATTTATTTTCCAAATACAAATATAGTTTGCTTTGGCGCATGGCAATTTTCTGGAATTCTAAAATCCATATCCGTCCCACCAATTTCAGGTGTTGGCTTTAGCAAAACAGTTATAGCTGTGATCTTATCATCACGCCCTGAAAGCGGGTCGTTAAAGACCCAAACTTCATAAGAAAACGAGGTTTTATCGTCAAAATATACCATCCTAGTCTCTTTTAGGTCGCTATATTTGAAGTTGCATGTTTTGTTTATCTCTTTAAAAACATCAACAACAAGCGCAGAGCCAATAGGCGCTAGACTTGGCCAAACATCGCCAGCTGGCATGCTTTGGTAAGTGATGGCATCTTTGGTTTCATTCGTTTTTGCAAGTATGTAAGGGTTAAAGCTATTTAGTAAATCCTTATTTGCTATGCTAATGGCTCTTTCATTGCTACTACTCGCACACCCCACAAAAAGCACGCAGGAAAGGGCTAAGATGCCATTTTTAAAAGTCATCAAAGCTGATACTTCCCTTGCTGTAGTTTGTCACCTTTGCTTCAAAGAAATTTGACTTTTGGTCGTTAAATTTCGCAAAATCATCGACCCATTTGATCGGGTGAGCGACGTTGTATTTGCGTTTTAGGCCGATCGCAACTAGGCGCTGGTCGATGAGATAGTGGATGTACTGCTCGATGATATCATCAGTAAAGCCCATTATCTGGTTTTGAGTGATGTATTTGCCCCATTTGATCTCTAAATTTCCAGCTTTTTCAAACATATCATAAATTTTTGCCTCAGTCTCAGGCGTGAAAAGATCAGGCCTCTCTTTGCGGACTGAATTTATCATGTTTTGAAACAAAAGCAGGTGCGTGATCTCGTCGCGTTGGATGAAGCGTATCATCTGCGCTGAGCCTAGCATCTTGCCAGCGCGCGCCAGCGCATAAATCGCCGTAAAGCCACTGTAAAAGTAGATCCCCTCTAAAATTTGGTTCGCAACCATCGCAAGAAGTAGCTTCTCGTCAGTCACTTCGCCTGCAAGCTCCTCATAAACGCTTGAGATGTAGTCATTTTTCTCGCGCAAGACGTCGTCGTGCTTCTCCATCTCGTAGATGAGGTCGGTGTTGTCACAGATCGCCTCGACCATGACAGCGTAAGACTTGCTGTGGTTTGCCTCTTCGTAGGCTTGGCGGCTTAGCACGGCGTTGATCTCTGGTGCGGTGATGTAGGGGTTGATGTTGTCAGCTAGGTTGTTTGTCTGAAAGCTATCCATCGATATGAGCTGGCTCCAGACGAGATCGTACATGCGTTTTTCAGCCTCTGTGAGGTTGTAGGCGTAGTCGCGCACGTCGTCGGTGGTATCGACCTCTTTTGGAAACCAGGTGTTTGCCTCCATGAGGTCCCAAAGCTTTAACGCCCACTCGTATTTCGCCTTGGTGAAATTTAAAATGCCGTGTGGATTGCCGTTAAAGACTCTTCTGTCGGTCAAATTTTCATTTGAACTTGGGTTGTAAATGCGTTTTCTGTTCATAAATTTCTCTCTTGTTTGTGGTAAAAATTTCTTAAAATCTTACCCAAAGCAAGGTAAAAATTTACTTTTATTTAGAGTGCTTTGCTCCTTTTTATGGTCATTAAAAAGCCAGTTATTATTAGTAAAACGGCGATCACGCAAGAGATGGCAAAGACGATCTGACCGACCTCGCCAAACATCTCTCCAGTATGCAGGCTAAGCACTTTTCGACCTGCCTTTTTAGCCTCTGGGATGCTATCACTCTTGCTAACAAGCTTATTTTCTTTTATCTTGCCAGCGCTTGCGTCAAGCTTTAGCTTGCCTACCTGACTCTCGGCAGTTTCGTAGTTTATTGTGTAGGTGCTTTGGTTGTTTTCAGGCATGTTTATCGTGAGGGATTTTAGCTCTAGCGTGACATTTTCTTTAAAAATTTGCTCCGCAACCTCGATCTCTTTCAATTTCTCATCGCTTATTGGGGTCAAATTTCTTTGTGGCATTGCCCTTTGTGCTTGGCTTGGCTTTAGTTCGAAAAATACGCTATTTACGCCGCTTCTGACCCAGCCATAAGACCAGTAAAGGCCAGTTAGCGACATCACGACAAGCAGGATCGCCACGTATGTGCCAAGGCTCGTGTGGAGGTTGTAAAAGCAGGCATAGCCCTTTGCACTTGGCTTGATTTTGAGCGAATTTAGCAAATTTCGCTTGATCGCTGGGGCGTAGAGGATGAGGCCGCTTATGGCAAGAAGTGCCATGATGATCGAGCTAATGGCGACTATTTGCTTGCCGATGTTTGCTGGGACTTTGCTATCAAGCAGGGCAAGGCCTAAATTTCTATGCAGGCTTAATATTATCATGCGAGTTTTCTCGCCCAAATCTTCGCTGATCACCTCGCCATTTCTTGGATCAATGAAGAAATTTAAGAGCTTTTTATCTTTAGTGACACTGATGCTATAAGCTTTGTTTTCACCGCCGATTTGTACGTTTTCAAGCGTGTCAAATTTGATCTCACTTTTTGCTTTGGCGAGGATCTCGCTTAAGCTTAAATTTGGCTTTTCGCTAGGCGTTAAATTTATATATTTTTCATTTATCGCAGACTTAATCTCCTCTCTATAAGAGGCAAATGGCGCTGCAAGTGTCATGATAAGTAGCGGTATAGTCGCGATTAGACCGATTATTAGGTGGATGTTGAAAATGATTTTGTTACGCTTGAAAAGCATATATCTCCTTTTAATTTTAATAACGAATATTAATTTATTTTTTGTTAAGTAGAGATAAAATTTAGAAGATTATTTTTTAGTTATCTGGATGTGATTTTGGATTTTGTGTCTGGCAAAAGTAGCTCAAATGTTGAAATAGCTGCACTTAGATCTTTTTTGTCTAAAAATTTAAACGGCCTTAGCAGGTAGTAAAGTGGCTTAAATTTGACTATTAAGCGCAAAGAGTGCTCGTAAATTTCGCTGCCATTAGTCTTAATGTACTCATCAATCGCCTCCTTTACAAGCTCGTTTGAAATTTTTTGTCGGTAGAGCTCGTGGATGAAAACTAGCAGATCACGGCACTTTCTAAGCTCTATATCATCGCTAAAAAATTTTGACTCAAAATCAAGAAATTTTATCTCGTCATTTTTTATGGCGATATCCCTAAGCGCTGGGCGTCCGTGTGCGAAATTTAGTGCGTGAAGTCCAGCTAATGCGCGGGCTGCTTTTAGTAAAATTTCATGCTTAAAATTTTCATCGGTGCTATATTTAAATAGTCTAGCAACTGGCTCACCAACATCTTCTATAACGAAAAATTCATCACTTTTTAACACGAGTTTTGGAGCAGGAGCATTTGCCTCGTTTAAAATTTCAAGCTTTTTTATCTCAGCGGCAAATGACTTATAAGGGTTTGGCTTAAAAATTTTAGTTAAAAAGCTGCCCTCAATGCTCTTTTCAATGCGTTTTAACCAAAATTTTTGCCCATCAAATTCAAAGCTAAATACACGCTCATCATGGTGATTTTTTAAAATTTCATTTATATATTGTTTTAAATTATGCATTTTGTAAATGTAGCGAAAGAATTCTAAATTTTTACATATATTTGACGTAAAATTTCATGAAAAACGTGAAAATATTTGTAAGCAAGAAAGAGAGTAAAATCATGGTGGAGTTAAGCGGGATCGAACCGCCGACCTCTTGAATGCCATTCAAGCGCTCTCCCAGCTGAGCTATAACCCCAAAAGATTTGGTATTTTATCTTTTTATGGCTTACATTTTTTTGAAAGTCGTTTTTATAAAATAAATTTTTAAGCAACTTTTGGGTAACATTGCAACCTTTAATGCGGGAATAGCTCAGGGGTAGAGCACAACCTTGCCAAGGTTGGGGTCGCGAGTTCGAATCTCGTTTCCCGCTCCATTAAATTTTGCCCGAGTGGCGGAATGGTAGACGCAAGGGACTTAAAATCCCTCGGTAGTTTTTACCGTACCGGTTCAAGTCCGGTCTCGGGCACCACCAAAACGGCGACATGGCCAAGTGGTAAGGCATGAGCCTGCAAAGCTTTGATCCCCGGTTCGAATCCGGGTGTCGCCTCCAACTTCAAAAATAACTACATAAAGGGTTAACGATGAAAAAATTGCTTTTAATAGTATGCATGGCATTTTTTGCAGTAGGTTGTTCAAACACTTGGCACGGCGTAAAAGAAGATACGCATAATGCTAAAGAATGGACCAAAGAAAAGGTTAATAGCGGCGCTAGTTACGTTAAAGAAAAAACAGAATAATTCTTAGTGGTTATAGCAAATTTTAAGCAAAGTTGGCTATAATCACAAATCTTTAATTCGGGAGATGGCTGAGCGGTCGAAAGCGGCGGTCTTGAAAACCGTTGAGGTGTGAAAGCCTCCTGGGGTTCGAATCCCTATCTCCCGGCCACTTCAAATTTCAAATCACTTTTTATTTTTCAGTCATTTCTATTTTCAATTTTTTAGAATTTGGGCTCAATATAACTTAATATAAACATGATCTATGTTAAATTGTGGCAAAAACTGTGTTCTTGGAAAAGCTAAAAATAGCAGAATTTTAATCTCAAAAAAGTGTGAGAACAAAGTAAATTTAACGCTTGGATGAAAATATACAAAAGTTACCTTGACACTAAAGAGCAAAAGGCAATAAATGTGCCTTACCAGATGGAGAAACAAGTGTCGTTTTAAGTAATAGCAAGGTCGCTGTAAATGCCATAAAAGAGAGCGTCTTGCCAGAGGGTAAAAACGTAGAGGTTTTGACGATGCAGTCCATTAAAGGTCTTGAAGCGCAAAATGTCATCATCCACAACTTTTTGCCGTTTTTACAGACCATATATAAAAATGAAATGGCGCTTTTTTATAGAAAAATTTACGTCTTACTAACTAGAAGCCGTGAAAATTTATATATCTCACTGCCTAAAAATTTGGATGAAAATTTGCCAGATGAGATAAAAAAGGTGGTAGAGATCATCAAAAAATACGCCACTATCACACAAGACCTGCCTCCGAAAAACGAACAAATAAAAGAAAAATCAAGCCTAAAACTAGCCTCAATAAAGCCAGTTTTAAGGGACGTAAAAGATGGAGCCGAGCTAGTGGTGGCAGGCAGTCAGCTCTTTGCCATCATAGCTGGGCTTTTTGCATAGTAAATTTTAATGGCAGCCGCAGCCACAACCACATCCGCCGCTTTGTTTTATCGCGTCAAAAACTGCGTCGTAGTTTGGCTCCTCGGTCACTTCAGGGACGATTTGCTTGTGGATGATGACGCCATCTTTGATGACAAATACCGCTCTTGCAAGTAGGCCTTTTAGCGCTCCATCACTCATCAGTATGCCGTAGTTTTGGGCAAATTCGCCGTATCTAAAGTCGCTTCCCACACGCAGGTTTGCTATGCCCTCAGTCGTGCAAAATCTCCCCATCGCAAATGGCAAATCATTTGAGATGATGCTAAGTTTTACGCCGTGTTTTCCAGCTACTTTTTCGTTAAATTTACGAGCCTCAGCCGCGCAAACGCCAGTATCTAGTGATGGCAAGCAGACAAGCACCTCTATGCCGTTATTTCCGCCCACGCTAAATTCGCTAAGATCTTGCGCTACGACTCTTGCCTCAGGCGCATAAGAGCCGACAAATAGCTCATTTCCGCTTAAATTTACATCACTACCTTTAAATTTTGTAGTTGCCATGATTTCTCCTTATCTTTTAGCTTTTTTAAACGCTTGATCAAGGTCGGCTATTAGATCATCGACATTTTCGATGCCGATGGCTAAACGAAGCAAATTTTGCTTTATGCCGATCTTATCTAGCACCTCTTTTGGATATGCCTCGTGCGTCATCGTAGCAGGCCTGCAGATAAGGCTCTCTACGCCACCAAGGCTCACTGCTAGATCAAAAATTTCTAGCGCTTTTACAAATTTATTTACATCATATTTTTCATCAAGCTCAAATGAGATAAGAGCACCGATATCGCTTGCTTGAGCTGCTTGCATCTTGGCCTCTTGCTCGCTGTATGAGCCAGGGAAATGCACCACGCTAACGGCGTCATTATTCTGCAAAATTTTGATGATTTTATGGGTGTTTTGCGTTTGTCTGTCAAACCTAACGCTAAGCGTTTTAAGCCCACGTATTAGGTAGTATGCGTCCATCGGACTGATGATGCCACCAAGTGTGTTTTTAGCAAATTTTATCTTTTCAGCCAAAGCATCATCGTTTAGCGTGACGATACCAGCGATCACGTCAGCGTGTCCGCCGATATACTTTGTAGCGCTATATACCACGATGTCAGCTCCGTGCTCAAGCACTTTTTGATAGTAAGGTGTCAAAAATGTGTTATCCACGATGACTAGAGCGCCCTTTTTGTGAGCGATCTTTGAAATTCTAGCGATATCAGTCACTCTTAAGAGAGGGTTTGAGGGAGTTTCTATGAAGATGGCTGCCACGTCGTCGCTTATGTCATCTTCGCTTAAAAAATTTAGATCATCTATAAATTCGCTCTTTATGCCGTGGCTTTCAAAAACTGTCGTAACATATCTATATGTGCCGCCATAGACGTTGCTATTTAGCAGGACTTTTTGCCCTGTTTTTATAAGGCTAAGTGCGGCTGCTGTTGCTGCCATGCCTGAGCCAAAGCTAAATGCGTATTTGCTGCCTTCAACTTTAGCAAAGATAACATCAAATGCCTTTTTTGTAGGGTTGTTGCCGCGTGAGTAGGCAAATTCTTGAAAATTTTCAAGGTCATCTTGCACGAAGGTGCTAGCTAAAAATACAGGCGGAACGACCGCTTTGTTTGGGTTGTTTTTAGCTTCGATGCCTTTTACGATGAGAGTGTCTAGTTTCATAAATTTCCTTTTTAAAAATTTACGAAATTTTACATGATAAAGATTAATTTTCCCCAAACCCACCCAAAATATAGCCAAACCAGTAGGTGGTAGTAAAAGTGCTTTTTAAATTTGCATTTGTAAGATTGCTAAGACTAAATTTAAGCTTTTGCCTGGTCTTCGCAAGCCGCCAATGTATGGTTTTTTACTCGCTTTTGGCTAAATTTTTACCATAAATTTTACTCTACTAGATCAACCGACCAGTTTGCCTCCTGAAGCTTCATCTCAAGCTCTCTGATCTCTTTTGAAAGCGCATCTACTTGCTTTTGAAGTGTAGCCACATCGACTGTGCTTAAAATTTTAATCTCGCTGTTTGAGTAAAGATCGACCTTTTGACTAGCGCTCGTGGCAAACTCCCTAAGCACGTTTGCTTTTAGCACCAAAGCGTCCTTTTTGGCGATCATCTCAGTGAGGCTCATGCCATCAAATTTTGCACTTGAGTTTGTTAAATTTATAGAGCAAATGAGCGTAAAAAGCTCGCTTGTTAGCTTGTCAAGCTCTTTTAAAAGAAGCTTTGGATCCTCGCTTGGACTTTCATTCTCCTGCGTTTTTGCGTTGCTAAGTAGTCTAACTTTTAGCTGTTCGATGCGCTTTTGCGTGTCAGATCTTAGGATGAGAGCCTGAGCTAGTTTCATCATTTTTCCTTTTTTGGTATTAAATTTTTAAATCATCTTAGTATCTTTTGGGTTATAATTGATTTAAAATTTTATTTAAGGAAAAGCTATGAAGTACGATTTTGACACATTAGTAAGCAGAGAAGGCACAAACTCATCAAAATGGCGTATGAAGAGCGATGTTTTGCCGATGTGGGTTGCAGATATGGACTTTAAGGCCGCACCTGAGATCTTAAGCGTCTTGCAAAAGCGCCTTGATAACGGCGTCTTTGGCTACTCTTTCATCCCAAAAGAGTGGAACGAAGCGATAAAGAGCTGGTGGCAAAGACGTCACAACGTGAGCTTTGAAAACGAGTGGATGTGCTTTTGCACTGGCGTCATACCTGCTATCTCGACTGCCATTAGGAGATTTAGCAGTCCAGGAGATCAAATTTTAGTGCAAGCACCTGTCTATCACGTCTTTTTTAACTGCATCAAAAACAACGGACGTGAAATTTTATCAAACGACCTCGTCTATAAAAATGGCTCTTACGAGATCGACTTTGAGGACCTCGAGGCAAAGCTAGCTCAGCCGCTAACTACCATGATGCTTCTTTGCAACCCTCACAACCCAATAGGCAAAATTTGGGACAAAGAGACGCTTAAAAAGATAGGCGAGCTTTGCTATAAGCACGATGTCTTGGTTATCAGCGACGAAATTCACTGCGACATAACTGATCCTGGGCTAAACTACGTGCCATTTATCAGCGTTAGTGAGGAGTGTAAGAATAACTCGATCACGTGCATCTCGCCTACAAAGGCCTTTAACATAGCTGGTCTTCAAAGCTCAGCCGTCGTCACGCCAAATGAAAAGATCAGATCAAGGCTAAATGCCGCCATCAACTACGATGAGGTCGGCGAGGCAAATGCCTTTGCGATCATCGCCGCAATCGCCGCGTTTAACGAGGGCGAGGCGTGGCTTGATGAGCTTAGAGGGTATCTTTTTGAAAACAAAAAGGTCGTTGCAAACTTCATAAAAGAGCAAAATCTGCCAGTGAAGCTCTTGCCATCAAGTGCGACCTATCTTTTGTGGCTTGACTGCAGTGCGTTTTGCGAGGATTCGAGCGAATTTATGAATTTCTTGCGCGATAAAGCTGGACTTTGGCTAAATGACGGCAACGCTTACAGAGGAGATAGATTTTTCCTTCGTATGAATATCGCAACGCAGCGCGAAAGGGTGCTTGAAGGGCTAAAACGCTTGCAAAATGGTATAAATTTATACACTTCAAAAAGATAAATTTTGGCTGGGTGGCTTTGAAATTTAAGCCACCCTTGCTTGATACAAAATAGCTTTTGAAGCAACAAATACTGCCCCCCAATTTCTTAAATATCAAAGTAAGTTTTACTCATAAATTTAAAGTGTAGCGTGCCTATGCTGTTTTTTGTTGCATTAAATTTAAGCGTGAGTTGCTTGGTCGCAACAAGTCAGATCACAAGGCTAGTTTTGCCATTTTGCTACTTCGCTAGCATGTGTTACAGTGCCAAAATAGCGTCGTGGTCGCACTTGGGGTTTTAAGCTGTAAATCGCGATCATTTTGAGCATTAATGTGGCTTTCGCTCATAAATTTAGAAGTTTAAATTTGAAATAGAGAAATTTAAGAGCAAGATATTGCCGTTGGTCTTGATTTGCGTTAAATTTAAAGCAAAAAGCCATTAAATGCGAATGCTCAGGGTTACTTTCAAAGCAACAAAGACCGCGATCATTTTGAGTATCAGGACGTTTTTAAATTTAAAGTAAAAGCCCCACCGCATCAAAATAGGGCGGTCGCTAAAACGAGTATTTTATGTCATTTCAAAGCTATAACTATCGCGCCTATTGCTCGTTAAATTTAGCAACTTGAATTTGAAAAATAGAAATTTGAAAGTAAGATATCTTGCGCTAGTTTTAAATTTAAGAAAACTCACTTGTAAAAACGAGAATTTGAGCTGTTTAAAATCGCATTATCTTTCAAAAAGTGATTTTGCTTAGAAATTTGATGATTTTGAATTTTAGAAAAAGCAGAAATTTAAAGATGAGTTAGCTCATGCTGATTTTAAATTTATAAAAAGGTCATTTGTCAAAAAAGTGTTTGCGCTCTTTTAAAATGATAAATTTGATAGTTAAATTTGAGTAAAAAGCAGAAATTTAAAGGCGGGAAAGTCCCGCCATGTATTATTTGTGTAGTTCTTTTGTGTAAAACTCAACTGAGCCAAGGCCCTCTTTTAGCGCCCACTCGTAAGCTTGGCTTACAAATTCCCAGTTTATGTTCTCATAAAATGTATCTAGGTATTTTGGACGAGCGTTGAAGTTGTCGATGTAATAAGCGTGCTCCCAAACGTCAACGACTAGAAGTGGCACTTTGCCGTCGCTCACTGGAGTTTTTGCGTTACTAGTTTGCACGATCTCTAGCTTTTTGCTGCTTGGGTCAAATACAAGCCACGCCCAGCCTGAGCCAAAAAGCGTTGTAGCTGCCTTTAAAAACTCTTCTTTAAAGTTTGCAAAATTTGCCTCGATCGCAGCTTTTAGCTCGCTTGACATCTCGCTTTTTTTAGCGATGCAGTCCCAGTAAAAGTCGTGGTTATAAACTTGAGCGACGTTGTTGTAAAGGCCGCCTTCGCTATTTTTTAGAATTTCATAAAATGATGCGTCAGCAAATTTTGTATCTTTTATGAGATTGTTTAGATTTGCAACATAGGTCGCGTGGTGCTTGCCATAGTGGTATTCACAGGTTTTAGCACTTACTACTGCGTTGTGGTTTGCGTCAAACGGAAGTTTTCTTAGTTCAAACATAATAATTCCTTAATAATAAAATTTGTTATTTCGCATTATAGCCACAAAAGATTAACAAACAAAATCTTTCAAAATTTATCCTAAAAATAGGGCGTTTTTATAAAAGCTAAATTTTTCATTTATAAAAGATGAGCGAATTTGCTTGATAAATTTGTGGTTATAAGAGTGAAAATTTATATCCTGAAAGAGCAAATTTAGCTTTGCAAAAGAGAGAAAAGTAAATTTAAATTTCTCTAAATGTAAAAAATAATATAAAAATATGTGTAGAAACGTAACAAAAATAGACTATAAAAATGATAAATAAATTTTTACGTTAAATTTACAAAGCAAAAACTACCCTTTTTAGATCAAAAATGTTACAAAAATACACATATAAAAATAAAGATATGTGAATTTATGAAACAAAATTTCTAAATTTTTATTTTTGAAATTTATAATGCACCTATCAAAACTATTACAAAGGATGAAAGATGAAATTCTTACAAGCTTTACTTTTTACATGTGCCATCAGTGGCTTAGCATTTGGTGCGGATAAGGTCTATACGATCAAATTTGCTCACGTTGTCGCAGCTTCTACGCCAAAGGGCAAGGCAGCTGACTTTTTTGCAAAGCGTGCTGAAGAGCTAAGTGGCGGCAAGATAAAAGTTCAAGTCTTCCCATCAGCACAGCTACTTGATGACGATAGAGTTTTTGGCGCGCTAAAACTTGGCAACGTTCAAATGGCAGCTCCAAGTTTTTCTAAATTTACACCTATCGTGCCGCAATTTCAGCTATTTGACCTGCCTTTCATCTTTAAAGATGCAGACCACCTTCACAAGGTTCAAGATGGCGCAGTTGGCGAGGAGCTAAAAGGTCTTGTGACTAAGAAAGGCTTTGTGGCGCTTGATTACTGGGATGCTGGATTTAAGCACTTTAGCTCAAGCAAAAAACCTATCCTTGTGCCAGAAGATGCAAAAGGACAAAAATTTAGAATCCAAAGCTCAAAAGTGCTTGAAGAGCAGATCAAAGCGATCGGTGGCAACCCACAAGTTCTGCCATTTTCAGAGGTTTATTCTGCGCTTCAACAAGGCGTAGTTGATGCGACTGAAAACCCACTTTCAAATTTCTATAACTCTAAATTTCACGAGGTTCAAAGCTCTCTTACGCTTTCACACCACGGATATCTAGGCTATCTAGTCGTTATGAGTGATAAATTTTGGAACAAACTACCAGATGATCTAAAAGCAAATGTAAAACAGGCTCTAAGCGAAGCTACAGCTTACGAGAGAGAAGAGACAGCTAAAGAGGACGCTCACGTCATAGCTGAGCTTGAAAAATATATAGCAGAGACTAAAAAGCTAGAAATTTTCAAGATAGACGACGCACAAAAAGCTGAGTGGGAGAAGACTATGCAGGCTATCTATCCTAAATTTTACGACGTCATCGGCAAAGAGCTTATAGAAAAAACAATCGAGACAAAATAATGAAAAATTTCATTAACGCTCTTGATATATTGATAGTCTCGCTCAATAAGACTATCGCCGTTTTAGGGCTAGCTAGTGGAACGCTACTAGCCTTTGCCAACGTCGTGGCTAGATACTTTTTTGACAAAAGCTGGTCATGGGCGAGCGAGCTATCAAACTACTTATTTATTTGGTCGGCGTTTTTTGCAGCAGCGTATGGCTTTAACAAGGGCATCCACGTGAGCGTAACTATCTTGGTGGAGAAATTTCCACCAGCGCTCGCGAAGGCATGCCTGCTCTTTTCGCACATATTAACGACTGTCTTTTTGATATTTATCGCGGTTTATTCGGTTGATTATCTTAAAATTTTACACGAGATCGAGCAGATGATAATAGACCTTGGCATACCTCAATGGGTCCCTATGCTGGTGCTTCCAATAGCCTTTATCACAGCTAGCTACCGCTCGGCTGAAAAGGCTATCAAAGTAGCTTTAACTCCTGCAGCAAAGGTCGTAAGCAACGAAGCGCACGAGCTAGCTCATGGTAGCGTAGTCAAAGACTAAGGAGAAAAAAGATGACAATAGCATTTTTATTTATCCTGCTTTTTGCACTGATGCTAATAGGCGTGCCAGTCGCGGTTTCGCTAGGCACAAGTACCGTTTTAACGATGATATTTTTTACAGATATCGACATCGCTACGATCCCACAGTTAATTTTTGATGGTATCAATAAATTTTCGCTAATGGCGATACCGATGTTTATCTTGGCCGGAAATTTACTAAGTAAAGGCGGCTCAGCAAGGCGTATCATCGACTTTGCAAAGTCTATGGTCGGACACTTACCAGGTGGCTTGCCTATGAGTGCGATATTTGCCTGCATCATCTTTGCAGCGGTCTCTGGAAGCTCGCCTGCGACGGTTGTAGCCATTGGCTCAATTATGTTTGCAGCGATAAAAGAGGCTGGCTATCCAAAAGAGTACGCAGTGGGCGGCATAACTACGGCTGGCTCGCTTGGAATTTTGATCCCTCCTTCAGTTGTTATGATAGTTTATGGCGTAACTGCTGAGGTAAGTATCGGCAAGCTCTTTATGGCGGGCGTCGTGCCTGGTCTTATGCTTGGAGCTTTTATGCTCGTGCAAACTTATGTAGGCGCAAAAAAGCTTGGATTTAAAGCGACTAAGGCTGAGCCACTTAAAGTAAGAGTGCAGAAATTTGCAAAAGCATTTTGGGCTTTACTTATCGTTGTTGTGGTCATTGGCGGAATTTATGGAGGCATATTCACTCCGACTGAAGCTGCTGCAGCAAGTGCGGTCTATGCGCTATTTATCTCGCTTTTTATCTACAGAGATATAAAGATAAGAGATCTCTGGGATATCTGCCTAGACTCAGCGCTTACAACAGCTATGATATTTTTCATCATCGCAAATGCCGTTGTTTTTGCATATTTGCTAACTAGCGAGCAGATCCCACAAGCGATCGCATCGATGATACTTGACGCAAATATCGGCATGATAGGGTTCTTGATATTTGTAAATATCTTGCTCTTTATCATGGGTCAGTTTATGGAGCCTTCAAGCGTTATCATGATCATGGTGCCGCTCTTGCTTCCGATAGCTACGCAACTTGGCGTTGATCCTATACACTTTGGTATCATCTTGGTTGTAAATATGGAGATAGGTATGGTCACTCCGCCTGTTGGACTAAATTTATTTGTCGCAAGCGGTCTTACAAATATGAATTTAAAAGAGGTCATCGTGGCGTGCTTGCCATGGACGCTGACCTTGTTCTTTGGCCTTATCTTGGTTACTTATATACCGCAAATTTCACTTTGGCTACCAAACATAATGTATGGGCATTAAAATTTAGAGGCTTAGGCCTCTAAATTTATCCTTTTGGATCGTAATCCGCACTCATAACGATATTTTTACCATTTCGCTTACCGACATAGAGTAGCTCGTCAGATTGCTTGATCATACGCTCGATATTTACCTCAGTGTTGCCACTGTGAGCCACGACGCCAAAGGTCATAGTAGCTATTATTCTGTGGTTTTCAAATTCAACGACATTTTGATTAAGCGTCTCTCTGATACGCTCTAAGATGCTAACTGCTTTTGCTTTTTTAACGTCAAATATAACAGCCAAAAACTCCTCGCCGCCAAATCTCGCAACCCTATCTTCATTTCTAAAAGCATTTTTGAAAATTTTAGAAAGGCTCTTTAGCACTTCATCGCCTGCGCCGTGTCCGTAGGTGTCGTTTATCTTTTTAAAGTTATCGATGTCGCACATCACGATAGCAAAGTCATTGCCGTCGAATAAATTTTTTTGTCTAAAAATTTGTTGCATTGAGGCGCGGTTTAAAAGTCCAGTTAGTGGGTCGTGGTTAAAGACAGCTTTAGCGGACTCTTTCTCTTCTAAGATGCCTAAGAATATAAATAAATTTGAGCTCTCTAGCAAAAATGATGTTAAGACAGCAAACACACAAGATGCAGTTAGGTTAAATACAAAAAATATCTCTTTGTATAAAGGATCGTCCTTTGCTGGTAGATCTATCACTAGATAAAAAAATAAAAATGCCGCGATATCTAGCAAAGAGATAATTCTGCTTAACATTTTAAAGCTAACTGATAAGAAAAAGAGGCTAATAGTTGATGTTAAAAATAAAATTTCAAAGCCCCAGCCTAGACCAAGGATAAAGACGCAAAGTGAGGCGTGGAGTAAAATTTCTACTTGCAATATGAGCATCACGATCTTGTTGTTCTCTTCGCTATCAAAGAGTATCTTTAGTGCAAAAAGATATATGCTAACAGATAGGATGTTTGCCACAGCCAAAATTTCTTCGCCCATGATGCAGAACATAACTAGGTAAAAAGTATGTACAGCTAGAAGTGAAAAGACGATGATCTTTTGTGAGATATAAAGTGAAATTTTAGGCATTGTCTTTGTCCTTATTTGCCTTCATGATCTCATACTCGATGCGGTCTTTGCCATTTTTCTTACCCTCATATAGCTTTTTATCAGCTTTGTTTATGACTGTGTCGATATCAGTTATAACGCCATTTGCGCAAAGGACTAGACCAAAGGTCATGGTTACTGAGCTCTTATCAGGCAACTTTACCTGCGCTATCCTTGTGCCAAGTCTGGTTTCTACCTTTTTTACGTCTTCGGTTTTAACTTCAGGCAAGATAACTAGAAATTCCTCTCCACCCCACCTACAAATGTGGTCATTTTCTCTAAAAGTATCTTGCAAGGCCCTTGCGATCTCTTTTAAGACCTTATCGCCCCAGTCATGTCCGTAGGTGTCATTTATCTTTTTGAAGTTATCTATATCTCCTAGCATAACGACTAAATTTGCGTCACTGCTTTTTTCTCTAAGCTCTTTTAGCTCATATCTAAGAGTTCTTTCAATAGAGCGTCTATTTAAAAGACCGGTTAAAAAGTCATACTTAGAAATTCTCTCTATCTCCTCTTTCTCTTCGCTGATCTGTTTGTAGCCACTAGATGTGATCGCATCAGAGAAAAACGAAAGCCTAAAGACCAAGTAAAAAGTAAAGAAAACGCTTATACAGGTTGAGCCTATTTGTATCATGGTGTCTATCTCAACTACTTTATCTTTATATGTAAGATATAGCCACAAAAGGACAAATAGCTCAAGAAGGCAGACAGAGTATGTTAGAAGTCTTTGGTTAAAAGCCAAAAAGTAGTTTATAAAGATAACGCCAAGGAGTGTTATCCATATATTAGAGCTCCAGCCCATGCCAACAACGCCAGCGATAACTGCGGTGATGACATTTAGCTGAAAGATGGCAGAGATTAAAAATCTGTATTTGATATTAAATCTAATCCTTAAAGCAGCGCTAATAGAAAGAAATAAAAAACAGATAAAAATGATCGTTAGGTCAAAGTAAAAACCACACAGCACGATCAAGACAAAGGCGTTACTTGCTATCGCTACGTTTAATATCGTTTTGTAAATGTCATCGATAGCCTTATAGCTATCTTGCTCTATAAATTCCTGTACCAAGCATTCTCTCCGTTAATTTCATCCATTAAATTTAATTTAGATCATTTTAATACGAGTCGTAACTATCCTCATCCTCATCGCTATCTTCATAGTTGTAGTCATTTTCGTCGTAGTTATAGTCATAGCTATCGCCACTATCCTCATCCTCGTCGTTAAATTCAGAGTAGTCTTCTTCTACCTCTTCGTAGTCAAAATCATCACTCATTTTTCTCTCCTTAAATTTTATCTTTGATATTTTCGATATACAAGCTTTGGCTTGGGAATGCAAAATTTAGACCATTTTGCTTTAAAATATCCATAATTTTTAGCATTACATCTTGTTTTACGTCTAAAAAATCGCCCCAAACGATAGTTTTTGCAAAGCAATAAACTAGGATATTTATCGAGCTATCAGCAAAGTCATCAACCACGACAAATAAATTTGACTTATATCCAGCGTAGTCATCAACTGAGACTATGTTTTGTCTATATTTTAGTCCTCTTTTATTAGCTGCGATATCTTCGCTTTTAGCGATATCAGGGTGATTTATCAGCATATTTTTGATGTCATTTACACATTTTTTGATCTCTTCTGTAGTTGGTCCATACTCGATGCCAATAACCATTCTTATACGTCTGCCGACCTTTCTTCTGCTCCAGTTTCTAACAGGATCGCTTGCTAGCTTTGAGTTTGGCACGAAGATAAGGGCGTTATCAAAGCTTCTAACAGTTGTTTTTCTAAATCCTATCTCAACGACTGTGCCCTCGATATCACCACAAACTATCCAGTCGCCTTGTGAAAATGAGTTGTCAAAGAGCATCATAACAGATGCAAAGAAGTTTGCGATGATGTCTTTAGCAGCGAAGGCAACAGCAAGACCACCGATACCAAGTGAGGCGATGAGTGCTGAGATATCAAAGCCAAGCTTTTGAAGGATCAGTAAAAGTGTGATGATTAGCACGATCACGTAGATCACTTTTAGTGCTAGGTTTATCACCTCTTTACGCTTGCTTTTTTGCGCGATCTTGTCGAGTATAGCGATGCCGTAGCCATTTAGTATGGTGAGGACAAGCCATGAAAATGCGACTATATAGATGATAGAAAAGATATTTGCTACGACAAGCGGCACTGGCACTGGGTAAAATCCAACGCCGATACAGATATTTAGCGCGTAGATGATAAGAAGCGCAGAGATCGGCTTTTTCACGATATCTACGATCTGATCTTTAGCCTCTTTGACCCCTTCGCCTGAAGCGATGAGCGACATCACCCAGTAGGTGAGCTTGGCTAGAATTCTAGTTAGCGAGACGAAAAATAAAAATATCGCAACGATAACAACTATCTTGCCAAGGTTAAATTTGTTTGGATTTACAGCTGTTGATTTGTTTATATAGTCCACCGTATCGACTAAATTTAGCTCAGATAAGAGCATGCTTGAGCTTAGAAGATCGGCGTTATTTTTAAGGTAGGTTAAAATTTCCTCCTGCGTCTCTTTTTTTAGCTCAAGGTCCATAAATGCCGCGTCGTACGAGCCTGAAGTCTCATTTAGCGAGTCTTTTAGCTCCTTTATGCTGACGTAGGAATTTGTTTGTAAATTTAAGAGTCCGCCGTCTATTACCTCTTTGATAGAATTTGCCTTAGCACCCTTTTTAAATATCTCCTCAAGGCTAATGAGCGCTGAGTAGTAGGCGTAGTCTACCTTCATCTTCTCAAGCTCGATGGCGCTTTGTATATAAGCGTCCTTGTTTGACTGCTTTTCAAGTCTGGCTACCTTTTTCTCTAGCGCCTCTTTTTGCAGGTTGTACTTATTGATATCGCTTTGTGTAACTTCGATCTGCATAACATAGGTCGGAATTTTCTCTAAAAGAGCGCTCTTTTTCTTTTGAAGAGTGATCAAATTTGAGTTATCAACCTTTGAAGCGTTTAAGTCTTTTTGCTGAGATTTTATGATATTTATCTGGCTGTTTATGGTTTGAATTTGATTTGTTATGCTGATGATATCGTCTTCTTGTGTTACGTTGTTATCAGCGCCAAAAAGAGTTATGAAAGAAAGCAGGATGATGGCTAGAAATTTACGCATTTTCGCCCCTTCTGTCCGCTAAAAGCTTAAACGTACCCTCTTTTAAATCGTAACTGAAAATTTCACCAGTCTCGATGATATAGTGCCAGCCGTAAATTTGCAGGTTGCCACTTTCGTGCTCTTTTTTCACGTTTGGATAGGTCATTATATTTTCGATCGAGTTTATAACGTTTAGCCTCTCGGTCAGCCACGCCATTTTAGCTGGGTCATCGCTGGTAAATTTGAGCACTTCGCGCTTGATTGGCTCGATTAGTTTTATCCAGTTTTTAACATTTGGAGTGTTTTTTAGCTTCTTTTCGTCCACATAAAGTGCTGCACATCCGCCGCAGTCAGAGTGGCCGCAGATGATGATATTTTTGATATTTAAAACCTCAAGCGCATACTCGATCGCCGAAGTAGTCGCCAAAAACTCTTCGCTCACTCTATATGGTGGCACGATGTTTGCGATATTACGCACCATAAAAAGCTCGCCTGGTAGGCAGTTTGTTATCAAATTTGGCACGACCCTTGAATCCACGCATGATATGAAAAGCGTGTGTGGATCTTGCTTGTGTTGCAGACTTTTAAAGAGCTCTTCGTGCTCTAAAAAGTCATCTTCCATAAATTTTACTGCACCTTCAAGTATTGAATCATCCATAAAATTTATCTCCATTTTTTATATTTTTATCGCGATTATAGCAACTTTTATTTAATCAAAAAAATGCCCTCTAAAACGGACTTTAAACTAATATTTTTTATTAAACTTCTTTTTATATATTGTTTAATTATTTTAGGCTAAACTCACCACAAAAATTCATAAGGAGAAAAAAATGAGTTTGTATGATAGAAACTACGCTAAGCAAAATCAAGAAGAGCTTGCGTATTCTCAAAGCTCACTAAGCACCTTTATAAAACAAACTTATCAACTTTTTGCGGCATCACTACTTTCAGCTACTGCTGGCGCTTATGTAGGCATTAGCATTGCTGGCGTCTTTGCGGCAAATAGATTTTTGTTTTGGGGACTTGTGATACTTGAGTTTGTGTTGCTTTTTGGGCTAATGGCAGCTAAACGCAAAGAGGGATTAAATTTAATACTTCTTTTCGCATTTACATTTGTAAGCGGTCTTACGCTAACTCCGCTACTTTCAGCGATCCTTGCTATGCCAAGTGGCGCTAGTATCGTAGCTCAAGCATTTGGTTTGACGACAGTTGCATTTGGTGCATTAAGCGTCTTTGCGATGAATACAAAACGCGACTTTACAACGATGGGTAAGATGCTATTTATAACTTTGATAGTTATCGTTGTGGCAGCGATCATCAACATTTTCGTTAAAAGCACGATGTTTCAACTTGTAATCGCAAGTATTTCATCGATCTTATTTAGTGCTTACATACTTTTTGATACACAAAATATCATCCGTGGCAACTACGAGACGCCGGTTGAGGGTGCTGTTGCTTTGTATCTTGATTTTGTAAATTTATTTACATCATTACTACAAATTTTAGGCATTTTTAATAGAAATGACTAATGACGAGCGCATCTACCGAGTGATAGATGCGAATCTAAATAGGCTAAAAGAAGGGCTTCGCGTCGTTGAAGATATAAAAAGATATGTTTTTGATGACGCTAAGCTCGCCTATAAGATAAAGTCCCTCCGCCACAAGGCAAAGATCCCACAAAAAGAATTTTTAAAATTTAGAAATTCACAAAACGACGTTTTAAAAACCAGCACAAAAAGCGAGCAAGAAAGATCAAATTTAGATGAGATCATCACTGCAAATTTCAAGCGTGCCCAAGAGAGCGCCCGCGTGCTTGAAGAGTGCTTTAAGCTTATAAGTTTAGAGCAAGCCGAGCTTTTTAAAAGCATAAGATACGAGCTTTATGAGCTTGAAAAAGAACTTTAACTAAAAATTTAAATCTTTTCTTGTATAATCGCAAACTATTTAAAAAATTTAAAGGAAATTTCGTGAGTTTAATATTTTTAATCTTGCAATTTGTTCTAGCTGTCGTTATCACGATCGCAGTTTTACTCCAAAAGAGCTCATCTATCGGTCTTGGAGCATACAGTGGAAGCAACGAGAGCCTTTTTGGAGCAAAAGGACCAGCTGGGTTTTTAGCTAAATTTACCTTTGTGGTAGGCGTTTTGTTTATCCTAAACACACTTGCACTCGGATATTTTTACAACAAAGATCTAAAACGCTCTATCGTTGATAGTGTCGATAGCAAATCTCTAGTCATACCAAAATCAAACGACGTGCCAGCAGCTCCTAGCGCACCACAAAACCCAGTAAAATAACAATGATAAAAACGTTTTTAGCGTCACTTTTGACGCTAACGTTTGCTTTGGCAGACGCTCACATCCTAGTTTATCACCGCTTTGACGATCCAAGACACGTTAGCACAGATATTTCTATCCAAAATTTAAGAGAGCAGTTTGAATACTTTAAAAACAATGGCTTCGAAGTTGTCAAGCTATCAAGGCTTGTCGATGCGGTAAATGCTGGCGAACCGATCCCTGATAACTGGATCGTTATCACCGTTGATGATGGATACAAAAGCTTTTACAATAACGCTCTTGAGCTTTTTAAAGAGTATAACTACCCATTTGCTTTGATGGTCTATGTAGAGGCAAGCGCGAACAAATATGGTGATTATCTAGACTTTGATCAGATCAAAGAGCTAGAAGCTTACGGAGAGATCGGCTATCACTCATACGCTCATCCAAGGATGACTAAACTTAGCGATGAGGCCTTAAGAGAGGACTTTCAAAAGGGCGTTGAGACCTTTGAAAAGCATATGGGTTATAAGCCAAAATACTTCGCAGTCCCTTACGGCGAGATCGATAGTAGAGTCGTTTCTTTGGCAAAAGAATTTGGCTTTTTAGCACTTTTAAATCAAAACTCAGGCGCAGTTTCAGATAAAAGCGATGTTTTCGATCTTTATAGAACGCCAGTGATGAATGGCACAAAGATAGCGCTAACTTTTAATAGTAAATTTTTAAATGCTCAGTGGATATTTCCAGAGGGCTATCCGCAAAACAATGCGATCGACAAGCTCATCATCAAGACTGACACAAACGCAAGTGAGGGCAGTTTTTTCATGACTGGCTTTGACGGCTTTAGAAAAGTACCTATGACAAATGGCGTTTTTGAGTGTAAATTTAACCCACCACTTGATAAACGCAAAGTGTTAATGTCGCTAAAAGTAGATCATCACAGAAGCACAAAACTTCTAATAAAGGACACCAATGCTAAATAAAATTTACGATACCCAAAAAGAGGGTTGCGAAAAGGCGATCGCTTCTTTAAAACGCGATTTTACAACGCTAAGAACTGGCAAAGTAAATATCAACATCCTAGATAACGTTATGGTTGATTATTATGGCTCGCCAACTCCGCTTAATCAAGTAGCCACCGTGCTTACAAGTGACGCTTCAACTATCGCTATCACGCCTTGGGAAAAGAGCATGATAAAAGCGATCTCATCAGCCATCCAAGCTGCAAATATCGGCGTCAATCCAAACAGCGACGGCGAGAGCGTTAAGCTATTTTTCCCACCGATGACCGTCGAGCAACGCCAAGAAAATGCAAAACACGCAAAAGCTATGGGCGAAAAGGCCAAAGTTAGCATCAGAAACGTAAGAAAAGACGCAAACGACGAGGTCAAAAAGCTTGAAAAAGACAAAGCTATAACAGAAGACGAGAGCAAAAAGGGTCAAGATGAGGTTCAAAAGATAACCGACACATACACCGCAAAGATCGACACTCTCGTAAAAGAGAAAGAAGCCGAGCTTTTAAAAATTTAAATTTACTTAGAAATTTGCACCCCTTGCAAATTTCTAAACCCTCACTTTTTAGCCACGTAATGTGGCTAAATTTCATCCTTTAAAGGACGACATTGCAGATCGCCACTGAGTTAAAAATCGCATTTGCCGATAAGAAAATTTTACTTTTTACCATTTTGGCTTTTTCTCTAGCTACCATTTTTCTTAGCCCCAGCCAGATAGTGGATGAGTATAGAGGTTTTTGGCTGCTTGAGCCGCTACTTTTGGTCGCTATCTACCTAAATAAAAGAGAAATTTTACTCCCTTTATACTTTTTGATATTTGGAGCTAGTCTTTACTTTTTTGGCCTAAAACTAAGCGGTCATACTAGCGATCTTGTAGCACTTTATCTCATAGCTTTTGTGCTTTTATTCTCTTTAAATTTTGCCAAAGATAATGAGAAATTTATAAGAGGGAGCCTAGCAAGACTTTTAAATTTACTCATCTCATTTGCCCTTTTTCACCTATTTTTTCTTGGCATTGTGGCTGTTTATGCAGGGCTTAACTACCTTTTTGATTTAGAACTTTTAACCAGCCATAGGACGCAAAGGCTCTACTTGACACTGGCCTCTTTTGCTCTGCCTTGTCTATTTATCTTTTTTGAGAGCAAATTTAGCGAGTATAGGCTCTTAAATTTCATCAAGATCGTCATAAATTTCATCCTAAATCCGGTGCTCATCATCTATGTGGCGCTTTTAAATTTATACTGCATTTATAGGCTTGTTTTGCTCGAGCTGCCACGAGGCGGGGTGGCTTATATCGTGCTTGCCTGCTTGATCGCTGGCTTTGTTTTAAGAGGGCTAAATTTACTAATTAAAAGCCAAATTTATGATCAAATTTTTAAGCTCTTGCCACTTTTTGTCATCTTGCCTAGCATAATGCTTTGGTGGGGCGTCATGCATAGGGTCGGCGAGTATGGCCTGAGCGAGGCTAGGATCTATCTCATCGCCTGCGTGATATTTGCAAATTTGAGCTATTTTGTGATGATATTTCTTAGAAACTTCTCTTATAAATTTCTAGCGTTTTTCATGATATTTGGCATATTTTTCACCCATTTTGTCCTTGATACGAAGCAGCTTGTGCTAAATTCTCAAAAAGAGCTTTTGCTAAGAGAGCTAAGGGCACTAAATTTACTTGATAGTAGCGGCTCGCTAAGCGGCGACGTGAGCAAGATAGACAAAGAGAAGCTCTACTTTTTGCAAGATAAATTTGACTTTTTAGTAGAAAATGGAGATAAATTTGCACTAGAAAATAAAAAATTTATAGTGGGTCTTGAGGTGGCTGAGCAGAAAAATTGGCAGATATTTAGCATTAACTTAGGCAATATCGGCATAAACGTCAAAGAAGCGACCATAAAAAGCGTAGTTACAAGCAGCACAAATGGCGATGAGCTCGTCATGCAGCTAGATAATGAAAGCGTTAGCATAGATATGCAAAAGCACTTAGAAAAGGCGCTCGCAAGTCTAAATTTAAAGCCAGATGGCGACTTTGGCGCTGAGGTCTTTGAGCGGCTAAAAGAGAAGCTTTTGATCTTTGAAGTTGGCAAGCGCGCCTTTGTTCTGCGCTCTATGGAAATCGTGCAAGAAAACGGAGTTTATAAATTTTATGGCGCAAGCGTGCTTTTTTATATTGAGGATGCGCAGCTAAAATAGCGAGCTTTGAGCTAGTTTTGGCTTTATGACAAAGCTTTTTCTATGAAAGTCTGAGTAGCCAAATTTAGCTATGGCATCTAGGTGCGACTTTGTGCCATATCCCTTGTGCCCTGCAAAGCCGTATGCTGGATAAAATTTATCCCAGCCGTTCATCAAGCGGTCGCGGCTTACCTTTGCTAATATGCTAGCAGCGCTTACCCCAGCGACCTTGCCGTCAGCCTTTATCATCGTCATGATGCCAACGCCGTAGTCTAAATTTCCGTCATAGATGATCTCAAAGTCCTCAAAATGCGCCTTGAAAAGTTTGAGCGCGCGCCTTAGGCACTCACTTAGCCCAAGCTCGTCTATCTGGGCATTCGAGAAGTAAGCGATGAGGAAATTTGAGCTTTTTGTGATCTCTTTAAAGAGCTCTTCGCGCCTTTTTGCGGTTAGTTTTTTGGAGTCGTTTAGGCCTGAAATTTCGCTATTTAGCACGCAAGCAGCCACGCTTAGTGGTCCAGCCAGCGCCCCACGTCCAGCCTCGTCGATACCGCAAATTTTAGCCATTACAGCCCGACTTCATCGCTAAAGTAAGGTTTTAGCTCCTCAAGTGGCACGCTGATCTGCTCCTCGTTTAAAAATGTAAGCCCAAGTGGCGAAAGCACGAAGTTATCGCTCACACCAGCGGTCGCAAGGACTGCTTTTAGATGTTCGTTATTCATATCTTTAAAAATTTGCTTTAGCTTTAGTTTTTTATTTGTCGCAAGTGAGATCACCTCGCAGTTTGTTTTTTCATTTTTATAGGTGCAAACGCTCTTTATCTTGTCGTTGATGTAGTAGATCTCTTTTAGGCTCTCATATTGGCTATTTGGCCATTTTTTTCGCTCGCTTTTTAGGTCGTAAAACTCTGCAAGAAGCTTGTTTTTATACTTTTTGGCTGAGTCTTTAGCGAAGATATCGTTAGTGATCGCCTCATATCTCGTGCCGTTTGCCTCGGTCATTTGGATGCCGATATTTAGGATCTCATACTCTTTTTCTTCTTTTACGGTGGCGTTGTAGGCTTTGTTTTTGACAATTATCTTGCCTTTTAGCTCGCCATTTTCGTTTTTAACGTCTAAATTTATCTTGTCTGAGACTGCATTTAGCGATGAAATTTCACTGCCATTTTGCTCAAAAGAGCCCTTTTCATAGTCGTATTTTGCGCCGTCAAAAAAGATGTGGCCGCTTATCTTGGCTGGGACTTTAAAGCTCTTGCTTTGTTTGAAATTTTCAAATTCATCTTTAAAATAGTTCATATAAACTTCAAATTTCACACCATTTGCATCGCCACTAAATTTATAAAATTTAGCCCAGTTTTCGTGGTTTATCTCATAGCCAAAAAGGCTTGCAGCGATGAATAAGATCCCAAAAAATGCTCTCATGTCCGTCCTTTATAGTTTTTTTGATTATAACTATTTTATCCCTAGACTTTTAAAATGATAATCAAACAAAGAGTTTAAATTTATAAACCTAGGCTCCACCTAGAAAATGGCAAGATCTCGCACTTTATCCCCTCGATGCTTTGCTCGGCTTGGTTTGCGACGCTGATGATTTGAAGTTTGCTAACGCCTAGCTCTTTTAGGCTAGCGTGGAGTTTTTTAAATTTCAAAAAGACGATCTCAGGCGCAGAAAATGGCACGCAGATGATCGCAAGCTTCTTTTTGGCAAGGAAAAAATCGATCTCTTTTGTGTAGTAAATTTCATCTTTAAATTTAAGTAGCTCGCAAAAAACGACATTTGCAAAGACAGCTAAAAAGTCCTTTTTTAGGCACAAAGCATTACGAAGTGCGAAATTTGTAAAGTAAATTTTCTTACTCGTGCTACTCTCATCTAAATTTGGCACAAACTCCACGTATCCACTCTCATTTAGCAAATTTATCGCGCTATAAACGCTATCTTTTGAAATTTTCATCTGCTCTTTTAGGTTTTTATAAATCCCAAAGGCGCTTATGGTGTCGTGGCACTTTGTCGCGCACTCTTTTAAGATGGCGATACTTTGCTCGTTTAAATTTGCTCTTAAGAGCTGCTGCAAGTGAGATGTGACCTCGCTGGAGTCCAAAAATGCGCTCGCTATCTCGTTGCCATGAGCTAAAAAGTAGCTAAAAAGCAGGTCTTGGTCTAAATTTTTCTTAAAAAATAGTATAAATTCTTCGTAGTCAAGATAGTTTAAATTTATACGTGCAAAGCCCTCAAGCGAGAGTGAAAATTCCTTGCTTGTAAGGAAGATATTTTCAAGTGCAGCGCCCTTTAAAAAGTCTAAATTTATAAGATCAGCGGCTTGTAAATTTTCAACTGTGAGCACCTTTATCTGGGTATTTTTTTCTAAAAACTCTTTTAAATTTGCTAAGAGCGAGGCTCTATCTATCCTTATATCGTCTAAATTTATATAAAGCCTCTCCTCACTTTTATAATGGCTCAAAAACTCATAAACAAGGGCTGTTTTGCCACTTGATACGGCACCAATGATAAGTGTCTTTGGCGAGATGATCTCATATTTTCTGGGGATAAATTTTGCATTTTTAATGGGCGCTTGATAGAGCGTTTCTAAACTTTTCAAATTTGACCTTTTTGGCTTTTTGAAATTATAGCCACTTCCTTTTAAAAAGGAAAATATTGTGTTAAATTTTAAAAAATAAACAAAATTTAGAAATATAAAATAAAATTTTAGACTATAAATTTATAAAATTTTTGAAAAATAAATTCTCCATTTGCAAGATACCTTCCTTATCAAAAGGAAATAATTAATCAAAATTCAACAAAAAATAGCGTTTTTCTTGACAACTATAATAGCTTTTTTGTAAAATCCCTATCTCTTTACGAAAGACCTATGTCTTGCTCGTACGATCGCTTGATCCTATGCGAGTTATTTTGATGTAAAGAGGTCGCGAGTTTGCGACAAGTTCTTTTTAAAGGAAAACACATGGAAAGAATCAGGTTAAAGCTAAAAGCTTACGACCATAGAGTTCTAGACCGCACTGTTGCAGCAATCGTAGAAGCTGTCAAACGAACAGGTGCCGACGTTCGTGGCCCGGTACCAATGCCTACAAAGATCAAACGCTATACAGTCTTAAAATCTCCACACATCAACAAAGACTCACGTGAGCAGTTTGAGATGAGAATACACGCTCGTATGCTTGACATCGTAGCTGCTACTCCAGAAACTGTAGATAGCCTAACAAAACTCGACCTAGCTCCAGAAGTTAATGTCGAAGTTCGTGCGATGAAATAAGCGGACAAAAGGATAAGAGTATGGAATATATTGTAGAAAAAATAGGCATGAGTAGAACGATTGCCACGAAGAGTACGCCAGTTACACTACTTAAGCTAGTTGAGGCTAAAGTATGTGAGATCGACGAAAACAAACGTGCTATCGTAGCGTATGCCCACACTAAAGCAAACAACAAAGCTATCGCTGGTCAGCAAAAGAAATACAATCTGACAGCAGAATTTAACAAATTTGCTACGCTTGAAGTAGCTAATAGCGAAGTTGGAAACCTAGACTTTACACCATTAAATGAGGCTAAAATTTTAAAAGTTAGCTTTAACTCAAAAGGTAGAGGCTACCAAGGTGTGGTAAAAAGACATGGTTTCGGTGGTGGTCCAAAAAGCCACGGCTCACGTTTCCATAGACGCCACGGATCAATTGGTAACTGCGAATGGCCAGGTCGTGTTCAACCAGGTATGAAAATGGCAGGACACATGGGCAATGAGAAAGTTACTGTTAAAAACGAGCTAATAAGCTTTGACGCTCAAAATGGCATCGTAGTTGTAAAAGGTTGCGTTCCTGGTCACAATGGTGCAATGGGTAAAATAAGGATTGTAAAATGAGTAAAATTCACGTACTAAACGATAAATTTGAAAATTCAGGCGAGTTAGAGCTTCCTGCAAGCTACGCTGAAGTAAATCCGCACAACCTATATCTTTATGTAAAATCTTACCTTGCTGGTATAAGAGCAAATTCGGCTCATACTAAAAGCCGTGCTTTTGTAAGCGGTGGTGGTAAAAAACCATGGAGACAAAAAGGACGTGGTGGTGCAAGAGCGGGTTCAACTAGAACTAACGTTTGGGTAGGCGGTGCAGTTGCATTTGGTCCAACAAACGAGAAAAACTATTTTCAAAAAGTCAATAAAAAACAAAAAAGACTAGCTCTTGAGTACGCTTTGGCAGTAAAAGCACAAGATGGTAAAATTTTCGCAGTAGATAGCATCTCAATCGAGTCTGGAAAGACAAAAGATGCAGCTAATATCATCAAAAATTTAAAAGTAAAAGACGCGCTTATCGTTAAAGATTTACTAGACGATAAAACACTACTTGCTTTTAGAAATTTAGCAAACTGCTATGTAGTAGATGCAAATGAGGTAAATGCTTATCTTGTCTCTACATTTAGTTCGGTTATCATTGAAAAAGCTGCACTAAAAACTATAACAAAAGAGGGCTAAAAATGGCGGATATAACTGATATCAAAACAATTATTTATACAGAAAAAACTCTAGGCCTTCAAGAACAAGGCGTTGTTGTTATCCAAACTTCACCAAGAGTTACAAAAAACAGCTTAAAAGCGGTTTTACAAGAGTATTTTGGAGTAACGCCTGTTCGCGTAAATTCACTTAGAATTAGCGGCAAGGTTAAGCGTTTTAGAGGAAGAGCAGGCCAACGTGACGAGATAAAGAAATTCTACGTTAAGTTACCTGAAGGCGTAAGCCTAGAAAATACGGAGGCGTAAGATGGCTATAAAATCATATAAACCATATACACCTAGTCGTAGATATATGACTGGACTAAGCTCTGAAGATATAACAGCTAAACCAAGCGTTAGAAGCTTGCTTGTTAAACTACCTGCAACTGGCGGTAGAAACAATAATGGTCGTATAACTTCAAGACATAAAGAAGCAGGTGCAAAAAAACTTTATCGTATCATCGACTTTAAACGTCGCAAATTTGGTATAGAAGGTAAAGTTGAAGCGATCGAGTACGATCCAAACAGAAACTGCCGTATCGCTCTTATAGCTTACAAAGATGGCGAAAAACGCTATATCATTAGACCAAATGGCCTAAATGTTGGTGACGTTATCGCATCTATCGATGAGGGCTCACTAGATATTAAACCAGGCAACGCTATGAAATTAAGATTTATCCCAGTTGGTACTATCGTTCATAACGTAGAGCTAAAACCTGGCAAAGGCGCTCAGATAGCTCGTTCAGCTGGCGGTTATGCTCAGCTAATGGGTAAAGAAGAGAAGTATGTTATCTTAAGAATGCCAAGTGGCGAGATGAGACAAGTACTAGCTGAGTGTATGGCAAGTATCGGTGTAGTTGGCAACGAAGACTGGGCTAACATCACTATAGGTAAAGCTGGACGTAATCGCTACCGTGGTATCCGCCCACAAACACGTGGTTCTGCTATGAACCCAGTTGATCACCCACACGGCGGTGGTGAAGGTAAGAAAAATTCAGGCCGTCACCCAGTTACTCCATGGGGTAAACCAACTAAAGGTGCTAAGACTCGCCGTAAAAAATCTAGCGATAAGCTTATAATTTCAAGAAGGAAAGGAAAATAGAGATGGCAAGATCACTCAAAAAAGGTCCTTTCGTAGATGATCATGTAATGAAAAAAGTTATTGCCGCAAAAAATGCAAACGATAACAAACCAATCAAGACTTGGTCAAGACGTAGCACGATTGTACCTGAAATGATTGGACTAACATTTAACGTTCATAATGGCAAGAGCTTTATTCCTGTATATGTTACAGAAAATCATATAGGCTATAAACTTGGCGAATTTGCTCCAACACGCACATTTAAGGGTCACAAAGGCTCAGTGCAAAAGAAAATCGGCAAGTAAGGGGAGATGATATGAGTAGAGCAATTATAAAATTCGTAAGACTTTCTCCTACAAAAGCAAGACTTATAGCAAGAGAAGTTCAAGGTATGAATGCCGAGCTAGCACTTGCAAGCTTGCAATTTATGCCAAATCGTGGTGCTAAATTTATAGCAAACGCTATTAGCTCAGCAGTAGCAAATGGCGGATTTGAGCCAGAAGAGGTTGTAGTAACTAGTTGCCGCGTTGATGCTGGTCCTGTATTAAAGAGATTTAGACCAAGAGCAAGAGGAACAGCGAGCAAAATTCGCAAACCTACTTCTCATGTAATGGTAGAAGTATCTAAACCTGAAAAGAAGGAAGCATAATATGGGACAAAAAGTAAATCCAATAGGTCTTAGACTAGGAATTAACCGCAACTGGGAATCTAGATGGTTTCCAACCAAACAAAGTCTTCCTGAAAATATCGGTGAAGATTACAAAATTCGTGCATTTTTAAAGAAAAAACTTTACTATGCAGGAATTAGCCAAATTTTAATCGAAAGAACGGCTAAAAAACTTCGTGTAACTGTAGTTGCAGCTCGTCCTGGTATCATCATCGGCAAAAAAGGCCAAGATGTTGAAAACCTAAAGAACGAAGTTAGCAAACTTATCGGCAAAGAAGTAAATGTAAATATCAAAGAAGAAAGAAAAGCTCAAGCTTCAGCTCAACTTGCTGCTGAAAACGTAGCTATGCAACTTGAAAAGCGTGTCGCATTTAGACGTGCTATGAAAAAAGTTATCCAAGGCGCTCAAAAATCAGGCGCTAAAGGTATTAAAATTTCAGTTGCTGGTCGTTTAGGTGGCGCTGAGATGGCAAGAACCGAGTGGTATCTAGAAGGTCGTGTTCCGCTTCATACTCTTAGAGCAAAGATAGATTACGGTGTAGCTGAGGCTCATACAACTTATGGAAACATAGGTATTAAAGTATGGATTTTTAAAGGTGAGGTTCTTCAAAAAGGTGTTCAACCTGAGAAAACTGAAGAAGAGGCGCCTAAGAAAACACGTAGAGCAAGAAGAGGTAAATAATTATGTTGATGCCTAAAAGAACGAAATTTCGTAAGCAAATGAAAGGTCGCAACCGTGGTTATGCGACTCGCGGAGCATCTTTAGCAACTGGCGAATTTGCACTTAAAGCTGTTGAGGCTGGTAGAGTAAATTCACGCCAAATAGAAGCTGCTCGTCAAGCTCTAACTCGTCACGTAAAGAGACAGGCTAAAATTTGGATTAGGGTTTTCCCTGACAAGCCACTTACTAAAAAACCTCTACAAACTCGTATGGGTAAAGGTAAGGCAGGAGTTGAAGAGTGGGTTATGAACATCAAACCTGGTCGTATAATATTTGAAATGGCTGGTGTTGACGAAGAGTTGGCTCGTGAAGCTTTAACTTTGGCTCTACACAAACTTCCATTCAAATCAAAATTTGTAACGCGAGAGAGTGAAAATGAAATATACTGAGTTAAAAGATAAGAGCGTTGCAGAATTAAACGCGTTGCTAAAAGAGAAAAAGGTGCTTTTATTTACTTTAAGACAAAAGCTAAAAACTATGCAGTTAAGCAACCCTAATGAGATTAGTGCTGTTCGCAAAGAGATAGCTCAGATCAACACTGCAATTAGTGCAACAAGACAAGGGGCGTAAAATGGCATTAAAAAGAGAAATTCAAGGTGTTGTTTTACAAAAAGCTGGAGATAAGACAGCTACTATTTTGGTAGAAAGACGCGTTATGCACCCAAGATACCATAAATTTGTAAAACGCTTTAAAAAGTATTTAGTTCATGATGAGAAAAATGAGACAAGAGCAGGCGATACAGTTGTTGCAGTTGAGTGCAGACCACTTTCAGCTCGCAAGAATTTTCGCTTAAAAGCTGTATTGGCAAAGGGAGTTGAGTAATGATTCAAAGTTTTACAAGACTTGCAGTTGCTGATAACAGCGGCGCAAAAGAGTTAATGTGTATAAAAGTTCTTGGCGGCAGCAAAAGAAGATACGCTACACTTGGCGATATCATAGTTTGCTCTGTTAAAAAAGCTCTTCCAAATGGTAAGATCAAAAAAGGACAGGTTGTAAAAGCTGTTGTTGTAAGAACTAAAAGAGAGGTTCAAAGAGATAATGGTTCGCTAATCCGCTTCGACGAGAACGCAGCTGTTATACTTGATAGCAAAAAAGAGCCAGTCGGCACTCGTATTTTTGGACCAGTTGGACGTGAAGTTAGATATGCTAACTTTATGAAGATTGTTTCGCTAGCTCCGGAGGTTTTATAATGGCTAATGTAAAATTTAAAGTCAAAAAAGGCGATACTGTAAAGATTATCGCTGGTGACGATAAAGGCAAAACTGGTAAAATTTTAGCAGTCCTTGCAAAAAAAGGTCAGGTTATAGTTGAGGGATGCAAAGTAGCTAAAAAAGCTATCAAACCAAGCGAAAAAACTCCAAATGGTGGTCACGTAAATAAAGAGATGCCAATTGACATATCAAATGTCGCGAAAGTTGAAGGATAAGAGATATGAGTAGATTAAAAGATAAATTTAACGAAACTATCAAGCCAGCTCTCGTAAAAGAATTTGACATCAAAAATCCAATGCTTATCCCTGCGCTCGAGAAAATTGTGATCAGTGTAGGTGCTGGAGACTCTGCGAAAGATCAGAAAGTGCTTCAAAATATGGCTGATACCATTTCACTTATCGCTGGACAAAAAGCAGTTATCACTGATGCTAAAAAATCAGTTGCTGGCTTTAAAGTTCGCGAAGGTTTCCCTGTTGGTATTAAAGTAACTTTGAGAAAAGAGCAAATGTATGCTTTCTTAGATAAGCTAATCAGCGTTGCTCTTCCAAGAGTTAAAGACTTCCGTGGTCTTCCAAAAAATGGCTTTGATGGACGTGGAAACTATAACTTCGGTCTTAGCGAGCAGCTAATGTTTCCAGAGGTTGAGTATGATAAAATTTTACGAACTCATGGTATGAATATTACGATTGCTACTACGGCTAAAAATGATAAAGAGGCATTCAAATTGCTAGAGCTATTTGGTGTGCCGTTTGCAAAAGGAAAGTAAAATGGCAAAGAAATCAATGATAGCAAAAGCTGCACGCAAGCCAAAATTTGCGGTTCGCGGCTATACTAGATGCCAAATTTGCGGTCGTCCGCACTCTGTTTATAAAGATTTTGGAATTTGCCGTGTTTGCCTAAGAAAAATGGCTAACGAAGGCCTAATACCTGGTCTTAAAAAAGCAAGTTGGTAAGGAAGAGAAATGTTGAACGATTTAATATCAGATGGATTAACACGCATTAGAAATGCAAGTATGAGAAGACTTGAGACTGCGAAATTGCTTCATTCTAAGGTTGTTGAGGCTACTCTTTCTATCCTTGCAGCAAAAGGCTATGTAGAGAGCTACAACGTTATCGAAGAAGGTAACAAGAAATTTATAAACGTAGTTTTAAAGTATGATGAGTACGGCAGAAGCGTTATAAACGAGCTTAAAAGGGTTTCAAAACCTGGTCGCCGCGTTTATCAAGGTAAAGACGACATTAAGCGTTTTAAAAATGGTTACGGAACAGTTATCGTTAGCACAAGCAAAGGCGTTATGAGCGGTATTGAGGCAAGTAAAGCTGGCGTTGGCGGCGAGGTTCTTTGCACAGTTTGGTAATAAACTGCGTTAAAAGCGCTATTCTAACCTTATAGCTTAAGGTTAAAATTTCTTTTTAGCTAGGTGAAATTTTATATTTCGCCAAAGCTAAATTTAGAAATTCAAATGAAGGTTTCGTCAAATTTGACGATCAAATTTACGGCATTGTGGTGTTTATTCGTAAATGTAGGAACACCCTAGACAAGTAAAGGAAAAAAATGTCACGTATTGGAAAACAGCCTATCGCTATCCCAAGTGGTGTAGACGTTAGCGTTGAAAATAATGTCCTAAAATTTAAAAAGGGCAATCACTTAAAAGAGCTTGACACAAAAGGTCACGTTGATGTCAAGATAGAAAATGGTCATATAGTTTTTGCTCCAAAGGGCGAAGATCGCCAAAGCAGAGCTTACTGGGGAACATATAGAGCACTTGCTAACAACATCGTAACTGGTATCACTCATGGCTTTACTCGCCAGCTTGAGATCAACGGTGTTGGTTACAAAGCAGCTGCAAAAGGTAAAATTTTAGAGCTTTCTCTTGGTTTTTCACACCTTATCAACTATGAGCTACCAGCAGGCGTTGAAGCTAGCGTTGATAAAAACGTTATTACTATCAAAGGTGACGACAAACAAGTAGTAGGCCAAGTGGCTGCTCAAGTTAGAGGATTTAGACCACCTGAGCCATATAAAGGCAAGGGCGTTAAATATCTAGAAGAACGTATCATCCGCAAAGCGGGCAAGACATCTAAGAAGTAAGGGGCGGTAAATGACAGCAAAAGTACTAAAAAGAAAAATCGCTCTTAGAATTAAGAGAAAAAGAAGAATCAGAGGTAAAATTTCTGGTGTTGCAACTTGCCCAAGAGTTTCTATTTTCAAATCAAACAGAACTCTTTATGTTCAAGCGATTGACGACGTTACAGCTACTACACTAGCTGCAGTTGATGGTAGAAAAATAGGCATAAAAGCAAATAAAGAAGGTGCGGTCACTTTAGCTAAAGAATTTGCTAAGGCTTTGAAAGCTAAGAAGATAGATGTTGCAATTTTTGATAGAAATGGTTATCTATACCATGGCGTTATCGCAGCATTTGCTGAAGCTTTAAGAGAAAATGGCATCAAGCTATAACCCAAAGGAAAATCGATGGAAAAATATAATAGAGAAGAATTTGAAGAAGTAATCGTCGATATCGGTCGGGTTACAAAGGTTGTTAAAGGTGGTCGTAGATTTAGATTTACAGCTTTAGTTGTTGTTGGTAATAGAAATGGCCTAGTTGGCTTTGGATATGGCAAAGCTAAAGAGGTGCCAGATGCGATGAGAAAAGCGATTGACGACGCATTTAAAAATATTATCCACGTTAAGATCAAGGGCACAACTATCCCTCACGACGTAGAGGTAAAATACAACGCAAGTAGAATGCTACTTCGTCCAGCTAGCGAAGGTACTGGTGTTATTGCTGGTGGTAGTGCGCGTCCTATTATCGAGCTTGCAGGTATTAAGGATATCCTTACTAAATCACTTGGCTCAAACAACTCAGCAAACGTCGTTCGTGCTACTATAAAAGCACTTAGTTTGCTAAAAAGCTAAGAGAAAGGAGTTAAGATGGCATTAGAAAAATTAACACCTGCTGCAGGTTCAACTCATGCAACTAAAAGAATAGGTCGTGGTCAAGGCAGTGGCAATGGCAAAACTGCTGGCAAAGGCAACAAAGGTCAAAGAGCAAGAAAAGGCTACAATGAAAAAAGAGGCTTTGAGGGCGGACAACAACCACTTCAAAGACGTCTTCCAAAAGTAGGCTTTGCTTCTAAATTTGAAAAACCTTATGTTATCAACATTGAAAAGATCGCAGCTATAAAAGAGCTTGCGGAAATTTCAATAGCAACAATAGCTAGCGTTCATAAAATTTCAAAGAGCGTTACTAAGATAAAACTAATCGGTGCAAGCGCAAAAGCTCTTGCTTCAAAGATCAAAGACGAGAACGTTAGCGTTAGCGGAACAAAATAATGGATAAAACACTGACCAACAAGATTTTAATCACGTTGGCATTTTTGTTCGCATACAGGATACTGGCTTATGTGCCAGTTCCTGGTGTTAATGTCGACGTAATTAAAGAATTTTTCAATTCAAACAATAGCAACGCCTTGGGTCTATTTAATATGTTTAGTGGTAAGGCCGCTGAGCGTTTAAGTATCATATCTCTAGGCATTATGCCTTACATCACAGCTTCGATCATCATGGAGCTTCTAGCAGCGACATTTCCAAAGTTAGGTCAGATGAAAAAAGAGCGCGACGGTATGCAAAAATATATGCAAATCATACGTTATGCAACTATCGTTATCACTCTTGTACAATCAATCGGCGTCTCTATCGGACTTCAAAGCTTAAGCGGTCGTGGTGGCGAGCAAGCTATCATGATAGATATGAATTTATTTATCGCGATCTCTGCTGTATCTATGCTAACTGGCACTATGCTACTTATGTGGATAGGTGAGCAGATCACGCAGCGCGGTATAGGCAATGGTATAAGTCTTATCATCTTTGCAGGCATCGTCTCTGGCATACCTAGTGCGATTGGCGGAACTGTAAATTTGGTAAATACTTCTGAGATGAATTTCCTAACAGTCATCGCTATTTTGGTGATCATTTTAGCGACCATCGGTGCTATTATCTTTGTCGAGATGGGCGAAAGACGTATACCTATTTCTTACTCAAGAAAAGTGATAATGGAAAATCAAAACAAGCGTATAATGAACTATATACCGATCAAAGTAAATTTAAGTGGCGTTATCCCACCGATATTTGCTAGTGCGATTTTGATGTTTCCAAGCACTATTTTGCAGGCTAGCACAAATCCAGTAATCCAGGCTATCAACGACTTTTTAAGTCCAAATGGCTATATGTTTAATGTTTTAACATTTTTATTTATCATCTTTTTTGCGTTTTTCTACGCATCTATCGTGTTTAACACAAAAGATATAAGTGAAAATTTGAAAAAACAAGGCGGATTTATCCCAGGTGTTAGACCAGGCGAGAGTACAGCTAGCTATCTAAATGAAGTAGCTGGCAGGCTAACTTTAGGTGGAGCTTTGTACTTGGGTATCATTTCAACATTACCTTGGGTACTTGTAAAGACTATGGGCGTACCATTTTATTTTGGCGGTACATCAGTTCTTATTGTGGTTTCAGTAGCACTTGATACGATGAGACGTATAGAAGCCCAGTCTTATACAAATAAATACCAAACTCTAAGTGCGGTAGGTCTATAAAATGGCTATCACGCTAAAAAGACCAGCTGAGATAGAGAAAATGAGAGCGGCGAACAAGATCGTCGCTCGAACACTTGATCACGTTTCTACGATCATAAAACCTGGAATTTCACTTCTTGAGATAGATAAAATTTGCGAAGATATGATAAGAGCCGCTGGAGCAAAACCTGCCTTTAAAGGGCTTTATGGCTTTCCAAATGCAGCTTGCATAAGCGTCAATGAAGTGGTGATCCACGGAATTCCAAATGAATACAAGCTAAAAGAGGGCGATATCGTTAGTGTAGATATTGGTTCAAATTTAGATGGTTATTTTGGCGATTCAGCTAGGACGTTTGGAGTTGGTAAAATTTCAAAAGAAGACGAGGCTTTGATCGCTTGCTCAAAAGACGCGCTATATTTTGCGATAGATTTTATAAGAGCTGGTATGCACTTTAAAGAGATTAGCTACGAGCTTGAGAAATTTATACTAGGCAGAGGCTATGTACCTTTGCGCGGATATTGCGGTCATGGCATAGGCAAAAGGCCACATGAAGAGCCAGAAATTCCAAACTATCTTGAAGGAAACAATCCAAAAGCTGGACCAAAGATAAAAGAGGGAATGGTTTTTTGTATAGAGCCGATGATTTGCCAAAAAGATGGCACGCCAGTTTTAGGAAGCGATAACTGGAAAGTAACCTCAAAAGATGGTTTGAGAACTAGCCATTATGAGCATTGCATGGCGATAGTTAATGGCAAAGTCGAAATTTTAAGCCAAGCGTAAATTTTATAGCAAAAATTTAAAGAAAGGAGAGTTTGTGGCAAAAGATGATGTCATTGAGATTGATGGAAATGTTGTTGAAGCACTGCCAAATGCAACTTTTAAAGTTGAGCTTGACAACAAACATATAATTTTATGTCATATCGCCGGTAAGATGAGAATGCATTATATAAAGATAATGCCTGGCGACCGCGTAAAAGTAGAACTTACGCCATATAGCCTAGACAAGGGCAGGATCACTTATAGATATAAGTAAATTTGATTTTGTGGCAAATATGCTAAGTAAATTTAAAGCTGGTTTTGGGTAAAATCCAAGCTTTGCGAAAAGCTGTATGAAGAATTATTTTCAAAGTTCCCCACTTATTTTGAAAATAGTTGGTTTAAATTATTTCTTTAGACCTGATGCAGCCCCTAAAAAAGTGGAATAAATTTTTAGGAGACTAAAATGAAAGTTCGTCCTTCTGTAAAGAAGATGTGTGACAAATGTAAAATTGTCAAACGTAGTGGCATAATTCGTGTTATCTGCGAAAATCCAAAACATAAACAAAGACAAGGATAAGGCATGGCACGTATTGCAGGTGTAGATTTACCAAACAAAAAGAGAATAGAGTATGGTTTGACTTATATCTATGGTATAGGTCTTTATAAATCTCGTCAAATCCTTGACGCAGCTGGAATTTCTTACGACAAGAGAGTTTACGAGCTTAGCGAAGACGAAGCAGCAGCTATCCGTAAAGAAATTCAAGAGCACCATATCGTTGAGGGTGATTTGAGAAAACAAGTTGCTATGGATATCAAAGCTCTTATGGATCTTGGAAGTTATAGAGGTCTTCGCCACAGAAAGGGTCTTCCTGTTCGTGGTCAAAAGACTAAAACTAATGCTAGAACCAGAAAAGGCAGACGTAAAACTGTCGGTGCGGCTACTAAGTAAGGCAAGGGTTAAAGGATAATAAATGGCGAAAAGAAAAATTGTTAAGAAAAAAGTAGTTAGAAAAAGCATAGCCAAAGGTATCGTTTATATCAGTGCAACATTTAACAACACTATGGTAACTGTAACTGATGAAATGGGAAATGCTATTGCATGGAGTAGTGCGGGTGGCTTAGGCTTTAAGGGTAGTAAAAAATCAACTCCTTATGCAGCTCAACAAGCTGTAGAAGATGCTTTAAATAAAGCAAAAGAACACGGCATTAAAGAAGTTGGCATCAAGGTTCAAGGTCCAGGTAGCGGACGTGAAACGGCTGTGAAGAGTGTAGGTGGTGTTGAAGGCATAAAAGTAACTTTCTTCAAAGATATCACACCTTTACCACACAATGGTTGCAGACCGCCAAAACGCCGCCGCGTATAATTAGAGAAAATTAGGAGAAATTATTATGGCTAGATATACAGGACCTGTTGAAAAATTAGAAAGACGTCTTGGTGTGTCTCTTGCGTTAAAAGGCGAAAGAAGACTTGCTGGTAAAAGTGCTTTAGAAAAAAGACCTTATGCACCAGGACAACATGGACAAAGAAGAGCAAAAATAAGCGAATATGGCTTACAACTTCGCGAGAAGCAAAAAGCTAAATTTATGTATGGCGTTTCAGAGAAACAATTTAGAAGATTGTTCCAAGAAGCAGCACGCCGCGAGGGCAACACTGGTGCTCTTTTGGTTCAACTACTAGAGCAGAGATTAGACAATGTTGTTTATAGAATGGGCTTTGCAACGACTCGTCGTTTTGCTCGCCAGCTTGTAACTCACGGACATATTTTGGTAAATGGCAAGAGAGTGGATATCCCATCTTATAGAGTGGAGCCAGGCTCTAAAGTAGAAGTTGCTGAGAAATCTAAAAACAATCCACAAATCGTTCGCGCGATCGATCTTACAGCTCAAACTGGCATCGTTGCTTGGGTAGATGTGGAAAAAGAGAAAAAATTTGGAATTTTCACTAGAAATCCAGAAAGAGAAGAGGTTATCATTCCTGTTGAGGAAAGATTTATAGTAGAGCTTTACTCAAAATAATAGAGGGTATAAAGATGAGAAAGATTACTACATCAGCTTATATGCCAACTGAAATAGAAGTTAAAAGTGTTAGCGAAAATGTCGCTAACATTACAGCATATCCTTTTGAAGCAGGTTATGCTGTTACTTTGGCTCACCCACTACGCCGTCTTCTTTACACAAGTACGGTAGGCTTTGCTCCTATCGGCGTAAAGATAAAAGGCGTTAGTCACGAATTTGATAGTATGCGCGGCATGCTTGAAGACGTGGCATTTTTTATTATAAATTTGAAGAAGATCAGATTTAAATTAAAAAGCGGCAGCGAGCGTGAAGTTATAGAGTATAGCTTTAAAGGACCAAAAGAGATAACTGGAGCTGACCTAAATAACGACCTAGTTGAGATCGTTAATCCAGACGCATATCTTGCAACCATCAACGAAGATGCTGAGTTAAATTTCTCAGTTATCATCCAAAAAGGTATCGGATATGTTCCTAGTGAAGAGATCAGAGAAGAGATCGAAGACGAGTATATCGCGCTAGATGCTTTCTTTACACCTGTTAAAAAAGCAGTTTATGAGATACAAAACGTCTTGGTTGAAGACGACCCAGACTACGAGAAGATCATATTTACGATAACAACAGATGGTCAAGTTGGTCCAGTAGAGGCTTTTAAAAATTGTTTAGAAGCTATGTATCAACAAATGTCAGTATTTAAAGGAATTTTAGATATTGACGTTAGCGCCCCAGTTGCTAGTTCAAGCGCAAGTGGCGAGTTTTCAAAGCTACTTTCTAGTGTAGAAGATCTAAATTTAAGCGCTAGAAGTTTTAACTGCCTTGACAAAGCCGATATTAGATTTATCGGTGAGCTTGCGTTGATGGACGAAAATGAGCTTAAAGAGCTTAAAAATTTAGGTAAAAAATCTCTTGAAGAGATAAAAGCGGTTATGGAAGAGATAGGCTATCCAGTTGGTGTCGATGTGTTAAAAGATAGCAAAGAGCAACTCAGAAAGAAAATAACCGAGCTAAAATCACAAATGAGTGCAAAAGAATAAAAGGACAATAGATGAGACATAAACACGGATATCGCAAACTTGGTAGAACGTCATCTCATAGATCTGCATTGCTTAAGAATTTAGCGATAGCTATCATCAAAAGCGAAAAGATAGAGACGACTTTACCAAAAGCAAAAGAGCTTAGAAGCTATGTTGAAAAGCTTATCACAAGAGCTAGAAAGGGCGACTCTAACGCTCACAGAGCAGTATTTGCTTCATTGCAAGACAAAGAGACTACAAATAAGCTAGTTACTGAAGTAGCTCCAAAATTTAAAGAGCGCAACGGTGGCTATACAAGAATCATCAAAACTCGTGTTCGCAGAGGCGACGCAGCTGAGATGGCTTATATAGAGCTAGTAGCTGAATAATCCACAGAGAGCCTATCTGGCTCTCTTATCTTTCTAAATTTATCTTTTTACGTTTATTTTTTAAAGTTTTTGTATTAAATTTTATTCATTCTGTATTGTAGTGAATTTACAAGTCGGAGCATTATAAATTTGCTTTTGTGGCTTTTAGATGAGCTGATGCGATAGGTTAAAATAGCTGGCCTAAGTAAATTTATAGCGGTTTTAAAGCACAAAAAACGCAAACAGACACTCTTTAATTTATGCCAAAGCCTCCAAAATGTTGTTTTAAATTTCTATATCAAACTTATCTATTAAATTTCAAAGCTAACACCATAAATTTCTAAATTTAGATCTAGTAGTTTTTAAATTTTACTTCTTTGATTTTTTGTGATATTTGCTTTAGGCGGGTTGTTTTTATTTTGAGTGTTTCTGGGCCAAATTTATAAGCTATTTTGCGTAGTTTTAGGATTAAGGGCTATATATTTAAAATGCAAAAAAGCAGGGCAAATCATCCAGACAAACTATCTCAAATTTAAATTATTCAAAAAACAAATTTCAAATTTACAATCCAAAAAGCTGCAAAACTCTCACTTTGATAGGTTGCAGAAGGGCTTGGTAATGTGGCTGTGAGGGCAGAAATGGTGTAAATTTGCTCTAAATATATGACTTACAGCCAAAACCAAATATATTGGTCAAATGCAATAAAAATGGCGCAGATAAATTTCAAAAAATAGCAAAATAATAAAATATCTAAAAATTAGCCAGCTTCAACCAGCCTAAATTTACAAGTCAAACTCTACAAATTTCTAAATTTTACTCTAAAAGAGACGATATTTGTTTTAACTATCTTACAAAGGATTTGAGATGATAGGTGGCGTAAACGGAGCTAATGTAAATTTATATAGCGGCTTTCAAAACATTAGAGAGCAAAGCGCTAGCCGTAGTAAGCCTAGCACAGATGAAAATTCTTTAAATTTATCATCTCAAAAATTAGCCAAAAACACCAATCAGATAAATTTAAGTCGCACAAACGAGAGCAAATTTAGCAAAGATGATGAGCCACTAAAATTTGCTAAAGACTACTCACTCACAGGCATAGCTGCCAATGGCAAGATAAGCATCTGGGGCAAACTCATGGGGTACGACAAGCAAATGAGTCAAGAGGAGATAAACGAGCTTAAAAGCTTTGTTAGTCAGACCGAGGCGCTTGGCTTTGGAAGACTTTACGAATCAATCATCGGATACTATCCAACAAACGTCGATCTCTTCGCGAAAGAGTACACGTCAAAAGATGATAGCGGCACCTTGCTCGGACTTGGCCGCAAAAGCCACGTGGAGGGCTTTGAGATACTTGATAAGGACCTGAGCGTCGAGGAGTTCAAGGATAGGTGGCTGGACTATGCGCTGAGGCAATATCTTGGTGAGAGGGTCGGCGTGGAGAGTATTACGATAGGTAAGAAGGCCATCTCAATGCTAACTAGCACGAACAAGCCACCGATCGAATATGAGACAATGCAAAGCATAAATTTCACTGACGATGAGAGCAGGCAGAGATTTTTAACGCTGATGAAGGCTGGCATGAAGAGCGGCGCGAAATTTAAAGAGGTGATAGAGGGCGTGCTGTCGCTTTACAATGTGCAAAATACCGACAAACTTGACGGCAACAAGGTCTATGCTTCGGTGATCGGCCGAAGCGAGAAACTAGCGACCTACGACATCAATAAAGATGAGAAATTTGCCTACCTTAAGGAGCTAATGCGCCTTGAAAAAAACGGCATAGATATACTAAAGCTAATGGAGAAAAGCCAAAAAAAGCGAAATTTGGACATAAAAGTCTAGCCATTTTTATAAATTTAACCTCCAAAGCCATCTTTTTACTTTCAAGTGATACAATTTTGATTTTAATTATTACATTTTGCTTTTAAATTTGACGGGAGCTCTTATGAAAAAAGTGGTTTGGTTAAATCCTGTTGTAAAAAATATCTACGACTTTGCCGCACTTAAAGAAATTTTGCAAGATAAAGGCTTTAGCGTAGTAGAGTGCGAAAAAGACCACGTTAAAAGCGTAAAAAACGCATACAAAAACGCTCTTGCGCAAAGTGAGCTTATTTACGATAGTCGCTGTCCGAGGGCTGTAAATTTCATCAGGGCAAATTTCAAAGAGCAGGCCGTATTCATCTCAAATTTAAACCCTATTTTGATAGAAAGCGCGCTTGAGCTTAGCTCAAAGCTAAAAGAGGATGAGTGGCTTTACGTGACGACGCCTTGTGAGGACTTGGCAGAGCATGGCAGGGGGCTAAATTTGGAGCGAACTACATTTTTGACATGGAGAAGCTTTAGGGAGCAAAACGCTATAAATTTAAAGATGCGTAGTATCGAGCAAAGTCCGGTACCGCCAGGATTTTTCACAAATTTGGGCGTAAAAACTCTAAGCCTTGGTAGCAAAGAGAAGATAGAAAATGCCCTTTCATATAAATTTAGCGAGCTTAAAAACTACCAGATTATCGAGCTTTTATACTGCGAAAACGGCTGTCACAACGGAGATGGGCTGTGAGGGAAATTTTTAAAAAGAGCATTTTGATCCTAGCGATCTTTGCCATCTGGCAGGTCGTTTGCAAGCTAGAAATTTTCACGCCGTATATCTTGCCAAGCCCCGTTGCGACCTTTAAGACGATGTATAGCATGAGCCTAAGCGGCGAGCTTGCCACACACACCATTATCAGCTTTAAGCGCATATTTGCAGGATATGCTCTCTCGTTTGCCCTAGCACTCGTGCTTGGCGGTATAGCGGCACTTTTGCCAAAGATCAGCGTTTATTACGAGTGGATACTGGAGTTTTTTAGAAATATCCCGCCGCTTAGTTTGATCGCCATTTTGGTGCTTTGGTTTGGTATAAACGAGACGCCAAAGATCATCATTATCATCCTAGCTTCGTTTTTCCCGATGTTTTTAAGCATCCAAAAAGGGCTAACGAGCTGCGATATAAAGCTCATCGAGGTTGGTAAAATTTTTGGCTTTAGTAAATTTGAAATTTTTTACAAGATCATCATAAAAAGCGCGCTAAAAGATATCTTTGTCGGCATGCGAATAGGCTTTGGCTACGCCATGCGCGCGATCATAGGAGCTGAGATGATAGCGGCTTCAAGCGGGCTAGGCTACCTCATACTCGACGCGGAGGAGCTTTCGCGCGCGGATAGGATATTTGTCGGCATTTTTACGATCGGCATTTGCGGCGTGCTTATAGATAGGATATTTTTACTTTTGATAGCGAAATTTAGCCTTTTGCGAGGTGAAAAATGATAGAAATTTCAAATTTATCCAAGCATTTTTTTATAGGCGAAAAACGTATCGACGTTTTGAGAGAGCTAAGCTTAAACGTAAAAAAAGATAAGATCACCGTCATACTTGGCAGAAGTGGATGCGGTAAAACGACGCTTTTAAGGCTTGTTGCAGGCCTTGAGAGCATTAGCTTTGGTGAGATAAAATTTAAAGAGCAAGCAAAGATCGGCTTTGTCTTTCAAGAAGCCCGCCTTATGCCCTTTCTAAACGTCTATGAAAATATCGTATTTGCGCTTAAAAAGCAGGAGATCGAGCCAGCAAAGATAGACGCTCTTATATCGATGATAGGGCTTAGCGACTTTAAATTTGCCGCAGTTTCGCAGCTCTCTGGCGGTATGAGCTCGCGCGTTTCACTTGCAAGGGTGCTTGCGTATGAGGCAAATTTGATCCTTATGGACGAGCCATTTGCCGCACTTGATGCCTTTACTAGAGCTAGCATGCAGGCTGAAATTTTAAAGATAAAGGCTGGCAAAACCATCATTTTTGTCACGCACAACATCGACGAGGCGCTATTTTTGGCGGATGAGATCATCTTGCTTGAAAAAGGCGGTATAAAGTCAAACTATGATCTATCAAATTTAGCAAGACCACGAGATCTGCTAAGCGAGGAGCTAATAGCGATAAAACGCAAAATTTTGAGTGAAATTTAGGCAAATAAAATGATAATTAAAACCAAAATGAAGCAAAAAAATATATAATCTTGAAAATTTTTAAAAGGAGTAAGTATGAGAAAGTTTTTTAAGGTTTTGTATGCGGCCTCTTTGCTTTGCCTAGTCGCAAACGCAAGCGAAGGCTTAGATAAGATCGGCATGACCTACGTCAAATCGCCGCTAAACGTCCCATCTATCGTTGATAAATTTAAAGGCTTTTACGCAAAGTCTTTTGGCGTGCCGGTTGAGTACTCTGAGATCACTTCAGGTGCGAAGCAGACGCAAGCGCTCGCTTCAAATTCTCTCCAGTTTCTAAACTGCGTGGGTGGCACTTCGGTTATACTTGCAGCTGCAAATAAGGCTGATATAAAGATCATAAGTGCCTATTCAAGGGCACCTGAAGCCTTTGTTATATTTTCAAAAGATCAAAACATCAAGTCGCCAAAAGATCTAAAAGGCAAAAAAGTAGCAGGCCCAAAAGGCACTATCCTAAACGAGCTTTTGGTTAGATACCTAGCTCTTGGCGGACTTAGCATAAACGACGTAGAGTTCATCTCTATGGGCATACCAGCTGCGCAAGCCGCAGTTGAAAACGGCAGCGTCGATGCAGCGCTTCTTGCAGGACCAGCGGCCTACAATGCTCAAAAATCAGGCCTAAATGTAGTGACAACTGGCAAAGGCGTCATCACTCCAGTCATCGTCACTGCCACAAGCGGAGAGTTTTATAAAAAGCATAAAGATGTAGTTGAGAAATTTAAAAAGGCTCAGGATGAAATTTTAGCCTACATCAAAGCAAATGAGGACGAGGCGCTTAAATTTACAGCCGAAGAGACTGGGCTTAGCATAGAGGCGGTAAAGAGCATGTATCCTCAGTACGACTTTAGCTCAAAGATCACGGCTGATGATATAAAAGCGCTTGAGGCTACGCAAGAATTTATGCTTGAGAGCAAGATGATTGAACATAAAATTGATATAAAATCACTTCTACTAAACTAAACTTAAAGGGCAAATTTGCCCTTTTTTTCCACAAAAAACACCAGAATTTAAAGCCAAAATGCCCCCAGCAAAAGCCTAGAAAACGTTTGTTTGCACTTTATCTGCTATAATAGCTAAAAAATTTAAGGAAAAAATATGATCCCATTTAGTGATGAAGAGCTTTTAAAACCAGTGACTGCGAGTTTGCAAAAGGTGCTGCCTATGCTTGAAAATGATGGCGGCGGCATGGAGCTACTTGGCATAAAAAACGGCAAAATTTACGTAAGACTAACAGGACATTGTCACGGATGCGCAGCTAGCACAACCACGCTAAAATACGGCATCGAAAGGCAGCTTCGCATAGACATTCACCCAGAGCTTGAGGTCATAAATGTTCCGATCGGCGAGGAATTTGACATTGATAGATTATAAAAAAATAGGCATAAAATATTTCAAGCGCTCTAAATTTAAAGATGCGATCTTTTACTTTTCACTAGCCTACGAAAAGACGCAGGAGAAAAATTTGCTATTTTTGATACAAATTTGCTCTCTTGGCGAGGAAAATGCCGAAGAAGCAAAGCTCTTGTTTGACTACTACATGGCGAAAGTAAGAGCCGGCGAAGACGACGAGGGCGTGGAGGAAATTTTAAAAATTTTAGAGTCCAGAGACGAGGAGAGCGAGTACTTTGAAGAGCAAGACGCGATCAGCTACGAGGACTTTAAAAGGGCTGTTTATAAGGACGGCAGCTTTAAAAAGGTCTTTGAAAACATCATGTTCTCAACCAAGGTCATGATCTCAAACAAAGACGATTTTTTGGAATTTTTAGGAAATTTGATAAAAAATGACTTCATTGATATGAGCATGAACTACCTTGAGAGTGCGGCGGTGATGTTTGGCGGCGACGAGCGTATAGACCAGCTTTTTAAAGAGATACAAAAAAGACAAAACGATGAAAATATCAGTAGAAAATAGCTTCATAACAGATGACTCAAACGAGTGCGAACATGGTGCATACTTTGTGCAAACTACTGCAAATGCGAAATTCGCAGAGGACGCAGTAAAAAATGGTGCTAAGATAATCACCCTTGAAGAGTGCAAAAAGCTTTTAAAGATCGATGAAAATCTAAAAATAGTTGGTATCACAGGGACAAATGGCAAGACCACAACGGCTGCAGCTATATACGAGACCTTGCGAAATTTAGGCAAAAAATGCGGCCTAAGTGGCACCAGAGGGGCGTTTATAGAGGGCGAGCAGATAGATGACAAGGCGCTTACTACAAGTGCCATTTTAAAGACGCTCTCATATCTCAAAGCAGCTAGCGAGCAGGGCTGTGAGTACTTCGTGATGGAGGTTAGCTCGCATGCGATCGCTCAAAAACGCATAGAGAGCTTGAAATTTGCGCTAAAAATTTTTACAAATTTAACTCAAGACCATCTTGACTACCACAAGAGCATGGAGGAGTATGCTAGGGTAAAATCAAGCTTTTTTGACGATGAGAGCGTAAAACTCATAAACATTGACGATGGCGGAGTTCAATTTAACCCAAAAAACGCCTACACATACGCGCTCAAAAAGCCAGCTAGCTTTGCGCCGATAGTTTATGGGCTAAAAGACGGCATAGACGCAGTTATCAAGACGCCAAATGGCGATGTGGAGATAGACTCAAGCCTTCAAGGTGAGTTTAATCTTTACAATCTAATAGCAGCCCTTGGCGCAGTTTGCTTACTAGAGCGCCCAGACGCAGTCGCACTTTCAAAGGCGATAAGTAAATTTAAAGGCGTGAGCGGCAGGATGGAGGTTGTTAGCACCGATCCGCTAGTCATCGTGGATTTTGCCCATACGCCAGATGGCATCGAAAAGGTGCTAAACTCGCTTAGACATCTAAATTTGATCGCAGTCTTTGGCGCAGGCGGCGATAGAGATAGGACAAAGCGCCCTAAAATGGGAGCGATAGCCCAAAAATACGCAAGAATTTGCATAGTCACTAGTGACAATCCAAGAAGCGAAGAGCCAGAGAGCATAATCGATGAAATTTGCGCTGGCATGAGCCAAAATGAAAATTTGATACGAAACGCCAACCGCAAAGAGGCGATCGCTCTAGCCATTAGTAAGCTAGAACCCGGCTGGGCGCTTGTCATACTTGGCAAAGGCGACGAGCCATATCAGGAGATAAAGGGCGTCAAGCACCCATTTAGCGACAAAGAAGTGGTGCTTGAAATTTTATCTAGATAACTTACGAAAGGAAAAACGATGAGGATTTTAAATTTAGCCTTTGTAGCTGCTTGTAGTGCGCTGCTACTAGGATGTACCACTGCTCAAAAAGAGCCGCAAAAGCTACAATCTAGCGCAAACCAAAAGAGCTATCTGGTGAGCAACCTACCTCAAAATATAGAGTATGACGGCCAAATTTATCACCAAAAATACCAAAATGAATTTACGGTGGAGTATTATTTGGAAGATGAGGGTGGCTATGGATGGAGTAAGCTAATCAGCGTTACCTATGCGCCAAGCATCAAAAACATAGATGATTTTATAACAGCGATAAAAAAAACCACAGATCCAAAAAAGGGCAAATTTAAGATAGAAAAGATAGGTAGTGACAGCTCTTACCGCGAGGAAATTTACTATCCAGAGCCAAATAATCCAAAATTTAACAGCTACGAGATAACACTAGATGTTACAAAAACGAGCGAGTGCGGGTTAGTCGGCGTATCTTTTGCTAGAAATTTTAAAACCCTTGACGAGCTAGAAAAGACGCTAAAGGCAGAGAAATTTAACGAGAAATTTTTAGCAAACAGACCAGTGATAGAGTGCAAATAAACTAAACAAGGCGGAAAATGAATATAGAAATTTTAGCTAGTAAGATCCACAGGGCCGTCGTAACAGACGCAAATTTAAATTACGTTGGCTCGATCAGTATCGGCGAGGAGCTTATAAAGGCTGCAAATTTGATAGAAAATCAAAAGGTTGAAATTTTAGACGTAAATAATGGCGAGAGATTTGCCACCTACGTGATAAAGGGCAAAAAAGGCGAAATTTGCCTAAACGGCGCGGCTGCTAGAAAGGTCTGCGTTGGCGACGTGGTCATCATCGTGGCTTATGCTAGTATGAAATTTAAAAAGGCTAAGAAATTTAAGCCAACCATCGTGCATGTAAATAACAAAAACGAGATCATAAAGGAGTAGGCGATGTTTGAGGGATTTGACTTTTCAAAGATGGGGCAGATGCTTGAAGATGTGCAAAAGCAAGCCAAACAGATGGAAGAAGAGAGCAAAAATAAAGAATTTGGCGCAAAAAGTGGCGGCGGGCTAGTGAGCGTTAGAGCAAACGGCAGCGGCGAGATACTTGATATCAGCATAGATGATAGCTTGCTTGAAGATAAAGAGAGCATGCAAATTTTGCTAATAAGCGCCGTAAATGACGTGCTAAAATCAGTTGAGGCCGATAAGAAAAACACCGCTTCAAGGATGCTTGGCGGTCTTGCTTCGATGGGGATAAAATGAGACTAAAATATAAATTTGCCCTTGCTTTTTTGCTATCAGCGCTTTGCCTAAACGCCGATCCTAGGCCTACGCAAGAGGACTTTAACGCCTGCTTTGAAAAGAACAAAAACTCAATCGTCTCGGTAAATAAACACTTTGGCGTGGCTATCACTAAAAATTTGATTGCAGTGCCAAAAAGTGACGGAGCTCCGCTTGGCGAATATGTCAAATTTGACCCGTATTTGCAGCTTTTCTTAGTGCGCTCTAGCAAGGAGCTAAGCCCTGTTGTGATGGCTGATGAGACCAATGAGGAGCGCATCAAAAAGAGCACTTGGGTTGGCATCTTAAACGACTCTAATAACACCGTCATGGGTCACATTAAGTCTTTGGGGCAAAATTTAGGCGACTTTGACACGCTAAGCTTCGAGTACAACGCAACTGGCGAGATAAACACCCCTTGTTGTAAGATGATAGGCATAGCTGTTGGAGCTGATAAATTTATACCAAATCGCTATCTAAAGCACTTTGTATCTTACGATGACGTATATTACGGCGATATCGGCGTGAAATTCTTGCAAAAAGAGGATAAATTTTTTGTGGGTCTTGTTGATCCTTTGGGTCGCGGCAAGATGATGATGGTTGATGATGAGCTTGTTACGATAAATGGCATCAAGCCAAAGAGCCTAAGAGAGCTAAATGAGATGGTGCTTTTTGCTCCAAAAGGCGCAAAACTGGACATCATTGTAAAGCGTGATAGGCAAGAACTACTCTTTCAAGTGCCAGTAAGCGGGGATGTGAAATTTAACCAAAGCCTAGACATTGACGCCCCTTCAAGCCTTGATCTGCCAAATTTAAACGTCATGCCAAAGTCGCCTGAGAGCTTGCTAGATGATAAAGTTTTGGTGGATTATGGTATCACGGTTGATAAAAATTTAGTCGTTACTAAGGTCGAGCCAAAGTCAAATGCTGACATCTTTGGCATCAAAATAGGCGATAAAATTTTAGGCTACAACAAAGAGAGTGTGAGCAACCGCGAGGAGCTTTTAGAAAAGATCAGCGATCTGCAAAATTTCGTGCTTTTATTTACTAGAAATGACTTTCAGTTTTTTGCAAGAGTGCCAAAATGAGCCTACTTGAGGACTTCGTAAAATTTCTAAATGCAAATTTGCCAAAAGCACCGAGCTTTCATCCTTACTACGAGGAGGCGCTTGGCGTTATGCTAAAGGCTGGAGGCAAGCACTTTAGGGCGCTATTGCTTCTTGGTGTGGTGGAAAATGTCGATAAAAGCCTCACGCAAAAGGCGATGAGAGTGGCTTTGGGACTTGAGATGATGCACACATACTCGCTCATCCATGATGATCTGCCGTCTATGGATAACGCAAGCCTAAGACGCGGCACACCAACGCTTCACGTCACATACGACGAGACTACTGCCATACTTGCAGGAGATGCGCTAAATACGCATGCTTTTTATGAAATTTCACGTGCCAACTTGCCAGCTGACACTCGTATAAAATGCGTTGAAATTTTAAGCCAAAATGCTGGCGTTAGCGGTATGGTGCTAGGTCAGGCACTGGATTGTTTTTTTGAAAATACAAACAAAGAGGATATAAAAAGAGCAAAGGCTAAATTTGGCCTCTCTGGCAAGATGTTAAGCCTTGATGAGCTAGTCTTTTTGCACATCCATAAAACCGCAAAGCTCATCGCTGCTAGCCTAAAAATGGGCGCTGTGATAGCAAATTTAGCTGAAAATGAGTGCGAGAAAATTTACGATATCGGCCTAAAGCTTGGGCTTGCTTTTCAGATACAAGACGATATCATCGATCTTACAAGCGACGAAGCGGCCGCTGGAAAGCCCGTGCATAACGATCTAGCTAAAAACTCATTTACAAATTTACTTGGTCTATCTGGTGCAAAAAAGAAAAAAGATGAGCTAATTTGCCAGATAGAAGAGGCGCTAAAACAGGTAGATGCAAATATCGCAAAAATGATCTTAGAGCTTACAGACAAGCATCTAAGATAGTGCGTAATTTTCGTAAATTTATATCACTTTTTAGACATTTTGGGCAAAAATGCAAGGCAAGTTTTAATCACTTTTTTGTATAATCTGACGCAATAAAAAGGAGATCATATGCTAAAAAAACAAGCCGATACTATAAGATTTTTGTGCGCTGATATGGTGCAAAACGCTAACAGCGGACACCCAGGTGCTCCTATGGGCCTAGCTGATATCATGGTGGTTTTAAGCAACTTTTTAAAACACAACCCTAAAAATCCAAAATGGCTAAACAGAGATAGGCTCGTTTTTAGCGGTGGTCACGCATCAAGTTTGGTTTACAGCTTCTTGCACCTAAGCGGCTACGATCTAAGCCTAGATGAGCTTAAGAAATTTCGCCAACTTGGCTCAAACACCCCAGGACACCCAGAAATTCACACTCCAGGCGTTGAGATGGCTACTGGCCCGCTTGGTCAAGGCGTAGCAAATGCAGTTGGTCTAGCCATGGCAGAAAAATACGCTGCAAACGTGCTAAATGAGCCAGATAATAAAATAATCGATCATAAAATTTACTGTCTTTGTGGTGACGGCGATCTTGAAGAGGGCATAAGCTACGAGGCATGTTCGATCGCAGGAAATTTAAGACTAGACAACCTTGTGCTAATCTACGACTCAAACAACATCACGATCGAGGGCGATACAGCGATCGCATTTAGCGAGGACGTCAAGGCAAGATTTGAGGCGCAGGGCTGGGAGGTCGCACGCATCGACGGACACGACTACAACCAGATCGAATTTGCACTTGAGCAAGCAAGCGAGAAAGAGTCGCCATATCTCATCATCGCAAACACACACATAGCACGCGGCGCAATGGAGCTTGAAGGCAGCCACCATAGCCACGGCGCACCGCTTGGCGAGGAGATCATCAAGAAGGCAAAGGCCGCAGCTGGCTTTGACCCTGAGAAGAAATTTGCTATCGATGAGGACGTGCTTTTAAGATTTAGAGGTGCAGTTGAAAAGGGCGATCTTGAAGAGGCGATGTGGAACAAAAAGGTTGAGGCGTTAAGCATTGAAGGCAAAAATTTATTAAATTCACTTCTTAATCCAGACTTTAGCAAGATCGAATTTCCAGACTTTAGCGATAAAAAGCTAGCCACAAGAGATACAAACCATGTCATTTTAAATGAGATAGCTAAAAAACTCCCTGGCTTTATCGGCGGTAGCGCTGATCTTGCTCCTTCAAACAAGACCGAGCTAAAGGGTATGGGCGACTTCCCAAATGGCAAAAACATCCACTACGGCATCAGAGAGCACGCCATGGCAGCTATCAACAACGGCATCGCTAGATACGGTCTTTTCTTGCCATTTTCAGCGACATTTTTTATCTTCAGCGACTATCTAAAGCCAAGTGCTAGGATAGCAGCGCTAATGGGCATCAAGCACTTTTTTGTCTTCACACACGATAGCATCGGCGTTGGCGAAGATGGTCCGACACATCAGCCTATCGAGCAGCTTAGCACATTTAGAGCGATGCCAAATTTCTACACTTTTCGCCCAGCTGATGGCAACGAAAACGCAGCTAGCTGGCAAGTGGCTTTAAATTTAAACGCTCCAAGTGCCTTTGTGCTTAGCCGCCAAGGGCTTGACCCACTTGCAAAAGGCGAATTTGGCGAGGTTAGCAACGGCGCATATCTTGTAAGCTCGGCAAAAGATGCGAAGATCACATTTATAGCAAGCGGCAGCGAGGTCTCACTCTGCGTAAAAGCAGCTGCACTTTTAGCTGAGCAAGGTGTGGGTGCAAATATCGTATCAGCGCCTTGTTTTGACCTACTTTGCGAGCAGCCAGCTGAGTATGTGGCTAGAATTTTAGATAAAAACACAACCATCATCGCAGTTGAGGCAGCAACTGGCTATGAGTGGTATAAATTTGCCGACGCAGTTTATGGTATGAACAGCTTTGGCGCTAGCGGCAAGGCAAATGAACTATTTGACCACTTCGGATTTACTCCGAAAAAGCTTGCAAATTTTGCTAGCGAACTTATATAAAATTTAACTTTGGGGAGTAAAATCCCCAGCTGCAATCTAAAATCAAAAAGGCATTTTATGGAAATTTCTCACGTTATCGTTTTGGCCTTGGTGCAAGGCATAAGCGAGTTTTTGCCGATATCAAGCTCGGCTCATCTCATCTTGGTGCCAAAGCTACTTGGCTGGCCAGATCAAGGGCTTGCTTTTGACGTGGCAGTGCATGTTGGTACGCTAAGCGCGATACTTTTTTATTTTAAAGATACGATTTTTAAGCTACTTCGCGACTTTTTTGCCTCGATAGCGCAACGAAAGATGGTTGGCGATAGCTTGCTTGTCTGGTGCGTGGGATTTGCCACTATCCCAGTTGGCATCTTTGGGCTTTTGTTTAACAACGTGATCGAAGAGTACGCAAGAAGCGGCGTTGTGATCGCAGTTACAACTATCATCTTTGGCATCGCACTTTACTTTGCCGACCTTCGCTCATCAAACAAGAGCGAATACGAAATGACCATAAAATTTGCCCTCATAATAGGCTTAGCGCAGGCTGTGGCACTCATCCCTGGCGTCTCAAGATCAGGCATAACGATGACAGCGGCACTTTTTTTAGGATTTAGCCATAAAGGCAGTGCAAATTTCTCATTTTTACTTTCGATCCCTGTCATCATCCTAGCTGGCGGACTTGAGAGCATCAAGCTTATAAAAGATCCAAACGCGCTTCCTTGGAGCGACATCGCCCTTGGCGTCATCATAAGTGCAGTTAGTGCTTATATCTGCGTGAAGCTTTTTATGGGGATCATCTCAAGGATCAGGATGCTGCCTTTTGTCATCTACCGCTTGATCTTGGGTGCGTTTTTACTCTATCTATTCTTATAAATTTAAGTGATGAAAAGGGCTAGGCTAAGACCTAGCCAAAATGATAAATTTGCCAAAAACTTGGCAAATTTACTCCTCTTTTTTATCTTTTTTTATGACGTTTATGAAGTCTTTTGCGGCTTGATATGCTCTGTCGCCAAATTTCTTAGCTTCTGATTTTATATCCATTTGTTTGATGTCTTCAAGCTTATCATTTGCTTTTTTCTCAAACTCTGCGATATCTTGTTTGAGGCCTTCAAGCTTATCGTTTGCGTCAAAATTTAGCTTTAGCTTTTTGCTCTTGTCGTTTAGCTCTTGCTTTAGGGCTTCAAATTTATTGTTCGCCTCGCTCACAAACTTTGCAACGCCGTTTGACTTTAGCTCTTCAAGCCTTGAGCTGATCTGCTCCATCGCTTGATCGCTTATGCGTTTAAATTTTGCTAGATTTGTGTCAAGCTCGCTATTTATCACGCTTTCGATCTCGCTTTTAGCCACGCCGTCAAATTCATTTTCAAGCTCTTTAAGAAGCGCTATAAACTCTTCATCCACGTTTTTTAAATTTAAAAGCTGTGAGTTTAGCCTTAGCTCGTCTGGAGCAAATTTAGCCTCATCTTTTAGCTTTTCAATAGCTCTTAAAATGCCATCTCTCGTGCCATTTATCGCGCCTTTTATGAGCTCTTTTGCAAAGATGTGCCCCTCATTTGCTAAATTCCCCGCTGCACTGATGATATTTTTTGAAATTTCAAACATTCGCTCTTTGCTAAATTCCCCGCCTCTTATCGCAGCGTAGGTCATATTTTTAGCTATCGCGCCAGCGGTCTCTTCGACATCTTTTGCGCCTTCAAGTGTTGTTAAAAAGGCGATTTGAGCGCTCTCTTTTAAGATGCCAAGCATCCTTGTTTCTCTGATAATGGCGTTGTTTAAAAGCTCTAAAATTTCCTCTTTTTCGCCAAAATTTCTATCTTTTACGACCTCTTCAGCCGCTTCAAATGAAATTTTTAGCCTATTTTTTATCTCTTCACGCTTTGCCTCGATGGCTCTATTTATCTCATCTCTTTTATCAAATAGCTCATAAAGCTCCTTCTCTTCGCCGCTAACTAGAGCTTGATTTATCCCCTCCATAGCGCTTTTTAGATTTTTGGCACTTATGAGGCTCTCTTTATCCATCTTGTCGTAAAGCTCGTTCATCTTTTGCTTCAAAAGATCAGGCAGTGTGTTTTCGTCTTTGTCTGAGACGTCCTTAAAAAAGTCGTTGCAAAGAGCCTTTATGCTAGTTAGTAGCCCCTCGCTATCTTTATAATCACGTAAATTTTTCTCAAGTTTATCCATATTTTTGCCTTATAAAACGTATTTTGTTTCGTGTTTTAGCGCTGAAAAAATCTCTAGCCTCTCTTCTTCGCTTAAAACTAGCACAGCTAGATCGTAGCTAGCGTATTTTTTATCTTTGCTAAATTTTGAAAAAACTAGCTTAAATTCTCTATCTTTTACTATCTCTTTTACCTTCTCTTCGGCATTTACGCCAGCGTCAAATATCACTTTATACTCCCAGTGTGTTGGGTAGTCGATTTTTGCCTTTTTGTTATTTAGATCGCATATATTCGCCACTTTTGCCTCCTGTTTTGCTCTCTAGTACGATGCTTCCGATCTCCATACCTTTATCTATGGCTTTTACCATATCATAAATAGTAAGAAGTCCCACGCTTACGCCTGTTAGCGCCTCCATCTCGACGCCTGTTTTGCCCTCTATCTTTACGCTTACAAAAAGCTTAAAAGCGCAAATTTCAGGCAGCTCCTCGATGTCACAATCCACGCCTAAAATGGCCAGTGGATGGCACATAGGTATTAGCTCGCTTGTCTTTTTAGCGCCCATTATCGCAGCGACAACGGCTGTTTGGATGACTGGTCCTTTTTTGCCTGTGTTTTCTTTGATCGCCTTAAAAGCATCTTTGCTCATTTTGATGATCCCACTAGCAGTTGCTACTCTTTTAGTTGGATCTTTTGGGCTTACATCGACCATCTTTGGACGGTCTTTTTCATCTAAATGTGTTAGCATTATCTCTCCTTTTTTTGGTGGATTATAGCCTATTTAAACAAATTTAAGTTATCAGCAAATTTAAGCAAAAAATATCAAAAACCTAAAATTTAGCCCTCGCTCAAAACGCAAGAGAAATTTTTCATTTCTTAATATAATTATATAATTTAAATAATTTTTTTAAAGAAATATTTATAATTTAAATTTTTAATGCAAAGAAAGCCTAAAATACGAATTTTTATAGATAATAAATTTTATCAAAAATATATTTCTATCCATTAAATTCCAAAGTCTATTTATTGTAAATGGCAAAATTTAAAAAAAATTATTGATATTTTTCTTTAAAAGCTTAAGAAAACAAACTAACTTCTAATTTGCTTTTAAGATATGAATATGTATATTTTTGTTAATTTTAAATTTACGATGAAAGCAACCTAGATAATGAAATTTCTGCTATGTCTTAGCTTATCTTTGATAGCGCTTTTTGCTGAGAGTAAGGGCTGCTTCGTTGATGAAAATAGTCAAAACATCATCTTTGTAAAAGATGGCGAGACAAAAAGCCTAGGACTAAAGGAGAAAATTTACAAAGATCAAAGATGTGCTTATGATGAGAGCTCTTTTTACGTTGCAAATTTAAACAACGAGATCGTAAAGGTAGCTAGCGAGAGGGAATTTTTATTTGCACTGCCAAATGTCGGCTGTAAGGTTTCAAATATCTTGCTAGATAAAGAGAAAATTTACGTCGCTTGCGATATGGCAAATGTCGTAACGATCGCTACTTTTGACAAGAGTTCTAAAAAATTTATATCAAAAAATTTTAACAATGTTTATAAAATTTCTAGCTTTTTGCCGCTTAGCGGGGGAGTGTTTTTTACAAGCTTTAATGGCAAGGCATTTTTGCTTGATAACAAGCTTAACGCAAAAGAGCAAAAAAGCGTTGGCTTTGCGCCCATTAGCGCTTGTAAATTTAGCGATGATGAAATTTTCATAGGCTTTAGAAACGGAGAAATTTTAGATCTTAAAAGTGGAGCTAAAAAGCAAGTTTTAAGATCTAAAATTTCAGCTCTTGCTTGCGCGGGAGATGAGGTTTTGGTAGCTGGCGAGGACGGAGTGATCTATAAATTTGACAAAAGCTTTAAGCTAAAGGGTAAAAAAGAGCTTTTTAGCGGCGAGATAAAAGAAATTTTTATAGATAAAAACGTGCTTGTTGGCGTGGATCTAGGTAATAAGACAAAGAGTTTAGAGATAAATTCATTTTAAAAAGGAGAGTAAATGCAAAAGTTATTTTGTGTCGCAAGTGCTGCACTGCTTGGGCTATCTTTAACTGCTGCTTGTGCTGCTAGTAGTGACCTTGAAAAAGTCATGAAAGAGCGCGGGCTAAGCGAAAAAGATGTCCTTGCAGCTGCTAAGACTTACCAGCCAAGCGGTAAAAAAGATGATTTCATCGTCTTTTCATCTGGCGGGCAGAGTGGTCAAGTGCTAGTTTATGGCGTTCCGTCGATGAGAATTTACAAATACATCGGCGTTTTCACCCCAGAGCCTTGGCAAGGATATGGCTATGACGATGAGTCAAAAGCTGTTTTAAAACAAGGCAACATCAGGGGCAAAGAGATAACTTGGGGCGATACACACCACCCAAATTTCACTGAGAAAAATGGTGAGTATGTTGGTGATTATCTATTTATCAACGACAAGGCAAACCCAAGGATCGCTGTTATAAATTTAAAAGACTTTGAGACAACTCAAATGGTCGTAAACCCTATCATGAAGAGCGACCACGGCGGTAGCTTCATCACTCCAAACAGCGAGTATGTCATCGAAGCCAGCCAGTACGCAGCTCCACTTGATGATAACTACCACTCTATGGACGACTACGAAGCCGTTTATAGAGGCGCTGTGACATTTTGGAAATTTGACTATCCAAAAGGCAAGATCGACGAGAAAGCATCTTTCTCACTTGAGCTTCCTCCATACTGGCAAGACTTAAGTGACGCTGGTAAGGGCGAGAGCTACGGCTGGGGCTTTACAAACTCAATAAATAGCGAGATGTATACAGGTGGTATCGAAAAAGGCCTTCCTCCATTTGAGGCAGGTGCAAGTAGAAACGACACCGACTTCTTACACGTTTATAACTGGCAAATTTTAGAAAAACTTGCACAAGACAAGAAAAACTACAAAGTTATAAATGGCCACAGGGTAGTTACGATAGAGGCTGCTGTAAAAGCTGGGGCACTATTTTTGATCCCAGAGTCAAAGAGCCCACATGGTTGTGACGTAACACCAGATGGTAGATACATCATCGTTGGTGGCAAGCTTGATACTCACGCATCAGTTTATGACTTTAAAAAGATCAAAGAGCTAATCGACAAAAAAGAGTACGCTGGCACTGACCCATACGGCATACCTATCTTAGATAGAGAAAAGACAATGCACGGACAAGTAGAACTTGGCCTTGGACCACTGCATACATCATTTGACTCACAAGATGGCGTAGTATATACTTCACTTTACGTTGATAGTCAAATCGTAAAATGGGACTACAAAAATTTAAAAGTGCTTGATAAAGTAAATGTTCATTACAACATCGGTCACCTTGACACAATGGAGGGAAAATCAGCAAAACCAGTTGGCAAATACGCAATCGCTCTTGATAAACTTTCAATCGATCGCTTCAACCCAGTTGGCCCACTCCATCCACAAAACCACCAGTTAATCGACATCAATGGTCCAAAAATGGAGCTAATCTACGATATGCCTATCCCACTTGGTGAGCCACACGACGTTGTCTCAATCGCTGCTAGCAAGCTAAGCCCAGCGCTTACTTACAACATGGGTACAAACTCAAGAACAGGCGAGGCTAGCCCATATGCAACTCTAGCTGGTCAAGAAAGAGTTGAGAGAAACGGCAAAAACGTAACTGTCTATGCGACAATGATCAGAAGCCACATCAACCCAGAGCACATCGAGGTAAATAAAGGCGATAACGTAACAATTCACCTAACAAACCTAGAGCGCGCTCAAGATGAGACTCACGGCTTTGGCATCGACCTTTACAACATCCACGCTTCACTAGAGCCTGGCAAAACTGCTTCAGTAAATTTCGTAGCTGATATGGAAGGTGTCTTCCCATACTACTGCACCGAGTTTTGTTCAGCACTTCACCTAGAGATGATGGGTTACTTGCTTGTTAAAGATCCAAATAAAAAATACGAATCTGCAAAAAATAGCAAGCTAAAAACTCTAAGCCCAGAGGCTCTAAAAGCTGAGTATGACAAAGTAATCGCAACTAACAAAGCTACTGATGATGTTATCCAAGAGGTTGTTAAATACCTAAAAGAGAAACATTATGAGAAATATCCAAAAGTAAAAGCTTTGGTCGATGACGCACTTGATCAATACGGCCACATCAAAGAGGTAAAAGCTAAAGCTGACGAAGCTTACAAAAAAGGCGACGTAAATGGCGCTATCCTTTGGGAGTACCAAGTATGGCAATACATGGTTAAAACTGCTGACGTTGGTCTAAGAGCTAAAAACAACCTAGCTAAAGAGATCGCAACTCCGATGAGCCCAGCTGCTGCAAAAGGCGAAGAAGCTTATCTAAAAGGTGGATGTAATGGCTGCCACGTTATCGGTCAAGTAAGCTCAGGTCCAGACCTAACTGGTGTCTTGCTAAGACATGAAAATGGCGAAAAATGGGTAGCAGACTTTATAAAAGACCCTGCTAAATTCTATAACGACGACTACGTTAAAGCGATGATTGATTTCTTTAAACTTAGAATGCCAAATCAGCACATGAACGACGAAGAGATCAAAAATATCATCCAGTATCTAAAATGGATAGACGAAAACGCAGGTATGTAGTTTTAAGGGGCATTTTTGCCCCTTTTAAATTTTAAAATTTAACTTTTGCTAGGCTAAATTTTAAAATTTAAAGGAGAGATTATGAGTAAATATAAAATTTATACCATTGTTGCACTAATCATCATGAGCGTTTGTTTTACTCTGCCAGTTCTTGGCTGGCATGGAGCAAAAGAGCGTATAGCTAACGGCGACGAGCTACCATCTTATGCTTACACTATCTACGATCTTTATAGCTCATTTCAGTATAAAAACCACCTTTTGCCAAAAGAGGTGGCAAGCGATCTTCATAAGATGATCGAGCAAAAAGCAGAGATAGGCACGCCATCTTTCCCAATCTGGTACGTATCTCTTGAAGCGCCAAACTATCCAAAGGCAGCCTTTCCAGATGGCATCCCTGTATATTTTCACGTAGATGGATATAGTGGCGACGTGCACGAGATGAATACGATAAACCACTACATCGGCATGTATCCTATGGAGCATGGTGGCAATGTCGAGCGAGCGATCGCACCTTATTATCTACTCATCGCTACACTTTGCATGCTTGCATTTTTATACTATGACGGTAAATTTAACTCACTTCTCATGGTGCCAACGATCATCGCACCTGTGCTATTTATGAGCGCATTTGTGGGCTGGCTATACTGGTATGGACACAATATGCAAGAGTGGGGCGCCTTTAAGATCAAGCCATTCATGCCAACAGTCTTAGGCGATGGTAGCGTGGCGCACTTTACAACGCACTCATACCCAACTATCGGCTTTTGGGTGATGATGGTGATGAGCGTGCTTTGCATACTTGCGGTATTTTCAAAGAAAAAAGAGCTAAATGCGTAAAATTTCTAAATTTGCCCTTGTTTTTTTGCCACTTTTTGGCTTTGCAAACGTCCTTCAAGATGCGATAAACAACGCTAACCCTGGCGATGTGATAAAACTAGGGGATGCCGTTTATGAAGGAAATATAATCATTTCTAAGCCTCTTACTATCATCGGAGAAGGCAAAAATGCCCACATAAAAGGTGACGGCAAGGGCAGCGTTATAAAGATCATCGCTTCAAACGTGACACTTAAAAATTTAAAGATAAGTGGCAGTGGCAACGACCTTGGCGAGCTTGACGCTGGCATAGGCTGTGACAAGGCAAATAACGTTGAAATTTCTAAAAACGACATAAGTGATGTGCTTTTTGGGATTGACTTTAAAGAGTGCAGCAGCTCAAAGATCACTGAAAACAACATCACCTCAAAAAAGGGCGCTAGCCTTGGCTTTAGAGGCGATGCGGTGAGACTTTGGTATAGCCATGAAAATTTGATCGAGCGCAACAACATCCGCGACAGCCGTGACATGGTCGCATGGTACGCAAGCCACAATAAATTTCTAAGCAACAAAGCAGTTGGCAGCAGATATTCGCTTCACTTCATGTATGCTAATCAAAATTTAGTAGAAAATAACGAATTTATCGGCAACGCTGTTGGTATGTTTTTTATGTATTCAGCTAGCTCAAATATAAAAAACAATCTCGTTATGGATAGCGACGGCGCCTTTGGTATCGGCATCGGGCTAAAGGACGTGTCTGACTTTACGATAGAAAACAACACCCTTGTCTATAACGCGCGTGGCATCTTGCTTGATAACTCGCCTTTTCAGCCGGGATCAACTATAAATTTTATAGGCAATAAAATTTTACACAACGTAGTTGGCGTCTATTTTCACGCCACACAAGGCACAAGCATCTTTGAAAACAACGACTTTATCGGCAACATGGACATCGTCGTAAACGATACCCCGGGCGAAAAGATGCTACTAAACAGATGGAGTAAGAATTATTATGATGAGTATGAGAGCTTTGATAGAGATAAAGATGGCTACGGCGACACGCCATTTTTGCACCTCTCATACATCGATAAGCTCTGGCAGTACTATCCAAATTTGCAGTTTTTCTATGGCTCAAGCGTCTTTAGCGTCTTAAATTTCTTAGCTAAACTCGCTCCATTTTCTGAACCGATAAAGCTACTTGAAGATAGTTCGCCTAGGATAAAACCGCTTGATGTTTCAAATTTCAACGCTTTAAAGGCGAAACGTGGATAGAAGAAATTTTATGATAATTGGCTCAGCTGCAGCGGTGGCTGGATACGCCATAGGCAAGTTTTTGCCAAAAAGTAGTGGTGACAAGCTCTATCTTAGACCGCCAGGTGCTGTTGATGACTTTGATGATCTTTGCGTAAAATGCGGTCAGTGCGTACAAGTCTGCCCTTATCACAGTATAAGCTTACTTGATATAGAAGATGGCTACTCAAGTGGCTCAGCTCACATCGACGCCAAAGAGCGAGGATGTTACTTGTGCGACCTTTTTCCATGCGTGCTAGCCTGTCCTAGCGGTGCGCTCGATCACGCCACAAAGGTCGTGGGTGATGTCAAAATGGGCGTTGCAGTTTTAAGTGACACGGCTGCCTGTTTGAGCGTGAAAAGAGAAAATTTAAGCGAAGCTGACGTTAAACATCTGCTTGATCGCAAAGCCTATAACGACAGAGAAGAGGCGCTAAAAGATAAGATAAAAGGCAAGATCGATCAAATTTGCGATCTTTGCGTCACGCTTTGTCCAGTTGGCGATAGCGCGATAGCAATGAGCGAGGCAAATTTACCACTTATAAAAAATGGCTGCGTGGGTTGTGGCGTTTGCGCTGAGGTCTGCCCAGCAAAGATCATAAATATCGCCCCAAAGATGAGCTATGATGAAATTTACAAGGAGAAAAAATGAGAGCAATAATACCTTTAATAGCTGCTGCGTTGCTATTTGTCGGCTGTGAAAAGAGTGAGGACAAAGCGCAAGAGGCTGCTAGCGAGCAAGGTGCAAAAGTAGCGACAAGTGCTAGCATAAAGGTCGAAAAAAATGAAAACAACGAGAGTGCAAATAAGCAAAATGAATTTATAAAATACGACATGCACGGCGAAAAAAGCGTTAAATTTGGTCTTGAAGATAACAACGTAAGCCGCCAGATCGGAGCGCTTGCCATGGTAAAAAGCCCGCTTCAAACTATAAATTTAAGGCTTATAAAGGGCAGACTTAGCAAGGACTTCATCACAAAGTGCTCAGCCTGCCACGACGACTATGCAAATGGCATCATCGGACCATCGCTTCTAACAAAGAGCGAGGATGAAATTTATAAGATGATAAACGCTTATAAAAACAAAGAGAAAGTAAATGTGCTGATGCGTGATCTTGTTAAAAAGATGGATGAAAGTGAGATTAGAAAATTAGCCAAAGAGATAAGCGATTTTAATGCGCAGTTTAGGAGCAAACAATGAAAATCGGAAAAATCATAACGATCATTTTAGCGGTGCTGATATGTGGCATCATGGTGTTTATGCTAAGCCAAACTCCGCCTAAAAAGGAGAAAGTAGAAGCTAGCGTTCAGCCAAAAGTGGAGCAAAATATCTCAAAAGAGCAGTCAAAGTCTAGCGAGGAATTTGCCAGCGAAGATGAGCTAAAAAAGGTAAAAGAGCTAAGCCTAAGCGTGGCTAAGACGCAAAATGAAGGCGTTAGCAAGCAATACCTAACCTCTTGCGCTCCGTGCCACGGCGCAAATGGCAAAGGCATAGTAGCGCCTGATATCACTCATCTAAGCAAAGAGGATCTGCTAAAAAAACTAGCTGATTACAAGGCTGGCAAGGTGCAAAACACGCTTATGAAGGGACTGCTTACAAACGTTAGCGACAGCGATCTAAACAGCCTTGCTGATGAAATTTCTAAATTTAAAAAGTAAAAATGGATAAATATAACGTTCGTGCGACAGTTAGAAATGTAAGCTTTCTAAGCACGCTAATAACGACTACAAAAGATGGCAAAAAGCGCCCAAGCATACGTTTTTGGCGAATTTTTACCATCGTGCTAGTGCATCTTTTATTTGTGCTCTCTTATAGGGTCGATGTGCAAATTTTAGAGGGTGACATCAGCGCCTCAAGGATACTTGGCTTTCACCTAGCAGATGCATTTATGAGCTTGCAAGTCTTTTTAGCAACGCATGAAATTCATGTAAATTTGCTAATTGGCTCGCTTAGTATATTAGCCTTTTACATCATTTTTGGTGGCAGGGGCTTTTGCTCGTGGGTTTGCCCGTATTCACTCATAAGCGAGATAGCTGAGAAAATTCACGAAAATTTACGCGCCAAGAAGATAGTAAAACCGCGAGTTTTTGACACAAAGTGGCGATATGCTTTTACCATTTTGTTTTTGGCTCTTAGCTTTGCTAGCTCAAGTCTTGTCTTTGAAATTTTTAACGTCGTTGGGATATTTTCAAGATTTATCATCTATGGCTACTTTCACGCTATCTGGCTTGTTGTAGCTATGCTTGTGGTGGAAATTTTCTTCTCACGCAGGGCATGGTGCAGGTATGTCTGCCCTGTTGGAGCGACCTACTCGCTACTGGCTAAGCCAAATGCGATAAAGGTCAGCTGGGATAAAGAAAAGTGCGATCACTGCTTGGTTTGCACCGATGTTTGCCTAGTGCCACACGTGCTTTTTATGACAAAAAAGGGGGCAAAAACTGATGATAGTAAAAAGCTCTTTAGGATAGCTGGGGCTGACTGCACGCTTTGTGGCAGGTGTATCGACGTTTGCCACCAAGATGCGCTTAAATTTGACAACGGCTTTAAGAAACTCATATAAGGAAATTTTTTGATAGATATAAAAGAAGTAACGAAAATTTTTGGCTCGCAAAAGATACTTGATAGCGTCAGTCTAAATGTAAAAGCTAGCGAAAAGATAGCGATACTTGGGCAAAATGGAGCTGGCAAAAGCTCGCTCATGCGTATCATCTTGGGTGAGTTTGTGCCAAATAGCGGAAGCGTCGCGATAAATGGCGTAAATACCCTAAAAGATAGAAAAGAGGCGCTAAAATTTATATCATTTGTGCCGCAAACCCCGCCACCGCTTAAATTTAGCCTACGTGAGCTTTGCGAGTTTGTCTGCAAAAGCTCAAATGTCAAATTTGAAGATATTGAGAAATTTAGCAAGCTTTTAGAGCTTGACCTGCATGCAAATTTGAATAAGTCCTTTTACAAACTCTCTGGCGGTATGAAGCAAAAGATGTTAATAGCCATCGCATTTGCCAAAGATAGCGAAATTTTGATGTTTGACGAGCCAACGGCAAATTTAGATGTAAAAGCAAGGGAGTCTTTTAAAAATTTGCTCGATAACTTCACGCAAAAAAAGACGCTAGTTTTCATCTCGCACCGCATAGATGAGATCGCTCATCTGCTTGATAGATGCGTCTATATGGACCTTGGCAAGATCATCAAAGAAGAAAATTTAAGGAGCAAGAGTGAATAACCTTTTTTTAATAGCAAAACTAGACGTCAAAGAGTCGTTTCGCTCGAGGTGGTTTGCGATCTATGCGCTTCTTTTTTCTGCTTTGATGATAGGATTTTTATTTAGCGGAGTGACCGACTCGCGCGTGCTTGGCTTTTCTGGGCTAACAAGGGCGCTACTTTTGTTTATACAAATTTGCGTCATCATCGTGCCGATATTTATCCTCATCTCAACCGTTAGAAGCATAAATCAAGATAGGGACACAAACCTGCTTGAGTACGTGCTAAGCTTCCCACTAAGCCTTAAAGAGTACTATTTTGGCAAGGCGCTTGGGCGGACTTTTGTCGTTTTTGTGCCGCTTTTGTTCTCGCTTTTGCTTTGCGTGGTGGTTGGCTTTATAAAGGGCGTGTCGATACCTTGGGGCGTGCTGGTGCTTTACTTTGGCCTGCTTTTTAGCCTAAGTATCGTCTTTTTATCGCTTGGCTTTTTCATCTCAAGCCTTATCAAAAATCAAGAAACAGGTCAAGGCGTGGCGTTTTTGCTCTGGCTTATCATGCTAGCTTTTATCGACCTAGCGCTTATTGGGCTGCTTATGCGAAGCTCTGTCGATGAGTACGTCATCTACTCTATCGCGATGTTAAATCCGATCGAGCTTTTTAGGATAGCAGCGCTTAGCCTTTTTGATCCAAATTTAGCAGTCATCGGCACTGCGTCTTACTTTATCTTAGGCACATTTTCAAAAGCGACCTTCGTAGCTTACGCTATCATCTACCCTTTGGTACTTGGCGCGATCTTGCTAGTTTGCGGCTATTTGGGCTTTAGCAAGAGAGATCTTGTTTGATTGTTTTTTGTTAAATAAGAGTTGGCTTTAAATTTAGACGAGGCTTGTATTATTCCACTTGTCCAACAAGAAACCTCCTTTTTGTAATGACCCCCTTTCCCCCAAAGGGGGTTTATCTCTTAAGGAAATTTATGAAAAAATCCATTTTATTTTTAGCCTTTGGCGTTTTATCTCTAAGCGCAAACTGGGATGAAAATATGCAAAACTGCATCAATAAAAGTGACGCAAAAGCTTGCGAGAGCTTTACTAAAAAGCTTTCAGGCGAGTGCGAGAACAAAGACAAAACCTCTTGCTTTTTATATGCTGACATGCTAGGCCGAGGTCTTGGCGTGGAGAGAGATCTGGTTAGATCTTATGAGATATTTAAGTCGCTTTGCGAAAATGGCAGCAGCGAAGCTTGCTACGAGCTAGCTACAAAATATCTGCAAGGAAACGGCGTAGAGCAGAGCTTTGATCTATCTGCAAATGCCCTTAATAAAGCTTGCAAAATGGGCAGCAAACGAGCTTGCAACGTCTTAGAACTCGTGCCTAAGAATTAAGATTTATAAAGCTTTTTGCAAATTTTAAAATTTACTTGACACTTATATAAATTGACGAAGCAAATTTGCAAATTTTAAACTTTCACTCACTCGCAAGAATTGACTACTAAAATTTGGCTTCGCTTGTAGCTTAGCTCAAATTTTGGAGCCGAAATTACTCGTTCATGAAATTTTAAAATTTGCTCGATACTTATCTGACTTGATAAAGAAAATTTGTCCGAGTTTTTAAGCGCATTTAGCGAGATACCTTTTTTACGTCGCTAAATTAAACATTATAAACCACGTTTAATAGTAATAAAAATGAAATTTTAAATGTGATTTTTGCTTTCATGTAAAAGCATATATTTTTACCTTTTTAAAAGAGAAATTTCTTTAGAAAATGCCTAAATATCGTAATTGACTTTAGTATTACGCAGAATTTCTTTTTTATTAACTAAAAATTTCATTAAAATTTATATTTAAATAATAATATTTCATCGTCCTAAACGGACCCTCCTTTTTGTAGCGGTTAAGACTTTGCTTCCCCCTTTTCTGGCTTTTCCGCTTACACAAAGAGGAGTTGTCTCTCTTTTTTAAATCAAATTTTTTACCTTTCTAAACTCAAATTTCACAAACGTCACTTTCTTTTTAAAATTATATTTTGATAATGGTTTTAAAAATTATAAAAGCAAAAATCTTATAAAATTGCGAGCTGTTATCAAGACTAACTTTTATAAAGGTGGCAAAAGGGGTGAAATTTTTAAATTTAAAGCTTTTTTTACAAGGTGCATGCATATTTGTCGCTTCTCTTTTTTATCCCGCTTGTCGTAGTTTGCTTTAGCGGGGCGATCCTAGTTTATAAAGACGAGCTAAATAGCCTTTTTAACCCAAATATCGTAAATGTAAATTTAAACAAAGAAAATTTGAGCAAAAGGATCAGCTTTGATGAGCTAAGAGATATCGTCGCAAGCGAGCTTAGCGGCTACGAGATGGTTGGCATAAACATCGATGCAAACCCTAAAAAATGCGACAAAATTTGGCTAATCGAGCATAACGACAGCAAAAAAGAGTGGAAATTTATCTATTTTGACGCTTTTAGTGGCAAGATAAAGAGTGAGCCACTGGCACACGATGAGGGATTTTTCGGAGTTTTGGCGCATATCCATGAGGAGCTCTTGCTTGAGAAAAGTGGCAACATTATCCTCTTTCTAACAGCTATTTTTACATTTTTTATCTGCATTAGCGGCTTTGTGATCTACCGTAAATTTTGGCTAACTCTGCTTAGGCTGCGTGTAAATGGGCTAAATGTTTTCATGAACGACATCCACAAGATAATAGGAATTTTTTGCACGCCAGTTTTGCTACTCATTTGCATAAGTGGCGCTTGGTGGGAATTTCAGATGGCACGCGCGCCAGAGTTTAAAGGTGACTTCGTGATAGACGCAAAAATTTATAACAAGAGCTTATCCCTTGATGAGCTGGTGACTAGATCGAAAAAGGAGATCAAAGGCTTTGAGCCACATTTTATCTCGCTGCCTTTCATGCAAGGGGCAAACATCCGCATCTTTGGCTACGTGATGTGGCAAAGTTTCTTGCATAACGAATACTCAAGCGTGATCACTTATGACAAAGATAGCGGCAAACTAGTTAGCGTCCTAGACATAAAAAATGCAAATTTAAGCGAGAAAATCCTCTCAGCCTTTAGAAGATCGCACTTTGGAAACTACAACCAAACTACAAAATTTATCTGGTTTATAGTGGGCATCTCACCGTTAGTTTTGAGTATATCAGGGCTTTATCTGTGGTTTAGAAAATTTAAAAGGAGAAAAAAATGAAAAAAATTTTACTTAGCTTAGTTGCTTTAAATTTGGCATTGCCTCAAATTTATGCTAGTGAAAACGAGAAGGTTTTAGAAGCGGTCGATGTCGTGGAGAGCGAGCGAAGAGACGACGCAAACTATTTTGCAAAAGAGCTTGTAAAGAGTACAACTAGGCTAAATTTAACCTCTCGTCAAACGCCCCAGTCGCTAACTGTGCTAACAGAGGCCAGGCTAAAAGATCAAGGCATCAAGGACTATCAGGTGCTTCTTAGAAATGTCCCTGGCGTCACGCTAAATAAATGGGACGAGCGCGTATATCCGACGGCTCGTGGCTTTGCGATAGATTATTACTTGCTTGATTCGATGCCTAGCTTTGGCGGCTTTAGCCTTGGCGCAAATGATATGAGCTTGCTGCCTTATGAGAGAGTTGAGGTGGTAAAAGGGGCAAATGGCCTACTTGCAGGCGCTGGCAACCCAGCTGCAAGCTTAAATTTCATAAGAAAAAGAGCAGACTCAAAGGAGCTAAAAGGAAATTTTGGTGTAAGTGCTGGCTCATACGATAGATACGGCGTAAATGGCGATGTGCAAACGCCTGTAAATGAGAGTGGAAGCGTCAGAGCGAGGCTTTCTTTTATGCATGAGAAGTCGCACTCTTATATGGATTATTACAACCGCAAAAATAGCGCGATTTACGGCGTAGTCGATAGTGATATAGGTGATAGCTCATGGCTTAGTCTTGGTGCGTTTTATCAAGAGCTAAAACGCCACGGTGTTAGATGGGGGGGCATGCCAGCTTTTTACACAGATGGCTCTAGGACAAATTTTAGTAAAAATGAAATTTTCTCTCAGCCTTGGACTAGATGGGACATAAAAACGCTTGATTTTTACGCTGATTTTAAGCACTACTTTGAAAATGAAGCAAGCTTAAATTTAAGCTACTCATTTAGACGGGCAAACACTGATTCGAATTTACTCTACTACGGCGGAGCGGTAAATTTAGATGGCACCGGCAATATGAGTGGTCTTAGCGCTTATGCAAACAAAAGAGAGGAGAACATCCACAACGTCGATGCGTACGCAAATATCCCTTACGAGATAGCAAATTTATCCCATGAGTTTGTCTTTGGCGCGATGTATAACAACTATAAAAAAAGTAGCGATAAGGTAAGTAGCTACTGGCTGCAAAGGACTACGCCAGCTGGGCTTGCTTATACGGCAAGAAGTAGGATAGACTTTAAAAATTTGCACCTTGATGATCCAAAATTTCCTTACGAAGATCAAAACAATAAAGACAAAACGATACAAAAGGCATTTTACGCGGCAAATAAACTATCAATCACCGATGAGCTTAAATTTTTGCTAGGTGCTAGGGTGAGCTACTACAAATACGAGATCGAGGGTGGTAAAGGCAATAGAAATTTCACAAATGAGATCACACCATATCTTGGCGTCACTTACGACATCGGAGCAAACCACACTCTATATGCTAGCTACACGAGCATATTTAAACCTCAAACCGTAAAAGATGCAAATGACAAATATCTTGATCCTATCCAAGGCAAGGACTATGAAGTGGGCATCAAAGGCGAGTATCTTGACGGGGCGCTTCAAGCAAGTCTTGGCGTCTTTAAGATCGTGCAAGACAAGCTTGGCGTAAAGACTGGCAAGAAAAATCCAGCGACAAATGCCGACATATATGAAGCTGGCAAAGGCGTGACAAGCAGGGGTGTCGAGCTAGATCTAAACGGCGAGATCACTAAAAACTTAAGCCTAAGCTTTGGTGCAACGCACTTTAACGCAAAAGATGCTAATGGTGAAAAATATGCCACCGACTCATCAAGAAGCACGGCAAATTTATTTGCAAAGTATGAATTTAGGGACTTTAGAGTAGGAGCTGGAGCTATGTATAAGAGCAAAATTTACACTGGCAAAGGCGCAGGTGAGATCACACAAAAGGGCTACACCTTGGCAAATTTGATGTTTGGATATAAATTTGGTAAAAACTTTGATGTGCAGCTAAATATCGACAATCTCTTTAATAAAAAATACTACGAAGGTATCGGCAAAAACATGATGGTTTATGGCGATCCACGCACCTTTAATCTCAGCTTTAACTATAAGTTTTAGCTAAATTTACTCTAACGCGCCAGCTAAATTTCTAGTTGGCGCTCTTCATTTTTTGCATAGTAGGTGTATAATTTCAAAAAACTAAGGAATTTGCATTGCTTAAAGTGGAAGTGATATATAAATTTTGTCTTGTTTGCGCTCTTGCTTGTGGGATCTGCCTGCTTGCATTTACTGGGCTAAATTTCGCCATGGGTGATTATAGTGAGTGGATGATGAGCGCGCATAAATTTGCAGGAGCTTTGATCGTTTGTGCCGTGATCTTGCACCTTTTTAACCGCAGAAGAAAGCTAGTAAAGCTCGTAAATGAGATAATCGACGTCACCACGCACCGCAAAAATCCAACTATATGCAACATGGACCGCATCATCGCCTCGCTTGAGCCTTACACTATCAGTGAAATTTCACGTATGCTTGGCTTTGACGAGACTGAGTTTTGCAAGAGTTTGCGCGAAAATGATGTTAAATTTAATAACGCCAGCCAGACCCTGCGCCAGATCGCACGGCTAAACGATGAGAAGATATTTTTCGTGCTTGTGCTCATCGTCGAGGCCAAATTTGGCAAGAGATTTTGCGGTGCGGTAAGTTGCAATGTTGGAAGAAAATTTTAATGCTCGCTATATGGCTGCCACCTTTGCTCCTCAAGGTCGATGCGATACAAAAAGGTCCTGATGATCTCTTCGTCGATTTTTGGGTCTTTGTTTAGCTCAAGTAGCGCCTTTCGCTGCTCATTTAGGATCTCAAAATAGGTCTGCCTGACCTCGTCGCTGATCTCGAAATTTTCATTTGAAAGCTCGAAATTCCAAACTTCTTTGAGTTTCTGAAACAAGAAATTCTCCTCATTGCAAAATTTCTCGCTTTGAAATTTAAGCGAAGCCTCGGCGATCGCCTTTTTTATCTTGATTCTGGCTAGCTCGTTTGGCATGTGGTCGTTAAAGTCTGGAAATTTCGCGCTTTTTATAAGTAGCGGCAGAGTTAGTCCCTGAACTACGAGCGTTAGCAAGATAACGACAAAGGTGATAAACAAGATGAGATCTCTATGCGGAAACGGCTCGCTACCGGCCATAGCGGGGATAGAGAGTGCCGCAGCCAGCGAGACTACGCCCCTCATGCCCGCCCAACCGACTATAAACGGCGTCGCTTTGCCTGGATTGCGATCATCCGCCACGCTGATAAAGCGCTTCATAAACATCGTGATATAAACGGCTCCGTATGATGCCATGAGGCGAACGACGATGAGCACGGCAGTCACCAAAACGCCGTAAGATAGCGCCTCAAGCAGCGAGACGCCGCTACGCTTTAGCCCTGCTAAAATTTCAGGCAGATCAAGGCCGATCATGGTAAAGGCAAGGCCGTTTAGCAAGAAGATAGAATTGTTCCAAACGGGCACAGCGTGGATCATTGTTGCAGCGGTGAGAATTTTATTTCGTTTTGTCGAGAGGTAAAGTCCGCCGCAAACCACCGCCAAAACGCCGCTCGCGCCAAGCTCCTCAGCCAAAATATACATGACATAAGGCGTCGTGATCGTCATGATCGTATCGCTGTTTTCATCAGTCGGTAAAATTTTATGTAAAAAATATGCCGCAAGCGCCACCACAAGACCGACCAAAACACCGCCAGCCACCATCCAGACAAAGCTCGCAGCCGCCTTGTACCAGATAAACTGCCCAGTCGTCACTGCAACTGCGGCAAAGCGAAAGATGATGAGCGATGAGGCGTCATTTAAAAGGCTCTCGCCTTCTAAAATAGCGCTGATCCTGCGCGGTGCTTTGACAAATTTAAGGATCGCAGCCGTACTCACCGCATCTGGTGGCGAGACGATGGCGCCAAGCATGAAGCCAAGGGCGAGCGAGAAGCCAGGGATCACTAAATTTGCTATCAAAGCAACTGCTGCTGCGCTTATGAAAACGACGATAAATGCAAAACTGCCAATCATTCGGCGCCATTTATAGAGCTCTTTTATCGAGTTTGCCCATGCGGCCTCGTAAAGAAGCGGCGGTAAAAATATGATGAAAATAAGCTCTGGATCGATCCTGACGGTGGGTAAATTTGGCACAAAGCTAATGGCAAGACCGCCAAGGACTAATAGCACTGGATAGGCGATCTTTAGGCGGTTTGAGACCATCACTAAAGCGATGATGATAGCTAGCAGTGCAAAAACTAGCAGTAAATGTTCGATCATTTTGATCCTTTAAATTTCTTTTTGTATTAGGGCAATAGAGTAAATTTTGTCAAATTTATGGCGGGTAGAGAGAGATTCGAACTCTCGGTGAGTTGCCCCACACACGCGTTCCAGGCGTGCTCCTTAAACCGCTCGGACATCTACCCAAGAAGAAAGTGATTATATCTTTATTTGCTTAATGCTTGGCTTTTAGAGCTTTAGCCCCAAGATAACGACATCTTTATACTCGCCATCCATCAGGCAAACGCCAGGCAGTTCGCCCCATTTTTCAAAGCCAAATTTCAAAAACAGCCCAAGGCTCGCTTTGTTTTTGCTAAAGATTAGCGCGATGATGTTTTTTAAATTTAGCCCTCTAGCTTCATTTAGGCTGTGGGCTAAAAGCTGCTTGCCGATACCCTTTTTAAGAGCCTTTTTAGCGACATAGATGCTTATCTCTACGCTTATATCATAAGCGATCTTGGGGTTAAAGTCACTTAGCGAGCAGTAGCCTAAAATTTCATCATTTTCTTTGTAGATAAAGATAGGGCGCGAGCCGCCGTGGGCGTTAAACCAAGGCTCTCGCTCCTTTGTGCTAACTGGCCGCATATCAGCAGTCGCACTTCTTTCTAAGATGTAGTCGTTATAAATTTGCGTGATCGCTTCAAGGTCGCTTAAATTTGCTCGCTCGATCAAGTCTAACCTTTTTTGGCTGCTTGATAGATCGGCTCAAGCTTTGCTACGATCTCTTTTAGGTCTTTGATCCTGCTCTCGTTTGATGGGTGAGTGCTTAAAATTTCAGGCACTTTGCCACCGCTCATCTTGCTCATCTTAACCCAAACTTCGACCGCCTCTTTTGGATCGTATCCAGCTCTTGCCATTAGCTCGGTGCCTATGTGATCAGCCTCGGTCTCGTGTGAGCGAGAAAATGGCAGTGAGATGGTGTATTGGCTGGCTAAATTTAGAGCGCTTGCGCCAAGATCGCCAAGTCCTGTGGCGGTTGCGACTGCAAAGATGCCGATGTTTTTGAGCTGGTCGGTGCTCGCTTGCTCCCTGCTGTGCTCTCTAAGCGCGTGGGCGATCTCGTGACCCATGACCGCTGCTAGCTGCGCATCTGTCAAATTTAGCTTTTTAATAATACCGCTATAAACGACGATCCTGCCCCCTGGCATGCACCAAGCATTTAGCGTATCTTCGTTTATGACATTTACTTGCCACTTCCATTTTAGGGCGTCGTCTCTGAAAACGCCAGTTTGCGCGATCAGCCTTTTTGCAATATCTTGAACCCTTTTTGTGAGGATCGGATCGACATTTAGCTCGCCCTTGCTTCTAGCAGCTGTGAGCGTCTTGACATAAGCTTGAGCCGAGCTTTGCTCCATCGCTTCAGAAGATACTAGCATGAACTGCTTGCGATCTGCGCCCACAACGCCTGACTTTGTGACGCTCGTGCAGCCAGTGATAAGCATGCTAGCTGTTAATAACGTAAGTAAAATTTTTTTCATTTTCATCCTTTTTGGATTAAAATTTGGCGTATTATAGCTTGAGTTGGATATGCATTGTTAAACGAGGGGTGAAATTTAAATTTTGCGATTTCAAAAATAGAAATTTACCATTTTTGCAAATTTTAAAACTTTCATTCACTCGCAAGAATTGACTACTAAAATTTGGCTTCGCTTAACGCTTAGCTCAAATTTTAGAGCCGAAATTACTCGTTCATGAAATTTTAAAATTTGCCTGACGCTTGTCTGATTTGACAAAGTAAATTTACAAATTTTAAAATCTTACTCACTCGCCTTAGCAGACTACTAAATTTAGGTCTCGTAGTCACTCACCACTAAATTTAGAGCCGTGATATGCTCGCTCATAAATTTTAAAATTTGTCAAACACTTGTCCTATAATAGATCGCATGCAGTGCGAAGCACATTTGCATGCCCTTTGAACGTGCGAGGGGTTTTTACTTCGACTTCGTCTTGTAACTGCAAGCAGACGGGGGATTTAAAAAGGGGGATAAGGGGACGGCTTTGCTTCGCTAGCTCGCAACTGCAAGCAGACCGTAATTCAAGTCCCCTTGTCTCCCTTTTGGATAAAAAGAAATTTACAAATTCAATCAAGCTGTCTTTGTAAAATTTAAAACTTCATTCACTCGCAAGAATTGACTACTAAAATTTGGCTTCGCTTATCGCTTAGCTCAAGTTTTAAAGCCGAAACTACTCGTTCATGAAATTTTAAAATTTGTCTGAGTTTTTTGATATATAAATTTAACCCACTACGCTTTATAGTCTATATTTCTCTCAAATTCTCTCAAACGCTTATTGACCGACCTTAGCTCCGTTATCGTCGTCCAGTTATCGATAAAGACGCTAAAACTCTCTCTGACCTGTGAGAAAGCGTTGCTAGCTTGGATCAAAACACCAAGTGTGATGACACCGCTAAATAGGCCATTACCCATGATGATGTAAGGCACGATGACTAAAATTTGCGAAAACGAGATGAGCCAAAGGTTGAAGTAGCCATAGTGCAAAAAGAGTTTATAGTAGTTTAGCTTGACCCCTGTAAAAAGCTCTAGCATGACGTTTGGCTGGCAAAATTTGACCTTATCATCCTCGCCATAAACTAGCTCTTTTCTAAACGCCGCCTCCGCTTTTTGGTTGTTATACTCAAGATGTGGTAGCTTTATGCCTACAAACCACGATACGATGAGGCCTCCAACGCTAATTAGCAGAGCGATATAAACCAGCGATCCCTCGATGTCTTTGATGTAGGGCAGGCTCACGCTCTTGCTTAGCTCCCAAAGCACCGGTATAAAGGCGATGAGCGTCATAAACGCCTTTAAAACCTGCACACCAAGGCTCTCCATGATCTTAGCAAAGCGATAAACATCCTCTTGGATACGCTGCGAGCTGCCCTCGATGTCGCTGTGGCAGTTTCGCCAAAATTTGAGATACTTAAAGGTCATCGCCTCCCTCCAGCGAAAGACCCAGTGGCTCGCAAAGAACGATATCACCGTGTAGGTCACGACGTATGGCATGGCGATCTTTAAGAAATTTAATATCCCTTGCCAAAACTCATCTACTTTGTGATCCTTTGAGTTTTGCATGATGTCGTAGAAATTTTTATACCACTCGTTGATGCGGACGTTTAGGTGCGTTTGATAGACAAGCAGCAAGATGATAAACATCGCTCCGCCGTAAGCCCAAAGCGCCCATTTTTTGTCTTTGAAAAATGATGAAAACATAAAGTGCCTTTTGTAAATTTTGGAAATTATAGCAGGCAAGGTTTAAGCATTTATATAAAATTTAAACCCAAACTATATCATTTTGGAAATTTTAACGTAAAGGAAAATGATGAAGAAATTTGCATTTTTAGCTCTTAGTCTTTGTGCGACCTTGGCGCTTGCGGCCGATATGAAGGTCTATAAAAGCCCAACTTGCGGTTGTTGTGGCAACTGGGCCAATGCTATGCAAAAGGCTGGCTTTAGCGAAGAGACCATAAAAGTAGATGACATGGTCAAGGTCAAAAAAGAATTTCACGTGCCACTAGAGCTTTCAAGCTGCCACACAGCTATCGTTGATGGCTATGTTATCGAGGGTCACGTGCCAGCAGATGAGGTCAAGCGCCTGCTTGAGCTTAAACCAAAAGATGTCGTTGGTATCGCAGTGCCTGGCATGCCTATGGAGAGTCAGGGCATGGAGCAAGGCGGCAAAGCCGAGCAATACGACGTCATACTCTTTAAAAAAGATGGCTCGCAAGAGGTCTTTGCTACTTACATCGGCTCTAAAAAGCTAAAATAACTTCAAATTTAGACTTAGCTCGTCTTTTGATGGGCTAAGTTAAAAAGAAATTCCCTTGCTAATGGCGATGATGCAGAGCAAAAAGGCTATTGGCACATAGATAAATTTACCCACAAAATACCAAAATGAGCCGTAAGTTTTATTTGCTCCTGAATTTACCTCGTCTAAAATTTCTTCTTTTTTAATGATCCAAAACCAAGATATTGCGCCGATGACTGCGCCGATTGGGATAATGTAGATAGAGACAAAGTCCATCCAAGGCCCCCAGCTACTAATAGGCTCCATAAATGCTCCAACCCCAAAGCAAACTACGCAAAGTAGAGCAAGCACCCAAAATCTGCTAAGGCGCGGGAATTTATGCATAAGCGACTCAGCCACGACCTCAAACATATTTTGAAGTGAGGTGATACCGCCAAAGATGACCGCGGTAAATAGTATGATCGCAAAAATTTGACCGCCGATCATATTTTGTAAAATTTTAGGAAGCGTTACGAAAAGTAGCTTTGGACCCTCAGCTGGATCCATAGCGTAGGCAAAGACCGCTGGGATCATAACAAGCGCTGCTACAAGCGCTGCAAGCGTATCAAAAAATGCCGTAGTTTTGGCGCTTTCTACGATGTCTTCATCTTTTGAAAGATATGCTCCATAAACTATCATGCCAGAACCCGTGATAGAGAGCGAGAAAAAGGCTTGACCCATCGCAGTGACCCATACCATCGGATCTTCAAGCTTGCTAAAGTCAGGGATAAATAGAAATTTATATCCCTCAAGTGCGTTTGGCAGCATCGCGACATTTATAGCCAAAATGGCAAATAACACGAAAAATAGCGGCATCATTATTTTATTGGTCTTTTCTATACTTTTTGCTCCAAAAAATAGCGTAAGAAGCGTGCCAATAATGACTATGAAGTGATATGGCAGGACTGAGTACTCATGAAGCGCAAATGAATTAAACCAAACATTTGTATCAACGCTCATAAATGAGCCAGTAAGCGCCTGAGTAAGGGCCTTTAGCACGTAAGCGATGATGACAGCGTAGCCAATGGCTATGCAAAGTGAGCCAGCAAGTGGAAGCCAGCCGATGATACTTCCGATGACGCCTAAATTTCTACTTTGCCAAGCAAATTTATATGATCCTAGCGTGCCAGTCTTTGCTCGCCTACCGATCGCATACTCAGCGCTTAAGCCAACGTAAGAAAAAAGCGCTACGAAAAAGATGTAGATGAGTAAAAATGCTCCACCGCCATTTGTGCCAAGCTTGTAAGGAAAGCCCCAAACATTTGCCATACCAACGGCTGAACCAACTGAGGCTAGTATAAACGCCCAGCGTGATGAAAAATTCTTTTTGCTCATTGTAAAATCCATAAATTTAGTGATGAAAATAATGTTACCAAAATATGATTTAAGAACTTTTTATAAATCTTAAATTTAAGAAACGTTGTTACTTTTGGGCGTGGCTAATTTGACCGCTAAATATAAATTCGCTATAATCAGCCAAAATTTTTAACTCTTAAGGATCATAATTGTACCCCAGTAGCGATAACTCGCTTTTAATGGTAATACTTGCCATTATATTCATTTTACTAAACGCATTTTTTGTTTTGTCGGAATTTTCCCTTGTCAAGGTTCGCAAGTCTAGACTTGAAGAGCTTATCAAAGAGAAAAAGCCAAACGCCCAGCTTGCTTTTGAGATGTCAAACAAGCTTGATACCTATCTTAGCGCCACTCAGCTTGGCATCACGCTAAGCTCACTCGCCCTTGGTTGGATCGGTGAGCCAGCAGTCGCAAGGCTCATAGAAGCCCCACTTAAAAATGTTTTCAACCTTAGCGATATCTTAGTTCATACAGTCGGCTTTGCGATCGCATTTACGCTTATCACGCTACTTCACGTCGTTATGGGCGAGCTTGTTCCAAAGTCAGTCGCCATAGCCAAATCAGAATCAGCAGTGCTTAAAATCGCTCGTCCGCTTCACTTTTTCTGGATACTATTTTCGCCTATCATAAAGCTTTTTGACATCCTAGCTACATCTGGACTTAAAATTTTAGGCATCCAGCCAGCAAAAGAGAATGAGCTAGCACACTCTGAAGAGGAGATCAAGATCATCGTTGGCGAGAGCTTAAAGGGCGGTGTGCTTGATAGTTTTGAGACTGAGCTTATCAAAAATGCAGTTGATTTTAGTGACACGGTCGCAAAAGAGATCATGACGCCAAGACGCGATATGATCTGTATAAATAAACAAAAGAGCTTTGAAGAGAATTTACAAGTCGTTTTTGAGTCAAAATATACTCGCTATCCTTATATAGACGGCTCAAAAGATATCATTTTAGGCATGATACACATTAGAGATATCTTGCAGCTACACTTTAGCGAGGAAAAAGAGAAGAGCTTTGACGCGATCGTACGTAAATTTGTCATCGTGCCTGAGAGCCTTTCTATCTCAAAGGTGCTTGTGATGATGAACAAGGAACAAATTTCGGCTGCGCTTGTCGTTGATGAGTATGGCGGCACGGCTGGACTTCTTACGATGGAAGATATCATGGAGGAGGTGCTTGGCGACTTCAACGACGAGCACGATGAGGTCGATCAGCACTATAAAAAGATAAATGAAAATATCTATGAATTTCAAGGCAGATACGACTTAGAGAGCGTTGAAGAGGTCCTTGGCATAAGCTTTGATGAAGAGACCGATCAAGTAACGATCGGCGGATATGTCTTTAACCTTATCGGTCGTTTGCCAGTAGTTGGGGACAAGATCGAGGATGAAAACTGCTACTACGAGGTGAGAAAGATGGATGGAGCTAGCATCTCACGCGTAAAAGTTAGAAAAAAGATAAAAGAAGAAGAGGAGCCTGCTCAGGCTTAGTTTATAAATTTAATGGCTTTTTTGCCATTAAATTTAACCTCACAAATCATAAAAAATAGGGCAAATTTAAGCGGCATTGTGCTTTTTAAAGGCTACAAGCCCTTAAATTTAACTTCTAAAACCACAAAATTTAAAGTGGCACTACCTTATTTAAATAGCTCTCTAAAACGTTACCGCCGCTTTTTGTAAATTTGGTTATAAATTTTAAAAATAGCTTGCTAGTTTTAAATTTATCATCCACTTGCAAAAGTAGCTGCGACTGATCTTGCTTGTGATATTTAAATTTACTAAAGTTTATTAGCCTTGGCTCGTAGATGCGACGTCACGAAATTTCGTCATAAATTTCTCTATCGCGCTCATCTAGGCTGAAGCAAGAGAGCTAAATTCTTTTGTTAAATTTTAAAACGCCTCTTAATAGCCCTTTTGTGGCCAAATTTGCTTATCTATTTTTTATCATTTATAAAAGCGTGCTAGATCTTTGCCATGCTTTAATGCTAGCTCGTAGTAGGGCATGTCTGGATCCTCTCCTATCATCTCATAGAGCTTTTTGCGAAGCTCTGGCAAAAGGCGAAGATCGTTATAATCTATCCTCTTTTTATACGCTGGCAAACCTTGTAAAAGCAGGGCATTTGAGTAGTTTATGCCGCCAGTTTTGGTGCCAGTAATGTTAAATTCATTCTCATATTGCGCGCGAGTTAAGCCAGTTGGTATGCTAAGCTCTCCCCGTTGTAGGCAAATTTTATCATTGCTACTTACGATATACTCTGGGAATTCTAGCTCTTTGTAGTTGATATCTTCGTGATCATAATAGACCCACTTTATAGCATCTTTATTTTTGCGGTTGAAACTGCTTTTGTAGATGAAGCTACCTGGGATTATAAATTCACGGCTTTTTAGCACTGGTGTATCTGCTATATCTTTATAAACAGCAACCAAGTAGCAGTCACTAAAAAAATCAAGCGGCCAAAGAAGGCCCTCATTCGCTCGCTTTACAAGGCGGTTTTTAATATCAACTAAGATTTTGCCAAAGAAATATCTCTTGTAGTAATCATTATAGACGTAAAATATGTCGCCCTCTTTGAGTTTTGTCTTATCTGGCATTTAGCTCTTCCAGATGTTTTTATTTAGCTCTAAATCTTGCATGATCTGCGAAAAGTCACTGATGCTAGAGATGTAGTTTTGCACGCTTTCGTTGCTGTTTATCGGCTTTTTAAGATCAGGCTCAAAGCTATCCTTTCTAAGATCGATCGCGATAAAAATTTCATTTTTTAAAAACACTGCCGAGAGTGGGGCGTTAAATTTAGTTCTTAGAGTGGTTAAATTTTCCATCAGCTTTGGCGTCAGAGCGTATCTGGCTGCGATCTGATCAGTCGTGAAGGTCTTAAAAAGCTCATTAAATTTAGGATTATCCATCATCGCTTGCTCGCCATCGCTTCTTAGATCAGAAGTTCGCTTTTTATCGCAGACATAGATCGTGGCGTTTAGCTCTTTTTTAAACTCAGCCTTTAGCAAAATGCCTTGAAATTTTACCGTTGTAGTGGTTCGTTTCTCGCCTTGTGTCTCTTTTGCCGCATAAAAATCGCAAAGCTTAAACTGCGTCTCATCGATCTGTCCGTAGATCATATCCTCTGCGTAGTGTCTATTTACATCAGCGTCATAAATTTTATAAAAATCATTCAAACTTAGTCCGCCATTTGCACTGAAATTTAGACCATAGTTTTTTACGATGACGCCAACTACTTTTTGTTTAAATTTTGCTATAAGCTCGTTTTTTAGCCCATTTATCGTCTTGCCAAGATAAAAAACTCCGCCGATTAGCAAAAAGAAAAATAAATTTCCAAGGTGCAGTGATGCCAAAAAACCACTTACAACTATGATGCCAAGAAAGCCATAAACGATCATTTTAAAGGCTTTTTGCCCCATGGCAAGACGCTCTTTTTCAAGCTCGTCAAGGTCGCTTAGATCGATGCCTTTTAGTTCGTCTGCTTGCATTTTTTATGCCTTATTTTTTGAAAAGATCACCGACGTTTGGAGCAGCTGCTTCATTTTCAGGGATATCAAAAAACACATCTTTGTGAAAGCCAAACATTGAAGCTACGATGTTTGAAGGAAACATCTGTGTGGCGTTGTTGTAAATTTCAACAGCTGAGTTGTAAGCACGTCTGGCAGCTGAAATTTGCTCTTCGACCTCGTTTAGCGTGCTTTGGATGTGAAGTAAATTTTGATTTGCTTTTAGGTCTGGGTAGTTTTCTACGCTCACTCTTAAACCATTTAGCAAGCCTGAAATTTTGTTATTTAGCTCAAATTTCTCCTCATTTGTAGAGGCGCTTCTAGCACTCTCTCTAAGGGCAGTGATGTTTTCTAGTAGGCTCTTTTCATGCACCATGTACTCTTTTGCAGTAGCTACTAAATTTGGTATGAGGTCATATCTTCTTTTTAGCTGTGCGTCGATGCCAGCCTCCACGCTTTTTACCTGGTTTTGCTTTGCAACAAGCGAGTTGTAAAGGCTGATGAAAAAGACAAAAATGACTGCGATAACAAGTATCACGATGACTAACGAATTCATAACTTTTCCTTTGAAATTTAAGTTTGTTGTAGTTTATCCAAAGTTGCTTAAGAGTATTTAAACACCGAGGTTTGGTGATTAAATTTAATATTATAATTTAATCTTAAATTTTACATATAATTTATATAATTAAAAATTGTTTTTTACGAGGAGGATAAATGAGAACGATAAACGTAAAAGATATAAAAGAGACTGTTGCAAAGCTTTGCAAACAAGCCTGTTACGTCGTTACGCCAGATCTAAAGGCTGCTTTTACAAAAGCACAAACCACTGAGAGCTCATCTCTAGGTAAGGATATCTTGGGCAAAATTTTACAAAATGCCAAGCTAGCAGAGGAGGGCGTTGCGCCTATTTGCCAAGATACGGGCATGACGGTTGTCTTTGTCGAGATCGGTCAGGATGTGCATATAGAAGGCGGTTACATAGAAGATGCGATCAATGAAGGTGTTGCAAAAGGCTACACTGAGGGCTATCTTAGAAAATCAGTCGTTGCTGAGCCACTTTTTGAGAGAAAAAACACCACAAACAACACTCCAGCAGTCATCCACACTAGGATCGTCCCAGGCGATAAGCTAAAGATAAAAGTCGCTCCAAAGGGCTTTGGTAGTGAGAACAAATCAATACTAAAAATGCTTGTGCCAGCTGATGGCATAGAGGGCGTTAAAAAGGTATTTTTAGAGGCTGTAAAATACGCTGGACCAAACGCTTGCCCTCCAATGACAATAGGCGTTGGCATAGGCGGCACTATGGACAAAGCTGCACTTCTAGCCAAACAAGCCGCAGTTCGTCCAGTAGATAGCAAAAATGCCGATGCTAGATATGCAAAACTCGAAGATGAGCTTCTTGAGCTTGCTAGCAAAACAGGCGTCGGACCTCAAGGGCTTGGTGGCGATACAACTGCTATAAAAGTAAATGTCGAGTGGTATCCAACTCACATCGCAGGCCTACCAGTAGCCATAAATATCAACTGCCACGCTGCACGCCACGCAGACGCCGAGCTTTAAGGAGATAACATGTCAGAAGTAAAAAGAATAACAGCACCATTTGATAAAGAGGTGGTAAAAAGCCTAAAAGCAGGCGACAATGTCCTAATCTCAGGCACTATCATCGCTGCTCGTGACGCCGCTCACAAGGCACTAACAGAGGCTTTAGCACGTGGTGAGAAGTTGCCAGTTGAGCTAAAGGGCGAGACTATCTACTACGTCGGACCAACACCAGCTAAACCAAACCAAGCTATCGGCGCAGCAGGCCCAACAACAAGCGGCAGAATGGACAAATACACACCAACTATGATAAACGAAGTTGGCATAAATGGCATGATCGGCAAGGGATATCGCAATGATGCAGTAGTTGATGCGATGAAAAAATCATGCTGTGTTTATATGGTCGCTATCGGCGGTATCGGAGCGGTCATTAGCCAAAGTATCAAAAAATATGAAGTACTAGCCTATCCAGAGCTAGGACCAGAGGCAGTCGCAAGGCTCACAGTAGAGGACTTCCCAGCGATAGTCGCTATCGACTGCGAGGGCAATAACTTCTACGAAGTCGGTCAAGCACCTTACAAAAAAATCTAAATCTGATCCGCTAGCTTTGGGGCTAGCGGAATTTACCCCAAAATGAAAACTTTTTGCAACGATCAAGCAAAGCCACTACTTAAATTTTTTACCAAAACCAAAAGCGAGCTAGTAAATTTAAAACTAAAGCAAATTTTAAACGAGGGCTTTATCTCAAAACCGCAAGGGATATTTTTAAAAGCTGCTATAAGAAAAAGGCAGAAATTTGAGCAAAACAAGACGCAAAATGAGTGGTCGTTAAATGAGATAGTAGTTTTTGAAAGCGAGTATGAAAGCCGTGAGGAGTATTTTAGCGACGTGGGGTCGTTTGTAGTGAAGCTGGCTGATAAATTTAGAGCAAGTGGCATTAGTGAGGAGATAGTGCTTGCTGTTTCGTTTCAGGCGCTGCAGTTTGTCACGCCAGGTAGCGAGGAGTTTAAATTTATATACGAAGACTACGATGAGAGTACAAACTCCGCTCACATTAAAATTTACGCCAAAAGAGAAAACGATGAAATTTTGCTATATAAAGATAGGATAGGGGGCTACAAAACTGAGGCGCTAATCGTTTTCGAGGTGGCTAGTAGTAGCCAAGACACATAGTCTCAGTCAGTTTTATACGCTTTTCAAAGGGCGCTGGCGAGAAAAATTTGCACTTTTCTATATAAATTCTATACGAGTAGCTAAGCTTGAAATCATCATAAAATTTCTTTAAATTTAAAAATTTGATACCGCAAATTTCATGAAATTCAAAAAGTTCATAAATTTTTGAGCCATTTTTCGCCACGAGGTGGGATGGGGCGAGCGAGGTAAATGAGCAAAAAACGCCAGTTGGCACGAGGCCATTTAAGGGCGTGCAAGCTTGCAAAGCGCTTGCAAATTTCTCTGGGACACTCTTTTTTCTAAGAAAAACGATGCGTGAGTTTTCAAATTTAGCGCTGATCGCATTTTTCCAAAAGAGGTAGGCGTTTGATGAGATGCCCGCGTTTTTGGCAAGCTGCGCACCAAGTACGTAGTCATCTAAAAATTCGTTTGGTGCAAGGGTTATTTGCATCTTTGTCCTTTTGAAATTTTGCTCATTATAGCCTTTGGTGCCTAAAAATTTAGAAATTTATAGTAGGATTTTGCCAAATTTCAAAGGAGAAGATATGAAAAAACAAATTTCAACAAAAAACGCTCCACAAGCGATCGGACCATATTCTCAGGCGATTAGCGCGAATGGATTTTTATTTATCTCAGGTCAGCTTGGCGTCACACCAGCAGGTGAGTTTGCAGGTAGCAATGTAGAGGCTCAGGCCGAGCAGTCACTTACAAATTTACAAAACATTTTGGCTGAGGCTGGACTTAGTTTTGATAATGTCGTAAAGACTACGATCTTTTTAGCAGATATGGCAGATTTTGCTAAAGTAAATGTCACATACGCTAAATTTTTCAAAGAGCCATATCCAGCTAGAAGCACGGTGGCTGTGAAGACTTTGCCAAAAGATGCACTCGTAGAAATTGAGGTTATCGCAGCACAATAATGTCACAACTGTACCAAAGTACAATATACAAAGAGGATTAAAATGTCTTAAAATTACGTAAAATTTATTTTACGATAAGGATAGACATGCAAACTCAAGTAGGAGTAATCAAACAAATCTCAGGCTTAGTGGTAGCTGTAGATCAAAATGGTGTTAGCCGCGTTTTAAAAGTTGGCGACGCTTTATATCTTGGGGAGGTTGTAAAGACCTCTTCAGCTTCTTCTAAAGCCGTAGTTTCAATGGACAATGGCAAAGACGTCACCATCTTGGGTGATGAGTCGTTAAAGCTTGACGAAAATGTAGCCGCAGGAGAAAAACCAAATACCGTAGCAGATGTTAGTGACTTGCAAAAAGCGTTGTTAAACGGCGAGGATCTAACAAAACTAGAGGAGACTGCCGCTGGTGGTAACGCAGCCGCAGCTGGTGGTGGAGATGGCGTTAGCCTTGGTGCAGCGTCGTTTGATGAGGGTGGTCACTACTCAAATATCAGTGAAAATTTCCGCTCAATAGGCGATCTAAACAGCGCAAGAGGTGCCGAGAGGATAGGCGGCGTAAGCGGCGCAGCCGATAATGCTGGTGGTGACGCTGGTTTTGTAGATACTACTATCCCAACAGTAACTCTAGATCCAATTAACAATACTTCAACAGTAGTAACTGGTAAGGTTCCAAATCCTGATCCAAATACCACTGTAATTGTTGAAATTCCTGGTCATACCCCAGTTACAGTTCCAGTAAATCCTGATGGTACATTTAGTGTTCCTACACCAAATAATGAACCACTAAAACCAGGTACTGAGGTAAAAGTTACTCCAAAAGATGATGCAGGCAATGGTACACCAGTTACTACTCCAGTATCAGACGTAACTATCCCAACAGTAACTCTAGATCCAATTAACAATACTTCAACAGTAGTAACTGGTAAGGTTCCAAATCCTGATCCAAATACCACTGTAATTGTTGAAATTCCTGGTCATACCCCAGTTACAGTTCCAGTAAATCCTGATGGTACATTTAGTGTTCCTACACCAAATAATGAACCACTAAAACCAGGTACTGAGGTAAAAGTTACTCCAAAAGATGATGCAGGCAATGGTACACCAGTTACTACTCCAGTATCAGACGTTGTGCCGCCGCAAGTAGATCTCACTCCAAAGGCTGACGGCACAGTTGATGTGGTGCCTCACGACAATGACGCGACAAAGGTTGAAATTTCATACACAGATAATGGCGGCAACACGCAAACAATCACCGTAGTCAAAAACCCAAGCGCTGGCTGGGTCGTAGATAGCACTCCTGGCAAGACGACAGCTCCAACAGGTGCTTTCAAGCTTGATCCACATAGTGGCAAGGTCACTATCAGCGACAATGCGACAAAAGACAACACTCCAGTGACTGCAAAGGCTACTGATGGCGCTGGCAACACAGCCACAGGCGAGACTACTGCTCCAGATAAATTTACTATCAAATTTAATGATGATGCAGATGGTAACGGCACTATCACAAGAGGCGAGAACTATGCTGAGGATGGCGCAAAAGCTACTGCAACTATCGGCATACCAAACCTTGCAAAGGACGGCAGCAAGATACATGTCATAGGCACTGGCATAAATGACTATTACACAGTTCATAAAGATGCTAGTGGCAATATTACAAGCGTTATAGATACAAAAGGAAACAATGTATTTGACGGCGATAATGGCATAAAGGTTAGCTACGACTATAACCACTATCAAACAGCCCTCGGAAATGCAGCTAGTATCACAGCTGAGCTAGAAGGCACAACCCTTAAAGCTACTTCAAGTGTTAAATTTGAAAATGTTGGTAAGGCTGAAGTTAAATTTGTTGAGCTTGATGAGCATGGCAATGTTCTAAATGAAAAATCAGATCAAATAACAAATCAAAATAGAAATACAGCTATGCTAGATGGTGATATCAACCACACCACAGCACGCATCTCACTACCTGAGAATGTTCAAGATGGCGATGTAGTAACTGTAAAATATGGATATGGACCAGATGCAGCCTCTCTTGCAAAAACAGGTGGCACAGATACTACTGCTTATAAGTATTTCTTAGTTCATAAAGCAGCTGATGGCTCTATGACGGTTGATCAGATCACTTCAGCGACTGATAAGACACCTATAAAAGCTGGTCTTACATCTACAAATGGTGCTGGCGAGAAATTTGGTATAGATATAGCTGATATGCCAACAGCCAGCATGAATGGTACACACTCACGTGGTATAGAGGTGAGTATAAAAGGTGATGACCGTGCAGAGCAGTCTAATGGAAATACATGGATATCTAGAGATGGCATGGAGGCTCCGAAGATAGAATTTATAGAAGGCAACAAAGTTTATGATCCAAGTGTTTCAGGAAGTGGCTCGGGCGCACTAAATGCTGGTATAAGCGTAGCTGACGCTATAAAGGACGGTGATATCAGCCACACTACAGCTCGCATAACATTGCCAAAAGTGTTCTCAGACGGCGATAAACTAACAGTTGCTGTAACTGACTATAACAAAATTTATGCTGACACTGGTGTAAAACAATATCCAGCAAATAACCCAGAGCCAACATTTGTTAAGGCATTTATCATTCACAAAGCAGCTGACGGCACTGTGACTTTTGACGAAGTCGATGCAGCTGGCAATGTCACACATGCAGGCATCCCAGCACTAAATAACAATGCTATCGAAATAACTGGCGTGCCACTATATAATATGTATGAAAATGGCGTTGTGAAGTCAGATTATGTACATGCAACTGGTGTTGATGCTACTATCACAGACCACCTTAACCTAAATGGTAACGATAGTGGAAGCAATACAGGTTATGCATTCTTAGCGAACGTAAATGTTGTAACTATCACAGAGGTGATCGATGATGTTGCAGGTGGTGTAGATCACGGCAATGTCAAAGATAATGACGTAGTAGTAAATGGCGTAACTAAAAAAGGACTAACAAACGACAGCACTCCGACATTTAACGGCAAGGCGGACCCTAACTCAGTAGTAGAGCTATATGATGGCACGACTAAGATAGGTAGCACAACAACTGATAAATTTGGCAACTGGTCTATCACTCCGGCCACTCCGCTTGGTGAAGGCGCTCATAGTATCACGGCTTCATCTCCAGCCACAAATGCGATCAAGGCCTCTGACCCAGCTACTATAACAGTAGATACAGGCACTAAGGTTACATTTGATAGCGTTACTGATGATGTTGCAGGTGGCGTCGTAAATGGCAATGTCAAGGGCAATGATGTAACAGTTGATGGCAAAACACTAAAAGGCCTAACAAATGACAACACACCAACCCTATCAGGCAAGGCAGAGGCTGGCTCAACTGTAGAGATCTTTGATGGTACAAACAAGATCGGTCAAGTAGAGGCAAAAGGTGATGGTTCTTGGAAATTTGAAGTAAGCACTCCGCTTAGCGACGGCGAGCATGAGCTTAAAGTAAAAACTACTGACAAAGCTGGCAACACAGCCGAGGCTGCTCCAGTAACCATAACTGTTGATACGAAAGTGACAAATTTAAAAGTCGAATGGATAGATGATCTCAACAATGATGGTAAATTTAGCTGGAGTGAGAATTTAAATCCTGAACACGCAGGACGTATAGCTTGGAAAGCATATCTTCCAAACGACGGCACGGTTAAAGTTGGTGACGTTATGCACTATATGTGGGGTGGACCAGGTGCTACTGGTGAGCTAACTTATACTATAAAAGCCGAAGATATAGCAAAAGGCTATGTAGGCTTTGTAAAACAAAATATGATTCAAGGAACATGGGAACATATTCCTTTTGGCAAGGATTCTGATGGTAAAGTTTTTGAAGCTTGGGCATATCTAACAGACGCTGCTGGTAACAAAGGATCAACAGGCAAAGATGATATAGTCTTTGACTTTAGTGATGCACCTACTCATATAAATGCTAGCGCTATTTATGGCACAAATAGAACAGGCTTGTTACTTGATGACAATCCAAAAAGCGCAAGTGCTGTTAATATCGAAGCACAAGGTAAAGCAGTAGAGCTAGATGTTAAAACATTCACTCATAGAGCAGATGTGAAACTAGGCGATGGTGACGATATAGTAACGGTGCATAAGAGTGGCGGTGTTTGGGGTGACATGGTAGAAGACTCAAAACTAAATTTAGGAGATGGAGATAATATCTTAAAAGTAGAGACAAATATCGATAGAGCATCAGTAATTGCTGGAGATGGTTATGACAACGTCAAAGTCGATGGATATATAACAAATCGCTCTTATATAAATTTGGGCGATGGCAACAATACATTAACAGTTGGAACAAATATAGATCATAGTACTGTAGAAGCTGGAAGTGGAAACGACACCATCAAAGTTGGCAACTATATCCATTACTCTACTATAAAGCTAGGCGCAGGCGATGACTCATTAACGATTGCAAAGTCAGATATGCAAGGTAATGATATAGATGGTGGCACTGGTTATGACAAATTAGCTATCACTAATCCAGGAACATCTATAAATTTAGATAGCATCGCAGATCATGCACATAACTTTGAGGAGATTAATATCTCTAACAAGAGCCAAAATACTACTTTAAGCGTAAAACTAAGTGATGTTATAAGCTTAACAGATGGTGATAATACTCTAAAAATAACAGCTGATGCTGGAGATAAAGTAGAATTTAAAGATACTGGTTGGCAAAAGGGTGCATCAACTGACGGCTATACCGCATATACAAATGATACTAGCGGAACAACTGTTACTGTAGAGATCAAGGATGAAGTAACACAGCCTATGTAATTATAGATGTAAATTTGCTATCAGAGTGCTAGCAATAAAACAGACGGAGGGCAAGGAAGCTCTCCAAATTTATACCTCAAAATAAAATTTAAATTTATAAAATATTTTGCAATTATTTCAACTATTTTTAAGCATCCCTCATATATAATTCCAGCTCACGAAACGAGAAACCACCTTTAACTTCACCGTTAATAAAGCCTTTTCTTTTTATCGTTGTTCTTTTAACTTACAATTGTTAAACTATTAGTCAATCTTTGAAATCTAAACAAGTGATCGATTGAGCCAGTCTATTATGATTAAATAATAGATTAGACAAACTAATATAAAAACTAAAAGTTTTTT
>NZ_PPCH01000007.1:0-335233 GCF_002913765.1 Campylobacter concisus | reverse complement strand
GGTTAAATTTACGCAGTAGATATTTTCGGTACTAAATTTATTTGATGTTTGGGAGGCTAAAAGAGAATTTAGCTTATCGGCAAATGGCTTAAATAGCTCCTCGCACTTTGAAGCGGTGCTGTTTGATCTCTCTTCGTCTTTTTGCATAAATTCTAAATGAGTGACGTCTTCTTTGTGCTCTTTGCCGTTTTTGTGTTTTGTGACATACGTAGCTTTAGAGATATTTAGGTGGGTAAAGATGTCTATGCACTCGCCAAAGCTGACGCGCTCCATGCTAGCCGCACTAGATGAGTCGCTTAGAGCTCTGTTGTTTTCGTCTGACTCATAAAGGCCAAACTGAGCTGATATCTTTTTTCTTAAAAGTTTAAGGTTGTGTGGATTATCACCGCTAAAGCTCTCGAAAGCAAGCCAAAACCACGCTTTAAAGCGACTTTTGCTCTTAATGAAGCTTGCTAAGGCCGGGTCGATGTTTTTCTTGCTACTTATGTGAAGCAGGGCTAAAAGCGCCACATTCTCTTTTGAGATCTGTGACGTCCCAGATGAAGTGAGCTTGACCTCTTCTAAATTTGCAAGTGATGAGCCTCTTAGCTTATCTTGTATATCAGCTGCTAGTGGCTTTAGCTTGGACTCTAAAATGGCATTTAACTGCTCATCTTGGCTAAATTTAAACTCAGGCAACGACTCTGCACTAGCGCCGCCAGATGCCTTTGCGTAAGCAGCCCTTGCGGCGTCATTTATATTGTTAAAAAGCTTTTCTGTATCTATCTTTGAAACAACAGTTTTGGTTGTAGTATCGGTTATGGCTTTTCTAACAGCCTCGATCACTTTTGCTTTGCTAGCACCATAAATCTGAGCGCATATCGCGTCTAGATCGTCTTTGAGGCTAAAGCTATATCCCATAAGTAACTTGTCGTCAGAGATGAAAGGCTTATTGATGTCGGCACTATATGATAGTTTGATGATATCTATTAAGTTTTCTTTAAAATTTGCATCATTTCTAGGGGTAATTGGCATAAAATTCTTCCTTAATTTTTTCGCCAAATATTAGCATAAACTTAAAAAGTATTCAATAAAAAACTCTTATAGAGAAAATTTTTGCTTTTTTCTTTAAATTTAGTGACAAAATTTAGACAAAACGCCAAGATCTAAAAATAGCTTAAACTCAAAGAGCCCTTATAAACTCTTTAAATTTATCTCCTCGCTCGGCGTAGCTCTTAAACTGATCAAGGCTCGCAGCTGCTGGGCTTAGAAGCGCTATCTCGCCACTTTTAAGCTCTTTGCTTATCTCATTTACAGCGTTTTGTAAAAAGTCGCATTTTAGAGCAGGGATACCAAATTCATCGGATAAATTCATAAGCTTGTCGCTGTTTGAGCCGATGGCGTAAATTTTGACCTTAAGACCCTTTAAATTTTCAAAGAGCTCATCCATGCTAACGCCCTTGTCGTCGCCGCCTAAGATTAGGTGCATGAAGTGGTCTTTGTAGCGTTTTACAGCTTGAATGCTGGCGTCTATGTTGGTCGCTTTTGTGTCGTTTACCCAAGTTCGCCCCATTTTGTCGGTGAGCTCTTCAAGCTTGTTTGCCTCGATGACAAATGTGTTTAAAAGTGCCACGTCGCAGCGGTCAAATAAAATTTTCTCCACCGCAAGTGCCAGCAGTGCATCAAGCAAAAATGGCGTTTTAAAGGCTATATCGTCTAAATTTACACCGCAAAAACGAGCAAGATCGCTCTCATCTTTATAGGCGATCACTTTGGCTTTGGTCGGCGTGCTAGCGTAAATTTCAGGCACGATCGCTACGCTAGTTTCGCTCATGCTAGCAAGCGGCTTTAGCTTTGCCTTTTCGTACTCGCTCATGTTGCCATGCCAGCTTAGATGGTCTGGAGTGATCGGCAAAAGCACGTAAATTCCTGGTGTGGCGCGGTTTGTGTAGTGAAGCGTAAATGAGCTAGTCTCAAGTATCCAAATTTTAGTGTGCGGGTCTAAATTTGCCAGCGCGATACCGACGTTTCCGCCCATCACTGAGCCCTTGCTCTCTAGCAGGTGCTGCATCATCTTTGTAGTCGTCGTCTTGCCGTTTGTGCCGCTTATCCAGACGTTAAATGGCAAATGCGCCTTGTAAATTTCATAAAAATAGTCATATTCGCTAACTAAATTTTTAGCTTTTTTGATAAGCTCGTGGTGAGGCGGGATGCCCGGGCTTGGTATCTCTAGGCCGCTTTTTGCTGGGTCAAATTCGCTAACTGGCAAAAGAGCGTTGCCAAACTCATCTTTTGAAATTTCGCTAAATTTATCATCATAGATATCCCAAAAGCCGTCGTTTACGAAGTTTTTAGCGATAGCTTTTGTCGTGCCACCATAGCCAAATAGTGATTTTCTCATGCTTTTATCCTCTTTTGCCCCATAAAATTTCTACTATCTCATTAGCACTTAGCTCACGCATCACGCCGTCTATTTTTTGCCGTTCAAAGAGCTCAAATCTAAACGTATCAGCAAAATTTAGCTTCAAAAACTCTGCAAAATATGCGCCTTTGCAGGCAAATTTTACTCTTATATAAAATGCCTCTAAAAAATCATCATCAAATTTAGGCACAGGCGCCAACATGCGCTCTACGATCACGCTAAGTTCGTCTTTTGTTATATCAGGCACCAGTTTTGGCTCTGGCAGGGCGATGTCAAAGGCTAAATTCTCAGCCCCCTCGGCCTCCCACCACTCATGCAGGCTAAATTTACTCATATCCTTGCCGCTTATCTTGGCTAGACGCTCTTTAACTTTGCGGTACTCTTCGCCGTCCTCATCGTCATTTTCGTCGCAAAAGTCGGTGTAGGCTAAAATTTGCTCCAAAATTTCATCATATTTTTTTCTAGCACTCTCAAAGTCAGGCTCTATCTGCGCTCGCATGATCTACCTGATCTTTAGCGCCGTTAGTGCGATCAAATTTGCCAAAAGCGCGATAATCCAAAAGCGCACGATGATCTTATTTTCTGCCCAGCCTTTTATCTCAAAATGGTGATGTATAGGCGCCATGAGGAAAATTCTGCGTTTAAAAATTTTAAAGCTACCCACCTGCAAGATGACGCTTAGTGTCTCAACGACAAAGATGAGACCGATGATAATGAGCAAAATTTCATTTTTGGTCGCAACGCCCATAAAACCGATATATGCACCAACGCTTAGGCTGCCGCTATCGCCCATAAAGACTTCAGCCGGATGGCAGTTAAACCACAAAAAGCCCATGAGCGAGCCAATGAGCGCAGAGGCTACGACGACGCTCTCGCCAACGCCTGCGATCTTTGGTAAAAGCAGGTATGAGCTAAAGACAGCGTGGCCGCAGATGTAGGCAAAAACGCCAAGTGTTAGAAGTGAAAATATCGATGGCACGGCAGCAAGTCCGTCAAGTCCGTCTGTTAAATTTACCGCATTTGAGGCTGCGACGATGACAAGCGTCCAAAAGAAAATGGCAAAAATTTTCATATCAAAGATCGGCTGCTTGTAAAATGGCAGGTAAAACTCGGTGTTTAGCTCTTTGCTAAAGTAGAGAAATGCTGCGAGTAAAAAGGCGATGAGAAACTGAAAAAAGAGCTTTGCCTTTGGGCTTAGGCCGGCGTGGTTTTTCGCACCTAAAATTTTGCTGTAGTCATCCTTGTAGCCAAGCAGAGTAAAGCAAACTAGGCAAAAGAGCGAGGCTAGCACGAAAGCGTTATCAAGCCTAGCACAGATGATCGTAGCGATCACGGCTGTAAAGACAAAGACAAGTCCGCCCATGGTTGGCGTTTTAGCCTTTTTTTGGTGAGTTTGCGGGGCAAGCTCGTAGATAGGCTGAGCGGCGTTTTTTGCCTTTGCCCAGGCGATAAATTTAGGCATCAGATAAGCTGTCAAGATAAATGCTATGAAAAACGCGATGCCAGCGCGAACGGTGATATACTGAAAGATATTAAAATTTAAAATTTCGTAGATATAGTAAAACATAGGGGCCTTTATTTTAAAAAAAAGCAATTTTAGTATAATGGCCTTAAAAATTATCTAAATTTAAGGATAAAATTTAAAAATGGCTCAAAAAACTATACTTATAATAACTGATGGCATTGGATCAAACAAAAATGGTAAATTTAACGCATTTGAGGCGGCAAAAAAGCCAAACTACGATAAATTTTTTAAAGAAATTCCAAACTCACTCATAAAAACTTCTGGAAACGCTGTGGGACTACCTGAAGGGCAGATGGGAAATAGCGAAGTAGGGCACATGTGCATAGGAAGTGGGCGAGTTTTATATCAAAATTTGGTCAAAATTTCACGCGGCTTTAATGACGGCTCAGTAGCAGAAAATGAAGTGCTAAAAGCTCTTTTTAAAAAGTGCAAAAAAATCCACGTCATAGGGCTTTATAGCGACGGTGGCGTGCACTCTCACATGGAGCATTTTGATGGCATGTGCGAGCTTGCTAGCAAAAATGGCTGCGAAGTTTTTGCCCACGCTATAACCGACGGACGTGACGTTAGCCCAAATAGCGGTCTAAATTTCATAAAAAGCTTGGAGGCTAAATTTAAGGTAGCAACCGTTTGCGGCAGATTTTACGCGATGGATAGAGATAAACGCTGGGAGCGCGTAAAAGAGGCCTATGATAGCTTGGTAAAGGGAGCAAATTTAAGCAGCTTATCGCCAAGCGAGTATCTACAAAAAAGCTACGATGATGGCGTGACAGACGAGTTTGTAAAGCCAGCAAGCTTTAATGGCTTTAGTGGCATGGGCGAAGATGACGGCGTGATCTTTATAAATTTTAGAAATGATAGGGCAAGAGAGATTTGCCAGGCTCTAGGCGAAGAGAAATTTAGCGAGTTTGAGCGACCTTTTGCTATTAAAAATTTAATCACCATGACCGAATACGACGCAAATTTTAAATTTGAAGTGCTCTTTAAAAATGAAAAGATAAAAAACACTCTAAGCGAGGTCATAGCAGCTGCTGGACTAAGGCAGCTTCACACGGCTGAGACTGAAAAATACGCCCACGTAACATTTTTCTTTAATGGTGGCGTCGAGGAGCTAGCGAGCAACGAAACAAGGGTGCTAATCCCTAGTCCAAAGGTCAAAACCTACGACGAAAAGCCAGAGATGAGCGCTGCTGAGGTTTGCAAAGCCGTGCTAAAGGGCATGGATGATGAGCAAGACTTTATCGTGGTAAATTTCGCAAATGGCGATATGGTGGGACACACTGGCAACTACGAGGCTGCTATAAAGGCGGTTGAAGCAGTGGACACGGCTCTTGGAGAAATTTGCGCCAAGGCAAAAGAGAAAAACTACGCGATGATCATCACGAGCGATCACGGAAACTGCGAAGAGATGCGTGATAGCAGCGGTGAGCTACTGACAAACCACACAACTTATGACGTCTTTTGCTTTGTGATGGCTGATGGGGTTAAAGAGCTAAAAAATGGCGGCCTAAACAACATCGCGCCTAGTGTTTTAAAGCTCATGGGGCTTGAAATTCCAGCTGAAATGGACGAGGCGTTATTTTAAATTTGATAATATAAGCAAAATTTATAAGGAGAAACTATGAAATTTAGCGGAAAAAACGTGCTAATAACAGGTGCAAGCAGAGGTATCGGCGCACAAATCGCAAAGACGCTTGCAAATATGGGCTTAAAAGTGTGGATAAACTATCGCTCAAAGCCTGAAGTAGCAGACGCTTTGCAGGCTGAAATCGAGCAAAATGGAGGCAAGGCTGCAGTGATAAAATTTGACGCGACAGATGAAGATGAGTTTATAAAAGGTATAAATTTGATAGTTGATAGCGACGGCGAGCTAAGCTACCTCGTAAATAACGCTGGTATCACAAATGACAAACTAGCGCTTCGCATGAAAACTAGCGAATTTACAGATGTGATAAATGCAAATTTAACTTCAGCTTTCATAGGATGCAGAGAGGCTTTAAAAGTGATGAGTAAAAAGCGCTTTGGAGCAGTCGTAAACGTCGCATCTATCGTCGGTGAGATGGGAAATGCTGGACAGGTGAATTATTCAGCCAGCAAGGGCGGACTAATTGCCATGAGCAAGAGCTTTGCAAAAGAGGGTGCGAGTAGAAATATCCGCTTTAACAGCGTAACTCCGGGCTTTATCGAGACTGATATGACGCATGGACTAAGTGACGAGGTGAAAAAAACTTATAGCGATAATATCCCGCTAAAACGCTTTGGTAGCGCTAGCGAGGTGGCTGAGGCTGTGGCATTTTTACTAAGTGATCACGCGAGCTACGTGACTGGCGAGACGCTAAAAATAAACGGCGGACTTTATATGTAATGAAATTTCAACAAGTTTTGAAATTTAAAATAAATAAAAGCGTAAATATTATAAGATAACAGACATTTTTTATAAGGAGACCTTAAATGGCAGTATTTGAAGACGTAAGAGATGTAGTTGTAGAGCAACTAAGCGTAGATCCACAAGCGGTAAAACTAGAGTCTAAAATCATCGAAGATTTAGGCGCTGATTCACTTGACGTTGTAGAGCTAGTTATGGCTTTAGAAGAGAAATTTGAAGTAGAAATTCCTGATAGCGAAGCAGAGAAATTAGTAAGCATTCAAGACGTTGTAAATTATATAGAAAAACTAGGCAAATAATTTAAATTTGCATAGTTTGATTTAAGGAGATGTATTGAAACGAGTCGTTGTAACTGGTATTGGCATGATAAACGCACTTGGTCTTGATAAAGAGAGCTCTTTTAAGGCTATTTGCGAGGGTAAAACAGGTGTGAAAGAGATCACGAGCTTTGATGTAAGCGAATTCCCTGTTAAAATTGCTGCCGAGATAACTGATTTTGATCCAAATAGCATTTTAGACGGCAAAGAGGTGAAAAAAGTAGATCGTTTCATACAGCTTGGCATAAAAGCATCTAATGAAGCTATGGCTGATGCAAATTTTAAGGAGTTTGATGCTCATAAATTTGGCGTTAGCTCAGCTGCTGGCATAGGTGGTTTGCCAAATATTGAGAAAAACTCAATCACATATTTTGAAAAAGGTGTAAAGAGAATTTCACCATTTTTCATCCCATCTGCACTTGTAAATATGCTAGGTGGCATAGTTTCAATAAATCACGGACTAAAAGGTCCAAATTTATCAAGCGTAACAGCTTGTGCAGCAAGCACTCATGCGATATCACAAGCTGCAAAATGCATAATGATCGGTCAAGCAACAAATATGCTAGTTATCGGTGCTGAGTCAACTATTTGCGGCGTTGGTATAGGTGGTTTTGCAGCGATGAAAGCACTCTCAACTAGAAATGATGAGCCAAGCAAAGCTTCAAGACCATTTGATGCAAACCGCGATGGCTTTGTAATGGGCGAAGGCGCTGGCGCACTTGTGCTTGAAGAGTATGAGTCAGCTGTTGCAAGAGGTGCTAAAATTTACGCTGAAGTAGTTGGCTTTGGTGAGAGCGGAGACGCACACCACATCACATCACCAACACTTGAAGGTCCATTAAGCGCGATGAAACAAGCACTTGATATGGCAAAAGGCGTAAAGATAGACTATGTCAATGCACATGGTACTTCAACACCAGTAAATGATAAAAATGAGACAGCTGCACTAAAGGCTGTTTTTGGTGATAAATGCCCACCAGTTAGTTCAACTAAAGGTCAGACTGGACACTGCTTAGGTGGTGCTGGTGCGATCGAGGCTGTCATATCTATAATGGCAATGAGAGATGGCATCATCCCTCCAACGATAAACTACGAAACGCCAGATCCAGATTGCGATCTAGACTACGTTCCAAATAAAGCTAGAAAAGCTGATATAAAAGCTGTTATGAGCAACTCATTTGGCTTTGGCGGAACAAACGGCGTCGTGATATTTAAAAAGTTGGATTAAGATGTCAAATTATTTAGATTTTGAAAAGAGCATAAAGCAAATTGATGAAGATATAGCAAATGCTAAGATCAGAGGCGATGAACATGCTGTTGAAATTTTAAATAAGAACCTATCTAAAGAGATATCAAAAGTATATAAAAATTTAAACGAATATCAACGTTTACAACTTGCTCGTCATCCAGATAGACCATACGCTATTGATTATATAAATTCATTTTTAGTTGATGGCTATGAGATCCATGGCGACAGGGCATTTCGCGACGACCCAGCAATAGTCTGCTACATCGGCTATATCGGAGGCAAAAAGGCTGTCGTTATAGGTGAGCAAAAAGGTCGTGGCACTAAAAATAAACTAAAAAGAAATTTTGGTATGCCTCATCCGGAGGGTTACCGAAAGGCTTTACGCGTAGCAAAATTGGCTGAGAAATTTAACCTACCTATCTTATTTTTGATAGACACTCCGGGCGCATATCCTGGTGTTGGCGCTGAAGAGCGAGGTCAAAGTGAAGCCATAGCTAGAAATTTATTTGAATTTGCAAATTTAAAAACTCCAATAATAGCTGTCGTTATCGGCGAAGGCGGAAGTGGCGGTGCTTTAGCTATTGGTGTGGCTGATAGACTTGCTATGATGAAAAACTCTGTCTTTTCAGTCATCTCGCCAGAGGGTTGTGCAGCGATACTTTGGAATGACCCAGCTAAACAAGAGCAAGCCACAAAATCTATGAAGATAACGGCTGATGACTTAAAAAATTTATCGCTTATAGATGACGTGATAAACGAGCCGATAAATGGAGCTCATAGAGATAAAGATGGTGCCGCAAAAGCACTTGCAAACTACTTCATCTCAGAGCTAGCCGAGCTTGAGAAGCTTGATATAAACGAGCTTGTCGCAAAAAGAATAGACAAAATCCTCTCTATCGGGGCTTACGAAGAGTAAAATTTATAGTCGCAAGTGAGTTAAAAGTTTAAGTAAATTCGCTTGTGGCTCTCCTTGATGCTAAATTTAATGTACCTTTTTTTAAATTTTAAAAATTAAACAATTTTATATTTTTATCCCACTCTTTTAAATTTTAATAACTCATCTATGCGACTTTTAAGTGTTTAAAGCTAAAATTCTTAGCAAATTTCATAAAGGCTATTTGTGGATAAATTTCAAGAAAAATATATAAAGCTTTCAAAAGATTACTACAAAAATAACGGCAATGCAGCGAGCGTAGAGGCTTTGTATCAGTTCAAAGAAGAGCTTGAGGCAAGCGAGGATATGCAGGCAAAGAAAGTTCTGGTAGATCTTTATCAGCTTTTGTCTATGCAAAAGAGTGCTTACGAGCTACTTTTAAAGATACACGATAAAAACGACAAAAAGCAGCTAAAAACGCTTGGCTACCTCACGCAGTTTGTGGATGAAGGCGACAAATGGGCGGTGCCAAGGCCAAAGAGCAAAGAGCAAATTTTGGCTCAAAAGGCAAAGGCTGCCACCTTGTCAAAATTTCGCTATCACCCAGAGCCATTAAAAACTGGCGCATTTAAAGATGATATGAGTGTCATCTGCGAGTGTTGCGGTAAAAACACAGAAATTTATTACAACAATGGCGTCTATAGCGAGCAAGACGTCACCTATCTTTGCCCAGCCTGCATCGCAAATGGCGAAGCTGCTCATAAATTTGACGCTACCTTTGTGCAGGGCGCCGACAAACTCGCCACAGATGACGCCACAAAAGATAAGGAGCTCTTTGAAAGAACACCTGGCTATGAGAGCTGGCAGGGCGAGCACTGGGTGGCGTGCTGTGATGATTATTGCGCATTTTTGGGCGATGTGGGCACGAAGGAGCTTGAGGAGCTCGGCATTGCAGACGAGGTCTTTGCGGACTACGCAAAAAGAGACGATTACGACGTGAAAATGGCTCGCGAGCTACTCGTAGCGGGCGGCGATTTTGCTGGGTATTTGTTTCGCTGCTTGCACTGCAAAAAGTATCACATCTACATTGATGCTTGCTAGAAAGGGAAAATATGGATCTAAATGAAATTTATAAAGGCTGCAAAGAGCGCGGTTTGGAGGGGCTTTTCGAGTTTTTAAAGCCAATGGCCAAAAATGCTATAAAGATAGATACGCAGGCTAAAGATGACGGTGATATCGTTGTTGGAGCGTCTAAATTTGGCGGGCAGCCAGATCTACCAGCTAGCGTGCCTTGGCCATCAAATGAAAACGGCACGCTTAGCTTTGTGGCGCAGATAAATTTTGCTGAAGCTAGCAAATTTGACACCGACGGGTTACTACCAAAAAGTGGCATGCTCTATCTTTTCTATGATATAAATTTACGCATTTGGGGTTACGACCCTGCTGATAAAAAGGGCTTTGCCGTGATCTTTAGTGAGGCAGCTCAAGACCAGCTTGCTCGACAAAATGTGGATAGCGGAAATTTCACATTTGGCGCACGCTCTCTTAGCTTTAGAAACGAGCAAAATTTGCCAAGTTTGCAAAGCTCGCTTGTGCCATTTGGCAAATTTAGCGAGGAGGAGTGGGAGGCCTATCACGAGATTATCGAGCCAAGCTGGCAGGCCAAAGAAAACAAGCTCCTTGGTCACTCTGACAACATTCAAGATGGCATGGAGCTAGAGTGCGAGCTCGTGGCAAATGGCCTTGACTGCGGCGATGGCAGCGCTTATCACCACCCAAATATCGCGGAGTTTGAGAAAAATGCCGCCCAGTGGCAGCTGCTTTTGCAGATAGATAGCGACTGGGATAGCGACATGGACTGGGACGGAGAGGGCAGAGTTTATCTATGGATAAAGAGGGACGACCTGGCGGCGCGCGACTTTAGCAAGACGTGGCTAGTTTTGCAGACGAGCTAGGGGCGAAATTTAGCCAAAAGCTTTTGATATGCATCTGGTAGTAAAATTATTATTGCTGTTTTTGGCACGCTATCTAAATTTTGCGATTAGAGCGTGTGAATTTAAAGGCAAATGACAGATGAAATTTATACTGGCTAGATCAAATTTAAAATTTTTTGTAATTTGCCGCCAGTTAAATTTACCTTGCAAGTGACTTTTGCTACCAAACTAGTGGCTCATCGCTAAAATTTCCAGCGCCCTTTATGTTCTTTAAATTTCTGCTTGGCTAATCATCTCGCTCTTTGAGTGAATTTTTGCAATCTTTTATTAGTTATACTTGCAATTTTTTGGTGCAACCACTAAAAAGTTAGCCATATGCACAAAGTGCCTCATTTTACTGCAAAAGCTCTTTCTACCGTCATTGGCAAATAAAATATACCAAAATCAAAGGCAAATTTTTGATCAATTTCGTATTTTTCTTCATTTAAATGCTTTATCTACGTTATTTTTTTGCTGTCCGCTGCGCCGGTGTAAATTTTGCCCTGCGGGATGTGTATGCCACGCCGTGCGAACTCCGCGCGGACAAAGCACTAGCGCTGCTCCTGCGTTTGCATAAGGTGTCGCACCAGAAAGCAGCGTGACTTTTGGCAGACCGTCTGCAAAAATTTTACTACTCACCTTGTCGTGGGTGGCAGTTGTCTTTTTTAACTAAAATTTAAGCGTTTTAATTTTATTGATCAAGATTTTCAAGCATCCTAAAATTTATATTATTTTACTAACTAGATCTTGATCTGCCCGTCTTTTGCGACCGAGCTCACGTCGCCCTCGATCACGCCTAAGCGCACGATGCCTTCATAATAGGGCTGGTAGCCGTAGTAGATGACAAAGTTGTTCCACGGAGCAAAGTACGAGATCTCGCCTTTTTTGCCGTCGCTGCCGCTCGGAGCGCCTCTTGTATCAAGCGGTTTTGGCAGCTTAGCGACCTTTTCGTGTCCGCCGTAGTCCTCTAAATTTAGTGTTAGCGGCAGCTGTGCGGCAAAGCTTCTTGCTGCTGCCGTATCGTCTAGGATAGCCGTCGCTTCGCTGTTAGAGCTCTTTAGGATTATCTTTAAATTTTGCATTTTCTCTCCTGCTGCCAAATTTAACCCCGCAAAAAGCATTAAAACGGCTAAAAATTTTCTCATTTTCTCTCCTTAAAATTATTTTGCCAGTTCAAGGATTTGGACGATATTTTTCTTTGGATAGAGCTCTTGCATCGCCCACGCCTTTGCGTTTTCATAGGCAACACCCGCGATCTCATTTATAAGCGCCTCGCTATCTATCTTTAGCTGCGATAGACTTGTTGGAGTGCCTATTTTGTCAAACCACACTTTTAGCGCCTCTATGCCCTCATCTGCGGTTTTAAGCCCAAAAATTTCTCTCGCAAAACGCTCAAATACACCTAAATTTCTATCCTTATACCACTTCATCCACGCAGGCATCACTACGCTAAGTCCCGCTCCGTGCGCACAGTCTGTTACCGCACTCATCGCATGCTCGATCATGTGATTTGGATACTCGATGCCTGAAGTACCGACCATAGTTATGCCATTTAGCGCCATCGTCGCAGCCCAGGCAAACTCAGCTCTAGCGTCGTAGTCATCAGGGTTTGCGAGTAAAATTTCAGTCGTTCGGATGATAGTTTTGATGTTTGCTTCTACCTGCATTCTGGCGATTAGCGGATAGTTTGTAGCTGTGAAATAGCCCTCGATGCTGTGCGCGATAACGTCGCTTGCGCTATAAACTAGATAGTCGCGGCTGACGGTGGCTTGTAGCTGCGGGTTTACGACAGATACTTTTGGGAAAAGGCACGGCGCGCCCAGATGAAGCTTTAGTTTAGCCGCTTCGTTGGTCACAACGCCGTTTTGATTCATCTCAGAGCCAGTTGCCGCTAGCGTGATGATGTCAAATACCATGAGCGACTCGGCCGGATTTTTACCTACGAAAAAGTCCCACACGTCGCCATCGTATTTAGCTCCGGCAGCGACTGCCTTTGCAGAGTCTAGCACCGAGCCACCGCCAACAGCCAGCACGCTATCGGCGCCAAATTCGCGTGCTATTTTGATCGCTTCATTTACTTTGCTTAGCACCGGGTTTGACTTTACGCCGCCAAGCTCAGTAAATTCGATGCCATTTGCTTTTAGACTATCGGTAGCTACGCCAAGCAGACCGCTCTTTTTTACGCGCTCACTACCATATAGCACAAGGGCTTTTTTAGCACCAAATTCTCTCATATACTCGCCGATATGAGCCTCTTTGCCTTTGCCAAATTCTATTCTTACTGGGTTATAAAATGTAAAATTTTCCATTGTTTTCCTTTCTAAATTTACCCCTGCAAGATGCAGGGGCAGCGGTTTATTTCAAATTTGCTTTGAAAAATTCCTTAAATTTATCGTATGGGATCTTGTTGTTTTTATTGTCATATAGGTCTGTATGCACAGCGCCAGGGATGATAACTAGCTCTTTATTTTTATTGCCAAGAGATTTAAAGGCGTCCTCGCTAAAGTATCTTGAGTGCGCTTTCTCGCCGGCTACGATAAGAGTTGGAGTTCTCATCTCGCTTGCGTAGGCAAGGATTGGCATATTTATAAACGAGATAGGATTTGTAACTATCCAGCCGCTCTCACCGCTGTTTGAGTTTACGGAGCGTTTGTGATAGCCGCGTGGCGTGCGGTAATAGTCAGCATACTGAGCGACAAACTGCGGCGTGCTCGCGTCTATCTTTTTTGGATCAACATTTATCGCACCAGTATATGCTGGTTTGCCATTTTGGAGATCGAGCCAGCGTTGCTCGGCTAGCTTCTTTTTAGTTTCATATCTCTCATCAGCGCCCACACTATCGTTGTAGCCTTTTGCCATCACTCGCGTCATATCATACATCGTGCTGGTTGCAACCGCCTTTATGCGAGGATCGGCAAGAGCTGCGTTTAGAGCAAAACCGCCCCAGCCGCATACGCCTAAAATGCCGATTTTATCTCGGTCCATATTACTCTGGGTGCCTAGAAAATCCACCGCCGCACTAAAATCATCAGTGTTTATCTCTGGGCTTGCTAAATTTCTTGGCTCGCCGCCGCTCTCTCCGGTGTAGCTTGGATCAAAGGCAAGCGTGATAAAGCCGCGCTCGGCTAAAGTTTGGGCGTAAAAGCCGCTTGATTGCTCTTTGACCGCTCCAAAAGGTCCGCTAACTGCGATCGCAGCTGCTTTGCCGTGCAAATTTTTAGGCGTATAAAGATCGCCGACGATCTCAACACCGTAGCGATTTTTAAATTTAACTTTCTTGTGATCTACCTTACCGCTTTTAGCGAAAACTTTGTCCCACTCGCTTACCATAGATACCGCTTCTAGCGGTGATTTTACTACGTTTGTACTAGCCATTAAATTGCCTCCTAAAATAAAACTTGACGCTACAAGCGCCGACATAAATTTTTGATATTTTGGCGAGCTTTGGTTTTTGCTTGTCCCGCATACCCTTTTGTTGTAGTGCATTATATCTGTATTATAAATTTTACGTTAGAACGATCCTCTAAATTCCATGCCTAATCCTGCAAAATTTCTAAAAAGTTGTATAATCTTGCAAAATTTGACTTGGGGAGCGCGAAAATGGCTGATGTAAATTTACTAAAAGAGCAGACAAAAGAGTTTTTATTAGATAGATGCGGCATAGTGGGATCTACGCAAAGTGACATTGGCTCGCTTGACTTTTATATCAGTGATAAAACGCATGATTTTATCAGCACGGTTTATGAGCCGTCTTTGTGCATAATACTGCAAGGAGCAAAGGCGATTGGCTTTGGTGATGAGATGTATGGATATGACGAGCGAACCTACGCGCTAGCTTCTACTCATGTGCCCTTAAATGTAAGCCTAACAGACGCCTCAAAAGAGAAGCCCTACATCTCGCTTTGCATTAAATTTAGCCTAGATGAGGTCTATGAAGTGCTAAAAGGCGTGGATGTAAAAGAGCAGAGCTTGCAAAAAAGCGAAAAAGGCATATTTTTTGGCGAGCTAACTGATGAGATTTTAGAGCCTGTTTTGAGGTTTGTTTGGTTGCTAGAAAAGCCAAAAGATAAGGTCAAATTTCTCTCAGACCTTGCTAAAAAAGAGATACTTTACATGCTCGCAACAAACGATAAAAGCGGCTATTTTTTAAGTAAATTTGCGATGCAAGGCAGCGTTTCAAATAAAATTTCACGAGCCGTAGCAAAGATAAAAAACGAGTTTTCGCAAAAGCTAAGCATGAAAGATGTCGCTAGAGAGTGCGATATGAGCGAGTCTTCGCTATATCATAACTTCAAAATCGTAACCTCGCTAAGCCCAGTAGCCTTTCAAAAAAAGATCCGCCTTGAAGAGGCTAAAAACCTGCTCGTAAATAAAAATATCGGCGTTGCGCAGGCTGCTTTTGATGTGGGCTATGAGAGCGCGTCGCAGTTTAGCCGCGAATACGCAAGGATGTTTGGCATGTCGCCTAAAGTTCATAGCGAAATTTTACGCTCTGGCGTGGCGTCATAAATTTATTTTGGTGCGGTTTAAATTTCAAAAAACTAGCAAATCTATCCATGCGCCAAATTTAGGCAAAATTTAGTAAAATCCTTAAAAAATTTAAAGGCAAAATATGTTTAATGGCTTAATCAGAGAGCTTGCCGAGGTCATTAGCTACTCGCAAAATGTTTTACGGCTAAAGGCTAAATTTCGCCCAAATTTAGGCGACAGCATCGCAGTAAATGGCGCTTGCTTAAGCGTGACCAAACTATATGAGGACGGCTTTAGCGTGGAGCTAAGCGCAGAGAGCAGGGCAAATGTCGCGGTTGAAAATTTAAGTGGCTTGGTGCATATCGAGTCAGCGATGAAGCTTGGCGAGCGAGTAGATGGGCATTTGATGCAGGGGCACATCGACTTTATCGGCGTGATCTCGGCTATAAAAAAGCATGAAAACGGCGTTGATTTTTACATCGATCTACCGCGCGAGGCGATGGCTCTTATGGCAAATAAGGGTTCGGTGGGCGTTGAGGGCGTGAGCCTTACGATAAATGAAATTTTGCCAAAGGGCATAAGACTAACCATTATTCCAATCACGTTTAGAGATAGTCTTTTTGGCACTTTCAAGGTCGGCAGACGCGTAAATATCGAGAGTGACCTGCTGGCTCGCTACGTGGCTAGGATGCTTGAGGCTAAGCAAAATGGCGGCCTTAACTGGGACGATGTCGAGAGAATTTCGAGCCTTTACTAAGTGAGCGAAGATGCGTGAAAATTTAGAGATCGTTTTTGATAAAAATGGTATCACTGCTGGCTTTACAAACAGGCTTGGTGGCGTGAGCAAGGGTAAATTTAGCTCACTAAATTTGGGCGATCACGTGGGTGATGAGCCAAGGGATGTCATAAAAAATAGAGAAATTTTGGCTCAAAATTTAGGCGTGAAAAAGCTTAAATTTATGAAGCAGGTTCATTCAGACAAGGTCTTTGTCCTTGAAAACGAGGACGACGAGCTGCCAGAGTGCGACGCTGTGATCACAAATTTAAGCGATGTTGGCATCTGCGTTTTGGTGGCGGACTGCTCGCCAGTTGTGATGATAGATGAAAAGCGCGGTGTGATCTGCGTGGCTCATGCAGGAAGAGCTGGCGTGACGCTAAAAATTTGCACAAAAGCAGTTACGCTCATGGGCGATAAATTTGGCTCAAGAGCGGGCGACATCAGTGTCTTTATCGGAGCAAATATAAAAGGTGGCTGCTACGAGGTAGGCGAGCTTGATCTTGGGGAATTTAACACATATAAGATAGGTAGAAATTTTGATATGAACGCGGCCTTGAGAGATGAATTTAAGGCACTTGGAGTTAAAAATTTAAACTTTAGCGAGGTCTGCACGCACTGCGATGAGAGATATTTTTCGTACCGAAGAGACGGCGTGTGCGGTAGATTTTGCGGATTTGCGGTCAAATTTAAGGATAAAAATGGGATATGAGAGCTTTAAAAATCCACTAGCGGCAAAAATAGCTCAAAACGCTAGAAATTTGGGCTTTGAGCAGCTTATGAACGAAGAGTTTGTGCAGATGCTTCTTAGCTCAAAAAAGATGGAGCTAAGTGCCGTGGATAGGGAAAATGTGGAGCAAATTTTTATAAAACTGATGGAGATAGAAGAAAAAGTACAACTTAGTAAATAAAGGAGAAAATATGCTTTTGCTTAAAAATGCTAATCTATACACGCCAAAATTTCTTGGCAAGTGCGATGTTTTGGTAGGTGGCGGTAAAATTTTAGCTATCGGCGAGGGGCTAAGCTTTAGTGCAGAAGAGCTAGAAATTTACGACCTAAAAGGCAAAATTTTAGCCCCGGGCCTCATTGATCAGCATGTGCATATCACGGGTGGTGGCGGCGAGGCTGGATATCACTCAAGAACGCCTGAGATCACGCTTAGTCAGATCGTAAAATACGGCACTACGACGCTTGTAGGTGTCTTGGGGACCGATGGTGTCACCAGAAGCCTAGAAAATCTCTACTCAAAGGCAAAAGCGCTCGAGTTTGAGGGCATCTCGACCTTCATACACACCGGCTCATACGCAAGCCCCTGTGTGACATTTACCGGCGACATCGCAAAAGATCTCATATTAATCGACAAGGTGATCGGCGTAAAGATCGCACTGACCGATAACCGCGGCAGCTACGTCTCAAAAGAGGAGCTCATCAAGATCCTAAGCAAGATACGCATAGGCGGCATGGTCTCTAAAAAAGGCGGTGTGCTTCACATGCACATGGGCGGACTAAGCGAGAAATTTGACAACGTCTTTAAGGTGATAAAAGACTATGAATTCCCAGTTCATTACTTCTCGCCGACACACTGCGCTAGGACAAAAGACCTGTTTAACGAGGCTTTGAAATTTCAAAAAATGGGCGGAAACATCGATATCACAAGCGGTGGAAGTAAATTTGCCCCGCTTCATGAGGTGGTAGCATATGGCCTTGAAAATGGGCTAAATTTAGAGCGCCTAACGATGAGCTCAGACGGAAACGGCAGCGTGCCTAAATTTAACGAAAATGGCGAGCTAGTGGGATATGGCTGTGCCTCATGTGCGTCAAATTTAGAAGTATTGCAAGCTTTGGTAAGAAATAAAATTTTAAAGATAGAAGATACTTTGGCTTTGATGAGCAAAAATGTGGCGAGATATCTAAATTTAAGCCAAAAAGGCGAAGTAAAAGTTGGCAACGACGCCGATCTTTGTGTCTTTGACGAGGAGCTAAATTTATATGACGTGATCGCAAAAGGCGAGTTTTGCGTTAAAGATGAAAAGGTCGTTAAAAAAGGCTTTTTCGAGTAAATTTAAAGAAATTTGAGCTTTATTTGTAGTTAAAAATATCTTTAAATTTAGCTTCAATAAAGCCAAGTTTCAATATAATCCAAGCTTTATTTCACACACGACAATCCTAAATTTGGTTGTGCGAAAGCATTAATGGTCGTGGAGGATAAAACTAAATTCAAGGCAAAATGCCTAAAACAAGGAGAAACTCATGGTAACTATGAGAGATTTATTAGAGTGTGGCGTACATTTTGGTCACCAAACACGCCGCTGGAACCCAAAGATGAAAAAATTTATCTTTGGCGAGAGAAAAGGTATCTATATTATAGATCTACAAAAGACTATCCGCTACTTCCGCTACACTTACAACATCGTTCGTGACGCAGCTGCTGAAGGCAAGTCAGTGCTTTTTGTCGGTACTAAAAAACAAGCTATCGACGCTATCAAAGAGTACGCTGAAAAATGTGGAATGCCTTATGTAAATCACCGCTGGTTAGGTGGTATGATGACAAACTTCGGTACTATCCGCCAGTCTATCCGCAAACTAGAAGTTATCGAGACTATGGAAGAAGATGGTTCGATAAATTTACTAACTAAAAAAGAGGCTTTGATGCTTCGCCGCAAAAAAGAGAAACTTATCGCAACTCTTGGCGGTATCCGCAATATGAAAAGCCTACCTGATATGATATTTGTCGTTGATACAGTTAAAGAAAAGATCGCCGTTCAAGAGGCAAATCGCCTAAAAATACCAGTTGTAGCACCGATCGATACAAACTGCGATCCTGACGTTGTTGATTATCCTATCCCAGGAAACGATGACGCGATCCGCTCTGTTCAGCTTTTCTGCCAAGAGATGGCTGAGGCGATCAATGAAGGCAAATCACTTCTTGAGCAAGATGGTGGCGAGCAAGCTGCTGGCGAAGAAGTAAGCCAAGACGAGAAAGATGCAGTTGTAGCTGAGGCTATGAGCGAAGAAGACTTTGGCGAGGACGAAGAGTAATGGAAATAACTGCACAAATGGTAAAAGAGCTCCGCGAATCAACCGGAGCTGGCATGATGGACTGCAAAAAGGCACTTGGCGAAGCAAATGGCGACATGGAAAAAGCTGTTGATATCCTTCGCGAAAAAGGCCTAGGTCAAGCTGCTAAAAAGGCTGACCGCCTTGCAAGCGAGGGCTTAGTAAGCGTTGAGGTTTGCTCAAAATGCAAAAAAGCAACTATCAGCGAGATCAACTCTGAGACCGACTTCGTTGCTAGAAACCCACAGTTTCAAGCACTTGCAAAAGACACAACAGCTCACATCCAATCAAGCGGCATAAAAACAGTTGAAGAGCTAAACACAAGCACCTTAAACGGTGTTAAATTTGAAGAATACTTCAAAACTCAGATCGCAACTATCGGCGAAAACCTTGTAGTTCGCCGCTTTGAGACTATTAGTGCTGATGATAAGGGCGTGGTAAATGGCTATGTTCACTCAAATGGCCGTGTTGGCGTGCTTATCGGTGCAGCTTGCGAAAGTGCTGAAGTTGCAAACAAGGCAGCTGAATTTATAAGAAATTTATGTATGCATGCAGCTGCGATGAAGCCAAGCGTTATAAGCTACAAAGACCTTGATAAAGAGTTTGTTGAGAAAGAATTTATCGCACTTCGCGCTGAGCTTGAAAAAGACAATGAAGAGCTAAAACGCCTAGGTAAGCCACTTCACCACATCCCTGAGTATGCTAGCCGTTGCCAGATAGGCGACGCAGAGCTTGCAAAAGCTACAAAAGCGATCGAAGAAGAGCTAAAAGCTGAGGGCAAACCTGAGAAAATTTGGGATAAGATCATCCCTGGTAAGATCGAGAGATTTTACGCTGACAACACAGTGCTTGACCAACGCCTTACACTTTTAGGTCAGTTTTATGTAATGGACGATAAAAAGACTATCGAACAAGTTATCGAAGAGAAGAGCAAAGAGCTTGGCGGCAAGATCGAGATCGTAAAATACGTTCGTTTCGAGCTTGGCGAAGGCTTAGAGAAAAAAGTAGATGACTTTGCTGCAGAAGTTGCTGCCCAAATAGGCTAATGGAAATTTTAAGAGCGTCTAATCTAGGCTTTGCGTATGATTATACGCTCTTTAACAATATAAATTTAACCCTCAATCAAAAACAAAGCATCGCGATAACAGGCGTTAGCGGTTGTGGCAAATCAACGCTTTTACACATACTTTCAACACTTTTAAAGCCAAATTTTGGCGAGGTCATCTATCAAGATAGATCGATCTATGAGCTTTCTCAAAACGAGCTTTTGGCTATTAGAAGGCTTCATTTTGGCATCATTTTCCAGTCGCACTACCTTTTTAAAGGTTTTAGCGCTTATGAAAATATCGAGCTTGCAAGCATCTTATCTGGCGAAAATATAGAAAAAAATGATCTTGAAGCACTTAAAATTTCAAGCGTTATTAACCAAAAAGTTGGAGAGCTAAGCGGCGGCCAGCAGCAACGCGTCAGTATCGCTAGAGTGCTTACCAAAAAGCCAAAGATCATCTTTGCAGACGAGCCAACGGGCAACCTTGATAAGCAAACAGCAAATGAAGTGATGCAAGTTTTATTTGACTATATAAATGAAAACAATGCTGCTCTTGTTCTAGTCACTCACGACAACGACCTAGCCGCAAAATGTGACAACTCATACAAGCTTGAGAACAAAGAGCTTGTGCAAATTTCTTAAAATTTAGCTTCAAATTTCTAAAAACGACCGCTTAAATTTAAAAAACAAAGTAAAATTTTGTAAAATTAGCAAAAAATTTAAAAGAGCAAAATGGAACTAGTAGAATTTTTTGGAGCCGATAAGACAATAGTTTTTATGCTTTTGTTTGCACGCCTAAGCGGTCTCATCTTCTTTTTCCCATTTTATTCACACAATCAAATTCCACTTAGCGTAAAAACGCTTTTAGTTTTTGTTCTTTGTGTCGTGTTATTTCCCATCTCAAAAGCTCATGAAAACTCTATAAATTTCTTAGTCGGCGAGATATTGGGCGAGGTCATGCTGGGTCTAAGTGCAGGTCTTATGCTAACTATCATCTTTGCCACACTTCAAATGGCAGGCGAGCAGATCTCGATGGTCATGGGCTTTTCGATGGCGTCGGTGCTTGATCCGCAAACTGGCACAAACTCTCCAGTCATAGCAAACCTTATAAATTTCATCGCGCTACTAACATTTTTGGCATTTGACGGTCACCATTTGCTCCTTCAGTTTTACGCCAGCTCGCTTGCTGTGGTGCCTCTTGGCGATTTTTATCCGCGCCCTGGCATCATGAGCTATACGATAAATTTATTTACAAATTTGTTTATGTTTGGCTTTATTATGTCATTTCCCATCATCGCCCTCTCTTTGCTCTCAGACTCTATCTTTGGCATGCTCATGAAGACGATGCCGCAGTTTAACCTACTGGTCATCGGCTATCCTATCAAAGTGACGATCGGATTTTCCGTTTTGATAGCCATTTTAGCAGGCATTATGAAGATCATGAGCGACCTACTTTTAAAAGTGATAAATGATCTGCCGGCTCTGTTTTTTTAAGAAAATAGCAATGAAATTTATCATAGAATAGGCTTTTACTATTACAAGGAGGGATGATGAAAGTTGCTCTAATAAATAAAAATCCAGCAGTTTCACGTCTGATAACTTTAAGTCTGAATAAAATCGGCACTGAATATAGCGAATTTGAGGATCTAAATGGATTTGACGATGCTCAGTTTGACTTTATCATAATCGACAGTGACGTGGATAGTAGCGAGCTAGCTACAGACAAAAAGGTGATGTATCTAGCAAGTCGTGGCGAGAGCAAACCAGAATTTGCTACTTTAATGCTTGAAAAACCATTTTTACCGACTGAATTTATAAGTGTTTTTGAGCAAAATATCCCAAAAGATGAGCCAGATGACCAGCAAAATGCTAGCGAGCAGGGCGAAAGCGACTTTGGTGATTTTAGCGACGAGGCTATAAATTTTGATGAGATGTCAGGGTTTAAGCTGCCTGATATAGATACAAATTTAGAAAATTTCGCAGACCTTGACAAAGAGCTTTTAGAAAGTGGCATAGATGGCCCAAGCGAGGAGATTAGCCAGAGTGACTTACAAGAGGAAAATGAAACTAGCGATGTGGAGTCTTTAGAAGAGCTTGAGGACCTGCAAGAGCTTGCTAGCGAAGACCTTGCTGATGAGAGCGTGGATGAAGAGACTAGCGAAGCGATAAGTGATGCAAATGAGAGCGAAGAGAGCAAAGACGGTGATCTAGCAGAGCTTAGCGCGCTTGTCGATGAGATAGAAAATATGCCAGAAGAGTCTGAAGCAGATGAAGAGCTGAATAAAAATTTAGATGATATTATTAGCCAAAATGACGTTGCAGGCTTGGTTGATGAAAAGAACGCTGGTAGCGAGCTTGATGAGATAGATCAGAGTAAATTTGAGCTTAGTGAGATCGATTCGCTTGATGAAGAGCTAAATAGTGAAGAGGCTTATGAGGAAAATAAAAATTTAGATGATGCTGACGAGACTGATACTAAAAATTTAGAGCAAGAAGAGCTAAATTTAGACGAGATAGCTAAATTTGATGATGAAGATAGCCTTGAAAATGAGCTAAATTTAGAAGATGAGCCTAAAGATGAGGAGAATTTAGATGAGATCTCTGAGGCTGATGAAGAGCAAATTCAAGTAGATGATGAAAAAGCAGAAGAAGATATAGAAGAAGAGGCTCTGGATGAAATTTCAAGTGAGGAGCTAGAAAATTTAGAGCCTAGTGATAGCGAAAACGCTTCTAGTGAGATACCAGTAGAAGAGCTAGAAGATGTTAGCGAGCCAGAAGCCAAAGAAGATCTAGGCCTTGCGGACGAAACTTTTGAAGAAGAAAATGCTCAAGAAGAAAACGCACAAGATGATAGTAAAGATGCGGCATCAAGTGAGTTAAATTTTGACGCGGCATCGATAGATGATATAGATGAAAACACGATGTTAGCGGCATTTGGATTAAAAGATATACCTCAAACAAGCTCAAAAAATGATGCAAAAGAAGACTATAAAGAAGAGCTAACTAAAAAGATCACAAAACACGTCCATGAGTCACTAAATGAGAGCTCGCTAAGAGATGTGCTAAAAGATATGAACATCAAGATAAATATAAGTTTCGAGGAAAAGTAGTTGCAAGGACAAATTTTAGTAGTTTCGGGACCTAGTGGAAGCGGTAAAAGCACGCTTTTGGGCCGTCTTTTAAAGGAAGAGAAAGACCTATATTTTTCTATCTCAAGCACGACTAGAGCAAAAAGGGATGGCGAAGTTGATGGGGTGGATTATTATTTTATAAAAGAAGATGAATTTAAAAGCGGTATAGAAAAAGGCGAGTTTTTAGAGTGGGCGCAGGTGCATAAAAACTACTATGGTACAAGCTTAAAGCCAGTTTTAGAGGCACTTGAGGCTGGAAAGATAGTGATATTTGATATCGATGTGCAGGGCTTTCACATCGCACTTGAGAAATTTAAAAGCTACATCACTTCAGTTTTTATCACAACTGCGAATAAAAAAGAGCTAAAAAGGCGCTTGAAAAACCGCGGAACAGATAGTGACGAGACGATAGAAAACCGCTTAATGAACGCAGTTGGTGAGATGGAGCATATTTTAGAGTATGATTATTTTTTAGTAAATGATGATATAGAAAAGAGCTATAAAGGGCTAAAATCAATCCTTCAAGCGATGAGGTTAAAAAGTGCTAAGATAAATTTAAGAAACGTCATCGACGAGTGGATAGATTGTTAGAAATTCAGGAATTTATGATAATATTTTGAGAAAATTTGATAAGGAGAAAAGATGGGTTCTTTTAGTATTGGCCATTGGTTGATCGTTTTAGTGATCATTGTATTACTTTTTGGAGCAAAGAAGATCCCAGAGCTTGCGAAAGGACTAGGCAAGGGCATAAAGACTTTTAAGGCTGAGATGGAGGACACAACACCTGAAAAGAGCGAGAAAGTCGAGCATAAAGAAGAGAGTGCAGCTAGTCAAAAGATAGAAGAAACAACTAAAAACGCGTAGGTTTTAGAGTTGAAAGATAAAGTAAAAGCTGAAATTTCAAAGGTTTTAGAGCGAGAATTTGTACTTGAAAAGCCAAAGGATAAAAATTTAGCCCACTATGCGACGCCACTTTTTAGCCTCGCAAAAGAGCTAAGAAAGTCTCCAGCTATGATAGCTAGCGAGTTTGCTGGTAAATTTAGTGATAGCAAGATAGTTGAAGCTAGCGCGGTAAATGGCTATTTAAATTTCAAGCTTAAGAGCGAATTTTTAGATGAAATTTCAAAGCAAATTTTGCTAGATAGTGAAAATTTTGCAAAAGAAGATGTAAAAAAAGACAGCTATTTAATAGAATACATCAGCGCAAATCCAACTGGACCGCTTCACATCGGACACGTTAGAGGCGCAGTTTATGGCGATACTTTGGCAAGACTTGGCAAAAGACTTGGCTACGCTATCTCAACAGAATACTACATAAACGATGCGGGCAATCAAATAGATCTGCTTGGCACATCGATATCTCTCGCGGCCAAAGAGCAGCTTTTTAACGAAAGTGTCGTCTATCCAGAGAAATATTACCGCGGGGATTATATTTTAGATATCGCTAAGCTTGCAAATGAGAAATTTGGCAAGGAAATTTTTTATGACGAGAGCAGAAACCTTGAACTTGCTGAGTTTGGCAAGGATATCGTGCTTGAGATCATCAAAAAAGACTTGGCTGATGTTGGGATATTTATAGAGAGCTGGGCTAGCGAAAAAGCTCTTTACGACCGCCTGGAGCCAACCATAAACAAGCTAAAACGCTCAAACCAAATGTATGAAAAAGAGGGCGCTATATATATCGCTTCTACCACACTTGGCGACGATAATGATAGGGTAGTGGTTAGAAATGATGGCAGACCGACATATTTAGCTGGTGACATCATCTATCATAACGCTAAATTTGAGAAAAATTTTGACCACTATATAAACATTTGGGGCGCGGATCACCACGGATATATCGCAAGGCTAAAGGCTGCGATAAATTTCCTTGGATACGACGAAAATAGGCTTGAAGTGATACTTATGCAAATGGTTAGTTTGCTAAAAGAGGGCAAGCCATATAAAATGAGCAAGCGCGCTGGCAATGCGGTGCTGATGAGCGATATCGCGAGCGAGATCGGTGCTGAGGCGCTTAGATTTATCTTTATAAGCAAGGCAAATACGAGTAGTTTGGAATTTGACGTGGATGAGCTTAAAAAAGAGGATAGCTCAAACCCTATTTTTTATATAAATTACGCTCACGCTAGGATAAATCAGATCTTTGCAAAGGCTGGAAAAAGCGTTAGTGACGTGATAAACGCGGACTTTGAGTGCCTAGATGAAAATGCTAAAAATCTACTTTTTGAAGCGCTTATCTTGCCTGAAATTTTAGAGGATGCTTTTGCCTCAAGGCAGCTTCAAAAAATACCAGACTATCTAAAGTCACTAGCTGCTAGCTTTCATAAATTTTATAATGAAAACCGCGTAGTTGGCAATGAAAATGAAGATAGCTTGCTAAAAGTCTTTGCAGTCGTTGCTGTCTCAATAAAAACAGCATTTAATATAATGGGAATCACAGCTAAAGATAGGATGTAGCTTTATATCCACCAGACAAATTTAGTCAAAAGCGCATATACGGTTTTGACTAAACTCCCCTTTTTTCAAATATAATTGCAATAGTTTTTGTTATGATCTTTATCTCCAGCCAAAGTGACCAGTGCTTTATGTAGTAAAGATCATACATTAGCTTTTGCTTAGCGTCGTGTGTGTTTGCGCCGTAAGGGTAGTTTACCTGTGCCCAGCCAGTGATGCCTGGGCGGACGATATGGCGTTCATTGTAGTAAGGTATCTCTTTTTCAAAGAAATTTATCCAGTATCTTCGCTCTGGTCTTGGGCCTATTAGGTGCATCTGACCGCGAAGTACATTTAGGCACTGCGGCACCTCGTCGATGCGAGTTTTACGCATAAATTCGCCAAATTCAAAGACTCTCTCATCATTTTTGCTAGCAAATTTAGCCCCGTCTTTTTCAGCGTCAACCACCATCGAGCGAAATTTGATGCATTCAAATTCCCTGTTGCCCAGCCCAACCCTGTTTTGCAAGAAGTAAAGGCTGCCAGGGGACTGCTCGTCTATCTTTTTCTTTACGTAAAATTTAAGCACAAAAAGTATCACAAGAAGTAGTGAGCAGCTTACATAGTCGATCACGCGTTTTAAGGCGTATTCAAGGGCATTATAAGGCTTGATATCGTTTAAAAAGTTTAAATTTTCGCCATTTTCTGGGATGTAGCACTTTTGCAAGTAAATTTCTAAAAAGCTCTCCACATTTAGAAATTTGATATTTTTATACTTCGTCTTAAACTGTAAAAGCGTGAGAAATCTCACCAGTTTGCTATCAACGGGCTTTTGGGTATTTAGCACTATTAGCCTCTGATTACCTGATTTTATGAGATTTTCTAGCGCACTTCGCAAAGCTTTAGCGTCGCTATTTTCAGGGGATAAAAAATTCACCTGGCCAAATTTCTTCCTAAGCTTCTCTAGCTCGAGTTTGGTGAAAGTATATTTTTCGCCAAGGATGATCATAGGCCTATCCCTTTATCTTTATTTTAAATTTGCATTATAAAATTCGTCTAATTATACCCAAACGTGCTAATTGCATTTTTAAAAAAAAGAGTTAAGGTTAAAATATGTATCACAAATTTCTCGCTGTCTTGGTTTTAGCGCTCATATGCGGCGTTTCTTTTGCGCTCTCAAACACGGTCTTGGCTAAATTTCACACTAGCCCACTCATCATCTCTATCATTTTAGGTGCCATTTTTGCAAATCTTTTCACCAAACAGACTCAAATTTTAAAAAGTAGTGGCGTCGTAGCGATCGCTGGGAAGCAAATTTTAAGGCTAGGCATCATACTTTTTGGCTTTAACATAAGCCTTGGCGAGATCGCAAGTGTCGGCACTCTAGGCGTGATATATGCGGCTTTTATGGTATTTGCGACCTTTTGCTTTGCACTTTTTGCCGCTAAAGCTTTGGGGCTTAGCAAGGATAGCGCCGTGCTCATTGGCTCAGGGGCTAGCATATGCGGCGCAGCTGCTGTTATGGCTACTCAAAATGAGATAAAAGCAGACGCAAACAAGCTTGCTATCGCCATTTGCACGGTGGTGCTCTTTGGAACGATTGGCATGTTTATCTATCCATTTATCGCTAAATTTCTAGCTCTCACGCCACACCAAACTGGCTTTTTTATCGGCGGCTCGCTTCACGAGGTAGCCCATGTAGTGGCAGCTTCAGCAGCATTTGATAGCACAGCAAGTAGCACTGCCCTCATCATAAAAATGCTTCGCGTCATCATGTTAGTGCCATTTTTGTTTTTGCTAAATTTCTTAAATTTAAGCCAAAATAGCAGTAGCTCAAAGCTAAATAGCATACCTTGGTTTGCGCTATTTTTCCTAGTGGCGATCTGCGTTAGATCTTTGCCATTTTTCCCTGAAAATTTGGTGGAGATTTTAAAGCTAGCCGCTAGTATCTGCCTTTGCGTCGCGATGTGTGCTTTGGGGTTTGGGATAGATAGGAGTATATTTAAAGCGACGGGCAAAAAGCCATTTTTGCTAGCATTTTTTATATTTTTATGGCTTATTTGCTCATCGCTTGTCTTTGTTAAGACTCTTTGCTAGTTTTTAGCTTTTGCAAAAACTCTTCGATGTTGTATTTTGCTCTGTAAGCTGGGCTCAAAAGGTGTATCAAAATGTCGCCAAGGTCCATCACGATCCAATCAGGCGAGCTCTCAGTGCCTATAAATTTCTCACCAAGAGGCTTTAGCTCCTCTTTTAGATCCTCAGCCAGCGAGTAAGCGTGCCTCTCGCCAAGCGTAGTAGCGATAACTACGGCCTTTACGAAATAATCATCTCCGCTCATATCAAACACTTGTATCTCTTCAGCCTTTTTTGCGTCTAAAACCTTAACTATACTTTCGGTGCGCTCTTGCATCGATCTTTCCTGCATCTTTAATCCTTGGTAAAAATTTATAATCTCATCTTTTATCTCGCTAGGCAGCTCATCAAGCCCCTTTTGGTGTCTGATCTGCGACGAGCTAACATCTACGTGCACGTCCATTTTTTGTAAATTTTGCGGAATTTCTATGTGATTGCGCTTAGCGATCACAAACTGCACTAAATTTTTTAGCTCCTCGTAGCCATGCCACTTATCAAGCGTGGCTAGGTGGTCCGCGCCTATTATGAGATAAAATTTCTCTATCTTGAATTTCTCATACAAATACTTAACCGTCTCTATGGTAGGCACCGGGCGAGCTAAATTTATCTCATAGTCTGAGATCTCGACCTTCTCTAGGCCGCCCCAAATTTCTCTTATCCACTTTAGGCGAAGCTCTGGCGGAGCTGAAAATTCGCTCTTAAAGGGACTTATAAAAGTTGGCATGATGATGAGCTTGTCGATGTCAAGGCCGCTTAGTGCCATTTTCACAATGCTATCGTGTCCTAAATGAACCGGATCAAAGCTCCCGCCAAAAAGTGCTAACTTCATCTATTAAAGTGCCTTGTTTATATTTGTTTTAAAATTCTTTTTTGTAGAATTAGGCGTAATTATATCAAAAGGAGCTAAGATGTCAGTTAAAGTAGCAATAAACGGCTTTGGGCGTATCGGTAGGTGTGCTGCTCGTATTATTTTAGAGCGTGATGATGTTGAGCTTGTCGCTATTAACGACACCGCAACAAGGGATATGACGAGGTATTTGCTCAAATACGACAGTGTTCATGGCGAATTTAAGCAAGACGTTAAGGTGATAAGCGACGATTTTATAGAAGTAAATGGCAAAAAGATAAGAGTTTTTTCTACAAGAGATCTAAACGAGCTTAGCTACGCAGACTACGGCGTAGACGTGGTTTTAGAGTGCACTGGCAAGTTTTTAACCACTGAAAAATGTGAGCCATATCTTGCTCGTGGCGTCAAAAAAGTCGTCATGAGCGCTCCAGCAAAAGATGACACTGCCACATTTGTAGTTGGCGTAAATGACGATAAATACGCAGGCGAGGCGATCGTCTCAAACGCAAGCTGCACTACAAACGGCCTAGCTCCAGTAGCAAAGGTGCTAAACGATAAATTTGGCATCGTAAAAGGGCTCATGACTACGATCCACGCATATACAAATGGCCAGAGCCTAGTTGATGTAAAAGCTAAAGACTTCCGCCGCTCACGTGCAGCAGCGCTAAATATCGGACCAACAACAACCGGAGCTGCAAAAGCGATCGCTAAAGTGCTTCCAGAGCTAAGCGGCAAGCTACACGGCCAAGCAGTGCGTGTGCCAGTGGCAAACGTCTCAATGGTCGATCTAACAGCGGTTTTAAAAAGACCAGCTAGTAAAGATGAGATAAACGATGCATTTAGAGCGGCTGCGGAGTCAAATTTAAAGGGAATTTTATTCGTCGATGACGACTACAGAGTTAGCAGCGACTTTTGTACAAGCACCTTTAGCAGCATCGTAGCCAGCGACACTACGCAGGTTATCGCTGATGATATGGTGAAGGTCTTTGCGTGGTACGACAACGAGTGGGGCTACTCAACAAGGCTTGTTGATCTTGCTAAGATCGTGGCTACAAAGTAAATTTAAAGGGTGAAAAATGAGTGATATTTTATCGATCAACGACCTTGAGCTTAATGGTGCAAAAGTCTTTATAAGGTGCGATTTTAACGTGCCTATGGACGAATTTTTAAACATTACCGACGACCGCAGGATCCGCTCGGCGATACCAACTATCCGCTACTGCCTAGATAATGGCTGCAGCGTGGTTTTGGCCAGTCACTTAGGGCGTCCAAAAAACGGCTATGAAGAGAAATTTTCACTTCAAGGCGTGGCTAAGAGGCTATCAAGACTGCTTGATAGAGAGGTGATATTTGCTGAAGATGTGATCGGAAATGACGCTAAAACAAAGGCTGCGGCTCTAAAAGCTGGTGAAATTTTGATGATAGAAAATTTACGCTTTGAAAAGGGCGAGACCAAAAACGATGAGGCTTTGGCAAAAGAGCTTTCAGGATTTGGCGAATTTTACATAAATGACGCATTTGGCGTTTGCCACAGGGCTCACGCATCTGTCGAAGCGATCACTAAATTTTATGATGAAAAGCACAAAGCAGCGGGATTTTTACTACAAAAAGAGATAAATTTCGCTCAAAATTTGATAAAACATCCATCACGTCCATTTGTCGCAGTCGTGGGTGGCTCAAAGGTTAGTGGCAAGCTTCAAGCCCTACATAACCTTCTGCCACGCGTAGATAAGCTCATAATTGGCGGCGGTATGGCATTTACATTTTTAAAATCACTTGGCGAAAACATCGGAAATTCGCTTCTTGAAGAAGAGCTCATCGAAGATGCAAGGCAAATTTTACAAAAAGGTAAAGAGCTTGGTGTAAAAATTTATTTGCCAGTAGATGTCGTCGCTGCTCAGACATTTTCAGCTGAAAGTGCCGTAAAATACGTCCCTGCCCAAGAGATCCCAAATGGCTGGATGGGACTTGACATTGGGCCTGCGTCGATTAGGCTATTTAAAGAGGTCATCGCCGATGCGCAAACCATTTGGTGGAACGGACCTATGGGCGTTTTTGAGATGGATAAATTTAGCAAAGGTAGTATCAAAATGAGCCACGCTATCATCGACACTCACGCAACAACCGTCGTTGGCGGTGGCGATACGGCTGACGTGGTCGAGCGCGCTGGGGATGCTGATGAGATGACATTTATCTCAACTGGCGGCGGTGCTAGCTTGGAGCTAATAGAGGGCAAAGAGCTGCCTGGCATAAAGCCGCTTAGAAAAGAGGAGTAGGTCTTGAAATTTCTAGCGAATTTAAAGTGCAACCACACAAGAGAGAGCTTTAGAGAGTACGCGAAAATTTTAGACGAAAATTTAAGCGCAAACGATGATGTGAGCGTCTTTGCTCCGGCTAGTGCCTTTAATGAAAAAAGGCATATTTTTAGGCTTGGGGCGCAGAATTTCTACCCGTGCGAGAGTGGGGCATTTACTGGCGAGATCGGCAAGGCGATGCTTGATGAATTTGAGATCAAAGATGTGCTGATCGGCCACTCTGAGAGGCGTGAAATTTTAAACGAAAGCGAGGAGTTTTTGCGAGCGAAATTTGACTTTGCCGCAAAAAATGGCTGGAATGTCATCTACTGCATCGGCGAAAATTTAAGCACAAATGAAAGCGGAGCGACCAAAGAATTTCTAAGCCGCCAGCTTGAAAATATAGACCTAGATTATAAAAATTTAGTCATCGCCTATGAGCCGATCTGGGCGATAGGAACTGGCAGGAGCGCTAGCATAGAGCAGATAGATGAAGTGCTAAGTTTTTTAAAGACAAAGGCAAATGTGCCGCTACTTTACGGCGGAAGCGTCAATGCAGCAAACATCGCTGATATCGCAGGTATAAAGAGCTGCGATGGGGTTTTAGTAGGCACGGCCAGCTGGGATGCGAATAATTTTCTAGGGCTTATTAGCGCGGCATCTCGCTGATAAATTTAAACGATCTTGCAAATTTCACCCTGCGACAGGCTATTTGCCTAGTCTTGGGATGAAATTTACTGCGAAACATTTAAATTTACCTAGCGATATATCCGCTTGTTGGTTTGTGTTTAAAATTTAAATATCGCTTAAAAGTCAAACAAAATAAAAGGAGAAATGATGATTTTAAAAGGTAAAAAAGGTCTAATCGTAGGCGTTGCCAATGCCAAGTCAATAGCTTACGGCATCGCAAAAGCTTGTCACGATCAAGGTGCGCAGATGGCATTTACATACCTAAACGACGCTCTTAAAAAGCGCGTAGAGCCGATCGCTGAGGAGTTTGGTAGTAAATTTGTCTACGAGCTTGATGTAAATAACCAAGCACACTTAGACGGCCTTGCTGATAGGATCAAAAAAGACCTTGGCGAGATCGATTTTGTCGTGCATGCTGTGGCTTACGCACCAAAAGAGGCGCTTGAGGGCGAGTTTGTAAACACAACAAAAGAGGCATTTGATATAGCGATGGGCACTAGCGTTTATTCGCTACTAAGCCTTACTCGCGCGGTGCTACCGGTGCTAAAAGAGGGCGGCTCGGTGCTTACTCTTACATACCTTGGCGGACCAAAATTTGTGCCACACTACAACGTCATGGGCGTTGCCAAAGCGGCACTTGAAAGCTCAGTTCGCTACCTAGCGCACGACCTTGGCGCTAAAAATATCCGTGTAAATGCGATCAGCGCAGGCCCTATCAAAACGCTTGCAGCAAGCGGAATAGGTGACTTTAGGATGATTTTACGCTACAACGAAGTAAATAGCCCGCTAAAACGTAACGTCACCACTGAAGACGTCGGCAACAGCGCTATGTACCTACTTAGCGACCTAGCTAGCGGCGTAACAGGCGAAGTTCATTACGTAGATTGCGGCTACAACATCATGGGCATGGGCGACGTGGCTACCGACGCCGAGGGCAACACGATCCTAGCTTGGGACGCAAAATAATCTACTGACATAAATTTGGCGGGGCGACTCGCCAAATTCTTCTTTTAAATTTCACCAAATTTATCGCAAGGACAGAAAATGAGAGCTTTAGACGAGCTTATAGACACAAATGAACCAGGCTGGGCGCTGATCGAAGAGTGGCTAAAAGAGGCCAAAAATGGCTATGAAATTTTACCTAGAGATGAGAGTAGGGCGCAAAGCGAGCTTTTAGGGCTTCAGGTCACCACTCGCTCGCCTATGGGAGCGCTTGTTTATGGGTGCGGCGGCATAGTGATAGATGGCGGTTGGTTGCGCCTGCTTGGCTCAGGATGCGAGCAGATGAAGCGCGGAATTTACAGCTTCAACCTTGGAAAAAGTTTTAGCGAAGCAGGGCAGATGCCTAGCTATTTGCTCGTGGCGGATGATGTTTTGGGCGGATTTTTTGCGGTAAATGGCGGCGCTTTTGGTGGCAAAGCTGGCAACGTCTTTTACTACGCACCAGATAGTGGCAAATGGGAAGATACACAGCTTGGCTACTCTCAGTTTTTATACTGGGCGCTATGTGGGGATATATCTAAATTTTACGAGCTTTACCGCTGGGATGGCTGGCACAATGATGTAAGAAATTTTAGCCTTGATAAGGTTATGTTTGCGCTACCACCGCTTCTTTGGCAAGACGCCGACATAAGGCTAAGGCTAAAAGATATGAAAAAAGATGGCATTAATATCGATGAACATTTTGTTTCTTTGTTTAAAGGGGAGAAATAGGATTGATTTTGTAAATTTCGGCTTTTACAAATTTTAAAATTTGTTATAAATTTTTAGAACTAAATGCATGCAGCGCTTTAGCGCTGAGGCATGCCACTCATAACGTTATCGGGGTTAGGGGATTGTTAAGGGGGAAGGGAGCTCTTTTACTTCGCAAGCTCGTAACTGCAAGCAGACCGTAATTCAAGCCTCTTCCCCTTTAACGAAGAAATAAAAATCTAAATTTATACTCGTAAATTTTAAAATTCCATTCACTCGCAAGAATTGACTACTAAAATTTGGCTTCGCTTACAGCTTAGCTCAAATTTTAGAGCCGAAATTGCTCGTTTATGAAATTTTAGAATTTACCTGATACCCACCTGATTTGACAAAGTAAATTTACAAATTTTAAAATTTAAATTTCACCGAGCGGTAGGTCTGATCAAACCTAAACGTTAGCAGATTTTGCAGTATCCCAAAAAGTACCATGAAGGTGACAAAGCTGCTTCCGCCGTAGCTAAAAAACGGCAGTGGCACGCCCACAACCGGCGCAAAACCGATCGTCATCGAGACATTTACCCCCACGTAAACAAAGATGAGTGCGGCTATGCCAGTGGCGGTCACCTGCGTGAAATAATCATTCTTAAGCCCGTAGTTTAGGCTAAGTAAGTGCGTTATAAGCGCTCCATAAAGCCCCAGTAAAAGAAGCGCTCCGTAAAAGCCAAAACGCTCGATATTATAGGCAAAGATGAAGTCACTTGTGGCGATTGGCAAAAATTTAAAGTGTGTCTGCGTTGCCTCGTCCTTTGGCTTGCCTTTTAGTCCGCCGCTACCTATGGCGATGATACTTTGTTTGACGTGGTAGCTTGGCTCTTCTGCGATGAAGTCGTGGATCCTCTTTTTTTGATAATCATGCAAATTTTCATACAAAACCGGTGCCGAAAAGCCTATGGCAAGGATGATGCAGATCCAAATTTTCTTATTTACGCCGATGACAAAAAGGATGGTGTAGCCAACTATCAAAAGTATGAGCGCGGTGCCAAGATCAGGCTCTTTCATGATGAGCGCAAATGGCAAAAGTATGTAAAAACTAAGCCTTAAAAAGTCTTTTAGCCCATACCCATCGACCTCTGGAGGGCGCTGCTTAACTAGATAGGCTAGCATCAACAAAAAGGCTGGCTTCATGAGCTCTGAGGGCTGAAGCGTGAAGTGAACGAAGGGAATTTCCAGCCAGCGCCTAGCTCCAAGCTTGCTAACGCCAAAGATATCAACGCTTAAAAGCAGCACGATGCAGACCCAGTAAAACATCGGGATGATCCAGTCGATACGTCTAATAGGCAGCAAAAATGCGATACAAAATGAGACAAATCCGATGCCAAAATATACAAGCTGTTTGTTTGCCAAAATGTCGTTTGCTTCGGAGACTAGGATGTATGATATGGCTATGATTGGGATGATCAAAAACGGCTGAATAAAATCAAAATGTGTTAAAATACGCCGATCTAGTTTTATCAATAAGCAAACCTTAATTTTTGGGCTAGATTATATCACAAACAAGGCTTTGATTTTGGTTAAATTTAATGTTTTAAATAGCTCAAGACTCGACGTTGCAGTGGCCAAAGAGCTTCAAATTTCACGTAATCAAGCTTTAAATTTGATAAAAGACTCCCTTGTAAGCGTAAATTTAAAACCAGTCTCAAAACCAAGCTTTTTACTGAGCGAAAACGATGAAATTTGCATAAATTTTGCCCCAAAAAAAGAGGTACAAAACGAATACGAAGTAAATTTTGACATCCCGATCATCTACGAGGACGACGATCTCATAGTGCTAAACAAGCCCCCGCAAATCGTCGTTCACCAAGCCCCAAGCGTCAAAGAGGCGACACTTGTTGAGTGGCTAAACAAAAAGGGCTTTATGCTCTCAAATTTAAACGGCGACGTAAGAGCTGGCATCGTCCACCGCCTAGATAAGGGCACGAGCGGCGCTATCGTCGTTGCTAAAAACAACTTCGCCCACGCAAAACTAAGCGAGCAGCTAAGCGATAAAAGCATGGGGCGAATTTATCTAGCGCTGACCGACCTGCCTCTAAAAGAGGACGTCATCATCGACAAGCCAATCGGCAGAAATCCAAACAACCGCCTAAAAAAAGCGATCGTCGCGGACGCTAAATTTGCAAAAAGCGCCTTTATAAATTTGCTAAGTGAAGGCGGAGTAAATTTGATAGCGGCAAAGCTTTTTACAGGCAGGACGCACCAGATAAGAGTGCATCTTGCTAGCATAAATCGCCACATTTTAGGCGATGATTTATACGGATTTAAGAGCCAAGGCGATAAAATAAGCAGGGTTATGCTTCACGCTTATATGCTCTATTTTATCCATCCGCGAACTGGCAAAAGGGTAGAATTTACCGCAAAAACGTATGATGACTTTAACCAGATAATTTACAAAAAAATTCCCAAGGAGATTTTTGATGAAAAAATTTGCCCTACGCATATTGACACCATTTTTAGTAGCTTTCTTAGCGGGATGCGGCTCTAGCGTACCGACTCAGCAAAGCACGTCACTACCAACGATTACAAGCTTAAAAACTATTTCAGATATGACAGAAGTTGGCTTTGAGTGGAACCCAGTGACCGATGAGAGCGTCGTTGGCTACTACCTTTACCGCTCAAATCCAAACGATGCAAACTCAAAAATGCAACTAGTTGCAAACATAAAAGACCGCTTTGCTACGCACTATGTGGATCGCGACCTAGCTCCAGAGACGACTTACTCATATCAGATGAGAACCTACTCAAGCAACGCCATCTCTCAACCAGGTGCGATTGCAACTGCGACAACTAAGCCACTACTTGACTCTGTGCCATTTGCGCAAGCTATCACAGGACTTCCAGGCCGTGTAAAAGTGATCTGGAGACCACATCCTGATAGCACAGTAGCAAGCTACATCATCCAAAGAAGCGATGCAGGAGCTAATAAATTTAGCCAAGTAGCAGAGGTAAATGGCAGACTAAATGCCGAGTATATCGACACTGAGGTAAAACCTGGTAGGTCTTATGAGTATAGGATCTTAGTTAAAACTTCTTCTGGCGTCATCTCAAAACCAAGCCAAAACATAAGCGCCACAACAAAGGAGTTACCCTAAATCAGTAACGAACGTCCAAGCAACCAAAAATGCGCCAAAAAAGATCATCTTAACGTGGGATTACGCGCCAGCTGAGGATTTTGCTTATTTTAAGGTTTATAGAACGACAAGTAAAATTTTGCCTTACACATACCTAGCAAAAACGACTAGCAACACCTACGAGGACCTCATAAACACAAACGCAGCGACAAGGTATTATAGAGTCACAGCTGTCGATAAAGACGGTCTTGAGAGCTTGAAGCAAGAAGAGCCGATCGTTGGTAGCACACTTAGCGCACCAAAAACTCCAAGCATAAGTGCTAGCTACGATGGCAGCGGCGTAAATGTAAGCTGGAGTGCAGTTGATAGAGCTAGCTCATATACAGTTTATAGAAGCGGTGCTAGCGAGAAAGTCTTTAGCGGCATAAGTGATACTGGGCTTAGAGATGACAGCGTCCAAAAAGGAGCTAGCTACTCTTACAGCGTCGTAGCAGTCGATGAATACGGCATCGCCTCTGATAAGTCGTCAAAAGCAGAAGTTAGCATAAAATAATGCCAAATTTCATCGCTTCGTCCTTAAAAGAGCTCTCGTTTCCATTTGGTAACGACAAGATCAAATTTCTTTGGCAGGCAAATGGCCGAAACGAGAGGCTCATCTACACAAAAAATGAAGAAGAGGGCTTTTTTCTAGTCGTAAAGCCAGGCAAAAATGGCGTCGTCGTAAAGGGAGAAAAGCTTACAAAGCCTGCTAAAGTCGGACTTTTACAAGAGGCACTGGAGCTTTTTAAAGAGCAAAGTTGTAACGACATCATCAGTCAAGCATTTGCTGTAAAAAAGACAAATTTGACAAAAAAAGTTAGTGAAATTTTAAACCTTGAAGAGTTTGTGCCAGCTTTTTGCGAGCTAAAAGATAAATTTAAAGAGATTTTTATCGAGATCGGCTTTGGCTCTGGCAGGCACTTGCTCTATCAGGCTAAAAACAACCCAAATGCCCTAGTTATCGGCATAGAGGTCTATAAACCAAGCATCGAGCAAGTAGCAAAGCTTGCTAAGGCAAATGCCCTAGAAAACGTGCGGCTTATAAATACCGACGCAAGGCTCTTGCTCTCACTTGTTGGATCAAATTTAGTTGATAGAGTATTTTTACACTTCCCAGTACCTTGGGACAAGGCTGAGCATAGACGCGTAGTCTCATCGGCGTTTGCGCTTGAGTGCGAGAGGATACTAAAGCTTGGCGGTAAATTTGAGCTACGGACTGATAGCAAGGAGTATTGCGACTTTAGTTTGAGTAAATTTTTAGAGCCCACAAACTCAAAGATAGAGGCTTTTAAAAATAGAAATTTAGAAGTAACAAGCAAGTATGAGGACCGCTGGAGACGCCAAGATAAGGACATTTACGATGTTATTTATACTTGTGAGGTTGAAAGTAGCCAGAGCGTTTTGGCTGGGGATTTTAGCTTTAAAGAAAAGACAAGCGTAAAAAATATCATTAAAAATTTCAAAAATTTCATCATAAAAAAAGAGGATCATTTTTTACATTTTGAGGAAATTTATACCATAAACGAGAGTGAAATTTTGCTAAAAGTCGCCTTTGGAGCGTTTAACAAACCAGAGCAATGTTTCATCAAAATAAGCGATGAAAAAAGCGAATATTTTATAAAAAAACCGATCTTAATACGTGAAAATTTAGCAGCACACGAGCTTTTGAAGGAGTATTTGGCTGATGCAAGAGATAATTAGCGCAAGAAATTTAAGCCTAGCTTACGAGCGCAACGAGGTTGTGATCAATAGCGTAAATTTAGACATCTACGCAAATGACTTTGTCTTTATCACAGGCAAGAGCGGAAGCGGAAAGAGCACGCTTTTAAAGTCATTTTACGGAGAAATTTCACCACTTGCAGGCGAGCTAAATGTCTGCATGACGCAAATGGACGATATCGATGACAAAAGACTTTGCGAGCTTAGGCAGCGAGTTGGCATTATATTTCAAAACTACCGCTTGATAAATGAGTGGAATGTCGAAAAAAACGTCATGCTGCCCCTCATCATCAAAGGCGTCAATCAAAATGTGAGCAAAAAGCAGGTGGCTAAACTTTTAAAACATGTAAATATGCTTCACAAAGCCGATAAATACCCTCGCGAGCTAAGTGGCGGCGAACAGCAAAGAGTTGCCATGGCAAGAGCACTCGCGCACAATCCAAATTTGCTTTTATGTGACGAGCCAACGGGAAATTTAGACGAATACTCAAGCGATGTCATCTGGTCGCTTCTAAAATCAGCCAGAGAATTTCTAGGCACAAGCGTCGTCGTGGTGACGCATCACATCCCATCAACGCTTCGCATCCCATACCGCCACTTCGTCATAGAAAATGGAGGCGTGCATGAGATCGCTTAAAAACCACCTTGGATTTATCCTGCCGTTAATCGCGCTTTTATTTTCAGTGCAGTTTAGCCTCACAGCAGACAAGATCGTAAGAGAGTATGAGAGGCTTATGGGAAATGACTACAACATCGTGGTGGTCTCAAACAAAGAGCTAAGCGAGCCAGTGCTAAAGCCAGTGGTTAGCACGCTAGCAAGTGTAGAGCCACTAAGCCCACAAAAGATCATCGACCGCCTATCAAACGACATCTCGGCTAAAAATTTATCCATCCTTCAAAACGCCTTGCCTAAATTTTACTCGCTAAGACTAAGCGAATTTCCATCGCCAGAGTATATGGAGGAGATAAAGCAAAAGCTTTTGAAATTTGATGGTATAAGCAAGGTCGAGACGTTTTCAAAGACCCATGATAAGGTCTTTAAGATGCTAAATTTAGCCAAAAGCATATCTTATGCATTTATGGCGATACTTTGCGTCGTTGGGCTTATGCTTATGCTTAAGCAGACTAAAATTTGGCTATTTGAGCATAGAGAGCGCATCGAGATCATGACGCTTTTTGGCGCGCCATTTTGGCTAAAATCAGCCATGCTCTATAAATCAGCCATGGTTGATAGCATAGTTGCGACCATTGTTGTTGGCGTGTTTTTCTTTTTCTTGCCAAATTTTGAAATATTTAGAGAAAATGCCGCAAGCATCGATGTAGTCTTGCCTAGTCTTGATATTTCAAGAGACATATTTATCTTATTTGGCGTGGCTGTGGTTTTAAGCATTTTTGCTGTTAGTTTAGTGATGAGTAAGGCTAGAAAAAGCACGATATGAAAAAAGGAATTTTTACACTTTTGCTAGCTTTTAGTCTAGCTTTTGCATCAAATACTAAAGAGAAGATAAAAGACTCCAAAAACTCGCTAAGATCGACGCAGGCGATGAGCGAGCAGCTTAGTAAAAAGCTTGATGACTTGGCTGGCGATATTGTAAATGGCGAGAAAAAACTGCGCGGCATAAGCGGCGATATCACAAATTTAAAAGGTCAAATTTCTGTTCTTGAGACAAATGCTTCAAAAGCGCTTCTTGAGCTTGATGATCTAACAAAGCAAAACAAAGAGCTAGAGCGCACCCAAAAAGAGCTAGAGCAAAATATGATAAGGATCATCGCAGAAGATCTCTCATTTGATCTCATGATGTCTGCAAGCGAGGGCAAACAAAGCGAAGAGAGCATCATCTCATCGCAAATTTTAACCAAGCTAAATGCCATAGCAAAAGAGGACTTTAAAAGGCTTAGTGAGAACTACGAAGATACGATAGAAAAGATAAAAAATAAATCAAGCAAGATAAATGAGATAAACTCAAGCATAAAAAACTATAGGCGCAAGCAAAATGATCTACAAAGCCTAGAGAGCACGCAGAAAAATACAATAAACGGGCTAAAACGTGATAAAGAAATTTACAGCAAAAAGCTAGCCAAGCTTCAAGCTCAGCAAGACGAGCTAAGAAAGACACTTGAGCAGCTTGCTATCATGCAAAAGCAAGAGGATGAAGCAGCTAGAGCTGCCAGAGAAAAACAAGAAAGAGCAGCTAGTAAAGGTGGCAAAAAGGGCGAAAAGAGCCAGCCAATGGGTGGGGGCTATCAGACAAGCTCGGTTAAAAGATACTCAGGTGCAAGGACGATCGCTCCGCTTGATAGCTACTCTGTAAAGCAAAAATTTGGCAACTACGTAGATCCGATATATAACATCAAAATTTTCAACGAATCAGTCATACTTCGCTCAAGCACGCCAGATGCGAAGGTTAAAAGCGTGCTAAATGGCAAGGTCGTCTTTGCAAAAGCAACTCCGATGCTTGAAAATGTCGTCATCATCGAAAACGAAAACGGCATCCACACGATCTACGCCCACCTAAGCCAGATCGCGCCAACTGTAAAGGTCGGCTCAGTCGTGCAAAAAGGCTATGTTATAGGTAGGGTAAGGAACGATCTAACCTTTGAAGTAACGCAAAGAAACTACCATATCGACCCGCTTGAAATGATCTCAAAATAGTCACTTTGTAAGCGTTATTAGCTAAATTTAAAGCCTTTTTGGCTAAAATGCGTGAATTTCAAGGAGCATGACAATGAGTAAGAGAAAACGCGTATTGGTCAAATTTTCAGGCGAGGCCTTGGCTGGGGAAAATGGTTTTGGTATAGACACAGCTGTACTTAAATTTATAGCAAGCGAGATAAAAGAGCTCATCGACAATGGAATCGAAGTTGGCATCGTAATAGGCGGTGGTAACATAGTGCGCGGCGTGAGTGCTGCAAAAGACGGTATCATCAAACGAACGAGCGGCGATCACATGGGCATGCTAGCAACCGTTATCAACTCGATCGCGATGCGTGAAGCGCTTGAGAGAAGCGGGCTTGAAGTAAGAGTGCAAAGCGCGATCAAGATGGAAGCGATCTGTGAGACGTTTATCGTGGGACGTGCGCAGCGTCATTTAGAAAAGGGCAGAGTTGTTATCTTTGCAGCAGGCACGGGCAATCCATTCTTCACAACAGACACCGCAGCCACGCTAAGAGCTATCGAGATCGGCTCAGATATGATCATAAAAGCGACAAAAGTTGATGGCGTTTTTGACAAAGACCCAAAAAAATTCAAGGATGCAAAACTTTTAAAATCACTAAACTATGAAAAGGCGATGAGCGATGATATCAAGGTTATGGACGATACTGCCATAGCTTTGGCAAAGGACAACGCACTGCCGATCTTAGTTTGTAATATGTTTAAGGCTGGAAATTTATTAAAAATAATAAATGAAGAAGAAGCAGCCCTATACTCAGTTGTAAAATAAATTTCAAAAAGGATAAAAATGAGAACAGAACAAATCACAGCAAGAGCACTAAAACAAGTAGGAGATGACAGATATAAGCTTTCACTTATCGTTGCAAAGCGCGCAGAAGCGCTAGCAAATGGTGCAATAGCTTTAGTCGATGCTGATACTTCAAAGATGAAATTTGCCGACATCGCACTACTTGAAGTGGCTGAGGGCAAAATAGGCTTAGAGGCAATAGTTGAAGGAAAATAGTCTTTTTTTAGAGCAGTTAATAGAGCAAATTTTAGCTTGTAAAAACGTTTCAGAAGCGATAAAACTGCTCTTTTCTCTTTGTGAAAGAAGTGAAATTTTAGACAAAGCTATCGACAGCTGCGTCACATCTCACGCTGGACAATACCGCAAAAGTGGCGAACCATACGCCATCCATCCCATCTTAGTAGCCTCTATCGTAGCAAACATGGGCGGCGATGAGAGCATGGTCATAGCTGCACTTCTTCATGACGTGGTCGAAGATACCGACGTAACGCTAGGTGAGCTTCAGGCTGAATTTGGCGATGAGGTGGCAAAGCTGGTTGAGGGGCTTACAAAGATAGTTGCCATTAGAGAAAACAAGCTCGCAAGCTCAGATAGCAACGAAAAACTAGCAAGCTCAGCGCTAACTTTTAGAAAGATGCTCTTAATCTCTATAGAAGACGTCAGAGTCCTTGTCGTAAAGCTTTGCGACAGACTTCACAACATGCTAACTCTTGAGGCGCTAAGGCCTGAAAAGCAAAAACGCATAGCCGAAGAGACGCTTATGGTCTATGCTCCGATCGCTCATAGGCTGGGAATTTCATCGATCAAAAACATGCTTGAAGATCTAAGCTTTAAATACGCGATGCCAGAAGAATACGCAAAGATCGATAGCTACCTAAACAAAAATAAGCAGCAACTTAGCTTAAAACTAAATGCTTTTCACGAAAAGGTAAGTCAGATTTTGCTTGAAAATGGCTTTATTGAAGGCACTTTTGAGATACAAAAACGCATAAAACACTACTACTCGATCTATCTAAAGATGCAAAGAAAGGGCATTTCTATCGAAGAGGTGCTTGACTTGCTTGCCATTAGGATCATCGTGCAAAAGCCGCTTGATTGCTACCTTGCACTTGGAAATTTGCATATAAATTTTAATCCTCTCATCTCAAGATTTAAAGACTATATCGCGCTTCCAAAGCAAAATGGCTATCAAACGATACACACAACCATTTTTGATAACAAAAGCATATTTGAGGCGCAAGTTCGCACTTATGATATGCATAAAACCGCTGAATACGGCGTCGCTGCTCACTGGAAATATAAAAACGGCGAGGGTAGCTTACTCAATCCAAAGCTTGACTGGCTAAATGACATCAGCATGCAAAATAGCGAGAACGAGAGCAATGTCGAAGAGCTATATGAATATGCAAAAGATAGCCTTTATATCGAAGATATCGCAGTTTATTCTCCAAAGGGCGAGGTCTTTACTTTGCCACGAGGTGCAACGGCGCTTGATTATGCTTATGAGATACACTCAGAGATCGGACTTTACGCAAAAGAAGCTTATATAAACCGCGTTAGAATGCCACTTCTAACAGAGCTAAAAAATGGCGACATCGTTAGGATAGTAACTGGCGAAGAGGCTAAATTTCGCTGTTCGTGGATAAATAGCGTGCGAACAGGCAAGGCAAAGGCGACGATAAGGTCATTTTGTAAGCAAAAGATAAGAGATATAAACTACAAAATGGCGATAGATATCTTAAAATCAGTATTTAACGTCTCAAAAGATAGAATTTTAGAGTGGGTAGAGAGTGAAAATTTAGGCAAAAAGGTCTTTCGTGCAGCAACCGATAGCGAGTATCTGCAAGAAGTGGCAAATATGCTTAAAAAATACATCAGAAAAGAGCGTCCATTTATGATCTCTTTGGGCGACAAGTACCAGATCAAAAAGCAAAAATTTGAAAATATAGTGATCTACTCAAACCACAAAATTTCAAATGTCGAGTTTGATTATTGTTGTAATCCAAAAAGGGGCGATAGTATAGTTGGCTTTAAAAATGGTCACACCGTGACGGTGCATCACAAGCTTTGCGAGCGTGCTGGCAAGCTAATGGATAAAGGCGATGAGATCATCTTTGTCAAATGGACGAGAAATGCCCCGCATAGGTATAAAATTTTATTAAATTTAGAAAACAGAAAAGGTGCGTTGGCTGAATTTTTAACATATCTTGCTAGACTTGATATAAATTTAGCTACAATCTCGCTAAACGAAGCAAATGATCTTAGCGGAGATACGTTTGAAATAAGCGTCGAAATAGCAGAAAACATCGACGCAAACGAGATCAAAGAGAAGATCAAAGATAGATATAAGATTATTGATTTTGTTTCGCAAAGCGATCCATATCATAATTAGGAGAGAAAAATGGTTCAAGATATAGACGATATTTTACAAGAGATAAACCGCGGCGTTGCCGAGATGATCGATGCTGAGAGAGTTGAAAATTTGGTTAAAAATTATTATGAAAAAGGCGAAAATTTCTACGTAAAAGCAGGCTTTGACCCAACAGCTCCAGACCTTCACCTAGGTCACACAGTCGTTTTAAACAAGATGGCTTTGCTTCAAAAACATGGCGCGATAGTGCAGTTTTTGATAGGCGATTTTACCGCTCAAATAGGCGATCCAACAGGCAAGTCAGCTACTAGAAAAAAGCTAGATCAAGAGACTGTTTTAAAAAATGCTAAAACTTACGAAGAGCAAGTTTTTAAAATTTTAGATCCAAAAAAAACCGTGATAATGTTTAACTCAAAATGGTCAAATGAGCTAGGAGCTGCTGGGATGATCGAGCTAACTAGCACATTTTCAGTAGCTAGGATGCTAGAGCGTGATGACTTTGAAAAGAGGATAAAAGCGGGCAATCCTATATCAATCTCAGAGTTTATGTATCCGCTTCTTCAAGGCTATGATAGCGTTGCTATGAAGTGCGACATCGAGATGGGCGGCACAGATCAGAAATTTAACCTTCTAATGGGCAGAACTTTACAGCGAACATATAATATCGGCAAAGAGCAAGCTGTCATCATGATGCCACTTCTTGAGGGGCTTGATGGCGTAAATAAGATGAGTAAGAGCCTTGGCAACTACATCGGCGTAACTGAAAATGCAAATGATATGTTTGCAAAAACGCTTAGCATAAGTGATGAGCTTATGTGGCGCTGGTACGAGCTACTAAGCACAAAAACTCTTGGCGAGATAGAAGAGCTGATGAATGAAGTAAATAGTGGCAAATATCATCCAAAAAAGGCGAAAGAGGATCTTGCTTATGAGATAACAGCGAGGTATCACGGCGAGGAGGCTGCTAAGGCTGCTATGGCTGAATTTAACAGTGTTCACTCTCAAAATCAGCTCCCAACTGACATGAAAGAATTTAGCTTAAAAGCGCCGATTTGGATAGTAGAGGCCTTATCTCAGTGTGGGCTAAGTGAGTCAAATTCTCAAGCAAGACGCGACATAAAGGCAAACGCAGTTAGCATCAATCAAGAAAAAATTAGTGATGAGCAGTTAAAATTAGGAGCAGGCGAGTATATCTTGCAGGTTGGAAAGCGTAAATTTGCAAAAGTAAAGGTTGAATAAATGGAGTTAAAGCCATTAAAAATAGGAAAATATGAGATAAAGTATCCGATATTTCAAGGCGGTATGGGGCTTGGTATCAGCTGGGACAAATTAGCTGGCAGCGTGAGCCTAGAAGGTGGCCTTGGTATCATAAGCTCCGTTGGCACAGGCTACTATGAAAACCGCAAATTTATAGATAAAGAGCTAAATGCAAAGCCTTTTGGAAGCGAAAATTTCTACTCTACAAGAGGTCTTCGAGCAGTCATAGAAAATGCACGTAAAATTTGCGGCGATTTGCCACTTGGCGTAAATATAATGTATGCTGCAAACGACTACGCAAGGGTGGTTAAAGACGCCTGCGAGGCTGGTATAAATATCATAGTCTCAGGTGCAGGCTTGCCTACAAATTTACCTGAATTTACACAAAATTTTAAAGAGATAGCACTAGTGCCGATCGTCTCAAGCGCAAAAGCACTAAAGATCATCTGTAAGCGCTGGCTTCAAAGATATGAGCGCTTGCCAGATGCTGTCGTGCTTGAAGGGCCGCTAAGTGGCGGCCATCAGGGCTTTACATACGAGCAGTGCCTTGATCCTGAGTTTTCACTATTTAATCTCATCCCACAGGTAAAAGCTGAGATCAAAGAGTGGGGCGACTTCCCGCTCATCGCAGCTGGTGGAATTTGGGATAAAAACGACATCGAAAAGGCGATATCGCTTGGAGCAAATGGCGTTCAGATGGGCACACGCTTCATCGGCACTCACGAGTGCGACGCAGACATCGGCTTTAAAGAGATCTTGCTAGCGGCTGAAGAGAAAGACATCGAGCTTATAAAGAGCCCAGTTGGCTATCCAGCTCGCGGGATAAGAACAAATTTGATAAATTTAGTCGATAAAAGAATGGGTCCAAAGATCCAGTGCATAAGCAACTGCGTGAGCCCTTGCCAAAGAGGCAAAGAGGCAAAGCAGGTGGGATACTGCATCGCGGATAGGCTATTTGACGCATATAGCGGCAAAAAAGAGAGCGGGCTATTTTTCACGGGAGCAAACGGCTACAAACTAAAAGAGCTAATAAGCGTAAAAGAGCTAATGCATAAGCTGGTACATGGTGAATGAAACGGGTTTTAATATCTCTTTTTCTAGCATTTAGTTTTCTTTTTGCGGCGACAAATTCGGAGACTTTTGCCAAATTTGATAGAAATTTTATGGCTCTAAACAGAAGTGCTAAGATCAAGCTTCACAACGATATAAAAAATATCTACGTCGATGCGATCATTAAAAACGACAAAAACACGAAAAAGCAGGCACTCACTAGGCTCATAACAAGCTCAAAGGCGCTTGGCTTTGACTCAAGCGCATATATAAGAGACCTAAATGCGATAAATGGTGTAAAAGGTGCCAGCGCGCCAGCGGTTTTGCCAGCTTTAACGCTACTAAGTGCCACAAAGGTAAATGATACCTTGGTGCTTAAATTTAACACAAAGCTAGATACCGCAAGGCTAAAAACATCGTTTGTCAAACAGCAAAATGCCTACAAAAATATCATGGACATCGATGGCAGGCTAAATGGCAACCCACTAACTTATAAAAATTTCATCTCAGACTACATCCACATCTCGCAGTACGACAAAAACACCGTCAGGATCATCTTTTCTGACAAGGTGCAAAAGACAATAAAGGCAAATGCGACTGGGGATTTGCTAATAATCAGCGCTCAAAATTTCATCTCAAATGAAAATGTAAGAGCACCACTTCATAAGCTTAAAAATAAAAATGAAAAGCCAGCACAAAGCGCAATAGAGCCAAATTTAAAGTCTGAGCCAGCACAGAGTGAGCCAGTAGAAGAGCCTTTGCCTCCAGTTGCTGCGGGTAAATTTTCACGCAACAAAACGATCGTCATCGACCCAGGGCATGGCGGCACAGACCCTGGTGCTGTAAATGGCAGTTTAAAAGAAAAAACAGCCGTTTTAGGTGTAGCCAAAAAGCTTGGCGAGATACTAAAATCTCGTGGCTACAAGGTCTATTTCACCAGATCAACTGACGTTTTTATAAATTTAAGATCAAGAACAAAATTTGCAAACGACAAGATGGCTGACCTCTTTGTCTCCATCCACGCAAATGCCGCTCCAAACGCTGCTAAAGCAAAGAGCATGCACGGCATCGAGACATTTTTCTTATCGCCTGCAAGGAGCGAGCGCAGCAAAAACGCAGCCGCACTTGAAAACAAATCAGACATCGAAGAGATGAACTACTTTTCGCAGCAAACGTTTCTAAACGTGCTAAACCGCGAGAAAATCATCGCCTCAAACAAGCTTGGTATCGACATCCAAAAAGAAATTTTAGCAAGTGCTAGAAAGGTCTATGCAGCCAGCGACGGCAGCGTGCGAGAAGCGCCATTTTGGGTGCTCGTGGGCGCTCTTATGCCGGCGGTTCTTGTAGAAATCGGCTACATCACACATCCAGTCGAGGGCGAAAAACTCTTTGACGAGGCCTATCAAAAAGCCCTTGCAAACGGCATCGCAAACGGCATAGATGGATATTTCGCAAAAAATAGATGAAAAATGCAAATTTAAGCTTTAAAGGACAAATTCCATTTAACGAAGAGTTTGGCGATATCTACTTTAATACCGACAAGCCTTGGCTTGAGAGCGAATTTGTCTTTGCAAGCGCACTTGATGAAATTTGGCAGAGCAAAGATAGCTTTATAGTCGCCGAGACTGGCTTTGGTGCTGGGTTAAATTTCTTCACACTTTGCAAGAAATTTAAAAATAGCTTTAAAAAACTTCACTTCGTTAGCATCGAAAAAAGCCCCATTAAAAAAGAAGATCTTTTAAAAATTTATGAAAATTTAGGCATTTTTAAAGCTTATGCTAAAAAGCTAGTTTCGCTCTATCCGCCGCTAATTTCTGGCATACACCGCATAAATTTCGCCCCAAATATCACCCTTGATCTTTGCTACGGCGAGGCAGATCAAATTTTGCCCGAGCTTGATTTTGCCGCTGATATCTGGTTTTTAGACGGCTTTGCCCCAAGCAAAAATGGCTCGATCTGGAGCGAAGAGGTCTTTAAGCAGATCGCAAGGCTAAGCAGGGTTGGCACCATAGTTAGAACCTACTCGTGCGCAAAAATGGTAAAAGATGGACTAAAAAATGCTGGCTTTTTGCTGAGCCTAAAAGAGGGCTACGCTAGAAAACGCCAGATGAGTAGCGCCGTGCTAGAGAAAAAGGATGAAAATTTAAAGGACGCTTGGTTTGCGAGGTGTGAGCCAGTTGCCAGCATAAAAGGTAAAACGGCGCTTGTTATAGGAGCAGGTGTGGCTGGACTTGCCACAGCTGGCGAGCTAGCTAAAAATGGCTTTAAAGTGGTGATCGCCGAGGCAAAGAGCGAGGTCGCGACAAATGGCTCAGGTAATCACTGCGGCGCCTTGATGCCATTAGTTACGAAGCCTGGGGTAAATTTAGGCCGCATGCACATAAATGCGTTTTTGCAAGCAGTGAGATTTTACAAGGCAAATTTACCAAAAAGCCTCATCAAATTTAATGGCTGCATCGACTATGCATTTGATGATGAGCTCGTTAAAAGATACGCTTCATGGCAGGATCAAAGTGCGGAGGATCTTTTTAAATTTGACGAGAGTTTAAAGCCATATCCTGGGATATTTATAAAAGAGGCGGCATACGCTAGACCAAAAGAAATTTGTAAATTTCTATCAAGTAACTTTGAAATTTTATTTAACCACGAGTACGAAAGCAGGGCGCACCTGAAAAATGGCAAGATAAGCGTTAAATTTAAAAATAAAAAAAGCTTGGAGGCTGATATCTTGGTCTTTTGCACAGGTAGCAAGAGTAGCGAGATATTTAGAAGTTACGACATGCAAATAAGTAGTGTCAGAGGTCAAGTCACGCACCTAAAACCAGTGCTAAAAAACACCTTGCCACTAAGCGCAAAAGGCTACATATGCCCAGCCGTAAAAGGTGTGCAAGTCATCGGCGCAACCTACGCTAGAAATGAAATTTGCGACACGCCTAAAGATGAGGATAATGCTAAAAATTTAAGCGACGTGAGCGAGTTTTTTGACGCCACAAAAGCCACCATCATCGGCTCACGTGTGGGATATAGAAGTTACAGCGGAGATAGGTTTCCAATAATTGGCGCCCTGCATGACGAGGAGTTTTACAAGCAAAACTACAAAGGGCTATTTTGGAGTAAAAATAAAGATAATAATCCAAAAGCAAGCTACGAAAAAAATGTATTTGTAAATTTCGCTCACGGCTCACGTGGCCTTGGCACGGCGATACTTGGAGCAAATTTGATAACCGATCTTGTGCTTGCACGCCCACTTTGCATAGAAAGATCGCTATTTTTTGAGCTTCATCCTGCTAGATTTTTGATAAGAAAGCTAAAAAAAGGACTAAAATAGTCAAATTCCTTAACATAAGTTAAGAACTGTTATCAAAACTTGCATTATAATCCTTCGCAAAAAAGGATATAACTTGAGCAAAATTTATAATCTTGACAAAGACACAAAGATAGTTGAAAAAAGCGTCGTTAGCAAAAGGCTCTTTCAAAACAAAAACGCAAGTGTCGATATATACGCATTTGACGAGGGCGAGGAGCTTGATCACGAGATGCTTTTTATAGATAGCCTTGCCTTCGTCATTGACGGCGAAGCGCAGCTTGAATACGGCGAAAAGCAGATGAGGCTTGGGCGTGATGAGGCCTGCCTTATCGAGGCAAAAACCTGGCGAAAGCTCAAATTTACAAAGAAGACAAAATATTTACTAATAGATTTTAAGGAGAATGTTATGATAGATCATTTAGACAAAGCGAGTGTCTTTAGTCTCGCAGATGCCGTTAGCTACGAGAGTGGCAAGATAGTTAGCAAGACGCTTGTCAAAAACGAAAATGGCTCGATGTCGCTGCTTAGTTTTGACAAAGACCAAGAGCTCTCAACCCACGCTGCCCCTGGCGATGCGCTACTTATCGCGCTTGATGGTGAGCTTGATTTAAAGATAGCTGATGAGAGCTTTCATCTAGTAAAGGGTGATAGCATCGTGCTTCCAGGCAAGATCCCACACGGCCTAAAAGTGAAAGATAAATTCAAAATGCTTCTAATCGTCACAAAAGACAAAATGTAAAAATAAGCCCTATTTTAGGGCTTTTCTCTTTTATAAATCACATTAAATTTACCCTTAATAACCCAAAAAGCAAAGTCATAATATAATCCCTTTAAAATTTAAAGAAGAGCTATGAAAAAAGAAAATTCCAAACTATTTTTACTACTATTTTTGGGTGCGCTTTCAGCATTTGGTCCATTTGTCACAGACCTTTACCTGCCAGCACTTCCAGCCATAACTGAGTGGTTTAGCACAAGCGTTTCAGCAACCCAGCTAACCCTTACAACCTCGATGGCAGGCCTTGCGATAGGTCAGCTAATAGTTGGTCCAATAAGCGATAAATTTGGCCGAAAAACGCCACTTACCATCTCGCTCATCATCTACACGATAAGCACGATTTTTATATTTTTTGCGCAAAACATTCAGTTTTTTATCTTTATGCGCATCATCCAAGGGCTTGCAAGTGCGGGCAGTCTGGTTATCTCAAGAGCCGTTGTGAGCGACCTTTACAAGGGCCATGAGATGACAAAATTTTTTAGTCTTATGATGGTTGTAAATGGTCTTGCTCCGATATTTTCACCAATAGGCGGCAGCTTGCTACTTAAATTTACCGACTGGCGCGGTATCTTTATGGCGCTAACGATCATCGGCATTTTGCTATTTATCGCAAATTTTTACTTCAAAGAGAGCCTAAGCCCTGCTAACCGCCTAAAAGTGCCTTTGTTTCAGACCTACAGCGTCTTTGGCAAAATTTTAAGAAAAAAGAAATTTATGCTATTTATTGCGATCCAGACATTTACGATGGCTGCGATGTTTGCCTATATCGCGGCATCATCTTTTATCTTACAAGAGTTTTACCTGCTAAGTCCAGTAAGTTATAGCTTTTGCTTTGCCGCAAATGGCCTAGCCATCGTCATAGGTGCTAGGCTTGCAAGCTTGCTAAATGAACGTAAAGCGCTAAAAACTGGGCTTTTTGGCACCTTGTTTGCTAGCATTTTTATAGCGTTTATGCTTTGCTTTAAATTTGAAGTGATCGGCGTTATCATCGCATTTTTCTTGCTTTTACTCTTTACTGGCTTTATCTTGCCAACGGCCTCATCACTCGCGATGAATGAGGGCAGAGAGTACGCTGGCTCGGCCTCAGCAGTGCTTGGATTTTGCCCATTTTTCTTAGGTGGCATCATCTCGCCACTAGTTGGTCTTGGTGACATTTTTTACTCGACTTCGATCGCCATTTTAGCTTGCAGCGTGCTTGCCTTTATCTCATTTTTAGGGCTAAAAAGAGTTGCGTAAAATTTATCTTGTCTCAAACACAAAAACGGCCGATGAGAGCGTTGTAAATTTAAGCGTTAGCAAGATAGAGTTTTTGAAATTTGAGATAAATTTAAGCGAATTTGACGCGCTTGTGGCAACCTCCAAAAATGCCTTTAAGGCTTTAAAATTTAATGACATTTCGCCTATAAATTTACCAGTTTTTGCTATCGCAAATAGTTGTGCAGCGGCTGCAAGAGAGTTTGGTTTTAGCGAAATTTACACTGGGCAAAATGCTCATGGAGATGACTTTGCAAGAGAAATTTTGCCACTTTTAAATGGCAAAAAGGTTCTTTATCTAAAAGGCAAAGATAGCGCTTCAAACTTCTTAGAAATTTTACAAAATGGTGGCGTAAATATAAAGGCGGTCGTTGCCTATGAAAATGTCTTAAACCCTTGCAAAATGGAGCTAAAACCGCCAAAAAATAGCATTTTGATCTTCGCATCTCCGATAAATGTGAGAAATTTTCTAACTAATTTTGGCTGGGACGAGAGCTACCAGACGATAAGCATCGGAAAGGTCACTGCAAAAGAGCTAAAATTTACCACGCCAATAGTGAGCCAAAACCAAGATATAAACGCTTGTATCGCACTTGCCAAAACGTTACTTTAAGCAAAAAATTTATATAATTTTGTTGCCTGAGTGAAGCGAGTCAGCATTTTACGGGGTCCAACACTTTTTTGTTAGCGAAAAGGTATGAGTGTCTTGTGATGTGGCTTCGTTTGAGCCTTAACCAGCGAGAAGTTGCAACCTTTTGGCATTCATCTATTTGCAAGATTGGCTTTGTTTATGGGCCACTCTTTTATGCGACGCCCACTTGGGTTTTTAATTTTACGGAGATAATATGAACATTCTCATAATAGGAAGTGGCGGCCGCGAATACGCCATTGCTCTAAAACTAAAAAGCGAAAAAAATATAAATTTATACTTTGCACCTGGAAATGGTGCGACCTCACGCCTTGGTGAGAATTTAAACATAAAAGACTTTCATGAACTAGCAAATTTTGCCAAAAAAAATAGTATCGAGCTAACTATCGTTGGACCTGAAGCGCCTCTTAGCGAGGGCGTGGTAGATATCTTTAAAAAAGAGGGTTTGCTCATCTTTGGGCCAAGCAAAGCAGCTGCTAGACTTGAAGCTAGCAAGGCCTATATGAAGGACTTTTTAGCTAGAAATAACATAAAAACTGCAAAATATTTAAACACAGACGATAAAGAAAAAGCATTTAAATTTATTGATACATTAAGCGTGCCAATGGTCGTAAAAGCTGATGGACTTTGCGCTGGAAAAGGTGTCATCATCGCAAATTCTAAAGAAGAAGCCAAAGAGGCAGTTAGCGACATGCTAAGCGGTGCTAGCTTTGGTGATGCTGGTAAATTTGTGGTGGTTGAAGAGTTCTTAGACGGCTTTGAGCTTAGTTTTTTTGCCATTTGTGACGGCGAAAATTTCGTAAGCTTGCCAGTGGCGCAAGACCACAAACGTTTGCTTGATAACGACGAGGGCCCAAATACCGGCGGTATGGGCGCTTACGCTCCAAGTCCGCTTGCTTCGAAAGAGCTAGTAAAAAGGGTCGAAGAAGAGGTTGTAAAACCTACGTTAAAAGGGATGAAAAACGAGGGTAGTCCGTTTTGTGGAGTGCTTTTTGTGGGGCTGATGATCGTGAAAAATGAGCCTTATGTGCTTGAGTTTAACGTGAGATTTGGCGATCCTGAGTGCGAGGTCTTGATGCCATTAATCGACGGAAATTTGAGTGAAATTTTACTAAACGCTGCAAAAGGCGAGTTAAAGCCTATTAGTTTAAAAGATGAATTTGCTGTTGGCGTCGTGATGTCTAGCAAAAATTATCCTTATAAAAGTAGCCCAAAGGCTAAAATTTCAGTTTTAAATGATGTAAAAGATGCACATATAGCTTACGCAGGCGTGAGCAAAGATGGTGATGAAATTTACGCAGATGGCGGTAGAGTGCTAGTCTGTGTGGCGACTGCAAAGAGCATAAAAGAGGCACGTGATAAGGCCTATGAGCTTTGCGAAAATGTCAAATTTGACGGAGCACACTATAGAAAAGATATCGCGTGGCAGGCTCTAAAATGAGTATGCAGATAGAAGAGAAGCTTCAAAACGAAGAAATTTCACTTGCTCCTTTTGCTAAGAGGATCATGGCGTTTTCTATCGATGAGATCATAGTTTCGTTTCTTTTTATGATCATCTATTGGGAGCCTCTTTCTACTAGCACTAACTATGATGATGCTAGAAATTTAGTATTAAATTTATTTTGGCAAGTGGTAGCTTTAAAAGTCATCTATCACACATTTTTTGTTTGGTATTATGGTGCAAGCCCCGGGCAGATGATAACAAAGACGATGTGTATAAATGTAGAAATTTTAGATAAGCCAAATTTAACTCAAAGTCTTGTTAGGGCGATATTTAGGATAGTTAGTGAAGCTTGTTTTTATCTTGGCTTTGCGTGGGCACTTTCAAACCCTGCAAGGCAGACGTGGCAAGACAAAATAGCAAAAACAGTGGTGATAAATGCGTAAAATTTTATTTTTGATTCCAATTTGTGTTTTTAGTTTAAGTGCAGCAGTGCAAGATGTGCAGCTATTGGCTGATGATGTGAAGCAAGATAAGGGCATCGTAACGGCAAACAAAAACGTCGTTGTATATTCGCAAGAGTATCTTGTGACGGCTGATTGTGCTGTTTATGATCAAAACAACTCAGTCATTGAGCTCTTTGGCAATGTCAATATGATGAAGGGCAAAGATGAGGTCTCTCGCTCAAACTACGCTAAGCTAAATTTGAAAAACAACAACGCTGCCTTTGAGTCGCTCTTTATGATGAATAAAGACATGGAAGTGTGGATGAGAAGCGATGAGAGCAGCTCTGATAGCGAGTACTACAGAGTAAGAAAGGCGATGGTTTCAAGCTGTAATGTCCAAGATCCTGACTGGAGCATCACCTCAAGCTCAGCCATGCTAAACAAACAGAGTAAATTTCTGCATCTTTTTAATCCAGTCTTTCGCATAGCAAATGTGCCAGTCTTTTACCTGCCATACTTTGGCTTCTCAACTGATACTACAAGAAGGACAGGACTTTTGCCACCAGAGCTTGGATATGGCAAGTCAGAGGGCTTTTACTACAAACAACCAGTCTATTTTGCTCCTTATAATGAGTGGGATCTGGAGTTTGATCCGCAGATAAGGACAAACAGGGGCGCTGGAATTTACGGTGCTTTTAGATTTACTGATTCGCCTGATTCAAGAGGTGAGATCAGCTTTGGTTCATTTACTGATAAAAACAGCTACCGAGCCAAGCAAAAAAGCGAGACTTCAAACAGAGCTGAGCTAAAAAACAAAACTCACAAAGGTGTCGGACTAAAATATGAAAGAGATAAACTCATAAAATACCTTAGCGAGGCCGATCTGCAAGAGGGCATGTGGATAGATGCAACCAAGCTAAATGATATAGACTATCTAAATTTAAAGGGCAGAGATGATGACTATGACTCGCTTGTGACCTCTAAATTTAACTACTTCATAGCAAATGACGATCACTACTTTGGTGCCTATGCAAAATACTACATAGATACCGAAAAGATCGGCTCAAAGAACGAAAACAAAGATACGCTTCAAGAGCTTCCATCGCTTCAGTATCATAAATTTACAGACGATATAGTCTTGCCAAATATCTTATACTCGCTCGATCTTCAATCGCACAGATATGATAGAAAGATAGGCGTTAGAGCAACTCAGTATGAATTTACTTTGCCAGCTTCAGTGCATGTGCCACTGTTTGATGATAGCCTAACATTCTCGTTTTACGAGTACCTTTACGCTTCAAGGATAAACTACGAAAACAAGATAAATTCATTTGATGACAAAAGAGAAGATAAACACGCAAATTTTGTAAATAACTACCATAAATTTGCTCTTCACACAGACCTTGCAAAGGCGTATGAGAGCTTTTATCACACTTTAAATTTTGGTGCTGAATATTTGCTACCAGGCTACAGAAAAGGAAATTTAGACGACGAGTTTATCTATGACAAAGATCTAAATGAGTATGAAAATTTCTTAGCTCAAGATCAGAGCAAAGAAGAGGTTTCTGGCTATTTGACGCAGTATTTCTTTAACGGCAGTGGCAGAAAAGTCGTCAAACACAGCATCTCACAAGGTTACTACACAAAAGATGATGAGTATTCGAATTTAAAAAATGCCATCTATCTATATCCGTTTGAGAATTTTAGCGTTTATAACAAGCTTGAGTACTCGCACAAAGATAGAGAGCTTAAAAAGGTGCAAAACGGACTTTACTATACGCACGATCTATTTTGGATAAATATGCTCCATACGATGAAAAAGAGCGACAGCAAGGCTAAAAATAGCGCAACAAAAGATAGCTACTTTACAAGTAGTGCTGGCGTGAAGCTCCCGCATCAATATAGCTTAATTGGCGGCTGGCAATACGACCTTGAGAGAAGCTACACAAAGAGCTGGAGAGTTGGCGTGCTTCATCAAAGAAAGTGCTGGAACTACGGGCTGATCTACCAACACGATGTCGAGCCGACAACAACGACAAATGGCTCAGCCTCAACTAAGAAAAGTGGCATCTACTTTACTATAAATTTCTATCCGATGGGCGGCTTGCACTATGACTTTTCACAAAGCAGCACCACTTCATCAAGTAGCAAATAAGATGGCTAGATAAATGGCAAGCGTTAAATTTAAAGATCAACTAGATGCAGCTAACAAGCTCATCGAGATCTTGCCAAAAAAAGAGCTAAATGACGCTAAGACGATAGTTCTTTGCATGTCGCTTGAGTCAGTTATCCTGACTGATGTGGTTTGCAGGGGGCTAAATTTAAGCTATGAGATGCTCTTTAGCGAGCCAATCCCTGCGCCAAACAACAGCGAATGCGACGTAGCGATAGTTAGCGAAACTGAGGATATAGTGCTAAACGATCCTCTCATAAAAGCTTTTAACATAAGCTATGACTACATCTACGGCGAAGCACATAGAAAATATGAAGAGAAAATTTTAAAAAATGTCTATAAATATAGAAAAGGAAATTTGATAGGAGAGCTAAAGGGCAAGAATATTTTACTGATCGATGAGGGGTGTGAGACTGGCATGACGGCACTCATTTGCATAAAGACGCTGCTTGATGTGAAGGTAAAATCCATCTCATACGCAACGCCGATGATAGCCACTGATGTCTTTGCAAATTTAAATGATATGGTCGATGAAATTTACACGATAAACAAGATCGTTGATTTTATCGATGTGGATTCGTATTACGAGAAAAAGATCGAGGCTACGAGCGAGCGCATCATGTCGATATTAGAAGAGAGCCCTCACTATTTACCGTTACAAAAACAACAAGGAGATAAAAATAATGCAATATAGTATAGAAGTCAATAATCAGGTCGAAATTTTTGACCTTAATAAAGTAGCCAAACAAGCTAGTGGGGCAGTGCTTTTAAGGGTGAAAAACACCGTAGTTTTAGCAACTGTGGCAAGAGAAGATGTGCAAGTTGAAGAGGACTTTTTGCCTCTAACGGTGCAATATATCGAAAAAGCTTACGCAGCTGGCAAAATACCAGGCGGTTACGTCAAGCGTGAGACCAAGCCAGGCGACTTTGAGACGCTAACTGCTCGCATCATAGATAGATCACTTCGCCCACTTTTCCCAAAAGGCTACGCTTACCCAACACAGATCGTTGTCATGGTGCTTTCAGCTGATCCTGAGGTTGATCTGCAAGTTGTGAGCCTGAATGCGGCTTCAGTTGCACTTTACCTTAGCGACATCCCTGTAAATCGCCCAGTTTGTGGTGTAAGAGTTGGCTATATAGATGATAAATTTGTTATCAACCCAAGCAACTCTGAGTTAAAACAAAGCGCGATTGATCTTTATGTTGCTGGTACAAAAGATGAGCTTTTGATGATCGAGATGAGAAGCTTGCCTCAGCAAACTACGCAGCTCATACCGATGGTAGCTATCGAGCCGATGATAGATCCTAGCCTAAGCGATAGCATGGCGCAAAAGCAAGTGATGAATGAATTTAGCGAAGATAAGATGGTTGAGGCGATCGACTTTGCTGGCAAAGCGATACTAAGAGCTAGCAGCGCTTACGAAGAGGCATTTAAAGAGCATAAAAAAGAGGATGCCGCACTTGAGCTAAAACCAGAGATAGAAAACGAAAATATCGCTATTTACATCGATAAATTTTATAAAGCAGAGGTTAAAAATGCGATCAACCAAATGGCAAAGAGCGAGCGTGCAAGCGAGCTTGGCAAGATCGCTAAGCAAATTTCAAGCGATGAGGTAGCTCAAAAAGAGGGCTGGGACGAGGCTGTCATCTCAAATGTTCTTGGTAAATATAAAAAGAAAATAGTAAGAGAGCAGATCATAAACGAGGGCGTTAGAGCCGACGGACGCGGGCTTGAAGAGGTTAGACCTATTAGCATCGAGACAAACGTACTTCCAAATGCTCACGGCTCATGCCTCTTTACAAGAGGTCAAACTCAAGCGCTAGTTGTTGCCACTCTTGGCACAGATAGCGATGCTCAGATGTATGACATCCTAACCGAAAAAGCTCCTTTGGTTGAGAAATTTATGTTTAACTACAACTTCCCAGGCTTTAGCGTCGGCGAAGCAAGCCCACTTAAAGCTCCAGGCAGACGTGAGCTTGGACATGGAAATTTAGCCAAACGTGCCCTTGCACCAAGCATCGACCTAGCTTCTCCATATACGATAAGGGTCGTTTCAGAAATTTTAGAGAGCAACGGCTCAAGCTCAATGGCTAGCGTTTGTGGTGGTTCGCTCGCACTTAGAGCTGCTGGGGTCAATACCCAAAAACTTGTCGCTGGCGTTGCTATGGGTCTTATATTTGAAGGCGAGAAACACGCAGTTTTAACTGATATCATGGGTCTTGAAGACCACGACGGCGATATGGACTTTAAGGTTGCTGGCACAAGTGATGGCATCACAGCGCTTCAGATGGACATCAAGATTGGAGGCATCAGCCTAGAAGTGCTAAAAGAGGCGCTTTATCAAGCAAAACGTGGCAGAGAGCACATCCTTGCTCTAATGACACAGGCTGATAAAAATATAGAGATAAACGAAGATGTATTGCCAAAACTTGAGCTATTTAACGTCGATCCAAGCAAGATCGTAGATATCATCGGTCAAGCTGGCAAGACTATAAAAGAGATCATCGAGAAATTTGAAGTTTCGATCGACCTTGATAGAGAAAAAGGCGAGGTCAAAATCGCAGGTGGCGCCAAGAAAAACGTCGATGCAGCAAAAGACTACATCATCTCAATCACTTCAAAAGAGAACTCTCGCTCGTTTGGCAAAAAGCCGTTTAAACACGACAAAGACCGTGTAAAACCGACATTTAATATCGGAGATGAGTTTGTTGGAAGCGTAAAAAGCGTGGTTGATTTTGGAGTATTTATCGAGCTAAAAGACGGAGTTGATGGTCTGCTTCACATCTCAAAGATAAAGAGCCCATTAAACGTAGGCGATCAGGTAAAAGTGTGTGTGAGCGAGCAAAAAGGAAACAAAATTTCGCTCTCTTTGGTTGAATAAATTTTTAAAGGATAGATGATGAAATACAAAAAGTTGCTTTTTCCAATAGGAGCAGGGGACGATATCGAGCCAAGAATTTACGGTGCTTTAAAGGTTGCACAATGGTTTAAAGCTCACATGGAGATCCTCACTTGCCAACTAGATCCAAGCGTAGTTTATAATATGAAAATGACGCTTCGTGGTGGAGTGCTTTTTGAGGAATTTTTAAAATCAGCCAAGTCTGAGCTTGCGGTTGAGCACGAAGAGAACGAAAAGCTCTTTAATAAAATTTGCGCTGAGCTTGGCATAAAGGTGAGCGATGAGGTCATAGAAGATGTCTGCACTGCAAATTTCACGATCCATAATGGAAAAAGAAGCGCTATAGTCGAGCAAGAGAGTAAATTTTGCGATCTAGTCGTAGCTGCAGTGCCACTTGATGGCAAGATCACTGGCACATTTGAGTCAGCTGTTTTAAAAAGCGGCAAAAATGCGATCGTTATCCCAAGAAAGATGCGTGAATTTAAGGCTGACAATATCCTTGTAAGCTGGACAGGAACGACTCAAAGCTCAAGAGCGCTAACTGGTGCGATCGATCTTTTAAAGAGCGCTAAAAAAGTTCAGTGCATCACTTCAAAGGCAAGCCTTGGCGATAACGCTGAGCTAAATCTTAAAAAACTTGAAGAGTATTTTAAGGTTCATAATATCAGTGCTAGTTTTGAAGTTATAGCGACTACAACGATACCTGGCGAGGCACTTTTAAAAGCTGCAAATGATAGAAATGCAGACCTTATCGTAGCCAGTAGATACGGCGAAAACGGACTAATGGAGATGGTCCTTGGCGGAACATCAAGATTTTTCTTAGAACATACAAATATCCCAGTTTATCTATAATGGATTGCGGCTTAGTCCGCGATCTAATTTAATAAATTCATCTTTTCGTTTTGCAAATTTTAAAATCTTACTCGCTCGTCTTAGCAACTTACTAAATTTAGGTCTCGTAAAACTCGCCACTAAATTTAGAAGCGTGATATACTCACTCATAAATTTTAAAATTTGATGGAGGCTTTTTTGAATAAAACGCATGCAGTGCGTAGCACTAAAGCATGCCCCTCTAACGTGCGAGGGGTTTGGGGGATTTAAAAAGGGGGATAAGGAGACGGCTTTACTTCGCAAGCTCGTAACTGCGAGCAGACCGTAACTCGAGTCCCCTTGTCTCCCTTTTGATAAATTTATATCGCAGAGCAAATTTTAAAATTCCACTCACTCGCAAGAATTGACTACTGATTTTAGGTCTCGCAAAGCTTGCCACTAAAATCAGAGCCGAAATTACTCGTTCATGAAATTTTAAAATTTGCTTGAGTTTATTTGTCATAAACCGCATGCAGTGCGTTAGTACTATCGCATGCCGTTTAAAATTTTATCGAGGTTAAATTTGACAATGTAATATGCCTGCTCTAATTTTAAAATTTCTCAAACGCTAAATAGCGCAGCGTAACAGCTTAACCAAGCGCTTTGCTCTTGCCACAGACTAAAAAATCTCTAAATTTTAAAGCTCCCGTTAAGCTTTCATCAAGCGCCTTATTAGCCAAAATTTTGTAAAATCCGCTCATTAAAAAGGATAAAAAATGAGTGAAAATTCTGGCTTTACACACCTACATTTACACACCGAATACTCCCTACTAGATGGAGCTAACAAGATAGAAGAGCTAGCCCACATGCTCCATGACAGAGGCGACACGGCAGCAGCGATCACGGATCACGGCAACATGTTTGGCGCGATTGATTTTTACAAAAAGATGAAAAAAAATGGGATAAAACCGCTAATTGGCATCGAAGCATACGTGCATAACGGCGAGCAGCTTGATGATAAGAGCACCAAACAGCGCTTTCACCTCATCCTAATCGCCAAAAACGAGACTGGCTATAAAAATTTGATGTATCTTAGCTCCATGAGCTATATCGAGGGATTTTACTACTATCCTCGTATCAATAAAAAAATCTTAAAAGAGCACAGCGAGGGCCTAGTTTGTAGCTCTGCTTGCTTGCAGGGCGAGGTGAGCTGGCATCTAAATTTAAGCGAGCGTAACGTCAAATTTGGCGCTAAAGGCTACGAGCGGGCAAAAGAGGTCGCGCTTGAGTATAAAGAAATTTTTGGAGATGACTTTTACCTTGAGATCATGCGTCACGGCATCGGCGATCAAAGGCGCATAGACGATGACATCTTGCGTATCGCAAAAGAGACTGGCATAAAGGTCATCGCCACAAACGACACCCATTACACTTTTAAAGAAAGAGCCGCTGCGCACGAGGTTTTCATGTGCATCGCGATGAACAAAACTCTAGATGACCCAAACCGACTTCGCCACAGCGTCCATGAGTTTTTTGTTAAAAGCAAAGAGCAGATGAATGAGCTATTTTTAGACATCCCAGAAGTGATAGAAAACACCCAAGAGATCGTGGATAAGTGCAACCTTGAGATCAAGCTTGGCAACCCAACTCCGCCAAATTTTAAATTTACTCTTGAGTGCGCTAAGGAGAGAAATTTGACCCTCCCAGAGCCAGAAAACAGATACAGCTTCAAAAATGACGCTGTATTTTTCGAGCATGAGTGTAGAAAGGGGCTTGAAGAGAGGCTGAAATTTGTCCCTGAAAATTTACACGAAGAGTATAGAAAGCGCCTTGAGATAGAGATCGGCATCATCAATAAGATGAATTTCCCAGGATATATGATGATCGTTTGGGACTTCATCAACGAAGCCAAGCGCAGAGGCGTGCCAGTTGGCCCAGGACGTGGCTCCGCGGCTGGTAGCTTGGTCGCTTACTCGCTAAAGATCACCGACCTTGATCCTATCCCATACAACCTGCTTTTTGAGAGATTTCTAAACCCAGAGCGCGTTAGCATGCCAGATATCGACGTGGATTTTTGTCAAAGCAGACGTGGCGAGATCATCGACTACGTCACGCAAAAATACGGCAAATTTAACGTTGCTGGCGTTATTACATTTGGTAAATTGCTCGCAAAGGGTGTCATTAGAGATGTGGCTAGAGTCTGCGATATGCCTTATGCCGAGGCTGATGCGATGGCAAAGCTTATCCCTGATGAGCTTAACATCACGCTAAAAGACGCCTACGAGAAAGAGCCAAAGATAGCTGAGCTAATAAGTCAAAATCCAAAGGCGGCAAAAATTTGGAAATTTGCGCTTGATCTTGAGGGGCTAAACAGAAACGCCGGCCAGCACGCAGCGGGTGTTGTCATCTCAAACGAAGAGCTTTGGAACAAAACTCCGCTATTTCGCCAGCCAAACAGCCCAGAAGATCGCTTTGTGACGCAGTATAGCCTAAAATACCTAGAAGACGTTGATTTGATAAAATTTGACTTTCTTGGCCTTAAGACGCTAACGGTTATCGACAACGCGATCAAGCTCGTTAAACAGCGCACCGGCAGAGACATCATCTGGGAGCAGGTCGATAAAAACGACTCTGGCGTTTATAAAATGATACAAAGTGGCCAAGCCATCGGCATCTTTCAGATAGAGGGCGAGGGCATGAGAAAGCTAGGAACCAGCTTGCGCCCAGACTGCTTTGAGGATATCGTCGCGATGCTAGCACTCTATCGCCCAGGACCGATGGAAAGTGGTATGCTTGATGACTTCGTCAAGAGAAAACATGGCGAGGCGGAGATAACATACGCATTTAAGGAGCTTGAGCCGATCCTTGCGCCAACATACGGCGTCATCGTCTATCAAGAGCAAGTCATGCAGATCGTGCAAGCCATAGGCGGCTTTAGTCTTGGTGGGGCGGACCTTGTGCGTCGTGCGATGGGTAAAAAGATCAAAGAAGAGATGGATAGGCTAAAGGGCGAGTTTGTAAAAGGCGCTGAGGCAAAGGGACTAAATGGCCAAAAGGCGGACGATCTTTTCGAGCTGATCGTTAAATTTGCAGGATATGGCTTTAACAAGTCTCACTCGGCAGCTTACGCTTATGTCACATTTCAGACGGCTTATCTGAAAGCTTACTATCCGGCTGAATTTATGGCGGCACTTCTAACAAGCGAGGAGAGCAACGTCGATAAGATCGTTCGCTACATCGATGAGATAAAGCGCATAAACATCGATACTTTGCCACCATCTATCAACAAATCAACCAAAGAATTTAGCGTAGTTAAAAATGGTGATCACGATGGCATTATATTTGGACTTGGAGCGATTAAGGGCGTTGGCGGAGCAGCAATTGAGAACATCATCGCTGAGCGCGACGCAAAGGGCGAGTTTAAGAGCATGGATGACTTCGTCTCAAGGATCGATCCATTTAAGGTCAATAAAAAGGTCTTTGAAAGCCTCATAAAAGCTGGCTGCTTCGATGAGTTTGGCTTTAGCCGCAAGATGCTTTTACAAAATGTAGAAAATATCGTAGAAGCTTGCAAAAATGCAGCCCAGATACGTAAAAATGCGGCTGAGAGCCTCTTTGGCGAAGATGATAGTATGAATGATGTGAAGATAAATTTCGTCACTATAGATGATGAATTTGACATTAAACAGATCTTAAAATTTGAGCAAGAGAGCGTTGGCATCTACCTCTCAGGTCACCCGCTTGATGACTATAAGGACGAGATAAATAAGATCAAATACACGCTAAGCTCGGAGTTTGAGACCTTGCCACAAAGTGCTGAAATTTTGGTAGTTGGCAAGATCGAGGACTTTAGCACAAGGATCACAAAAAGCGGCAAAAAAATGGGCACTATAAATGTGCTGGACTTTCACGGCAATATCGAGATCGCCGTCTTTGAAAGAGAGCTTGGTAACATCGAAGATATCGTAAAAGACGAGGCAAAACGCGATCTGCCTTATGCATTTAGGATAAACATCTCGCGCGACGATCAGTTTGTAAGGACAAATTTAAATGAGGTTTATAGCCTAGAAGATGCACAAAATTTAGACTTTAAGACAAGAAAGCTAAAGCAAAACTCTAAATTTGGTAAAAACGAAGAGGCGAGCGCCCCTCAAAAAGTAAGAGAGTATGCCGAGTTAGAGGTGCTTTTAAGCCTTAGCGAGCTTAGCAGGCAAAAGCTGGAGCAAATTTACTCGCTAGTTTTTAGCAAAAATGCGCCAAATAATCAAAAACGGCTAATTTTGAAGATAAAAAATGAAACAACTGGCGAAATTTTCATCTATAAGACTGAGTTTATCATAAGTGACGATGTGGGCGAAGAGATAGAAAAGCTCGCTGCATCAGCGTAAATTTAAGGACAAGAAATGTTTGATATTTTTAGAAAAAAGGGCCATTTTTTAGATGAGCTTGGCATAGATAAAAGTAACTGGAGCGAGCTTTTTAGCGCTTGCCTTGGCAGAGCGATGCTGCTTCAAAAACGGCTTTTTAAGCAAGTGGTTGAGGCTAGCAAATGGCAGGCTGACTTTGAAAGCAGCAAAATTTGCTTTGACAAGCAGGAGTTTGATATGCAGTTTATCGGCTCTGAGAGCTTTTCGTCAAATACTTGGCTTTGGGGCTATGAAAATGTAAATGGCTTTGATGAGCGCTTGCTTAGCCTTGCAAACAGGGCGCGTGAGTTTGGCGAGAAATTTGGGCTTGAAGCGTTTAGCACGGCGCAGTTTGAGCTAGATGAAAATGTAAATGGTCATACGATTAGCTTGGTTGCTTGCGTGGCGCTTGGCGAGGAGCTAAGCTACTATAGGATTGATTACGACGGAGGTGCTGCGTACGTGGCATTTAGGGCGGAGACTATCTTTAAAGAGCCAGTTTTAGCAAGCGAAGTAGTAAGCGTAGTAAATGAGTGCATAAGCGCCTATGAGCTAGACCACAAGCTTTTTATAAAAGGGCTTTTGCTGGGTTGTGAGATAAAATTTAGTGAAAACAAAGATGAGATAGTAGCTAAGTTTAAAGATGAACTTAGCTTTAAATTTGATGATCTTAATAGGCTCGTAAATATTTCAGGTGCGATTTAGCAATAATTCAGCTATATTTTTAAGCCTAAATTCATAAAGCAGGTTTGAAATTTTATCTGCTGAGTTTAAATTTAGTCCAAGGTCACTTGCTAACATTTTGTAATAAATTTGAGGATTTTGGCTTAGATCTATTGGTGGCGATTTCGAGCTTTTAGAAAGCTTTTTAGCTCCGTCTAAAAGTAGCTTGTGGTGGATAAATTTAGCATTTAAAAAGCCAAAATTTAGCCTTTTTGCAAGGTATCTTTGAACTAGCGTGCAAGGCAGCAAGTCCTCGCCTCTAACGACCAAATTTACCCCCATATCCTCATCGTCAATGACACTTGCAAAGTTGTAAGCTGGGGTAAAATCCTTTTTATAAATAACAAAATCACCCATCTGCGCTGCCACTTGCCTGCCAAGCTCATCATTTTCATCCACGCTTAGCCTGATAGCGGTTTTATCTTTTATAAATTTTAACTTTTTATCTTTGCAAATTTTAGTGTAAATGCCGTTTTCATAGGCATCTTTGCTAGCTCTTGTGCATTCACAAATGTAAATTTCATCTAGCTTTTCAAGTGTGTTTTCATATCTTTTTGCTCTTATCTTGAAGCTAAAATTTTGCTCAAAGTCATTTATGTTTTTAGCACCTTTGTCATAGCAAAGCCCCAGAAATTCTAAAACGTCAAAGATATTTTGAACAAATTCGCGCCGGTATCTACCAAGGTCATAATCATCAATCCTTAAGTGCAAAATGCCGCCCAATGAGCGCGTCAGAAGATAAGTCAAGATGAAGTTGTAGGCGTTACCAGCGTGCAAGTAGCCGCTTGGCGTCGGAGCTATGCGAGAGACTACGCCACCAGATGGTGGCAAATAGTCATTAATCCCTTGGTCTAGCCTCATTTACTCTTAAAGTGCGTCCGCCAAGTTCTTTTTCATTTAGTGCGTCGATCGCCTTTTGGCCCTCGTTCGCGTCGTCCATTTCAACAAAGCCAAAGCCCTTTGAGCGGTCTGTCTCTCTATCTTTTACGATTTTTGCGCGCCTTACTTCACCAAATTGTGCAAAAGCTTCCTTCAACTCTGCCTCTGTCGTTCTATACGACAAATTTCCTACATAAATGTTCACAGGATTATTCCTTAAAAAAATTATCGATCTGATCGATTAGAGAAATAATAGCTTATTTCCGTCAAAAAGATGTAAAAACCAAGAAAAATATTACAATTTTTTAAAAAATATCCTTAAATGCAACAAATCGCAACAATACGGCATTATAATATCTATCACTAAACAAAATTTATCCTTAAGTTTAAGTAGAATAATTAAATAAAAAATTACAATTTTTTTATAAACTATTTATAAAGTAAATCATTTTTTACTTTATGGTAAGCCTCTTCGCCAAGCAAATTTTTCACTATAAAAAGCGCAAATTCCATAGAAAAAGCTGGCCCCTTGCCAGTGATGATGTTTTGATCTTTTAGCACGTTTTTATCGCTCATGTAGCCTCTTTTGTCGCTTCTTACATTTTCTTCAAAGCCAGGATAGCAAACAAAATGCTCTTTAAGCACACGAGCTCGCTCAAGCACCATAGGAGCGGCACAAATGGCACAAATTAGCTTACCTTTTTTATCAAATTCTTGCAAAATTTCTCTTAGCTTGGCGTCATTTGCGAGATTTTCTGCACCAGGCAGACCTCCTGGAAGCACGATCGCATCATAGCCTAGCTCCTCCACCTCACGAAGTGTGACATCAGCTTTTACATTTATATTGTGAGCACCTCTGATCTGCGCGTCCTTCAAGCTAGCGATAGATGCTAAAGCTCCAGCTCTACGCAAAACATCGACGGAGGTTAGCGCCTCGATCTCCTCAAAACCATCAGCTAGGATTACGGCTACCTTTTTCATAAAATCGTCCTTTCTCGTGTTATCTGTTCGTTAGGATAAATTTTATATAATCAAAGCTTATTTCACAAGAAAGGACAGAGCATGCAAGTAAAAATTATTTACTGCAACTCTTGAAACTATCGTCCGGTAGCTTCTCGTGTAGAAGATGAAATAAAAGCGAACTTTAGTGATGCAAGAGTCGAGTTGGTTGTAGGAGATGGTGGAAATTTCATCGTCGAGGTTGATGGAAACGTTATCTTTTCTAAAAAGGATCGCATCGGAAACGATGAGTCAAGGTTCCCACACGGCGAAGAGATCACAACTCTTATAAACAAATATCTCAAAGAAAAGTCGGCTTAATGCTAACTAGCGGGGCAGGCAACTGCCTCGTTTTATTTTTTACCTAAATCCCACTCTCTTTTCTTAGTAAATTTATCTCATCTATCACCATTTGTGGCTTTAGATCTCTCATACAAGCATGCGTTTTTAGCGGGCAAACTCGCTTCATACAGGGCATGCAAGCTAAATTTAGATGCACTATCTTTGCAAATTTATTACCCCAGGGCGAGGTCTCGCTAAATTTTGTCGGTCCAAAAAGAGCGATCGTTGGCACATGAAAGGCGGCAGCTACGTGCATAGGGCCGCTATCATTTGTAACGAAAATGCCATTTTTACTAAGCCCAGCTATGTGCTCACAAAGCTCTTTGACACTGGTTTTGCCAGCTAAATTTTGGCAGGCTGCGCCATTTTCTTTTAAAATTTGCTCTATTTTTTCACAAATTTCTTGCTCGCCTTTGCCACCAAAGATGACAATCTCAAACTCATCTTTAAAATTTAAAGCCACCTGCGCAAAGTATTCTGGGTACCATCTTTTCGCACTTCCGTAGCTCGCACCTGGATTTAGAGCTAGTGTTTTTTTAGCTGAAATTTGAGGTGTAAAATGTAGCTTTAGCTGAGTGGAGATTTCGCCCAAGCCAAGGGCATTTTTTACAAAATTTGCATATTTTAGCACCTGATGAAGGATGGTTTTACTCTTTTTAAAAACAGCCTTTTGCCTAGCGTTTATAAAAAATAGCAAAAATTTACTAGCAAACGAGCTTCTAAAGCTAAGCGCTAGATCAAATTTACCAAGGTTTTTTGCACTTTTAGCAAGAGATAAAAATCTAAATTTAGCCTTTTTGCTCTCATCAACGACCACTTTTTCGCAGTTTGGATGGCTTTTGTAAAGCTCGCAAGCTACAAATGAGCCAAAAAAAACGATTTGTAAATTCTTCTCATTTTGCACTAAATTTTCGATCGCAGCGCTTGCCATCACGCTATCACCTAGCCAGGTTGGAAGCTCGATAAAAACTCTCATTTTAAGGCGTCTTTTATAACATCAAGCGTAAGAGCGGCGTTTTTTTCGATGCTAAAATTTAAAGAAAGCTCGTAAGCCTTCTCTTGCAGGCTCGCCATGAGCCCATGGTTTGCGAGAATTTCATCTATAAACTCTATCGCGCTCTCGTCGTTTGGGCTTTGAAGTACAAATTTATCTTCCAAAATCTCACTAGCGCCATTTTGAGCTGTCGTAAAGACCACGTTTTTAAAGCTAAGTGCCTCTAGCACGACATTTGAAAATGGCTCATAGTGCGTTGGAAAGATAAAAATATCACTCGCCTCGTAAAATTTAGCTGTGCTCTTTTGCTCGCCAACAAAGTAGGCGTTTAGTCCAAGTTTTTTAGCTAGGCGTTTGTAGCTTGAGATGTTTTTGTCTTTTCCCACAATGAGCGTATTTACGGGCGTTTTTAGCTTTGAAGCAAGGAGCAAAAACTCTTTTAGCCCCTTTCTTTTAAAGCCATTTCCCACAAAAAGCAGGGTCGCAAGCTCAAATTTAAGTCCGAATTCCTCACAAAGTGCTAGCTTTGCCTCGGCTTTTTGCACCCTTTGGGGTAAATTTACGCCGTTATAAATGGTCGTGATCTTTTCAGACTCTATGCTGTAAGTCGCGATGATCTGCTCTTTGATGAAATTTGAGTTTGTGATGATCTTTTGGGAGTTTTTAAAGCACTTTTTCTCTAAGTATGGATATACGAAATTTAGGGGGTTTAGCCACCAAAAGTTCTTTGTCGCCCTATAAACCTTATGTACGCCATCTCCAGCCCTGTAGATATCGGCGCAGCTTACTCGCTCTAGGCTAAAGTAAAACTCATCTTCTTTTTTTTGGCGTTTTACTTGGCGGTTAAAATTTAGAGCTTTTTTCCAAGAAGAGATGCCAGCATCTCCAAGATATGAGCGAATTTCTGCTTGGATACCAAGCTCATTTATGGCCTTAACAAGCCTTCTTAAGTATCTTTCAGCACCTCCAACTGCGTTTGGATTAGTTCTTAAAAATACTATTTTTTTCATCGATAACTCCTAAAGCCAGTGCCCAGATAAGTAGCATTAATAATTATTAATAAGGCATTTGATTTTTATTTTAAGGGATTTATTTTATCAAAAACAAATAGTAAAATGCTTAAAAATAAAATTAAAAAAATTTTAGCTATAATGCCCTAAAAATCGCTAATTTAAGCGATATTGAAGCTAGGAAAAATAATGATAAACATACTTGAGCTTGAAAGCTCTTTGGGATTTGGCGGGCAAGAGCACCGCACACAGCGCGTGATAAATGGGCTAGATAAGAGCAAATTTAAGGTTTTTTATGGGCTAAATCCTGGCTCAAAAAGCCTTGAAAAGCAGATAGAATGTGAATTTGTCGAGTTTAACCTCAAAAAATCTTTTAATATCTTTGAAATTTTAAAAATTTGCAAATTTGTAAAACAAAACAATATAAAAATCATCTCAACTCACTCAGGCAAAGACGGCACCATAGGCGCTATCGTGGGCAAAATTTGTGGAGTTAACGTGGTTCGCACTAGGCATTTGCAGCTGCCTATAAGCTCTCCCATACCTTACAACCTAAGCACCAAAGTGGTTGGCGTTTGTAACTCAGTTTGCGCTGATCTTATCAAAAGAGGTGTGAAAAAAGAGAAGGTGCTAAAAATCTACACTGGCATCGACACGCAAAAATACACGCCAGAATTTAAGATAAATATGAAAAAAGAATTTGGTCTAAGTGACGATGTAGTAGGCGTTTGCATCGTTGCAGTGCTAAGAGCTGCTAAAAATCATAAGCTCTTAATCGATGCATTTAGCGAGCTAAATTTAGAAAAATCAGCCCTTTTTATCGTGGGCGACGGTCCTCAAAATAAAAATTTACACGAGTATATAAAAGATAAGAAAAATATCTTCATGCTTGGCAACAGAACCGATGTGAGCGACTTTTTGGGCTCGCTTGATATCTGCGTGCTACCTTCAGACATGGAGGCTATCGGCGGGGCGCTACTTGAGGCATCTTCGTGTAAGCTAGCTACCATCGGAAGCGATGTGGGCGGCCTTGGCGAGGCAGTGAGTAATGGTAAAAGCGGATTTTTATTTGAAAATGGCAACAAAGAGGAGCTGAAAAAGGTGCTTGAAAGGCTTATTTTAGATGAAAATTTAAGAAAGCAGATGGGTGAGTTTGGCAGAGAGTACGTCAAAGAGACATTTAGCATCGAAAAAATGATAGAAAACACACAAAATTTATATATGGAGCTTGTAAAATGAGCGTACCAGTTTTGATGTATCACCACGTGCTTGAAAAGAGCGGATTTATCGCTAGTAGCGTGGATGAGTTTAGATCGCACATGAAATTTCTAGCCGAAAATGGCTATAAAACGTTAAGTATAAATGAATTTATCGCGTACAAAAAGGGCGAGCTTGAGGTGCCCAAAAAGAGCGTTTGCATAACATTTGACGATGGCTGGATGGATAACTACATCTATGCCTATCCTATCGTGAAAGAATTTGGACTAAAAGCAAATATATTTATAATAACTGGCTGGATAGAGGCAGCGCAAAAGGCCCATGAGTTGAGGCCTGCTAGCTTTTTAAACGTTGATCACAACGAGTGCAAGAGGCTTGCTCCAAGTAGGCCGCAAGATGTGATCTTAAATTTAGAGCAGATCGAGAAGATGAAGGACTGCTTTTATTTTCATTCGCATACGCACGGGCATTTTGATGGATATTTTGGACAGCTTAGCTTGGATGAGGAATTTGGTCTTTGCCGTGAGTTTATGAAGAAAAACTTTGGCTTTGAAGATGAGGCACTTTGCTGGCCAAGAGGCAAATATAATGACGAGTATCTAAGCGCTGCCAAAAAGCATGGCTACAAGGCGTTTTTCACGACAAAGCGTGGCATAAACAAGGCCGATGGCAACTTAGAAGAGATAAAACGCATAGTGACAAAACGCGATGAAAAATGGCTTAAAAAGACCATGTTTATATATCAAAATGACTTTTTGGGATCTATTTATGCTTTTCTTAGGAGTTAGAACTAAGCACTATTTAAAGCTTCTATTTCTAAAGTCTGAGTAAATTTTGCCAACAAAAGGAGTCGAATAGATAAAAAGCTTCTTTTTGATCCTGAAAATGTAGTCGCTCTCGCTCTTTGCGTTGTTTGAGATATCGATACGCCTTATCTTAAATTTATCATCTCCCATGCAAAATCCGCCATCTATCACGCTAAAAGCAAAGCCGTAATACTCTTTAATTATCCTCTGCGAAAGCTCGTTAAAATGCCCTTTTGGAAAGCAAAAGCCAAATTCTTTTTTTTCTGGAAATAGCTCTTTTATCTTAGCAAGCGAGCTAGAAAACTCCTCTCTTAGCTTTACCTCATAGTCACTCCTGCAAGAAAAGTGGCTCGCTGTGTGACTATCAAATTCAAAGAGCCCACTCTCTTGCATCTGCCTGATCTCATCTAAATTTAAAAAATACTCCGCATCTTTATCATAGTCGATCTCTTTGTGCTTTTTAAACGAAAAATCGTAATCCTGCCTTTTAAAATCCTTGATCTTATCTGTTATCAAAAAGCAAACGGCTGGGATATTTAGCTCTTTTAAGATGGGATATGCAAATTTGTAATTGTCAAAATATCCATCATCAAAAGTTAGCAAAATGCTCTTTTTGCGAGCCTTTGCTCTGCCAGCCACGATATCTTTAAACTGGCCATAATTTATAAATTTATAGCCCTCGTCAAGTGCCATGAGAAGTGCTTTTTTAAATAGCTCTGGCTTAATGGCAAAGTCGTTTTCATTGTTATTGCAGTGGTGCATCGTTAGCACGCAAACTGGGTAGTTCATTTTTGCTCCAGTAAATTTCTTATAGCCTCTTTTAGCGCCTTGTGGCTAAAGTTTTCATCCACAAATTTAAAGGCGTTTTGAGAGTAAATTTTGGCTTTTTCAGGCTCATTTATCAGCTCTAAAATGCACTCTTTTAGTGAAATTTCATCTAAATTTATAGCACAAAGCCCACGCTCTTTATCTTTAACCAGCACGTTCATCGGAGCATTATCATAGACCACGACTGGCACCTTTGAGCTCATTGCCTCAAGCAAGACCGTACCAAGCCCCTCAGAGTGCGAGGCAAATACGTAGATATCAAAGCTTTTTATAACATTTGCCGCATCATTTCTAAAGCCAGTGAAGATGATCTTATCTTTTTCATCAAACATAGAGGTGATCTGCTCTTTTGTGCCATCACTAATGTTGCCAGAAAATACAATAGTCGTATCCTTTGTCTTTAAAATTTCTTTTGCAGCACTTGCGAAGTCAAAGACCCCTTTTTTGCGGTAAAGTGAGGTAAAAGTGCCGATGACTAGCTCATCTTTGGCGATATGAAATTCATCTCTAAAAGTGCTTTTTGTGCTACCAATCTTTTCGACATCAACCGTGCTTGGCATAAAAAAGAGCCTATCTTCGCTAACGCCGATGCTTAGGAGATACTCTTTGACGCTACCTGAGATGTATAAAATTTTGTCAAAAAGCTTTTTATGCATAAATTTAGAAACAAACCCATTTATAGGGAAAAGATTGTGTCTTTCTTTATAAAATTTAACGCCTCTTTTGCGGTAAAAAAGCCCAGCTATGGCGCCGACCCAGCTATCAGTTGAGCTATGTGTGATCACGACATCTATCTTGTTTGATCTTATCGCTTCGCAAAGTGCTGGCACGCTTTTATGAAAATTTTTCTTATTCATCTCGTGCGTGATGACCTTAAATCCATCTTTTTTAGCGATGCTTTCGATCTGCGAATTTGGGTTGCAAAAGAGCATCACTTCATGACCCATTTCACGCATGAAACGCATCTCGTTTAGCGTCTTGTTTTGCTCGCCACCCCAGTTAAAAAGTGTCTGTGTGTGGAGGATGTTCATTGTGCTAGCTCCAAATTTGATCTTATTTCCGCCTTTATCTGTCCCATCTCATCGCTAAAGTCCATTAAAGTCTTCTCGATGCCGTGCTCTTTTATGCCCTCTTTGTCGCAAGGCACAAAGTCCCAGTCCTTTTGATAGACGATGTGTTTGCCCATGCTTTGGATGCCATTTTGCGCTGTGTAGCCATTTTGCATCAAGCCATTGTCCCAAGGTCCCCACTCAAAAGCATTGCTTGGGCCAAAAAGGGCGATCACTGGCACGTCATTTGCTGCAGCTATATGCATGATAGCAGTATCTACGCCGATAAAGAGGCTTGAGTGCTTTGAGAGAGCGATCGTTTGTTTTAGGCTTAGCTTGCCACCTAAATTTATAGGCTCGCTTTTGCAAATTTTTAGCACGCTTGCAAGTTTTTCAAGTTCATTTTCTTTGTTATCGCTTGTTAGTACGACTTTTACGCCAAGCTCGTTTTCGCAGTAGTCGATGAGCTCTGCCATACTCTCGTCGTTTGCGCATTTAAACATCCAGCGGCTTGTTAGATGCACGTGCACAAAGCGTTTTGGTAAATTTAGATGCTCCACGCTCTCGTCTGAAAAAACGCTCACTTTTTTACTAACCGGCTCAAAGCCCAAAGCCCTTAGTGCGTTTAAATTTAGATCAACCGTGTGAGAGAAATTTTCGTAGTATTTTGCCTTTACGCTTAAAAGCTTATTTATCGCCTTATGCTTGCCTAAAAAGCCAACTATCTTTTTGATCTTGGCGTACTTTGAGATGATGACACCTCGGTCTCCAGTGGTCGTTTGCACCGCCATATCGTACTTCTCTTTTTTGATCGCTCTTATAAATTTTAGCTCGGTCATTAGCTTTTTAAAAAAGCCAGAATTTGCACTTTGCCTATCGTAAATGTGGATTTTATTTATGTAGGGATTGCCTTCTATCATCGCCTCTGTGCCTTTATTTAGGGCAAAGTCGATGGTCGCGTCTGGGTAGTAGTGGTGCAAATTTTCAATGAGCGGCGTTGTCAAAAGTACGTCGCCGATGTTTCTAAATTTAATCACAAGTATTTTCATTTTATATATTTCCAAAATGTGTACTGGGCGTAAAGTCTAGCGATAACGTAGCCCACAAAGCCCTCTTTAAAGCCGCCTTTTAGCACATAAAGCTTAAAAAATGTCCAAGCCGGGCTTGTAAGTGCCTTTAGCAAATTTCTTTTTGCGCCCATGCTTGAGTAGCGATTTTGCTTGGCGATAAACTGCTCGATACTCTCATACGCGTAGTGCAAGAAGTGGTTTTTAAGCGCGCCAAGCCTTTGTGAGCCGTCATTTAAAACGACCTTTTCATGCACGGCTCTGCCATCAAATTTGGCAAAATTTTTATTAAAAAGCCTCACCGTGTAGTCTGGATATAGCCCCATGTTTTTTATCGCTTTGCCAAAAAAGAAATTTAGCCTAGCAACGTTATAAGCCATAAATTTAGGCTCTTTTAACGTGCTAATGATCTCATTTTTAAGCTCGTCTGTAATCACCTCGTCGCTATCAAGCACAAAGACCCACTCGTTTTTGGCTATATCCACGCCCTTTTGCTTTTGCGCGCCAAATCCAAGCCAAGCTTGCTCGTGAAATTTCATGTTGCTAAAGCCATCACAAATTTGCCTTGTGCCATCTTTTGAGCCGCTATCAACCACGATGATCTCATCAGCAAATTTAGCGCTTTCTAACACCTCTTTTAGGTACTTTTCGCTGTTAAAAGTCAAAATGACAACGCTTAGCATTTGTACTCATTTTCGTAAAATCTCTTAAACCTTTGGTGAAACCAAAAGTACTCTTCTGGCCTTGCTCTAACCATCTCTTCGCACGCACTGCACTGCATCTGCGTCGCTTTTTGCACGGCATCTTCTTTATCAAATGTGCTTATATCTATAGGCTGCTCAAAGCAAATTTCATTTAAATTTTCACCTTTTTGGTAGATAAATGCGTTTATGATAAGGGCATTTGTCTTTTGAGCTAGCACGCTTGCAGCTGGCGTGTGAAGCACATCTTTGCCAAAAAACTGCACCTTTATGCCATCTTTTGGTGCGGTGTTTTGATCGACTAAAATTCCTACTATTCGCCTAGCTTTCAGCGCTTTTAAGATATCTTTTGCGCCGCCATCTTTGTCGATTAGCTCCACATCAAACTGCGCTCTATTTGCCCTTAAAATTTTATCCATGACGCTGCTATCAAGCTTTCTGCCAAGCACTGAAGATGGCCCAAAATGCGCTGCAACTGCTAGAGAAAATATCTCCCACTGCCCAAAGTGCGCCGTTGTGACGATGATAGGCCTGCCAGATCTTATCGCATCAAGCAAAAAGTGCTCATTTTTAAAAACAACTTGCTTAAGTATCTTTTGCTTTGTCGTGTTTTGATTGAGGATGAAATTTATACCAAGATATTTTGCAAAGTTGTAGTAGCATTTTTTGGCGATTTCTAGCTTCTCTTCTTTAGTTTTTGTCTCGCCAAATGCAAGGTCTAAATTTGTCATCACGATATGAAATCTCTTTTTTTTAAGCTTCATAAAGGCAAATGCTAAAAATTTAGCAAGCAGGTTTTGAAGCGAGCTTGGCAATATAAATATAAGAAATTTCAAAGTATAAAAGCCAGCTAGATAGAGCCTATCCATTTAGCAGCCTTTTTGCAAAATTTGCAACTGTTTCAGGGTAAATTTCTCTTATGCAAAAGTCGTTTTTATCGATACTTCTAGCATCTATCTCCTTACCCATATCAACGACAAGATTTTTGTCCGTGACGTAGGCATTGCGGTGGCTTGGTCGGTTACCAAAAAGCGTGATAGAAGGCCTATTTACAGCCCATGCAAGGTGCGTTAGACCGCTATCGTTGCCGATTACTAGATCGCAGCTCGCGATAAAATCTATCATATCTTTTATGCTTAGTTTTTCAAGCAGTTTTGCTTTGGTGCCTGAAATGATCGCCTCGGCCCTTACTTTTTCGCTCTCACTCCCGTAGCAAAGGTAAATTTCACAACCTTCAAGCAGTCTGATCACATCTTTAAATTTGTCATAAATTTTGCTCTCTTCACTTGCAAAGGCAGCAATTAATACGCGTTTTTTACCGCTTTCATTTTTAAATTTTTTGCAAATTTCAAAGCAGGACGATTTTTTTAAAATTTCACTTTTTTCAAAGCTAAAATTTAAGGCGTATCCAACGAGGCTTAGGTTTCTAACTATGATATTTTCGTTGTAGTCGATCTTAAATTTATGCCTATAAAGCCTGGCTGCGATCTTTTCTTTGACGCTTTCTCTGCTAAAGCCATAAATTTCTTTGCCAAGTAGTTTTGCGACGACGGCTGATTTGAAAAGTCCTTGCAGGTCGATGATCTTGTCAAATTTGCCAAGTGTTTTTATGATCTTGTAGCTCTTTTTAAAGCTCTCTTTAAGTGGCAAAATGACTAGTTCGTCGATTAGGGGATGATCTTTTAAAAGGCTTGCAAAACGGGCATCAACCAGCCATGTGATGTGAGTATTTGGGCAGTGCTTTTTGATAAACTGAAGCACGATGGCTGCATGGACGATGTCCCCAAGTGCCGAAAGCTTTACGATGGCTATTTTTAGTTGATTTTTATCTTGCATTGGCTACTTTAAATATAAATTTTTGGTATGATTTTAAAAAAAAATGCTTAAAAAAGGGCTAAAATGGCGAAAAGTTACATCTGCGTCTTTGACTGCGAGACGATACCTGATGCAAATCTGATAAGAAAAATTTACGGCATCGATGGAAGCGACGAAGATGTGAGCGTGCAGGCGATGTCCTTGCAAAAAGAGGCCAGCGGGAGTGAGTTTTTGCCTGTGATGTTTCATAGAGTTGTGGCGATCTCTGCGGTGATGGCCGATGAATACGGCAAATTTTTAAAAGTTAGCACGATGGAGGGCAAGGACGAGCGCGAGATCATCGCTAAATTTTTAAAATTTATAAATGATTATAACCCAAGGCTCGTTAGCTTTAACGGCCGTGGCTTTGACCTGCCAATGCTTATGGTGCGTGCGATGCGCTACAACCTAAACGCAGCGGCTTACTATGAGAGCGAAAACAAAGAGCTAAATAAAAACAAATGGGAAAACTATAGAGCGAGGTATTCGCCTAAATTTCACCTTGACCTGCTTGATTTTATAAGCGATTTTGGGAGTGTTAGAGGGCTAAAGCTTGATAAGCTTTGTGCTAGCTTAAATTTACCTGGCAAGTACGACGTGCACGGCGATCAGGTGCTTGAGTTATACTACGCAGGCGAGCTTGATAAGATAAACGAATACTGCGAAAGCGACGTGCTTAACACATACTGGCTATTTTTGAAATTTGAGCTTTTGCAGGCAAATATCTTGCAAGATGACTACATAAATCACCTAAGCGTAATGAGCGAATTTCTAGCCAAAAACTGCACTCACAGGGGATATAGTGAGGTTTTTTGCTCTGCGATAAGCGACGAGCTAGCAAGGCTTAGCGGGCAGCTAGACTATGAGATAAAGGTAGATAAAGAGGCTTTGGAATTTAGTGAATTTGATGATGTAAGGCCCATTAGCAAAGAGGAGCTAAACCGCGATATGCTGGGCGGTCTGCTTAAAAAAGCAAGCGATCTAAAGCCAAAAGAGCCAAAGAGCAAGACACTTTTTGAAGAGAAAGTGCCTGAGATAAATTTAGACGACGAATAAGTCAAAATGAAAGGAAAAATATGAAAATTTTAGTAACTGGAACAGCTGGATTTATAGGATTTCACCTTGCAAATGCCCTTGTGGCTCGTGGGGATGAGGTCGTTGGATATGACGTGATAAATGACTATTACGACGTAAATTTAAAGCTTGCACGCCTAAAAACGGCAGGTTTTGACGTGAGCGAGATAGAGTATGGTAAGCTTATCACCTCAAAAACGCATCCAAATTTAAAATTTATAAAAGCAGACCTTGCTGATGAAAAGACGATGAAAGAGCTTTTTACTAAGGAGAAATTTGACGTAGTGGTAAATTTAGCCGCACAAGCTGGCGTTCGCTACTCGCTCATAAATCCAAAAGCCTACATCGACAGCAACATCACGGGCTTTATGAACATCCTCGAGTGCTGCCGCCACAATGAGATCAAAAATTTAGTCTATGCAAGCTCTAGCTCGGTTTATGGACTAAATGAAAACATGCCATTTTCTACACACGAGGGGGTCAATCACCCTATAAGCCTCTACGCAGCGACCAAAAAGAGCAACGAGATGATGGCGCACACTTATAGCCATCTATTTAACGTGCCAACGACTGGACTTCGCTTTTTTACGGTTTATGGACCATGGGGACGCCCTGATATGGCGCTATTTTTGTTTGTTGATGCGGCACTTAAAGATAAGAGCATCGATGTTTTCAACTACGGCAAGATGAAGCGCGACTTTACCTACGTGGACGACATCGTAAAGGGCATCATCAAGTGCATCGACAACCCAGCTAAGCCAAATCCAAATTGGGACGCAAAGCACCCAGACCCTGCCACTTCAAAAGCGCCGTTTAAGGTCTATAATATCGGCAACAACAGCCCTGTAGAGCTCATGGACTACATCAAAGCAGTTGAGATAAAGATCGGCCGCGAGATCAAGAAAAATTTCCTCCCACTTCAAGCAGGCGATGTGCCAGCGACATTTGCTGATGTGAGCGATTTGGTGGCTGACTTTGACTACAAGCCAAATACAAAAGTAAACGACGGCGTGGCTAAATTTGTCGAGTGGTATAGCGAGTTTTACGGCATAAAAATTTGAAATTTATAGCCCTTTTTTTAGCATTTTGCCTTAGCTTTGCCTTTGGAGCAGGGCAGGGCAAGCTTGAGTTGCTGCGCCTTAGCGAATTTAAAGATCAAAACGTCTCAGGCTGGCTAGCTAGCGAGAAGCTTGACGGAGTGCGTGCCTACTGGGACGGAGAGAATTTACTCTCAAGGCAGGGCAAAAAGCTAAATGCACCGCAAAGTTTTACTAAAAATTTCCCAAAATTTGCACTTGATGGCGAGCTTTACGCAAAGGGGCTTAAATTTGAAGAAATTCAAGCGACCGTGATGGACAGGCTGCCAGATGAAAAGGAGTGGAGCAGGCTTAAATTTCACGTTTTTGACGTGCCGGAGGCAAGTGGCGGCTTGCTTGATAGGCTTGAAGTTTTGGCCAAATTTCTAAAAAATGAGCCAAATGACAATTTAATCATTATAAAACAGATAAAAATGCCTGATAACGCCCAGTTTTTAAAATTTACAAAGGACATTATCGCAAGAGGTGGCGAGGGAGCAGTCGTGCGTGAGCCAAATGCGTCCTACGAGCGAAAACGAAGCAAAAATGCACTTAAATTTAAGAAATTTAAAGATGCCGAGTGCGAGGTGGTCTCCATAAACAAAGGCAGCGGCAAATACGCAAATCTTGCTGGCTCGCTCACTTGCAGGGCGCTTGGTGGCAAAGATGACAAAGAAAAAGCTGGCGAGCCAAAAGAGGGCACTATCTTTAAAATAGGCTCAGGACTAAGCGACGAGCAACGCACAAATCCCCCAAAGATAGGCTCTATCATCACATATAAATTTCAAAATTTATCGTCTTATGGCAAGCCAAGATTTCCTATATTTTTAAGGGTTAGAGAGGATTAAATTTCATCTATGGTCTCTTTTAACGCCCTAAAAGAGCTAAGCTGCGCCTCCTCATCAAAAATGAAACTTTGAGCCATGATCTCATCGACTTCAAGCCTATTTTGAAACTCTAAAATTTGCTCTTTAACGCTTTGCTTTGAGCCTATGAAAGAGCACGCCATCATCTCTTCGGTGACGATTCTCTCTCTATTTTTTAGCTCTATTTGCCTAAAGTCGATCGGCCCAAAATGTGGAGCTTTGGCGCCTCTTTTGCAAGAGGCAGCAAAGACCTCGTCGTTATCTTTTTTTGGTGGTTGCAAATACTCTTTTTCGCCAGTGACCACGTTTAAGAAAAACTGCGTTTGCGTAGTTGCTAAACTCTTTGCTAGCTCGTCACTTTGGGCTATTATCACATTTGCTCCTGCGATGACATAAGGAGCGGCAAGAAACGAAGAGGGCTTGAAATTCTGACGATAAATTTCTACTGCTTTTTCTAGCGCACGTGGTGCAAAGTGCGACGCAAAGGCGTAAGGCAGGCCAAACTCAGCCGCCACGTATGCGCTATATATGCTTGAGCCAAGTATGTAGATGGGTGGAATTTTGTCTACTTTTGGATAGGCTTTCACGGCCCTTTTGGCGTTAAAATAGTCCATTAGCTCGTTTATCTGCATGTCAAATTCTATCTCTCTTGCGCCTCGTCTAAGCACTGCAGCTGTCTCTTGATCAGTCCCTGGAGCTCTGCCTAGCCCAAGATCGACGCGGTTTGCAAATATCGTCTCAAGAGTGGCGTACTGCTCTGCTATAGAGTAGGGGCTGTGGTTTGGTAGCATCACGCCGCCAGAGCCCACGCGCAGGCTTTTTGTATGCTCTAAGATGTGCGCGATGATGAGCTGCGTGGCTGAGCTTGCTAAGTTTCTCATATTGTGATGCTCTGCGACCCAGTAGCGTTTCATGCCGATATCTTCGGCAAATTTAGCCAGTCTAACAGCTGCATCTATGGCGGCTTTTGCATCACCGCCTTGCTTTATCGGCAGTAAATTTAAGATCGAGACATTCATTTTTATCCTTTTTTTGTAGATAAAAGATTATAAAGATTAAATTTAAAATAGATTGTAAGTCTATTTTAAATTTATAAAGGCAAAGATCTATTTTGCAGCTTTTAGGCAAATTTTAAAAACTAACCTTGCTTTACTTTTGCTTTACTCTATTTTTGATAAAATTACACACTTTTAATGAAAGGCTTAAACTTGAAAATTTTAGTAACAGGTGGAGCTGGATACATCGGCAGCCACGTAGTAAAAGCACTTTTAAAGCAAGGCAAAGATGAGATAACCATCATCGACAATCTCTGTAAGGGCTCACAAAAAGCACTTGAAGCACTCCAAAAGATAGGAGATTTCAAATTTATAAATGCAAATTTAGAGGATGATCTAAGTGAAATTTTCGCAAATGGCAAATTTGATGCGATCATCCATTTTGCAGCGTTTATCGAGGTCTTTGAGAGTATGAGCGAGCCGCTAAAATACTATCTAAACAACACCGCAAACGTCGCAAGGGTGCTAAGATATGCAAAAACTTACAATGTAAATAAATTTATATTTAGCTCAACTGCCGCAGTTTATGGCGAGCCAGACGTGGCGGAGGTGAGCGAAACAACGCCTACAAATCCGATAAATCCATACGGCAGAAGCAAGCTCATGAGCGAGCAGATCATAAAAGACTACGCTGCGTCAAATGAAAATTTCAAATTTGCGATACTTCGCTATTTCAACGTCGCAGGTGCAGACGAAGAGGGGCTTATCGGTCAAAACTATCCAAACGCCACGCACCTTATAAAAGTAGCCGTGCAAACAGCACTTGGCAAGCGTGAGAGCATGGGTATCTTTGGCGATGACTACGCGACAAAAGATGGCACATGTGTAAGAGATTACATCCACGTTAGCGACCTAGCAGACGCTCACATAAGCGCGCTTGATTACATCAGTCAAAATGGTAGTGAAACTTTTAACGTGGGATATGGTAGGGGATTTAGCGTAAAAGAGGTCATCGAGACCGCAAAAAAAGTAAGTGGGGTAAATTTTAAGGTGTTAAATGCGCCAAGAAGGGACGGCGACCCAGCTATCCTTATCTCAAACGCAAGCAAACTGCGCTCGCTAACAAGCTGGAAACCAAAAAGAGACGATCTAGCGCTCATCATAAAAACCGCCCTTGAGTGGGAAAAGAGAATTTAAGGATAAGCATGAAAATAGCAGTAATTGGAACTGGATATGTTGGGCTAGTAAGCGGTGCATGCTTTGCTAAGATGGGCAACAGCGTGATCTGCGTCGATGTCGATAGCAAAAAGATCGAAGCGCTAAAAAACGGCGTCGTGCCGATATATGAGCCTGGGCTTGCTGATATCGTGAGTGAGTGCTACAAAAATGGCTCGCTTAAATTTAGCACGCAGATAACCGAGGCGCTAGAGCATGCAGATGTGCTATTTATCGCAGTTGGCACGCCTATGGGCGCTGATGGACAGGCGGATTTAAAATATGTCCTTTCAGTTGCAAAATCTATCGGAGAAAATTTAAGCAAACCACTAATCGTAGTCGATAAATCAACCGTTCCAGTGGGCACTGGAGCTAAGGTGCACGAGGTGATCGAGGCTGAGCTTAAAAAGAGAAATGTAGAGATCAAATTTGAAGTAGTCTCAAACCCAGAGTTTTTAAAAGAGGGTGCGGCGGTTGAGGACTTTTTAAAGCCAGACCGCGTAGTTATCGGGGCTAGTAGCGAGTGGGGCTTTAGCGTGATGAGAGAGCTTTATGAGCCATTTATGAAAAATCACGATAGGCTCATTTGCATGGACGTAAAATCAGCCGAGATGACAAAATACGCTGCAAATTCGATGTTAGCAACCAAAATAAGCTTTATAAACGAGATAGCAAATATCTGTGAACGCGTAGGCGCTGATGTAAATTTAGTAAGAAAAGGCATCGGCAGCGACTCAAGGATCGGATATAGCTTCATCTACCCAGGCTGCGGATATGGCGGTAGCTGCTTTCCAAAGGACGTCGAGGCGCTCATCTACACAGCTAGACAAAATGGCTTTGAGCCAGAGCTTTTAAACGCGGTCGAGTCAAGAAATAAGGCTCAAAAAAGAGTGCTTTTTGATAAAATTTATAACTTTTTTGGCGGCGATCTAAAGGGCAAGAGGATCGCACTTTGGGGGCTTGCGTTTAAACCAAATACCGATGATATGAGAGAGGCTAGCTCGCTAACATTGATAAAACTTTTAGATGAAGCTGGCGCAAAAGTGGTCGCTTACGATCCAAAAGCAAGTGAAGAAGCTAAAAAATATATGCCAAATTTAGATGTGAAATATGCCAAAAATAAATATGACGCTCTTAATAACGCCGATGCAATGGTGCTTGTGACAGAGTGGAGTGAGTTTAGATCGCCTGATTTTATGGAGATCAAAGAGAGGCTAAAAAATGCCGTCATATTTGACGGACGCAACCAGTATAACGCTAAAGCTTTGGCTGAGCATGGATTTAAGTATTTTCAGATAGGCGTCAAAGCGTGAAGCAAATTTTATCTCTCATAGCTTGTTTGCTACCTTTTACGCTCTTAGCTAGCGATGAGGTAGGTAAAAGTGAAGCCAAGACGCAAAAACAGGTTTTTGAGTTGCCCGTCTCAAAGATGCCGAATGATTATTTTAAATATGAAGTTGCATTTTTTAAAGAGGTGCAAACGGATTGTGAATTTGCTATGCTAGAGGGCGGACATTTAGATAAAAAAGAGGATAAAAGCGGGGTTTATTATGAATTTAGCGCAGATGATGAACCGCTTAAGCCTTGCAATGGCAAAAATAAAAAGAGGCAAATTTATTATGAATTTACTCAAATTTTGCCTGGCATTAGCCCCATTAAGATCGTAACCCCACAAAGCGTGGGCGCAGAGATAAGAATTTATGAACGTGTAGAAATAATAAAACCAAAAATTTTAAAAAGGAAAGAGAAATGAAAATAGCAGTAGTAGGACTTGGATATGTGGGACTTCCACTAGCAGCAGCTTTTAGTGAAAAGTACGAAGTAGTCGGCTTTGACGTAAATGCAAAACGTATAGAAGAGCTTAAAAGTGGCTATGACAGAACGCTTGAGCTTAGCAACGAGCAGATGAAAAAAGCGATCGATAATGGCATGAAATTTAGCCTAAATTTAGATGACATCAGAAGTTGCAACTTCTTCATCGTAACCGTCCCAACTCCGATAGATAAGAACAAACGTCCTGATCTAACTCCAGTGGTAAAAGCGACTGAGAGCGTGGCAAAAGTGCTTAAAAAAGGCGACATCGTTGTCTATGAAAGCACCGTTTATCCAGGCGTTACAGAAGAAATTTGCGTGCCACTTCTTGAAAAGAGTGGGCTTAAATTTAACAAAGACTTCTTCTGCGGCTACTCTCCAGAGCGCATAAATCCAGGTGATAAAGAGCACACTGTTACAAAGATCAAAAAGATCACAAGTGGCTCAACCCCAGAGATCGCAGACAAGGTCGATGAAATTTATCGCTCGATCATCACAGCTGGCACTCACAAAGCTTCAAGCATCAAAGTAGCAGAGGCTGCAAAGGTCATCGAAAACACTCAGCGCGACATCAACATCGCCTTTATAAACGAGCTTGCGATGCTGTTTGAAAAGCTTCACATCAACACTATCGACGTGCTTGAGGCTGCAGGTACGAAGTGGAATTTCTTAAATTTCCGCCCAGGTCTAGTTGGCGGTCACTGCATCGGTGTAGATCCATACTATCTAACTCACAAAGCTCAAGAGGTAGGCTACAACCCTGAAATGATCCTAGCAGGTCGCCGTATCAACGATGATATGGGCAGATATGCAGCCGATCAAGTGATAAAACTAATGATAAGAAAAGGTGTGCTTATCAACAAAGCGCGCGTGCTCGTTCTTGGTATGACATTTAAAGAAAACTGCCCAGATATAAGAAATTCTCGCGTTATAGACGTGGTTGATGAGCTAAAAGACTTTGGTTGCAAGGTCGATGTGACTGATCCTTGGGCTGATAGCGCTGAGGTAAAACATGAGTACGGCTTTGATCTAGTAAAAGAGTATAACCTAGACGACTACGACTGCATCGTGATCGCCGTAGCTCACAATGAATTTAAAAAGCTCAACCTAAAAGGCCACTTGGTTTATGATATAAAAAATATCTACCCAGAGGCTGACGCTAGGCTGTAAGGAATTTAGTGCACAAAGTAAGCGTAAATTGTAAAATTTTACTTATCTTTCTGGCTGCTTATCTGTTTGGATTTGCAGCTAGGATGCTTTGGGTATTGTGGGCAAAGGATATGCCAGAGTTTTACTTTAATGGCGAATTTATGCTTACGACAAATGACGCATACTATTACGCAGAGGGCGCTAGAGATATGCTTGCTGGCTTTCATCAGCAAAATGACTTTAGCCCCTTTAATCACTCAATCTCAACCATAGTTTTTTATATTTGCAAAATTTTACCTTTCAAGATCGAAAGCGTGATGTTTTATATGAGCGCGCTTTTAGCACCCCTTATCGCGCTTCCAGTTATCTTGATATCAAATGAGTTTAAAGCTCTAAAAGCTGGGGCCGTGGCGGCATTTATGAGCGTTATTTTGCCAGGCTATCTTGTAAGAACGTCTCTTGGTTACTTTGATAGCGATATGCTAAATGTCACATTTGCGCTTTTTATCATCTATCTTTTGATCAAGCTTTTAAATGCAAATGAACAAAAATTTATCGTTTTGCCTGGAGTTTTTGTATCGCTTTATCTTTGGTGGTATCAAAGCTCTTATGCTCTTATTTTAAGCATTATTTTTATCTTTTTTATCTACACGCTTGCTTTTATGCGAAGCAGGATAGAAAACTACCAAGCGATATTTTTTATGTTTATAAGCATCGTTAGCTTCAATATTTTTTCAAAAGATCCACTCATCGCAAATAAAATTTTGATTTTAAATTTAGCGGTCATTGCTTCATTTTACGCCATTTTTTGCAAATATAAAAAACTACTTTCACCTAGAAATTTGAGCATTTTTATAGCTATTATGCTGGCTATTTTTATCTATTTTGGCGGCTTTGATCTTATCATCTCAAAGATTGGCAGTTACGTTTTAAAAAGCAGCTCAGAGGTTGCAAATAAATTTCACTTTATAAGCGAATACACGCTAATTGACGAGGTAAAAAGCGCTAGCCCTTTATACTTTGTCTATTTCATGGCTGGAAATATCCTTATTTTACTAGCGGCAGTGATTGGATATCTGGTGCTTTGCTTTAAATTTCGCCCATTTTTACTTAGCTTGCCACTGCTTGGACTTGGCATTTTATCGCTATTTGGCGGAGTTAGATTTGCTATGTATGTAACGCCGCTTGTCGCACTTGGTTTTGGGTATTTCTTGCACTTTTTTTTAAATTTATTTGACCTTAGAAATTCTCTTAAAAATTTATCCTTTTTTATCTTTGCGGCTGCTGCGCTTGCTCCAAATTTAGAGATCGCTTACTCTTATAGACCTCATACTTTGATCACGCACGATGAGGCAATGGCGCTTGATCAGTTAAAAAAGGCTACTAAGCGCGATGACTACGTGCTTTCGTGGTGGGATTATGGATATGCGGTAAGATACTTTGCTGATGTTAAGACGCTAAATGATCCTGGCAGGCAAGGCGGCGAGAACGGCTATTTTGTTAGTCTTGCATTAAGAAAGGATGAGGCAACCTCAGCCAAGCTAGCTAGAGTAGTGAGCGAGTATAGCGACATATCGTTTGAGAAAAAGAGTAGAGCGCTAGAAGAAATTTTAAAAGATCACAATACAAGCGATCTAAATCTCTTTTTAAGCCAGCTTGAAAGCGCAAATTTCACTCTGCCAGCGGCAAAAAAAGAGGTTTTTTACTATCTTGTGCCAGACATGATAGATATCGCTCCAAATATCTTTAGGTATAGCTACATCGATGTTATGAGTGGCGAGCGGCCAAAAGAGGAGTTTTTTTACTACATTAGCCCTATAAATAGCATTAGCGAGGCAGGCATAGACCTTGGAAATGGCTATATCTTGCCGCTAAAAGAGCCAAAATTTATCACACAAAACGGCGAAAAAGTGGCGGTAAAGTCCTTTTATAAGATAAAAGGCTCTGGTAAAGAGCTACAAATAGACGAGAAAACTATCGACGAAAAGGCGAAAATTTCTGTTTTGTTTTTGGAGGACTATGCGCGTGTGGTTTTAGTTGATGAAAATGCCTTAAATTCAGCCCTTGTGCAGCTTTTTATATTTGAGCGAGCAGATGAGCGATACTTTGAGCCATTTATCATCTCAAGTGGCGTAAAAATTTACAGGTTAAAAGTCTAATGCTAATCAATCTAATAAGCTCGATCGTCGTTTTTATCGTATCAATGGGCATAAATTTCTTTCTTACGCCATTTATCTTAAAAAGTCTTGGCAACGAGGCATTTGGTTTTGTGGGGCTTAGTAACGCCATCGTTAGCTACGCAGCGGTCGTAAGTGTAGCCATAAACTCGGTCAGTGGGCGCTTTGTTGCTCATGCGTGGCACAAAAAAGATCTAAGCCTTGCAAACACCTACTACTCATCAGTGCTTGTTGTAAATATCTTTTTTTGCGCCGTTATCGTGGTGCTTAGCTCTGTTTTCATACTAAATTTGCAAAGCTTTTTAAACGTCCCTGAAAATTTACTCTTTGATGTTAGAATGACCCTTGTTTTTTACTTTATAAATTTCTGCGTTGGACTATTTAACGGCGTTTTGACGGTTTGTGCTTTCGTGACAAACAAGCTCTATCTACTCTCCATCAGAAACGCCATCTCAAGCGCGATCCTAGCAGCCCTTATCGTGGCGCTCTTTTTCTTTTTTAAGCCATTTATCTCATACATCGCCATTTCGGCGCTAGTTGCTAGCCTTTTTGTCTTTTTTAGCACCATTTTTATGTCAGCTCGCATCACGCCAGAGCTAAAATTTAGCCTTAGCAAATTTGACTTTTCTAAGATCAAAGAGCTTCTAAGCTCTGGCATTTGGAATAGCTTTAATGCGCTAAATCGCATACTTTTAACAGGCATGGACCTATTTATCTGCAACATTTTCGTAAATGCAAATGCCACTGGCCTTCTTTCAGTCGCCAAGGCCGCTCCTATCATACTTGAGAGCTTTGTAGCACAGCTTAGCGGTATCTTTGCACCAAAATTTGTCGAGCTTTACTCTAAAAATTTGATCACGGACCTTATAAAAGAGGCTAAATTTTCGATGAAGGTGATCGCCTTTGTGATGAGCGCTCCAGCCGCATTTTTCGTCGTTTTTGGGCTTGATTTTTACACGCTTTGGCTACCTTTTAAAAGCGCAGATGAGGTTAAATTTATCTACAATGTCTCGATGATCACGCTAGTGCCTATCGTATTTATAAGCTTTGTTTTTTCGCTTTTTAACCTTGATAGCGCGACAAACAAGCTTCGCCGACCAGCCATTGCCAACACTATCCTTGGCGTTAGCACGATCATAGCGCAGATCGCACTGCTTAAATTTAGTGACTACGGCGTTTATGGCATCGTCATCGTCGCAGCCATTTTTTATAGCATAAGAATTCTTGGCTTTGACCTCATAAATGCCGCCTTAAATTTAGAGGTGAAACTCACCACATTTTACGGGGTTTATTTTAAAAATTTAGCCGTTTTTGCGCTATGCGTGCTTGCGATGTTTGCCTGCAAGGACTTTGTAAGCCTAAATAACTGGCTAAAATTTGCTATCTTTGCTGCGATATACGCCGGCGCAGCTTATGTTTTGGGATATTTTTTGTTTTTTAATGCCTTCGAGCGAGGCATAGTTTGGCGTAAAATTTTAAAAAAATTTAAAAGGTCTTAAATGGATGAAATTTATCTGATCTCTTTGGCTAAAGATACCAAAAGGCGCGAGCTTTTACAGCAGAAATTTAGCTCATATGATAGCTTTAAGCTAATAGACGCAGTTGATGGCAGGGAGCTAAACGCGAGGGAGTACTATAAGATCATTTCGCCGTCATTTAAAGCTTACGGCAAGGTCTTAAGCCCGGCAGAGGTTGGCTGTTCGCTCTCGCACGTGAAAGCTTATGAGGCATTTTTGGCAAGTGAGGCGAAATTTGCCCTCATCTTTGAAGATGATGTGATCGGAGATGATAATGCCATAAAAGAGGCATTTTTGGCAGCTAGCAAGATGCCTGAAAATAGCGTGCTGATATGCGGCATGCAAGATGGGCTAGAGGGCAGGTTTAGCGCCTTTGGTAAAAAGGTGGATACTAGCCTAAGTAAGCCGCTTTGGCAGGTCTCAAAACACTCATTTTCAAGCATTTATAGAGCAGGGGCTTATGTGCTAACTAAAAAAAGTGCTAAAAATTTGCTTGAAATTCATAAAAGTGCGCTTTGCACGACCGATGTTTGGGACTATTTGCTTGGCGTTAATGATATGCAGATGTATTTTTGCGATCTTTTTGCGCACCCAACTGATCTTAGTGGCTCAAACATCGAGGGCGAGCGCCTTGAGAGGGGATACAGGGCAAATTTAAAGGCATACATAAAAACATTTAAATTTATACTTTTCTCACGACTTGAAAAGCTTCAAGGCTATGAGAGAATTTTTAAAAGGGGCTAAATGAGCGAGCCATTAATCAGCATCGTAACTGCGACATACAAGCGTCCAGAGCTTTTAAAAAAGGCCATAAAAAGCGCTCTAGCTCAAAGCTATAAAAATTTAGAAATAGTTGTAACAGATGACGGCGATGACGAGAGTGCGAGTGAAATTTGCAAGAGTTTTAACGACGCAAGGATCAAATTTGTAAAAAACAGCGCTCACAAAAAGAGCCCAAATGGCAACAAAAATAACGGCTTTGACAACGTAACAGGCGAGTTTGTCTGCTTGCTTGACGATGACGATGAGCTTTTGCCAGAGGCGATAAAGGAGTGCTATGAAATTTTAAAAAGTGGCGAGTATTCGTGCGTTTTTGCAGATGCGATCTGCGAAAAAGATGGCGTGATGACCGAGGTCGTGGCTGGTAGAAGCCCGTATAGCAAGAGTGGGGCGATGAGCAAGGTTGATTATCACTGTGGGCGGATAAATGGCGAGTATTTTAAGCTTTTTTCGCGTGAATTTATAGACGGCTTTAGGTTTGATGAGAGCAGTTTTGGCGGCGAAAATGAGCTTTATATCCGCTTTTTTGAAAAAAGTGTCTTCTATCTTAAAAAGCCACTTTACATCTACCGCATCGCAAGAAGTGACAGTGCGACACTAAATGCTGGCAAACACGCGCTAAACGTGGCAAACGCTTACATTAAAACTGCAAATTTGCACTACGACATCGCTATAAAAAACGAGCCAAAATTTCTAGCTATGCAGTATAAAAACGCCGCTTACTACGCCAAAATAGCAGGCGAATATGGCCTTATGCTAAGGTGTATCTTTAAAAGTCTTAGCATTAAATTTAGTAAAGAAGCGTTTATTTTCTTACTACTTAGCCCGCTTCCAAGTGGCATTTTACCGGCACTTTCAAAGCTTAGAGTGAAGATAAAACAAAGGTTTGGCGTATGAGGGTATTATTTGTCACATCAACGCTTAGAAGTGGCGGTGCGGAGCGAGTTTGCGCAGTGATCGCATCAAGATTTAGCGTGGATCACGAGGTAAGCCTTGTTAAATTTGACAAAGATGAGCCATTTTACGAGCTGGCAAGTGGCGTAAAGCTCATAAATTTAGGTGTTGGGGCTGATGAGCTTGGCTTGGTTGGAAATTTAAAAAAGAGAGTTTCAAAGGTGCTTGCCTTAAGAGCGCTCATAAGAGAGGGTAAATTTGACGCTGTAATATCCTTTTTAGACGCCGTAAATACCTTGGTTCTCTTTAGCTCGGCTGGGCTAAAAACGCCTATAATCATAAGCGAGCACACAAACTATCTTGCGCCAAAAAGAGCTATTTTTAAGGTGCTAAGACGCATAAGCTATCCATTTGCTAACGCACTTAGCGTCCTAAGCGACGAGGATCTAGGCTACTACTCTAAATTTTGCAAAAATGTGATGAAAATTTACAACCCACTCTTTGAAGAGGTGTGCAGTGAGAGCTTTGCTAAAGAAAATTTAATCATCTTTGTTGGCAGGCTAAATAAGATAAAAAACTGCGAAATGTTTGTAAGAGTGGCTGCAAACTTAAAACAAAGCGGCTATAAATTTGCTGTCGCTGGAGATGGTGGCGAGAGAGCAAATTTAGAAAATTTAGCCAAAAATTTAGGCGCTGATGTCCAGTTTTTAGGCAATGTAAGCGACATCGCCTCGCTTTATAAAAGGGCAAAGGTGCTGCTCTCTTGCTCAAATTTCGAGGGTCTTGGAAACACCTTGATAGAGGCGATAAACTATGACTGCGTGCGTGTTGCGACAAGGACTAGCGGAGCAAAAGAGCTTATAAAAGATGGTTTTGATGGCTTGCTTTGCGAGATAAATGACGCTGATCAGATGAGCAAAAAGCTTGCAAATTTGCTGCAAGATGAGGCAAAAATGGGCGAATTTGTCAAAAACGCAAGGGCTAGACTTGATGAGTTTAGCGTGGAGCAAATTTATAAAAAATGGCTGGAGCTTTTAAGGCTTGGAGGTGTGAAGTGAAAATTCTTTTTGTCATAGCCGCACTTAGAAATGGTGGAGCCGAGCGCGTGCTAAACGTGCTTGCAAATGAGCTTTGCAAAGACAATGAGATCACTATCGCTCTTCTTGAAGAGGACCTTGGGCTTTATAAATTTAGTGAAAAGATAAATATCATAAATGTTAGCGTCACTGGCTCAGGGCTCGCTTTAAAATTTAAGAAAATCCTCGCTCTTAGAACGCTTTTTAAAGAGCAAAGGGCTGATCTCATAATTAGCTTTATCGACTGGACAAACGTCGCTTGTGTGCTGGCAAATGCTGGGCTAAAGAGCAAACTAATAGCAACTGAGCACCACGAGCACAGCTACTTAAAAAGCAAAATCACAAGCGCCATGCGTGATATTAGCTACCGCTTTGTAGATGGCTTAAGCGTGCTAAGTAAAAGCGACTACGACTACTATAAATTTGCCAAAAATCGCGAGGTCATCCACAACCCACTCTTTATCGACGTGCCTGAAAATTGCGAGAAGCAAAACGTCATCTTAAGCGTGGCGAGGCTGGAGGCGGTCAAGGGCTATGATATCTATTTTGAGGCGCTTAGCAAGGCGGATAAGAGCTTGCTTGATGGCTGGGAGATAAAGATCGCAGGTAGTGGCAGGCAAGAGGCCGAACTGAAGCAAATGGCGTCAAATTTAGGGCTTAACGTCAAATTTCTAGGTCACATGAATGACGTCACAAAGCTTTATAGCGAGGCAAAAATTTTCACTCTTTGCTCACGAAGCGAGGGGCTTTCAAATGTGCTAATAGAATCAGGCGCTTTTGGTTGCGCTAGGCTAAGTAGCGACACCGTGGGCGCAAGAGAGCTTATAAGTGACGGCATAGACGGGCTTATCTTTAAAAATGGCGACGCAAATGATCTAAAAAATAAGCTTGAAATGCTTTTAAAAGATGAAAAATTAAGGCAAAAACTAGCAAAAAACGCCAGCGAAAGTGCAAATTTATTTAGCAAAGAAAATATCATCAAGCAGTGGCGAGAATTTATAAAAAAGGTTGTTAGCAAGTGAAAAAATTAGCCGTTTTTTTATACTCGATGGGGCCTGGCGGGGCTGAGCGAAATGTGGCAAATTTGCTGCCATTTTTGGTTAAACGTTATGAAGTTCATCTCATCTTAATGAGCAAGGTCATCGCCTATGAGATCCAAAGTGAGGTGCAGATCCACTTTATAGAAAATAGCGATCCTTACGAGAGCGGACTAAAGAAGCTTGCAAGGCTCTTTTTAGCGATGCCAATGCTTGCCTTTAAGTATAAAAATCTTTGTCAAAGCTTAAACATCGACACGCAGTTTGTGCTGATGAACCGCCCTTGCTATATCGCTGGGGTTGCTAGGATTTTAGGGCTAAAGGCTAGGCTAGTTATCAGCGAGCGAAGCTGTCCATCGATCCTATATAAAAACGATCTAAGCGGCAGAGTTAATAAATTTTTACTCACTCATCTTTATAAAAAAGCTGATCTAATCCTCGCAAATGCAGCTGGCAATAAAGAGGATCTGGTGCGAAATTTTGGCATGAGCGAGGCAAAAACAAAGGTGCTTTATAACGCCCTTGATCTAAAAACTATAAATTTGCTAAAAGATGAGCCACTTGAGGATGGCTTTAAGCCATTTTTCATAAACATAGGCCGCCTTGATAGCGGTAAAAATCAAGCCATGTTAATAAAAATAATAGCTTCGATTAGCGACCCTCGTGCCACGCTTGGCATCCTTGGCAAAGGACCTTTAAAGGATGAGCTGCAAAATTTGATAGACAAATTTGGCGTTGGCGAGCGAGTAAAGCTTCTTGGCACTGATAAAAACCCTTTTAGGCATATAAAAAACGCCTCTTGCTTGCTTTGTGCCTCGCGTTTTGAGGGCTTTTCAAATGTCCTGCTTGAAGCACTAGCGTGCGAGAAAACCATCATCTCAACCGAGCACAAGAGCGGCGCAAAGGAGCTTTTGGGCGATAGCGAGTTTGGCATCTTAGTGCCAGTTGGTGACGAAAATGCGATGAAAGAGGCGATGATAAAGGTGCTTAACGAGCGTGAAATAAGGCAAAATTTTGAAAATGTTGCGTATAATCGGGCTAAATTTTTTGATAGTGAAAACATAGCGAGCGAGCTTATAAATTTTTTGGAAAATCCTAATGAATAGAAATTTATTTTTTAAAAATTACTCTTTATACCTTATGATATTTGCCGCAGTCATCTTTGGCATGGTTTGCAGGCTTTACTGGGTCTTTTGGGCGAGTGAGTATCCAGTCTTTTTTTGGAACAACGAACTGATGATCAGCACAAACGACGGCTACGCATTTGCCGAGGGCGCAAGGGATATGCTAGCTGGCTTTCACCAAGAAAATGACCTTAGCTACTACGGCTATCCGCTCTCGACGCTTACTTACTGGATCGTGAAATTTCTAGGTGTCAAGCTTGAGACGGCGATGATTTATATGAGCGTCTTTTTCTCATCGCTTGTGGCTGTGCCTGTTATCTTGATCGCAAATGAATACAAAGTAAAAATGGCTGGCTTCATCGCTGCACTTCTTGCAGTGATCGCAAATAGCTACTACAACCGCACGATGGCTGGTTACTACGACACCGACATGCTCATCATCACTCTTAGCGTCTTTGTCGTTTGGGGGCTTGTTAGAGTGCTTGAGAAAAAGGACGCAAAGAGCCTGATAATAGCACCTTTAAGCGTGCTTATCTATATGTGGTGGTATATGAGTGCCTTTTCGCTTATTAGCATTTTAACTGGGCTATTTTTACTTTACACGCTCATTTTTGATAGGAAAAATCCACTTTTTTACCTTGAAATTTCGCTGCTTTTACTCGCTATCTCAAATCTTGATCTAACTCTTAGATTTATCGCTGTTATCGTTATTTACACACTTTACCTACTTAAAAAAGAGGCGATAAATTTAAAAATTGCTCTTGGCATTTTGGCAATTATCTTTGTCATTTTTGTCATCCGTGGCGGGCTAAATCCGATAATCTTTCAGCTTAAATTTTACGTCTTTAGAGATGCGCCTGAAGTTGGCGGCATGAGCTTTCACTTTTTTAATGTCAATCAAACTATCCAAGAGTCAAGCGTCGTTGATTTTACGCTATTTTGCGAGAGGATCAGCGCAAATGTCATCACATTTTTGATCTCGCTTGCTGGTGTTGCTCTTTTTTGTTACAAGCACCGCTCATTTGCCGTCTCGCTTGGTATGCTCGCACTTGGCTTTTTAGCCTTTAAAAGTGGCCTTAGATTTACCATTTATGCTGTGCCTATCATGGCACTTGGCTTTGGCTACTTAGTGGAGTTTGTGCTTGCAAATTTAAAGCTAAAAGGAGCCGTGCTAAATCTCATAAGAGCCTTCATAGCAGCTCTAGTGCTTGCTCCAGCGCTCATTCACATCTATGGCTACAAGGCTGAGCCAGTCTTTGTAAATAAAGAGGTTGAAATTTTAAATAAGCTAAAAAGCATCGCAGGACGCGAAGACTACGTGCTTGCGTGGTGGGACTATGGATATCCGATTAGATATTACAGCGATGTTAAGACGCTAATTGACGGCGGAAAGCACCTTGGACGTGAAAATTTTGCCGTGAGCTTTGCGCTTGGAAGCGACGAGATGAGCTCGGCAAATATGGCAAGGCTCGATGTCGAATACACTGAGCGAAATTTCAAAGAGCACTTTAATGGTAACTTGGCTCAAATTTTAAAAGATAGAAATTTAAGCGTTGATCAGTTTTTTAGCGAGATAAAAGAGGCAAATTTTAGCCTACCAGCAAAGAGCAGAGAGATATATTATTACCTGCCAGATAGGATGCTTAGCATCTTCCCGACCATTTTGCAGTTTAGCAAGATCGATCTAAAAAGTGGTAAAAATTTAAACAACGGACTTTTCATCACCACTAGAGCGATCTCGCAAAGCGAAAAGGGCATTAGGCTAAGTGGTGGGTTTACTCTAACAAGTGATGTCACAAATTTGATCTATGATGGCAATGTCTTACCACTAAGATCTTTCATAGAGACCGACTACAACGAGGCTGGCAAGCTAAACGTAAAAGAGTATAAAAATAATGAAAGCTCAAACATTTCTGTCATTTTTATGAGGGATTATGGTAGATTTATCATCCTTGATGAGAGCATTTTAAATAGCGCCTACATCCAGCTTTTCGTGCTTGAAAGATACGATCCAAAAGTCTTTGAGCCAGTCATACTTGACGGGGCGGCAAAAGTTTATAGGCTAAAGAGGTAGAGATGGCAAGGATAGGATTTTTAAGCCACGCTGATATGAGCATACACTTTTTTAGACGCCCTATAATGCAGGCTTTAAAAGATATGGGGCATGAGGTTTTTGCTATCGCTCCAAAAGGAAATTTCACTAATGAGCTTGCTAAAAGCTTTCACACCGTCACCTACGAGCTTGATAAGGCGAGCCTAAATCCGCTAACCGTGATAAATAACTCAAAAAAACTATCTCAAATTTTAGGAGAGCTAAATTTAGACCTGCTTCAAACTGGCGCTCACAAGTCAAATGTCTTTGGCACATTTGCCGCTAAAAACGCTGGCATAAAGCACGTGATAAATTTGGTTGAAGGCCTTGGTAGCTTTTATATCGATGATGATCTTAAGACAAAGGCCGTGCGTTTTGTCATGGAGAGTCTTTATAAGCTATCCTTTGCAAAAGCTGATGCTTGCATCTTCGTAAATGACGCAGATCCAGACTATCTGATCTCAAGAAATTTGATAGATAAAAGCAAGGTGTACCGCATAAAAAGTGTCGGCGTCGATACTGCTAAATTTGACCCAGCTATCACGCAGGCAGCGGACTTGGGTGAAAAAAAGGTTATTTTAATGATAGCAAGAGCCATGTGGCACAAGGGCGTTCGTGAATTTTACGAGGCAGCAGAAATTTTAAATGGCTATAAAAACTGCGAATTTGTCTTTGTGGGCGAGGGCTTTGCTGGTAATAAATCAACCGCAGACGAGAGCTTTTTAAAAGGTGGCAAGGTGCGATATCTTGGCGCTAGAAACGATATACCACAGCTTTTAAAAGCTTCTTACTTGCTGGCTTTGCCAAGCTACAAAGAGGGTTTTCCTAGAACGGTTTTAGAGGCGATGAGCATGGCTAAAGCAGTCGTTGCAAGTGACGTGACAGGCTGTAATGAAGCTGTAAAAGAGGGCTACAACGGACTATTATGTAAGGTAAAAGACGCAAGTGATCTTGCTGGTAAGATAAAAATTTTACTTGATGATGAGGAGCTTTGCGCTAAGCTTGGAGCAAATGGCAGGGACTGGGCAGTTAGTGAGTTTGACGAGAAGCAAATCGCGAAAAGATATATAGAAATTTATAGGAAATTTATAGATGTATAGAAATTTTTTAAAGAGGGTGATTGATATTTTGGGAGCTTTGTTTTTGCTCATTTTAACATCGCCCATCATAATAGCAACGGCGATTTTTATCTATTTTAAGGTTAGTCGTGACGTCATTTTTACGCAAGCAAGGCCAGGGCTAAATGAGAAAATTTTTAAAATTTATAAATTTAAGACGATGAGCGACGAGCGTGACGCAAATGGCGAGCTCTTGCCAGATGAACAGCGTCTTGGTAGATTTGGCAAGCTGATCCGCTCACTTAGCCTTGATGAGCTACCACAGCTATTTAACGTGCTAAAAGGCGACATGAGCTTCATTGGACCAAGACCGCTTTTGGTTGAGTATCTACCCATTTATAACGAAACGCAAAAGCATCGCCACGACGTGCGCCCTGGTATCACAGGCCTAGCGCAGGTAAATGGCAGAAACGCCATAAGCTGGGAGAAAAAATTTGAATACGACGTATATTACGCTCAAAATTTAAGCTTTATGCTTGACGTAAAGATCGCCTTGCAGACCATCGAAAAGGTGCTAAAACGAAGTGGTGTAAGCAAAGAGGGGCAGGCGACGACGGAGAAATTTAATGGCAAAAACTAAGAAAATTTACATCTACGGAGCAAGTGGGCATGGCCTTGTGATCGCTGACATCGCTAGAAATAATGGCTATGATGAGATAGTTTTTTTAGATGATGCTAGCGAGCGTAAATTTAGCCCAGAGCTTGAAAAAGCTGACATCATAATAGCCATCGGACAAAATAAAACTAGAGAGATGATAAGCAAAAGAGTCGAAGCTGCTGGCTTTGAGATAGTAAATTTGATCCATAAAAGCGCTGTTGTGAGCCAGAGTGCTGTAATAGAAAAAGGCGTAGTGGTCATGCCAAATGCCGTGATAAACGCAAAAGCCCATATAAAAGAGGGCGCCATCATAAATTCTGGTGCAGTGATAGAGCATGAGTGCATGATAGGCAAATTTGCTCACATCAGCCCAAATGCAGCCCTTGCTGGAAACGTTAGCGTGGGAGAATTTACACATGTTGGCATTGGCTCAAGCGTCATTCAAGGCATAAGCATCGGCAAAAACTGCATTATTGGTGCTGGAAGCGTAGTAGTTAGAGATATAAAGGACGGCATAAAGGCGTATGGCGTGCCTGCATGCGAGCGTGCTAAGATATAAATTTAAAAATAAGTGCTAAAATCGCCAAAAAATCACGAAAGGTATGAAAATGGATAGGGTTTTTTTATCTCCACCAAATATGAGTGGAAAAGAGCAGGAATATATAAAAAAAGTTTTTGAAAGCAACTACATAGCGCCACTTGGCGAATATGTCAATAAATTTGAAGATAGCATAAAAGCTTACACTGGCGCTAAAGATGCGCTTGCACTATGCGCTGGAACTGCGGCACTTCACCTAGCGCTTCGCGTCCTTGGCGTGAAAGAGGGCGATTTCGTGCTAGCTTCTAGCTTTACTTTCATGGCTTCAGTCTCGCCGATACTTTATGAAAAAGCAACTCCAGTCTTTATAGATAGCGACGAGAGCTGGAATTTAAGCCCAGAACTACTAAAAAAAGCGATCTCAAATTTACCTAAAAAGCCAAAAGCACTAGTCGTCACTCATCTTTACGGACAAGCTTCAAAGATGAAAGAAATTTGCGAGATTTGCCAAAATGAAGGCATCGCTTTGGTTGAAGATGCAGCTGAAGCGCTTGGTGGATTTTACGCTGGCAAGGCACTTGGCACATTTGGCGTGATGGGTGGATATAGTTTTAATGGTAACAAGATCATCACCACTTCAGGTGGCGGCATGCTAGTTGGAGATAGTGAATTTGTAGAAAAAGCTAGATTTTACAGCACGCAAGCAAGAGAGCCGCTGCTTCACTACGAGCATAAAGACTACGGCTACAACTACCGCTTAAGCAACGTCCTAGGCGCTATTGGCGTGGCTCAGATGGAGGTTTTAGAAAAGAGAGTCGAGCAAAAGAGAAAAGTCTTTGAAATTTATGAAAAAGAGCTTGGCGATATTTTAGAATTTATGCCAGAGTTGCCAAATTCTCGTGGCAACAGATGGCTCACAACTGGCGTTTTTGCTAAAAAAGATGCACATTTAAAAGTTATAAAAGCACTAGCTGATGCAAACATCGAGAGTCGCCCACTTTGGAAGCCTATGCACTTACAGCCAGTATTTAAAGGCGCGCTAAGCTTTGTTGATGGATATAGCGAAGATCTATTTTCAAGAGGAATTTGCTTGCCAAGTGGCAGCGATATGAGCGAGCAGACACAAGAAAGAGTGATAAAAATAGTCAAGGAAAATGCGTAAATGTTTCATGCAACGAAGTTAAAAAGGCTCGTATTTTTCCTTCTTGGTGATGTTTTTATATTTGTTTTTTCGATATATGCAGCTTATCTTTTAAGATTTAACGCTGACATCCCAGATATCTACGTGCAAGGACTTTTTGTAACTGCTGGATTTTTGATCGTATTTAAGCTCTTTTTCATGTGGATGTTTAAAATTTACAAGGTGCCATGGAGATTTTTTGGCTTAAATGAAGCACGTAAAATTTTCCTAGCTCACGTTTGTGCGGCGATCTTATTTACGATCGTATTTTTCATCATACAAGATTTTTTAAATCCTTACCCAAGAAGCGTCATCTTTATCGATCTTCTTATCTCATGCCTACTCATCGGACTTTTGAGAATTTCAAAGCGTATGGTGCTTGACTTTTCAAATAGACCTCACAAAGGCGAGCCTTGTATCGTTATAGGCGCAACCTCAAAGGCACTTCACGTCTTACGTGGCTTAAAGCAGGGCTATCTTGACTACTACGCAGTTGGCGTGGTAGATGGCAGAAGCGACCTTGTTGGCACATATTGTGATGGATTTTTAGTTCAAGATAAAAAAGATATACCAAGCCTTATAAAAGACTACGACGCAAAGACTGCTATCATCGCACTAGCACTTGATCAAGACGAGCTTCAAGCTTTAGTTGATGAGCTAACTGGATATGGCATAAGAGATATGAAGCTCTTTTCGCTTATCGAAAATGAGCCGATCAAAGATATCTCGATCGAAGATTTGCTCGCTAGAAAGCCAAAAGACCTTAATCCAGAAGCCATTTCAAATTTCTTAAAAGATAAAAAAGTGCTTGTCACTGGAGCTGGCGGAAGTATAGGAAGCGAAATTTGTAAGCAGTGCTTGAAATATGGCGTAAGCGAGCTTATAATGGTCGAGCACAGCGAGTTTAACCTTTATAAAATAGGCGAAGATACAAGAGATAAAAGAACTGTTAGCAAGCTTGTAAATATCACAAATTTAAAAGATTTTGAAGAGGTTTTTGAAGAATTTAGACCAGAGATCGTCATCCACGCTGCAGCCTACAAACACGTGCCACTTTGCGAGCTAAATCCTCGCTCAGCAGTTGAAAATAACATCCTTGGCACAAAAAATGCAGTCGATCTTTCTAAAAAATATGGTGCTAAGAAATTTGTCATGATCTCTTCAGACAAGGCTGTGCGCCCAACAAATATCATGGGCACAACTAAGCGTGTTTGCGAGCTTTACGCACTAAATTCAAACGAAGCAGGTGTGTGCGAGATAGTTTGCGTGCGCTTTGGTAACGTCCTTGGCTCAAGTGGCTCAGTCATACCTAAATTTAAGGCGCAGATCGCTGCAAATAAGCCACTAAGCGTCACGCACCCAGAGATCACAAGGTACTTTATGCTTACATCTGAAGCGTGCCAGCTAGTCCTTCAAGCAGCCTCTATCGCAAAAGGTGGAGAGCTTTTCGTGCTTGATATGGGCGAGCCAGTTAAGATTGTTGATCTTGCTAAAAAGATGCTTCTGCTTTCAAATAAAGAGCATTTAGGTATCGAATTTGTAGGGCTTAGACCTGGCGAGAAGCTTTATGAAGAGCTACTTATCAACAAAGATGACGTTCAAACTAAGTATGAGTCGATCTTCGTGACACATTCACAGCCATACGATCTAACCCTTTTAAATTCACAGATAAATGGACTTTTGCAGCTTGAAGATGACGAGGTAGCACCTGCTCTTAAGGTGATCGTGCCAGAGTTTAACCATGCATTAAATTTAAAAGGCTAGTTTTGGTTATAAAAGATATTAAGAGATTTAGTGACACGAGATACAAGGCAAGGGCGTATATCTGCTATTTATTTAGTAGAAATTTGCCAAACAGACTACCTGGAGTGTGCTTAGAAAACATAAAAGCTGGCTTTGATAAGATCAGCCACGAGATAGAAAATTTTGACGCACTATATATTTTAGACGAAAATGGCATACAGATCGAAGACTCGATCAGCCTAAACGAAAAGTATAAAATTCCAAAAGGCGAAAACCGGGCAAATAAAGCCTACTACTACACCGCTGTGCGCGAGAAAAGGTGCATTTTAAGTGATCCATATCCATCAAGTCTAAATGGAGGTTTGTGCGTCACAGCAAGCGTGCCTATCTATAATGAAAAAAATGAGCTTAAATTTATCGCTTGCATCGATATAAGCCTAGAAAATATCCTAAATATGGTCGATAGCGGCTTTGTCGAGGAGCATTTTGGTAGATTTTTAAAGACAGTTTATGCGCTCTTTTGTGCATCGCTTTTTATGATCTGTGCATTTTTATTTTGGCACGGTGTAAAGAGCTTTATCTCAAAGAGCATCGAGCATATAAATGTCGAAGAAATTTTTGAATCAACCATCATTTTAACGCTGGCTCTTGCCATTTTTGACCTTGTTAAGACGATATTTGAAGAAGAGGTTTTAGGCAAAAATCATGAAGAAAATAGCGTTATTTATAAGACGATGGTTAGATTTATCGGCTCTATCATCATCGCACTTGCGATCGAAGCGCTCATGCTAGTCTTTAAATTTGCCATAACTGCACCTGAAAATATCATAAACGCTATCTATCTAATAGGCGGTGTGGCGATGCTTATGGCAGCACTTAGCTTTTATCTCTTTAGCGTAAAAAGACAAGAGAACAAATGATCGCTATTATTGATTATGGTGCTGGAAACATCAAAAGCGTGATAAATGCTTTTAAATTTCTTGGCCATGAGTGTGTTTTACTAAGTGAGCCTGGGAGCCTAAAAGAGCACTCTCACATCGTTTTACCAGGTGTTGGGGCATTTGGTGAGGCGATGAAAAAGCTTAAGATTAACGGCATGGATGAAGCGATAAAAGAGGCTGTAAAAAGTGGAAAAGCCTTTATAGGAATTTGCCTTGGTATGCAGCTTTTGTTTGAAAAAAGCTTTGAATTTGGCGAGCATGAAGGGCTTTCTCTTTTGCCAGGAGAGGTTGTTAAATTTGATGAAGCTAAATTTGATAAACCGCTAAAGATCCCACACGTTGGCTGGAACACACTCGAGTTTAAACAAAATAGCCCTTTAAGATTAGGACTAAAAGAGCTTGAGTATTTATACTTTGTGCATAGCTACCACGTGGTTTGTGATGATAAATTTGCGCTTGCAAAGACAACTTATGGATATGAATTTACAAGTGCGGTGCAGCATGAAAATCTCTTTGGTTTTCAGCCTCATCCAGAAAAAAGTCATGAGGTTGGGCTTAAAATTTTAGAAAATTTTGCGAGGTTGTGATGGAAATTTTCCCAGCGATAGATCTAAAAGAGGGGCAAGCAGTTAGGCTTAGCAAAGGGCTCATGCAAAGCGCTAAAATTTATAGCAGTGAGCCAAGTGAGCTTGCTAAGAGGTTTGAAGATTACGGCGCAAAATGGCTGCATGTGGTCGATCTTGACGGAGCGTTTGCAGGAGAAGCCATAAATTTTAACACGATAGAAAAGATAGTGAAAGCTACAAATTTAAAGGTGCAAGTGGGCGGCGGCATAAGAGATGAAGAGCGAATAAAGCGCTATTTGGACCTTGGAGTTAGCAGGGTGATCCTTGGCTCAGTTGCGCTTCGTGATCCAGAATTTACAGCAAAAATGGCTGGAATTTACAGGGTCGTAGTTGGTATAGATGCCAAAGATGGCTATGTGGCGGTGCAAGGCTGGGGCGAGGTTTCAAACATAAAAGCGGTCGATCTTGCAAAAAAATTTGCAGAAGTGGGTGTAGAAGCTGTGATTTGCACCGATATTAACAAAGACGGAATGCTTGGCGGAGTTAATGTTGATTTTAGCTTGCAAATAGCTAGAAGCAGCAAGCTTGAGACCATAGCAAGTGGCGGTGTGAGCGATATAAACGACATTTTAGCGCTAAAAGAGACAAATGAGATTGGCGGCGTGATCGTTGGTAAAGCTTACTATGAGGGACGACTTGATTTGAAAGATGCTTTCAAACAAGTTGGCTAGCGTTAAAGCTTTTATAAATTTTAATTAGCTAGAATAGGGCAATTTTTACTAAAAGGATATTATGTGAAGATTTTGGTTGTAGATGACAGCTCAACAATGAGAAGGATCATAAAAAATACTTTGCAAAGGTTAGGACATCAAGAAATTCTCGAGGCTGAGCACGGGCTTGAAGCTTGGAATATCTTGACACAAAACGAGGGTATTGAGGTTCTTATTACTGACTGGAACATGCCTGAGATGAATGGTCTTGAGCTTGTTAAAAAGGTAAGAGCTGAGCAAAAATATGTTGATATGCCTATCATAATGGTAACAACAGAGGGCGGAAAAGCCGAGGTTATAACAGCTTTAAAAGCAGGTGTTAATAACTACATCGTTAAACCTTTTACGCCACAAGTTTTAAAAGAGAAGCTTGAAGACGTTCTTGGTTAATGAAAGATAAATTTTACGAATTAAGCATCAAAACATCAAATTTTTATGATGAAATTTTAGAGTTAGTTTTTTCTTTTGGGGTCACCTGTGTAGAAGAGCTAGACCATGAGATCATCATCAGGGAAGAGTATGATCTAAAAGATATAGCTTGGGGTGTCGAAGAGTATGCAAAAGGGCTCTCTAGCGTTCGTAAAATTTCAAATGATTTAAAAATTTCTCTTAATTTAAAAGAAAATAAAGACTGGCTAGGCGAATATAAAAAGGCAGTTAAGCCTATTTTGGTTGATAAAATTTATATTAGACCTAGCTGGGAAGAGCCACTTAATGGCGTAAAAAATATCATAATCGACCCAGCTCTAGCCTTTGGCTCAGGGCACCACGAAAGCACAAATTCTTGCTTGCAACTTTTACAAAAATATGCAAAAAGTGGCAATACCGCTTTAGATGTGGGATGTGGAAGCGGGATATTAAGCATAGCTTTAGCAAAGCTTGGCTGCAAGGTCGATGCCTGCGATACAGACGAGCAGGCCACGCAAAGCTCACTAAGTAACGCCCAGCTAAATGAGGTTAAATTTAATAAAATTTGGACAGGTTCTATTACAAATTTAGAGCAAAAATATGATATCGTCGTAGCAAATATCATTGCTGATGTCATTTTTATGCTCTCAAATGACTTGAAAAAATCGCTTAAAAAAGGCGGCTATTTAGTATTGTCTGGAATTTTGAACAAATACGAAGATAGGATTAAAGACACGTTTAAGGATTTGGAGCTAGTTGAGATAAAACAGGCTAATGATTGGGTTAGCTTTGTTTATAAGGAAATGGATGAATAATCAAAATAATAACCAAAATAATGGCGATAATAACGGGTTTTTTAACAAAAATCCCATCTTTATCTTTGCTATTTTTGCGATAGTTATAGTTCTAGCTTTTAGAAGCTTTAGTGGCGACGGACTAGGCGGTACTTTTGGGCTTGGCAGCAACGCTCAAAGCAAGATGGTGGCCTACTCCGAATTTAAAGATATGCTAAAAAATAAGCAACTAAATGAGGTTGCGATATCTGAAACCACGATAAAAGGCGTTGGTAATGACAAAACCATCTACCTCGCAAAGCGCATAAATGATCCAACGCTCATTGGTATACTTGAGCAAAACGGTATAACTTACAGTGTTTATAGCGAAAATAACTGGTTTGGTGATCTTATATTTTCATGGATTATACCGGTATTTATATTTTTTGCTATTTGGATGTTTATCGCTAGTCGTATGCAAAAGAATATCGGCGGTGGCATACTTGGCATAGGAAGTGCAAAAAAGCTTATAAATTCTGAAAAACCAAAAGTTAAATTTGACGATGTTGCAGGCGTTGAAGAGGCAAAAGAAGAGGTTCAGGAGATAGTTGACTATCTAAAAAGCCCAGATAAATACCTAAGACTTGGCGCAAAAATCCCAAAAGGAATTTTACTAGTTGGCCCTCCAGGCACTGGTAAAACACTTCTTGCAAGGGCAGTTGCAGGCGAGGCTAGCGTGCCATTTTTCTCTATGTCAGCGTCAAGCTTTATCGAGATGTTTGTTGGTGTTGGTGCGAGCAGGGTTAGAGACCTTTTTGAAAATGCAAAAAAAGAGGCTCCGGCGATTGTATTTATAGATGAGATCGACGCTATCGGTAAGAGTAGAAATTCTGGCCCAATGGGTGGAAACGATGAGAGAGAACAAACTTTAAATCAGCTTCTTTCTGAGATGGACGGCTTTGATGCGGATAAGTCGCCAGTCATAGTTATAGCTGCTACAAACAGGCCTGAGGTTTTGGACGCTGCGCTTTTAAGGCCAGGTAGATTTGACAGGCAAGTGCTTGTTGATAAGCCTGATTTTAAGGGACGTTGCGACATCTTAAAAGTCCATATGAAAGATGTGAAAATCGGCAAAGATGTAAATATTGAGGATATCGCAAGGCTTACTACTGGTTTGGCAGGTGCTGATCTTGAAAATATCATAAATGAGGCCGCACTTCTTGCAGGACGTAAGTCAAAGACTTTTGTCGAGCAGGCTGATCTAGTGGAGGCTGTCGAGAGATCGATAGCTGGTTTAGAGAAAAAATCACGCCGCGTAAATCCAAAAGAGAAAAAGATAGTCACTTACCATGAAAGCGGTCATGCCTTGATAGCTGAGCTAACAAAAGGTGCAAAAAGAGTGACAAAAGTCTCAGTCGTGCCACGCGGTCTTGCGGCGCTTGGCTATACGTTAAATACACCTGAAGAGAATAAATTTATGATGCAAAAGCATGAACTGCTTGCAGAAGTCGATGTGCTTTTGGCTGGTAGGGCTGCTGAAGAGGTCTTTATAAAAGAGATATCAACTGGAGCTAGCAACGATCTAGAGCGTGCGACTGATATCATAAAAGCTATGGTTAGCATGTATGGTATGAGTGATGTTGCTGGTCTTATGGTACTTGAAAAGCAACGCGCAACATTTTTAAATGGTGGACAAAGCATAAAAGACTATAGCGACAAGATGGCTGAAAAGGTCGATGAGTTTGTAAAAACGCTTCTTCATGAGAGATATACAGCTGTGCTTGGTCTTCTTGAAATTTATAAAGGCGCCATTGAAAACATGGTTTCAGCGCTTTATGAAGAAGAGACTATCGAGGGAAAAAGAGTTAGAGAGATCATCAAAAACTACGAAGAAGAAAATGGTCTTGAAAGTAGGCTTGTAGAGCTTGAAGAAGAGGAAAAAGGCAAAAAAGAGGAATAAAAATGAGTGGCTACATCGCAAAAGCAGGGTATAAATTTATATTATTCTTTTTGATTTTATTTGCTATATCTGCATTGTTTGGTATTGCGCCACTATTTTTTCTAGCACTGCTTCTTTTAACTCTTTATTTTTTTAGAGACCCTGAAAGAGAGCCTTTTACTGATGATAAACTAGCCTTACTTTCGCCCATAGATGGTAAGATAAAAGAGATCAGCGTTTCAAATTTTGATGATAAAGAGGTAGCTAAGATAGTTATCTCAAAGCCATTTTTTGGCGTAGGTACGCTAAGAGCTATAAGCGATGCTAACGTCACTGAAGTTAAAAGAAGGCATGGGCTCTTTTTGTGCCAGGCTATGAAAATTTCAGAGATGCTAAACGAAAGAGCGATAATTCGTTTTGAAAAAGGAAGTATTAAATTTGCTATGAAGATCATAGCTGGAGTTTTTAGTAGAAGTTTAGAAATTTATAATATTACCAGTCTAAAAGCCTCTAGAAAATTTGGCTTTTTAGGAAGCGGCGAAGTGATTTTATACTTGCCAAGAGATACTAAAATTTGCGTAAGCGTTGGCGAGAGCGTTAAAGCTGCTTCACTTCTTGGATACTTTGAAGAGGAAAAATAAAATGAATAGCATACAAAAAATGCAGTTAATGTATATCTTGCCAAATTTATTTACCGCAGCAAGCGCTTTTTTGGGCGTTATAAGCATTATTTCATCTATTCAGGGGAACTATTTTAAAGCTATTATTTACATCATTCTTTCACTGATTTTAGACGGACTTGATGGACGCGTGGCAAGGCTTACAAAGACTACAAGTAAATTTGGAGTAGAGTTTGATAGCCTTGCAGACCTTGTAGCATTTGGTGTGGCTCCAGCGATTTTATTTTATCTAACAGTTGGTGCAAAATTTGGCAGATTTGGTGCGTTAATAGCAGCTATGTTTGTAGTCTTTGGAGCTATTAGACTAGCTCGTTTTAACGTCACTACCGGCACATACGAACCAAATGTTTTCATCGGACTTCCTATACCATCAGCAGCCATCATCGGAGTGCTTTGGGTTGGTGTTTATCTAAAGCATGAATTTTTATATGGTTTTGAGTGGTGCTTGATATTGCTTGAAGTAGTTTTAGCTATCTTGATGGTTAGCAACATCCGCTACCCAAGCTTTAAAAAGATGAATTTAAAACAAACTCATGTTATGCGAATTTTAGTAGCACTTGTAGTTGTATTTTCTATGCTTTATCTATATCCTTACGAGAGTGCGACCTTTTTTATGAGCGTTTATATGCTTTATGGTATTATTAGAGCGGCGATAATGTTTAGCAAAAATCACAAAAAAAAGGAGAGCGAATGAGCGAAAATGGCATAATAAAATCGCGTAAATTTTTACCAAAAATTGAAATCAAAAACTCTCTACTGCTGCTACTTAGGTAGCAAATTCTTCTTTACTTAACTCATTAAATTTAAATATAAAAATCATAAAAGGACAAAAAATGGATAAAAATAAAATTATAATCTTTGATACGACTTTAAGAGATGGCGAGCAAAGCCCAGGAGCTTCTATGAACACAGCTGAAAAGCTTCAGATCGCACTTCAGCTTGAAAGGCTTGGTGTGGATGTGATGGAGGCTGGATTTGCAGCTGCAAGCCCAGGGGACTTTGACGCGGTAAATCAGATCGCAAAGCAAGCTTCAAACATCACTGTCTGCTCGCTTGCACGCGCGGTTGATCGTGATATCAAGGCAGCTGGCGAGGCACTAGCTCCGGCAAAAAACAAAAGAATTCACACCTTCATAGCAACAAGTCCGATCCACATGGAGTATAAGCTAAAAATGAGCCCAGATGAGGTGATCAGGCGTGCAGTTGAGGCGGTACAATACTCAAAAACGTTTTGCGATGATGTGGAGTTTAGCTGCGAGGATGCTTGCAGAAGCGAGATGAGCTTTTTAAAAGAAATTTGCGACGCAGCGATAAACGCAGGGGCAAAAACCATAAACATCCCAGATACGGTTGGCTACTTGTATCCAGAGGAGATCACAGCTCGCATTAGCGAAATAGTAAAATTTATAGGCGATAGAGCGGTAGTTTCGGTGCATAACCACAACGATCTAGGCATGGCTACGGCAAATTCACTAGCTGCTATAAAAGCTGGTGCAAGGCAGGTTGAAGGCACGATAAATGGCATCGGCGAGCGCGCTGGAAACGCTGCACTTGAAGAGATCGTGATGGCTATCAAAACTCGTCAGGACGTCTTTGCTCCACTTTACACAGGCATCATCTCAAAAGAAATTTATCCGACTTCAAGACTTATCGCTAGCATCACAGGCATCGAGCCACAGCCAAACAAAGCGATCGTTGGCAAAAACGCCTTTGCGCACGAGAGTGGCATCCACCAAGACGGCGTACTAAAGCACAAAGAGACTTACGAGATCATCAGTGCTGAGAGCATCGGCTTAGAGAAAAACTCGCTCGTTCTTGGCAAGCACAGCGGCCGCCATGCGTTTAAAGATAAGCTTGCTAGCCTTGGATTTGACCTTGATAGCGATGCGCTTAATAAGGCGTTTGAGAAATTTAAAGACTTGGCAGATAAGAAAAAAGAGATATTTGACGATGATATCAGAGCGCTTGTGGCAGAGGAGATCACCAAGATCCCACAAGCTTACGAGATCACAGACTTGCTTCAAAGTAGCGGTGGCAGCTTAGCAAGTGCCTCTATGAGTATCAGGCACAACGACGAGATCGTTAGCGACTCAGCCCTTGGCAATGGCACAGCAGATGCGATATTTAAGGTAGTTGATCGCATTAGTGGCATTAACGGCACGCTCAAAGACTACAAGGTCACAGCTGTTTCTCAGGGCAAAGATGCTCTTGCAAAGGTCGATGTAAAAGTCGAGTTTGAGGGCAAGACAGCAGTAATGGGTCACGGACTTGATATCGATACGATGATGGCAAGTGCTAAGGCCTATGTCGGCGCACTAAATAGCTACCTTCGCATCCATAAAAACTAAAATTTTTGGCCAGCTGCTAATTTTGCAGCTGGCTAATTTAAATTTAGCTACTCTTTAAATTTACTGCGTTTTTTAAATTTTAAAATTCCATTCACTCGCAAGAATTGACTACTAAAATTACTCGTTCATAAAATTTTAAAATTTACTTGACGCTTGCTCGATATTCAAACACATGCAGTGCGAAGCACCGTTGCATGCACCTCTAACGTGCGGGGGATTGGGGGATTTAAAAAGGGGGATAAGGGGACGGCCTCGTAACTTGAGTCCCCTTGTCTCCCTTTTGGATAAAAGAGTTTATAAATTTAAAATCTGGATTTCAAAAATATAAATTTACTATTTTACAAATTTTAAAATTTCATTCACTCCTAAGAATTGACTACTAAAATTTGGCTTCGCCTATAGCTTAGCTCAAATTTATGGCCGAAATTACTCGTTCATGAAATTTTAAAATTTGATAGAGTTTTTTGTAGCAAAACCGCATGCGGTGCGAAGTGCCGAAGCATGCCACCTCTAACGTGCGAAGGGGGTCTTACTCGGGCTTTGTCTCACAACTGCAAGCAGACCGTAATTCAAGCCTCTTCCCCCTTAACAAAGAGGCAAACATTTAAATTTGATTAGGTTGCTTTGCAAATTTTAAAATCTTACTCACTAGACTTAGCGGACTACTAAATTTAGGTCTCGCAGAGCTTACCACTAAATTTAGAGCCATGATATGTTCGCTCATAAATTTTAAAATTTAATAAGCACTTTTTTTGGGTTACAAAATGCAAATCTTTATAAATCCAAGAATTTAAACAAATATCCTAAAATAACCAAAAATTTTAAAGGAAATTTCATGCAAAACAAGCTTTTTACGCCGCTTAAGATAGGCGGCATCGAGATCAAAAACCGCATTATCATGGCTCCGATGTGCATGTATGAGGTCAAAAAAGAGGATGGTCGTCCAAGGTGCTTTCACAAGCTCCACTACGCTACAAGGGCGATAGGTGGTGTTGGTATGATCATCGTTGAGGCGACGGCTGTGGAGGCGCGTGGCAGGATCACTAAAAAAGACCTTGGGCTTTGGAGTGACGAGCAGATCGAGGCTCACGCGGAGCTGGTAAAAGGCTGCAGCAAATACGGCGCCAAAATGGCCGTCCAGCTTGCTCACGCAGGCAGAAAGGGCACTTGTGAGGGCATTATCGCGCCAAGTGCTATCAAATTTAGCGATGAGTACGCCACACCAAAAGAGATGAGCGCAGAGGATATCGCAAGCGTCAAGCAAAGCTTTGTGGAGGCGGCCATTAGGGCAAAGAGCGCAGGATACGAGGCTGTGGAGATACACGCGGTGCATGGATATTTGATAAATCAATTTTTATGCGCTGGCACTAACAAGCGAGGTGACGCATACGGCGGTTTTTTTGAAAACCGCATAAGGCTGCTGCTTGAGATTTTAAGAGAGATTAAGGCTGGCACTAATATCACTGTTGGTGTTAGGATAAGTGCAAGTAGTTGGCTTAAGGGCGACTGGGACGTAGAAGATAGCGTAAAGCTCGCACGTGAGCTAGAAAAAAATGGGGCTGATTTCATCCACGTCTCAGCTGGCGGAGTCTATGCAAAAGTTGATGCTGCGCCTAAATTTACGCCTCTTTATCAGGCTGGCTACGCAAAAGCGGTGAAAAATGCAGTCAAAATCCCAGTCTTTGCAGTCGGCCTCATCACAAAGGCAAGCGAGTGCGAGGCATTGCTGCTAGGCGATGTTTGCGACGGTGTGGCGCTTGGCAGAGAACTACTACGCAACCCATATTTTGCTTTTGGCGCTATGAAAGAATTTGGCGAAAATGACAAAATAGAAAACGCCTATAAAAGGGCATACTAAATTTTCATGGCAAGGTGAGAGCCTTGCCAAATTTCACTTTTCTTAAATAAAATCACTAAAATTTACTTGCTATTTTTCTACACTAACAAATACAAATTTCTATATTTATAGCTATAAAATCGCATTTATTTTAAATTTTTACCTAAAATTTATATTTAAAATTATAATATTCAATCTCAAAATTAGATTATAAACTAAAATAGTAATTTTAATAATCAAACTAGGAGGAGAGATGAGATTTAAGGGCTTATTTAAGCTCTCTCTTGCAGCAAGCGTGGCAGTTTGTGCAAACGCAGCAGACGAGAGCGTGCTAAGCGGTGTTGAGGTGACAAGTAGCAGCGGTGGATACGGCGTTGATGATATCAAAATTTCAACTAGAAACGCTGGCCTAGCAAAAGACGTGATGAGGGACATCCCTGGCGTCTATGTGGGCGGCACAAACGGCATGAATCAAAAAATTTATATGAGAGGCGTAAGTGACCGCGGTCTAAATATCACGGTAGATGGCGCAAAACAAAATGGAAACACCTTTCACCACAACGCCGACTTGCTGATCGATCCTGATCTCATAAAGGCAATAGACGTCGAGGTTGGCTCAAGATCGGTCGTAAATGGCTCTGGCGCACTTGGTGGCTCAGTCGCTTTTAAAACGGTCGACGCAAGGGACTTGCTTGAAAGTGGCGAGAAGATCGGCGCAAAGATAAAGACCGGATACGCCTCAAATAACAGCGAATTTTCTCAAGGCCTTATGCTCTTTACCGCCCCAGTTGAAGGGCTCGATTTTATAGCAGCTATTAATCACAAAGGTTACGACTACGGCAAAAGTGGCAACAAAATGAAGATAGGTGGCGATGGAAACGATCTTAGCTATCTTTTAAAGCTTGGTTATAGCTTCCTTGATGCACATAGAATTTCTATCTCAAGAGAGCATAATGAATTTAAGGGTCTTTATCCTTTAAGGGCAGAATTTGGCAGCTGGCATACAAATGACGACTACCGAAAATACGAGCGCGATACAACAACGCTAAAATACGAGTATAAGCCTAGTGATATTTTAAATTTGGACGTAACGGCTTATAATACAAGACACCAAAGGATCGATGGTTCAAAATGGGGCGTAGAGACAAATGGCATAAATGCAAAGGCTAAAAGCGTAGTCGAGAGCGGCGCTTTGACGCAGACTTTTAGATATGGCGCTGAGTTTTACCAAAGTAAAAATTTCAACAAACCAGACAATCACTACCCAGAAAAGGTAAATAACTACTCGATCTACGCAGAAGATGCGCTAAATTTTAGCTCGCTAACCATCACGCCAGGCGTCAGATATACGCACCATGAGCTAAAAAGCTACGACGGCAGAACTGGAAATGTAAAGAGCTACACATATAAATTTAACGAATTTACCCCAGCGCTTGCGCTTGACTATGAGATCCTTAAAGGGCTACACGCATTTGCAAGCTATGCAAGAGTCTTTAGAGGGCCTGACGTCATGGAGTCTATGATGGCAAGTGGAAGAGGCAGAAGCGGAGCTTTAAACTGGGCGGCAAATAAAAACCTAAAAGCTACAACTGGCAATAGCTATGAGACTGGACTTAAATACCATGGCGACATAAACGAAGCCAGCTCATATAGCCTATCTGCAAAATACTTCATGACAAAATATAAAAATTTAATAGTCGATAACAACGCAGCAGGTGGTGGTGTAAATCAAACTCTAGTCAGGATAAACGCTGGTGGGGCTGATATAAGCGGCGTTGAGCTACTTGCAAGGCTAAATTTAGACGCACTAAGCCTAGCTGCTAGCTACACTCACCAAAAGGTAAAATATAAAGATAGGGTCGCTAAACCAAATGGCAGCTACTACACCTCAAACATCATCGGCTACCGAGATCAAGGTGATAAATACACATTTAACGCAGAGTACGCATTTTCAAGGATCGATACGCTAATAGGCTACAACCTAATCTACTTTGCCTCGAAAAATACCATCTCAGCTGGCGATAATGAAAATGTCAAGATACCAAGCTACGCAGTTAGCGACATCTACGCTACCTATGCGCCAAGCAGCGGTAAATTTAAAGGGCTTGAGATAAATGCTGGAATTTACAACCTTTTTAACAAGGCATACGCTTCGCAGTCCCAACGAACGGCTAATTATACAGGCGATCCAAACTACGTAGACTGGGAGCCAGGTAGAAATTTCAAGGTAAATGTCTCTTATAAATTTTAGCTTTGTGGCAAGGTGAAAGCCTTGCCAAATTTCACTTTTACACAGCCTATTTTTCACACCTCGCTTTTTGCTGTTTGATTTAAATTTAATATAGTATCATTTGTGCGACTAAACTTTCAGGGGAGAAAATGAGGCAAAAGCACTTTGAAGTGGCAATTGTTGGAGCGGGCATTAGCGGGACGGCACTCTTTTACGAGTTGGCTGCATTTAGCGATATAAAAAAGGTCGCGCTTTTAGAAAAATATGACGGCGTAGCTACGCTAAATTCAAGCGGCAAGGGTAACTCGCAGACCATCCACTGCGGCGATATCGAGACAAACTACACGCTAGAAAAGGCAAAAAAGGTCTCACAAGTGGCAAATATGCCAGTAAAATACGCCCTAAAATACAACTTAGAGGGCAAATATATGTTTGCTCATCAAAAGATGACATTAGCCATCGGAGATGCCGAAGTAGAGCGCATCAAGGAGCGATATGAGAGCTTTAAGGAGCTGTTTTCTTATCTTGAAATTTATGACAAAGAGAAGTTAAAGCAGATCGAGCCAAACGTCGTTTTTGACGCAAGTGGCAATGAGCGACCTGAAAATATCATCGCAATAGGCGCGCAAAATGGCCAGTACACGACGATGGACTTTGGTGGCATGGCAAATTCGCTCGTACAAAATGCGCTAAATTTGGGCGGAGATGGCTATGAGATCAGCCTAAGCTCAGAAGTGACCGATATGAAAAAGGTGGGCGATACATTTCACATCAAGATAAATGAGGGCGAAGTGATCACAGCAAACTACGTCGTAGTCGATGCTGGAGCGCACTCGCTATTTTTAGCTCACAAGATGGGTTATGGGCTTCATCTTAGCACGCTGCCGGTTGCTGGGAGCTTTTATTTTGCTAACAAGCGCCTGCTAAACGGCAAAGTCTATATGGTGCAAAACGACAAGCTACCATTTGCCGCACTTCACGGCGATCCAGACATCCTAGCTAATGGCAACACTCGCTTTGGTCCAACAGCTCTTGTCATACCAAAGCTTGAGAGATTTCACGGCTGTTCTAGCTTTTTTGACTTTTTAAAGTGCCTAAAATTTGACAAAAACGTCCTTGAAGTCTTTACAAATTTACTAAAAGATGAGGACATCAGGTCATATATACTAAGAAATTTCTTGTTTGAAGTGCCATTTATCAACAAAAAAGAATTTGTTAAAGACGCCAGAAAGATCGTACCAAGCCTAAGCGAAAACGACCTAAGCTACGCTGTAAATTTTGGTGGTGTAAGGCCGCAGGTGATCGACCGCAATAAAAAAAGGCTCGAGCTTGGCGAGGGCAAGATCAGCACAGGCGAGGGCATAAACTTTAATATGACGCCAAGCCCGGGGGCTACTAGCTGTTTTGAGACGGCGAGGGCCGATATGGAGGAAATTTGCAAATTTTTGGGCAAAAATTTCGACGAAGAGAAATTTAACGCCGAGTTTTTTGGGTAGAAAATGGGAGTGTTTGATATTTTTAAAGGAGGTGCGGATATGCCAAAAACAGCACAACAAAGAAAAGATGAGAACATAAAAATTTTAAAAAAAGAGGGCGTGGCGGTGCTTGAGAGCTTGCCACTTCGCTATGAAAATAGCGAGGTTACGCCAAGAGATATTGACGAGATAGTAAAGCGCGCAGTTTGCTCATTTACAGCGATCATGTGTGCTTGCACTATCCGTGATGAGGGCTCTTTGGGCAAAGAAAATATGGCGTGGGCAAAGAGCTTTTTAGGTGATGCCTACGAGGGACTAAGCGTAAAAGAAAAAGAGGTCGTTGAAGATAGAGCCGATATGGACACGGCTGTGAATATGGGTTGGAAATATGAGTCGCTTTGGATCTTGCTTTGGGCGCTTGGCATAGCTGAAGATATCGGCCAGATGGATAAAATTTGCGACTGCGACTTTGTGATGAATGTCTTTAGAGAAGGCGGGCTAAAAAGCCGCTCAAAGCTTCGCAGTATGGATGAAATTTTAAGTAAGCTCGATCTAGTTTATCGCTACCACTGGGCGTGCGTAAATGCAAGAGTAAATGGCACAAAGGCGGCTGGACTTGACGAAGAGGTCGTTATGGAGAGGCGAGCAGGGCTTGAGTGGCTATGCTGCAAAGGGCAAGAAAATGACGACTTGAGCGCTGAGTTTAACTGCTGGGACTATCCTGATCTAAACACTTGATATAAGAAATTTTAAGCTCAAATGAGCTTAAAATTTATCTTAACGTAAATGCTATCGGAAAGCGAAGATAGCGGTCTTCTTTTGGCTTTGAAAAGTCGTTTTTACATTTTCTATCTTACCTTCTACAAGTTGCTCAAATGCTCGTATATGTAGCAATAAACATTAATCAAATTTAACTAGCTTAGCGCGGTTTAAACGGTAAAAAACTAACTTTCAAGGCCTAAATTTGCTCTGTATTCTTCGTATGTGCCTTTAAAATCAACGACTTCGCCACTACCTTTTAGGTGTAAAATTCTATTTGCAAAGGCATCTATCAGCTCCCTGTCGTGGCTTATGCAGATGACCGAGCCATTAAAGTTGTAAAACGCCTCGCCAAGTGCGATGATAGCCTCAAGGTCAAGGTGGTTGTTTGGCTCGTCCATGACAAGTAAATTTGGCTTGTGAAGCATGAGTTGAGCTAGTCTCACGCGATGTTTTTCACCACCGCTTAGCGCGCCAACTGCCTTTTCTTGCTCAGCACCGCTAAAGAGCATCCTGCCAAGGCACTTTCTGATCTCGTCGATGTCCTTGTTTTTGGCATCTTGCAAGTATTCATAAAGTTTTAGCTCGCCATCTATCTTATTTACCGTATCTTGTGCAAAATATCCTAGCTCAATGGTCGCACCTATATGCACCTCGCCCGCGTCAGGCTTTATCTCGCCCATTATGATCTTACAAAGTGTGCTTTTACCAACGCCGTTATGACCAATGATGGCTAGTTTGTCGCCCTTTTCGAGCTTAAAGTTAAAATTTTCAAATATCACTTTATCATCAAATTTCTTACTTACGTTTTTAAGCTCAATTAGCTCATTGCCTATCTCGCGGTTTGCACGAAATAGAATACTTGGATCACGCCTGCTTGAGACTGTGATCTCTGCGATATCTAGCTTTTCAAGCTGTTTTGCACGTGAAGTCGCCTGCTTTGCCTTGCTCGCATTTGCTGAAAATCTCGCGATAAATTTCTCCAGCTCCTCTTTCTCTTTTAGCTTCTTGTCACGCTCCATCTCATGCTGCTTTGCGATCAAATTTGCAGCCATATACCAGTCGTCGTAGTTGCCTGAAAACTCGCGAATTTTCTTAAAATCCACATCCAAAATGTTTGTGCAAACTCTATTTAAAAAGTGTCTGTCGTGACTGATAACCACAAGTGTGCCCTCGTGGCGGTTTAGCTCGTTTTCTAGCCATGCGATCGCGTCTATGTCAAGGTTGTTTGTTGGCTCGTCTAAGAACAAGATGTCTGGCTTTGGAAATAGCACTTGAGCCAGCAAAACTTTAACTTTATCCGAGTTTTCGACCTCGCTCATGAGCTTATCAAATTCATTTAGTCCAAGCGAGCTTAGGATTTTCTCTATCCTAGTCTCGTACTCGTAGCTTGGGTCTTCTTCAGCGCTTATCATCTCAAGCTCGCTTAAACGCTCGTTTATCTCATCTGTAAATTCCTCGCTCATATAGAGCTTCTCTTTCTCTTTTACAGCGTCATATAGGCGTTTGTTGCCATAAAGCACCGCATCTTTTAGCGTGAAATTTTCAAACGCAAACTGATCTTGCCCAAGCACGCCAACCTTTAGTCCATTTTCTATAATGATCTCGCCGCTAGTTGGCTCGATAGCTCCGCTTAAAATTTTTAAAAATGTCGATTTACCAGCGCCATTTGCACCGATTAGTCCGTATCTGTTGTGGCGATTTAGCTTTAAATTTACATCCTCAAATAGCAAACTGCTTGCAAATCTTTGAGTAAGTCCCCTAACTTCTAACATTATTTTTCCTTGAATTTATTTTGTGCGATTTTGCCTAAAATTTGATTAAAAAGCCATTTTGCTACTTTAGCCTAAAATGCCCCGTGATCTTGTAGCTATAAAGTATGTTTTCTTCTTGCACGCCAGAGCCGATATTGTGGATGACAAGCGGTGTTTGGCCTTCAAATTTATCTGAGATCACACCGATGTGAGGTAGATTTTTTGGTAGCATCCATGTGACGATATCGCCTGGCAAAAATTTATCATCTCTGGCCTCAAAACCTTTTCTTTTTAGATAGGTAGCGATGTTTAAAACACGCCTGTGATCGATGTTTTTATCAGCCTTTTTAAGTCCCCATTTTTTAGGATAGCTTGCAAAATTTCTACTCATATCTTCAAAAATGAGCCTTTGCAGATCCATATCCTGATGCCGCAAAGCCCTTACTACAACGTCGGTGCAAACGCCCTTTTTGATATCCACGTCACCCATTGGGTAGGCGAGCCGCTCATAACTTGGATCGTAACTTAGAGTCACGCCTATCTGCGACCTAGCGTCATTTACAAATTTACTCGCCGAAAAGGCAAAAATTTGCGTGGCAAAAAGAGCTAAAAGTAGAAATTTCTTCATTTTCTACTTTAAAAGCATTGTTTTTAAGATACGTTTTCCTATCTCAACGCCTGGCTGATCGTAGGTGTTGATGCCTAGCATGATACCAGTGGCAGAGGTTAGTAGCTCGTAGTAAAAAATGAGCCAGCCAGCATGAAACTCATCAAGCCTCTCAAGCGTGATAGTATCGACACTTATGCCCTCTTGCACCAGCGCCATAGCCGTCGCATCGCACTGCAAATTTATAAGCTCGTTTAGGCTTAGACCCGCCACAAAATCGCACTCTTCAAGCCCCTTTAGGCTTAAATTTGGGATGGTCTTGTCGCTTGCGTGATCTTTTATCTTTATAAACGTCACACTCTTATCTTTTACGCCGTCCATGATAAGCTGTAAAAAGCTGTGCTGATCGCGGCTGCCGACAAGTCCAACTGGCGTAAGGCCGACCCTTTTATAGCCTCTTTTTTTACCAAGGCTCTCCGCCCAAAGCTGCACGTACCAGTCGTTAAATTCAAAAAACCTATCGCAATAGCTAAAAATGACATTTATACTTGCATTTCTGCTAGTTGCGTAGTGGTAGGCTTTAGCGACTATTGAGCTATCTTTTTGCTCGATGTATTGCTTCTTGCAAGCAAGTGCGCCCTCCAAAAGTGCCTTTATATCATAGCCACAGATACCAAGAGGCACAAGGCCGATCGCACTTAGCACGCTAAATCTCCCGCCAACGTTCTTTGGGATGTTAAAAAATTTGATCCCATTTTCTTTGGCGAAATTTTCTAAATTTGTGCCTGGATCTGTGATGATGAGGAAATTTTTGCCTAAATTTTGAGGTTTAAAGTCATCAAGCAAGCACTTAAAAATGGTGATCGTCTCGATCGTATTGCCTGATTTTGAGCTTATTATAAAAAGTGTCTCATCAAATTTTAGCCCACTAAGCGTGCTTTTGTAGCTGCAAGGATCGACGTTATCTAAAAACAAAAGCTCTCTTTTTATCCCCTTTGTGCCTTCAAGCATTGATTTTAGCGCCTTTACGCCAAGACTGCTGCCACCAATGCCAACAAGTACTACATTTTTGATATGAGCTAGCCCCTTTTCATATTCCTTGATCTCGCCAAGTAAATTTTGCCCAAGCACCGGCAAGTGGTAGTAGCCTATCTCGCCGCTTTCGTACTCGTCGTTTATGCGTTTGGCATAGGAGTCGATGACCTCGCTGTTTGCAAAGTTAAATTTAAATGAAGTTTCTATCATTTACTGCGCTCGTAAAAGAAATTTGTAGCCTCGACAAAGCCATCGATGCTACCGCAGTCAAATCTCTTGCCCTTAAATTTATAGGCTAGCACCATGCCATCTTTCGCCTGCGTTTTTAGCGCGTCTGTGATCTGGATTTCGCCGTTTTTGCCTGGCTTTGTTTGCTCTAAGATGTTAAAAATATCTGGCGTTAGGATGTAGCGGCCAATTATCGCTAAATTTGTCGGAGCCTCGGCAGGATCAGGCTTTTCAACCATATCATCGACCATTATGAGATCATCTTCTATAAACCTACCGCTTACTACGCCATAAGACTTGGTCTGCTCTTTTGGCACCTCCATCACAGCTACGACGCTGCAGCGGTATTTCTCATAAATTTTAACCATTTGCGAAAGCACGCCCTCGCCATTTTCATTTATACATAGATCATCTGCCAAAATGACCCCAAATGCCTCATCTCGAACTAGAGTTTTACCCGTATAAATGGCGTGTCCAAGCCCTTTCATGGCATTTTGCCTAGTAAATGAAAATGTGCATGAGCTCATTAAATTTCTAACTTCGCTAAGTAGTGACTCTTTTGAGCTGCCTGCGATCTCTTTTTCTAGCTCGTAGCTGATGTCAAAATAGTCCTCAAGCGCCCTTTTTCCGCGTCCTGTGACAAAGGCCATATTGTCCATGCCAGCCTCAAGCGCCTCATCAACGCCGTAGTGAATGAGCGGTTTTGTAAGGATCGGCAACATCTCTTTTGGGAGTGATTTTGTAGCTGGTAAAAACCTCGTTCCATATCCAGCCGCTGGAAATAGGCAAGTTTGTATCATTTTAGTCCTTCATGAAAAATTGCAAAATTCTACTATTTTTTCCTTAATAATATAAATTTGTCTGAATTTACAAGGCTTTAATTAGCAAATTGATAAGATTTTTAAAATTTTTAAAAAAGAGCAAATTTGCAGACGATTGATAGGATTTTCAAAGCCCAGCTTGATATAAAAAAGTCAAATTTCTTAGCATTTTTATGCCCTATAAGCTCGTTTAAAAGCTTGCATGAAAGCCTAAAAGAGGAGCATTTTAAGGCTGTTCACGTAGTTTGGGCGACAAGGGAGCTAAACAAATATGGACAAATCGTTGAAAATCAAAGTGATGACGGCGAGCCAAAGGGCACTAGCGGCCAGCCAAGCCTAAATGCGCTAAGAGGGGCTGGGCTTATAAACGTTGGGGTCTTGATAGTTCGCTACTTTGGCGGGATAAAGCTTGGCACTGGAGGGCTTGTTAGAGCCTACTCAGGGGCTGTAAATGAAGCGATAAATGAAGCGATAAAAGATGGTGGCGTAATGAAATTTGAGATAAAAGATGAGGTTAAATTTTTTACGCCATTTTCGCTGATGAGCCGTTTTGAGCACTACTTTGCCACTAAAAATTTAAGCGAGTTTGAAAGAGAATTTAACGACCTTGGAGCGATCTGGAGCGTAAATTTAAACGAAGCCGAGTTTGCTGAGCTATTTAAATTTTGCAAAGAATTTGAAGCAAGCGAGTTTAAATTTTTAGCCTTGCCACTTGGCAGCAAAGCGCTGTTTATTTATTAAAAGCCAAATCATTGTAAAATATCAAAAATTAAAGCAAAAAGAGAGAAAATGATAACAAAGGAAAATTTAAGAGAAGTTCTCCAAAAACTAAATTTTACGTTAGACGAAAATGGTGAAATTTTTACTAAAAATTATCAAAACGACAATATCCTAGTAAATTTTAAATCTCAAAAAATTATCTATCCAAAAGAGCTTATTTGCGGCGATAAAACTAGCTCAAATTTCGATCATCCCGAAAATTTCGTCGTTTTAGAGTGCATAGATCGCCTTTTAACTAGCGGTTATACACCTTCAAATTTAGAGATAGAGCGCAAATGGAAACTCGGCAGAGATCAGAAAAGCGGTAAAGCCGACATTATCGTAAAAGATAATCAAGGCTCAACATATATGATAATAGAATGCAAAACTTTTGGCATGGAGTATAAAAAAGAGCTATCCAAAATGAGAGAAAACGGTGGTCAGCTTTTTAGCTATTATCAGCAAGAAACATCTGCAAAGTTTTTGCTTCTTTATACGGCTGATTTTGATAGCAATACACCTAAAAACGAGTACTTTGCGATAGATTTAAGCGACGATGAAAATATAAGTAAAAACGCCGATAAAACCTATGAAAATGCTACGAATAATATAGAAAAATTTCAAGTTTGGCGAGATACTTATGAGTATGATGGCTTTAGCGTAGGCGTATTTGATAGCAAGCCGTTTAATATAAAACAAAATCAAAAAACATTACGTAGCTTACAGGAAATTACTTTAAGTGACGTGGGCGGTAAATATAATGAATTTGCAACAATTATGCGAAAACACAACATTAGTGGACGTGAAAATGCTTTTGACAAACTCTTAAATTTATTTCTTTGTAAGATTATTGATGAGTTAGAAAATCCAAACGAGCTTAAATTTAACTATCGCGGAAAAAGATATGACGATATTTATGCTTTTAGTGATAGGCTCCAGCAACTTTATCAAAAAGGTATGATGAAATTTTTGCAAAAAGAGATCGCATACGTCTCTGACAAGCAAATTCAAGATGCTTTTAAATTTCTTAAAAAAGATCCCGACGAGACTAAAAAGACGATAGAAAAATATTTTAGAGAGCTTAAATTTTACACAAATAACGACTTTGCTTTTGTGGAAGTTTATAATGAAGAGCTTTTTAAGAAAAACGTCAAAATTTTGACCGAAGTAGTCGAAATGTTTGAAAATATTCGTCTAACAAATAGTGAGCATAATCAATTTTTAGGCGATTTATTTGAGGGCTTTTTGGATCAAGGCATCAAGCAAAGCGAAGGTCAGTTTTTTACTCCGCTTCCTATCGTTAAATTTATTATTCAAAGCCTACCAATAGAGCAAATTTTAAAAGACAATGAAGACGTTAGAGTAATTGACTATGCTTGCGGTGCGGGGCATTTTATAAATGAATACGCAAGCTTTATTAAGGCTCATTATATAAAAGATGCGGACGAATTAAAGCGTCATCACAAAAATATTTACGGCGTAGAAAAAGAAAGTCGTTTGGGTAAAGTAAGTAAGGTTGCAAGCTTTATGTATGGGCAAGATTTAAACATTATAGATCAAGACGCGCTAGCCTACCATAAAGATATCGATAAAGGAGGTTTTAACATTTTAATTGCAAATCCGCCTTATTCGGTAAAAGGCTTTTTAACGACACTAAAAGAGGATGATAATTATGAAAAATATGAGCTTAGCGCGTTAATTGAAAATCTAGAAACCAATAGAGCCATCGAGTGTTTTTTTGTGGAGAGGGCTGCCCAAATTTTAGATAAAGACGGTGTTTGCGGTATCGTTTTGCCAAGCTCGCTTATAAATAAAACTGGTAAAATTTACGAGAAAACACGCGAAATTTTGTTAGGAAATTTCGAGATTATCGCTGTTAGCGAATTCGGAAATAAAACATTCGGCAAAACTGGAACAAATACGGTTATTTTATTTTTACGCCACCTAGCAAACAAGCCGAATGCCTTACTCCACGCCAAAAACCGCGCCGCTAGCGTTATAAACGATGGCAGCTTTTTAGCACAATATAACGATAGGCTAAATTTAGGCGAATACTGCGAATTTATGGGCTATGACAAAGATAAATACGAAAAATTTATAACGCAAAACGAACTTTTTGAAAATGAGATTTTTAGCGAATACGAATCAGCATTTAAATCTAGTAGCGAGTATAAGAATATAGATAAGAAAAAAATTCCTGATGAACAAAAGAAGACTGAAATTTCTAAAAAAAAGTTTGAGTTCATAAAGGCTATCGAGATAGAAAAATTTAGCATCTTTCAGCTTGTAAATTCTCAAACAACGCTCATAACTAAAGCGCCGAGCAATAATGAGGAACAGAAAAAATTTTTAGGCTACGATTGGAGTGATGCCAAAGGTAACGAAGGGATAAAATACATAACGGATGCGGTGATAGGCGGCGATGACGACGAAACGATAGAAAATATAAAAAAAATAAGCTCAATTAAGACCGCACTTTACGATCCAAGCGATTTATATAATCCCGAAAAATTAAATTTTATTATTCGCGAAGCCTTCGACGGAAAATTAAAACGAATTAACGAGGACTTAAAGCCGTATGCAAATTTGGTAAATTTACGTGATTGCATAGATTTTCGCCGTGCAAGCTTTGATAAAGCGATAAATTTAAGAGCGAAAAGTAAAGTCGAGATAACGAGTAAGTATCCACTTGTTAGATTAGTAGATTTTCCTTCTCAAATTAGTAAAGGTAAATCTATCACACAAAAGGATACAAGAAGTGGTGTTTATAAAGTCGTTGCAGGTGGTTTAAATTATGCTTATTTGCATAATGAATTTAATAGAGATGAAAATACGATAACGGTTAGCGCATCGGGCGCAAATGCTGGTTATGTTAATCTATGGAAAGAGAAGATATTTGCATCGGATTGCACAACAATAAGGGCAGAATCAGACGATGAAACATTTTATATTTTCTACTTCCTAAAAAATATACAACAATATATTTTTACCTTAGCTAAGGGTGCGGCACAACCACATGTTTATCCTATAGACTTAGAAAATTTAAAAATCCCGAAACCGCCGATTGAGATTCAAAAACAAATCGTAGTTGAATGCGAAAAAGTAGATAATGAGTTTAAAACTATTAGAATGGAGATTGACGAGTTAAAAGCTAAAATGAGTAAAATTTTCTCTAAGTTTGGTATAAGTTTTGAAACAAATGGGGGGGGTATGAGCTAATTTCTAAATTTTGCGATATTTTAATAGGTGGAACGCCCAAAAGAGGTAATTCCGCATATTATGGCGGAGAAAATTTATGGCTAAGTATTTCAGAGATGAATTCAAACTTAATAACCGACACTAAGGAAAAAATTACAAATTTAGGGGTAAAGAACTCAAACGTTAAACTTATACCAGAAGGTACAACTCTTGTTAGCTTTAAACTAAGTATAGGAAAAACTGCCATTGCAGGAACTGATTTATACACAAATGAAGCAATAGCTGCCTTTGTTATCAAGAAAGAGTTTAAGGATAAAATTTTGGATAAATTTATCTTTTGCTTATTTGATACAAAGTTTATAAAATTACAAAAAAATGGATTGAATGCTTTTGGTCAAAGCCTAAATTCAAAAGACTTAAATTTAATAAAAATCCCACTTCCGCCGCTTTCTACACAAAAGCAAATCGTCTCCGAATTTGAAAAATTAGAAGACGAAATTTTGCAAAGAGAACAAAAACTAACAAATTTACAAGGTGTATACGGTAAAATTTTAGATAAATATTTATGATTTTAAGCCTTTCTATTATAGAATCCATAAAAAATAAAATGAGATTCTATGGAAATTTGGAACGACATTTATAACCACTTTAACCCAGTCGCTTTTAGTGTTTTTGGCTTTAGCGTGCACTGGTATGGGCTTATGTATATTTTAGCCCTTGTTTTGGCGCTTGCCATGGCAAAGTATCTCGTTAAAAAAGATGATATCCCCATCTCAAATCAACTTTTAGATAACTACTTTTTTTGGGTAGAGATAGGCGTCATTTTGGGCGCTAGACTTGGCTGGGTTTTAGTTTATTCTGGCGAAGCGGGATATTATCTAACGCAGCCTTGGCAAATTTTTAATCCAATCCACAACGGCGAGTTTATAGGAATTCGCGGTATGAGCTATCACGGCGCTGTGGTTGGCTTTTTGTTAGCGACAATTTTATTTTGCAAAAGATATAAGCAAAACGCTTGGCAGTTGCTTGATCTTTGCGCCATTTGCATACCTTTTGGCTACACCTTTGGCAGGATAGGAAATTTCTTAAATCAAGAGCTTTTTGGGCGAGTCACAGACGTGCCTTGGGCGATAAATGTCTTTGGTCAGCCAAGACATCCAAGCCAGCTTTATGAAGCATTCTTAGAAGGTTTAGTTATTTTTGTCATTTTATTTTTATATAGAAAATATAAGAAATTTAATGGCGAGCTCATAGCACTTTACGCCATTTTATACACATTTGCAAGATTTATTTGTGAATTTTACAGAGAGCCTGATTCTGGACTTGGATTTATTATTTTTGGTCTATCAATGGGGCAAATTTTATCACTTATTATGTGCGGGTTCGGAATTTTTGTCTATATTAAACTCTATAAGAGATTTACGAAAATTTAATGTCAATATTTAAAATTTATTAAAGTAAAGTTCTGATAACATTAGCTTTATCAATTAATGCTAATGTTTAAATTAGTATTAAGAAATGATAACTTATTTCAAATTTCTTAGGAGGGCTCATGACCGGGCTTATAGAAGGTTTTTTGGGGAAACGGTCGGACGGCAAAAAAAGCCGCACTCCAGCCGCTTGGGATAGATGGCAAAGTATTACAGGATTTATTCTAGCCTGTTTCATATTGTGCCATATGGTTTTTACTTCTACTATACTACTTGGCAAAGACGCATTTAACGCTGTCGTAGGATTTGCAGAGGCTAAATTTTTATTTGGCGAGGCTACTTGGTGGATCACAAATGTTATAGCTGCTGTTATCTTTGTAGTTTTTGTAACTCACGCTTTCTTGGCAATGAGAAAATTTCCTGCAAATTATAGACAATACTTAATGTTTAGAGGCCACAAAGACCGCATGAAGCACCTTGATACCACACTTTGGTGGTTCCAGTTTTTAACAGGCTTTGCTCTATTTTTTGCAGCAAGCGCCCACCTCATCGACATCATCTTTGGTGGACACATCACTGCTGACAAATCAGCTGCTGCTTTTCATAAACTAGAAATTTTCTACTTCGCACTACTTGTTTTTATGGTCGTTCACGCTAGCGTTGGTATGTACCGTTTATATGTCAAATGGGTAAGCATTGATGGCGTAAATAAACACGAAATGTTTGCCAAAAGAAATAAGGCAAAGACAGTTGTATTTGTCATTTATGGCATACTTGCTGTGATCGCTTTGATCGCTGACTTCGTGTGGATCAGCCATTAAAAAGGAGCTAGAAGATGAATGTAAAATATTATGACGCATTGGTAATTGGTGGCGGTCTAGCTGGTCTTAGAGCTGCTGTGGCTGCTGGAGAAAAGGGCTTAAGCACCGTAGTTTTGAGCCTCATCCCTGTAAAACGCTCTCACTCTGCTGCTGCACAAGGCGGCATGCAAGCAAGCCTTGGTAACTCTAAAATGAGTGAAGGCGATAACGAAGATGTACACTTTGCTGACACAGTAAAAGGTAGCGACTGGGGTTGTGATCAACAAGTTGCACGTATGTTTTGTCAAACTGCACCAAAAGCTATTAGAGAGCTTGCAGCTTGGGGTGTGCCTTGGACTAGGATCACAAAAGGCGAAAGAAGCGCTATCATCAACGCTCAAAAGACAACTATCGTTGAAAAAGAAGAGGTTCATGGCCTTATCCACTCACGTGACTTCGGTGGTACAAAAAAGTGGAGAACTTGCTACACAGCTGACGCAACTGGTCACACCATGCTTTTTGCTGTTGCAAACGAAGCGCTTAAGCACAATGTAGAAATTCACGACCGCAAAGAGGCGATCGCTTTGATACACCAAAATAACCGCTGTTACGGCGCGATCGTTCGTGACCTAGTAAATGGCGAGATCACAGCTTATGTTTCAAAAGGCACACTGATAGCAACTGGCGGTTATGGTAGAGTTTATAAACACACTACAAACGCTGTTGTTTGCGAAGGTATCGGCGCTGCGATCGCACTTGAGACTGGCGTAGCTCAGCTTGGCAACATGGAAGCTGTTCAGTTTCACCCAACTCCGATCGTCCCATCTGGCATTCTTTTAACAGAAGGTTGCCGCGGTGATGGTGGAATTTTACGTGACGTTGATGGATACCGCTTTATGCCTGATTATGAGCCAGAGAAAAAAGAGCTAGCTAGCCGCGACGTCGTTAGCCGCCGTATCATGGAGCACATCCGTGCAGGCAAAGGTGTGCCTAGCCCTTATGGCTATCACGTTTGGCTTGATATCTCTATCCTTGGACGCGAGCACATCGAGAAAAATTTACGTGACGTTCAAGAAATTTGCGAAATTTTTAATGGTATCGATCCTGCTGACACTGAAGTATATACTGACGAGACAGGACATCAGCGTGGCAAAGGTTGGGCGCCGATCCTGCCTATGCAGCACTACTCAATGGGCGGCATCAAGACAAAACCAACTGGCGAGAGCCCAACTTTAGCTGGTCTATTTAGCGCTGGCGAGGCTGCTTGCTGGGATATGCACGGCTTTAACCGCCTTGGTGGTAACTCAGTTTCTGAGACAGTCGTTGCAGGTATGATCGTTGGTGATTATTTTGCAGATTATTGCGCTAGCCACGAGATCGAGATAAACACAGCTGATATCGAGAAATTTGTTAAAAAACAAGAAGATTATCTAAATAGCCTCGTCACAAAAGAGGGTAAATTTAACGTCTTTGATATCAAAAACAAGATGAAAGAGGTAATGTGGGAACACGTTGCGATATTTAGAACAGGCAAAGGCCTAGAACTTGCTGTTAAAGAGCTTGAAGCACTCTACAAAGAGTCACTTGATGTAAAGGTAAGCAACAAAGCACTATTTGGCAACCCAGAGCTTGAAGAGGCTTACCGCGTGCCAAAGATGCTAAAACTAGCACTTTGTATCGCAAAAGGTGCGCTTGATAGAACAGAGAGCCGTGGTGCTCACTGCCGTGAAGACTATCCAAAAAGAGATGACCTTAACTGGCTAAACAGAACGCTTACAAGCTGGAAAGAAGGCGACACTATGCCAACTATCACTTATGAGCCACTTGATATCATGAAGATGGAGATGCCGCCAGCATTTAGAGGTTATGGTGCAAAAGGAAATATCATCGAGCATCCAAACAGCGCTATCCGCCAAAAAGAGGTCGATGAAATTCGCGAGAAAATGCAAGCAGAAGGCAAGAGCAGACAAGAAATTCAAGAGGCTTTGATGCACTATGACCTTCAACCAAAATATAAAGCACCAAATGAAAGAGCAGGTATAGGAAATGAGTAGAAAAATAACCATAAAAGCTTTTAAATACAATCCTTTAAGCAAAGTTTCAAAGCCTCATTTTGCGACTTATGAGCTTGAAGAGACCGATGGTATGACGCTATTTATCGCGTTAAATCAAATTCGTGAGAAATTTGATCCAGATCTTAGCTTTGACTTTGTTTGTCGTGCTGGAATTTGCGGAAGTTGTGGCATGCTAGTAAATGGCAAACCAAGCCTAGCTTGCAGAACTCTAACAAAAGATTTTGAAAGCGGTGTCATCGAGCTTATGCCTTTGCCAGTCTTTAAACTACTAAAAGATCTAAGCGTAGATACTGGCAACTGGATGAACGCTATGAGTAAGCGTGTCGAGAGCTGGATACACACAGATCATGAGACAGATATCTCTAAGCTTGAAGAGAAAGTTGAGCCAGAAGTTGCTCAAGAAGTTTTCGAGCTTGATCGCTGTATAGAGTGCGGAATTTGCGTCGCATCTTGCGGAACAGCTATCATGAGACCTGATTTCATCGGCGCTGTTGGTCTAAACAGGGTTGCTAGATTTAAGATAGACGCACTTGATAAGAGAACTGACGAGGACTTTTACGAGCTAATCGGCGATGATGATGGCGTATTTGGTTGTATGACTTTGCTTGGCTGCGAAGACAACTGCCCAAAACACCTACCACTTCAAAGCCGCATAGCTTATATGCGTAGAAAAATGGCTGCTATAAAGTAGCAAAGGGGCTGTAAAAAGCCCCAAATTTATTTAAAAACTCTGCAAACTGACGCCAAGATACAGATACAAATATCTAGTGCTGCAAATACTAAAAATATAAATATTAAAATCGGAAACGACAAGACTATGCCTATTATATAACCAAGTGGCAAGGTAATAAAAAATAAAAGACCAAAACCGACACTAAAGCAAAAAAATAGCGCAAACAATGAAGCGATCACGTTCATAAACAAATTGATATTATCAGAGAAAAACTCTGTTAGGCTTATATATTTCATGCGGTGATTATAGCTTTTAAGATTACAAAAATTGATTAAAATTTATCTAGCATTTTAGAAAAAATAAACCATGGAACTAGATGTCGATTAGACGGCGTCATGGATGAGCTAGGACTTTCTAAAATTTACATCCAAGCAAAAAGATATAAAGATGGCAGCAACATAGGCAGGCAAGAGATACAGCAGTTCAACGGCGCTATCTCAAATAAAAATACCAAAAAAGGCGTCTTTTTAAGGCGGCAAAATTTACAAAAGAGGCCCAAACGTTTGCCAAAGATAGTCAAAACTTTAGCGTAGTCTTGATAGATGGCGACAGACTAGCCGAGCTAATGATAAAGTATAAAGTAGGCGTTCAAACAGGCCAGATATATGAAATTTGTAAGATTGACACCGACTTTTTTGACGAAAATAATTTTTAGATACAAGAATAAGCAATCTTTTTGTTTTCATCGCATAAATTTTTTGCGTAGCCACCCAAATAAACCTAAAATTTACCAACTCAAAACACATTTTAAACCAAATTTCACTCTTATAAACGCCGTCTAAATTTTAAGTGTTATAATTACGGCAAAATAACGATTTTAAGGAGAGTGTATGTCTTCACGCATTATCACTGGCGTTTTGATGTTTGTTGCTATTTTGGTAGTTTTTTTTATAGATAATTATATTTTAAATTTTATTTTGCTTGGCGCTGTGCTTTACTTTGCCTTTAATGAGTCGCTCAAGCTTTACGGCATCGATCACAAACAGCTAGTTTATGCAGCACTCGCATTTTACGTGCTTACATATTTTACAAATCCGATCTTCATCGCGATCCTAGCTATCATGCTGGTAGCATCTATCCTTGCGCACATAAAAAGCGAAAATTTAAAGCTAGTTGCCCCTTTTGTCTATCCGACAACTCCTATCTTTATGATGTGGATGCTTTACTCAGAGTATGGCATGGGCTATCTTGCGTGGCTTATCTTAAGCGTCGTTGCAAGCGATAGTGGCGCATTTTTCGTTGGTAAGATGTTTGGCAAGCATCCATTTAGCCCAAGCTCACCAAACAAGACCATCGAAGGTGCAGTTGGCGGCGTGGTAGTAGGCACCATAATTGGCTGCGTAGTTGGAAATTTCGTAACAGATGGATTTTTTCAAATTCTATTTTCAAGCTTTTTAGTCTGCGTCTTTGCGGTCTGGGGAGATCTCTTTGAGAGCTATCTAAAGAGACTTTGCGGTGTCAAAGACAGCGGCACGCTTTTCCCAGGTCACGGTGGCATGCTTGATAGGATAGATGGCTATTTATTTGGCGTTGTTGCGCTACTTTGGTCGCTATCGTGGTAATACTTGGCTCAACTGGCTCTATCGGCAAAAATACTCTAGCGCTCTGCGAGAAATTTAATGTAGAGGTTGAGGCGCTAAGCTGCGCTAAAAACGTAGCTTTGCTAAACGAGCAAATTTTAAAATTTAAGCCAAAATTTGTCTGTGTGGGCGACGAAAAGCTAGCTAAAAATATAAAAAACATTGAAGCTAAAAACATCTTTTTTGGCGAGGCTGGACTGCTAGAAATGCTTGAAATTTCAAGCTCAAAAAAGGTGATAAACGCCCTTGTTGGCTTTGCTGGACTTGCTCCTAGTCTAAAGACACAAGCGCTTGGCAAAAAACTTGCTCTTGCAAACAAAGAGAGCCTTGTAGTTGGCGGCAAATTTTTAAAAACAAGAGAAATTTTGCCCATTGATAGCGAGCATTTTGGGCTTAAATTTCTACTAGAAAATAAAACTACCCCAAGCAAGCTCATCATCACAGCAAGTGGCGGGGCATTTTATAAAAAACCGATCAAATTTCTAAAAGACGCCACGCCTAGCGACGCACTTAAACACCCAAACTGGGATATGGGCGCAAAGATAACGATTGATAGCGCTACGATGACAAACAAGCTTTTTGAGGTGATGGAGGCCTACTGGCTTTATGGCATAAAAGATATCGAGGCCGTGATAGAGCCAACCTCAGCCATCCACGCCGTAGTTGAGTTTATCGATGGCTCAAGCACGATGCATCTCTCACGCACAGATATGAAACTGGCCATTTCGCATGCTATCTTTGAAAAAGTTGAGCAAAATATCGTCTCACACGCAAATTTGCTTGATCTAAAAAATATCAAATTTCACAAGATCAGCCTTAAAAAGTATCCGGTCTTTTCACTAAAAGATGAAGTCTTAGCTAGTCCTGATCTAGGTGTCGTCATAAACGCTGCAAACGAGGTTGGAGTATTTAGTTTTTTAGAGAAAAAGTGCTCATTTTTAGATATCTCAAGGCTTATTTTGGGCTTGACTAATAAATTTAAAGATATAAAAATTTCAAGTGTAGATGAAATTTATGAAGTTGATAAAGAGGTTCGAGAATACGCAAAAAGGATGCTAAATGCAAAGGTATGAAGGGTATAAATTTAATCTTAGACAAAGCTTGATCGGTGTGCAGTTTTTATTTGTCGCCTTTGGTGCGCTGGTGCTCGTGCCTATCCTTACGGGGCTTGATGCAAACGTAGCGCTCTTTACCGCTGGCCTTGGTACGCTGCTTTTTCAGCTAATAACTAGAAAAAACGTCCCGCCGATCTTTCTAGCAAGCTCGTTTGCCTTCATCGCTCCGCTTCAGTACGGCATCGAAAAATGGGGCATACCAGTGACTATGGGCGGAGTTATATTTGCTGGATTTTTCTATGTCGCGCTAAGTCTTGTGGTTCGCTTTGGCGGCGAGAAAATTTTGCATAAAATTTTGCCTCCAGTTGTCGTTGGCCCTGTCATCATGACCATAGGTCTGATACTAGCTCCTAATGCCGTCAAAATGGCTACTTCAGCTGCCCAGACCTACACCCAAAACGTAGCGATGATAGTTGCAGCCACCTCGCTTATAGCTACTATCGTTGTCATGATGCTAGGACGCGGGATGTTTAGGCTCATACCGATCCTGCTTGGCATCATCGCTGGCTATATAGTGGCTTACTGCTTTGGCATGGTTGATTTTAGCGCCATTGCAAACGCCCCTTGGTTTAGAGTGCCAAGCTTTAGCGCACCAAAATTTGAAATCGAAGCGATCATCTATATGATACCTATCGCCATCGCCCCAGCGATCGAGCACATCGGCGATATGCTCGCTATCTCAAACGTCACAAAAGAGGATTTTTTGAAAAATCCAGGGCTAAAAAACACCCTTTTAGGCGACGGTCTAGCCACCTCGCTAGCTGCTGCCTTTGGTGGTCCGCCAAACACCACCTACTCAGAGGTCACAGGCGCAGTTAGCCTTACAAAAGCGTATAATCCAGCGATCATGACCTTTGCAGCGATCACTGCTATCGTGCTAGCCTTTGTTGGCAAGCTTGGCGCGGTGCTCTCGACCATCCCAGCACCAGTCATCGGCGGCATCATGCTGCTACTTTTTGGCATCATCGCAAGCGTTGGCATGGAGACACTTATAAAAAACAGAGTAGATCTTGCCGATCCTAGAAATATGATAATCGTAGCCCTCATCTTCATCTTTGCCATCGGCGGCATGGTGCTTGACCTTGGTGCGGTTAAATTTTCAGGTATCGGACTTGGCGCGGTTACTGGTATAGTTTTAAATTTGCTTTTGCCAAAAACAAAGCATTACGAAGGATATTAATGCGTAAATTTAGACTTCTTCTAGCGGCTTTTGTAGCTGCAAGCCTTGCAAATGCAAGCGCACTGGACTATGCACTTATCAAAAAAGGTGAGCCAAGTAGTAATACTATGCTCTTAATTGGAGGCATACAAGGCGATGAGCCAGGCGGCTTTTTGGCGGCTTCTATCGTGGCGACTGACTATAACATCACAAAAGGCTCGCTTTGGGTCGTGCCAAATTTAAATTTCCCAAGTATCATCGAGCGAAGTCGCGGCACAAAGGGCGATATGAATAGAAAATTCGCCCACGTCGATAAAGACGATCCAGACTACAACTCAGTCATGAAGATAAAAGACGTCATCACCGATAAAAACGTCACGCTCATCTTAAATTTACACGATGGTAGCGGATATTATAGAGATAAATTTATAAGCAAGGATGAAAATCCAGACAAATGGGGTAACACTTGCATAATCGATCAAAGCACACTGCCGGGCTCAAAGTATCCAGAGCTTGAAAGCATCGCATCAAGCGTAAAAGACGTGCTAAATAAGCACCTCATAGACCCAAAACATCAGTATCATGTCAAAAATACGCACACAGCTATGGGCGACAAAGAGATGCTAAAAAGCCTCACCTACTACGCTATCACGCAAAACAAGTCCGCCTTTGCAAACGAAGCTAGCAAAAATTTAAACGCCGAGCAAAGGACATATTATCACCTTATAGCGATCGAGGAGTATATGAAAAAGGCTGGCATTAGCTTTACTAGACCGTTTGAGCTCGATGTCAAAAGCGTGAAAAAAGCGATCGAAAAAGAGATCAGGCTTGAGCTATTTGACAGCTACGCTCTTAGCCTTAAAAATTTAAAGCCAGTGATAAGCTTCGTGCCATTTAAAAGGGGCGAGCTAAGCTACCACTCGCCAAATCCGCTAATCGCTGTCATAAAAGAGAATGACACTTACAAAGTGCAGTATGGCAACCGCTCTGTCACAAGGCTAAAACCGCAATACTTTGAGTTTGCAAAGCCACTTGATAAAATTTCTCTTACGATCGACGGCAACGAGCAGGTGCTAAAAAGTGGCGACAAATTTAGCGTGAAAAAGAGCTTTAAGGTAAAAGCTCTCAAAAATGTGCGCGTAAATGTCATAGGATACGGCACTAAAAGCATTGATGAGAGCGAGCAGGACATCGATAAAAACAGCCTAAATAAAAGCTATAGCATAGATAAAGATGGCAAAATTTACCGAGTTGAGTTTTACAAAAGCGAAAATGGTAAAGAGAAATTTGCTGGCATGATACTAGCGGAGTTTAGATGATACTTGGCATCGAAAGTAGCTGCGATGACAGCTCTGTTGCGCTCATAGATGAAGAGACGCTGGAGCAAATTTATTATAAAAAGATCTCGCAAGAAGAGGAACACGCTATCTTTGGTGGTGTGGTCCCAGAGCTTGCAGCGAGGCTTCACACAAAGGCGCTGCCAGCACTTTTAAATGATATCTTGCCAAATTTAAAAGATATAAACGCCATCGCTGTGACAAACGAGCCAGGGCTAAGTGTGAGCCTGATAGGTGGCGTCAGCATGGCAAAAGCGCTAAGCGTCGCTTTAAATATACCGCTAATCGCCGTAAATCACCTTGTCGGCCACATCTACTCGCTATTTTTAGACTGTGAAGCCACCTTTCCGCTTGGCGTTTTGCTAGTAAGTGGCGGACATACGATGATTCTTGAGATTGACAAAAATGGCGAAATCACAGAGCTTGCAAGCACTGGCGATGATAGCTTTGGCGAGAGCTTTGACAAGGTGGCAAAGATGCTTGATCTTGGCTATCCAGGAGGCGCTGTGGTGCAGCAAAATGCACTTTTATGTGAGGATAAAGAGAGGTTTAAATTTACCGTCCCACTTCTTCACGACAAACGCCTTGAATACAGCTTTTCAGGTCTTAAAAACCAAGTCAGAGTTGAAATTTCAAAGCTTGAAACTATCACACAAAAAGATATCTCAGATATTTGCTACGCCTTTGAAAATACAGCCTGCGAGCACATTTTAAATAAGCTTGAAAAGGTTTTCAAGCTAAGAAATTTCAAGCGTTTTGGCGTGGTTGGCGGAGCGAGCGCAAATTTAAATTTACGAAAAAGGCTTGAAATTCTTTGTCAAAAAAATGGGTGCGAGCTTTTGCTAGCCCCACTTGCGTTTTGCTCTGATAATGCGCTGATGATAGCAAGAGCTGGACGTGAGAAATACTTAAAAAAAGAGTTTATCTCGCATGATAAACTAACTATAAATCCAAGGGTTAGTTTTAAGAAATTTGAAATTTAAAATTAGAGTAAATTTGATGGTGGCTAAAGCTAGCCACCTTGTTTAAATTTAAAGTCTTGTTTTCATCTTTTCAAATTCATCTTTTATCACTTGCTCGTGTGGCTCGCTAGTCATTTTATTTATCGCGTCGCCCCAGATACTGACCATGATGATGGCTAGGCTTGAGGTTAAAATGCCTGGTAAAATTTCATAAACATAGGCATTTAGTCCTGATGTTATCCAAAATATCACGGTCGCACCCCCAGCTATCATGCCAGCAAGCGCTCCAAGTGCGCTCATGCGTTTCCAGTAAAGGCTAAAAAGTAGCACTGGTCCAAAGCTCGCGCCAAATCCAGCCCAAGCGTTGCCAACGACGTTTAGAACGTTATCTGTCGAGATAAAGGCAAGCACTGTGGCAATTAGCGCTACAACCACGACTGCATAGCGGCTGATCGCTGTTTGCGTGCTTTGGCTCACCTCTTTTTTATAAAAGGCAAAGATGAAGTCCTTTGTGACCGAGCTTGAAGTGACTAAGAGCTGGCTTGAGATGGTACTCATGATCGCTGAAAGCACGGCTGAGATGATGATACCTATAAAAAATGGTGGGAAAAGTAGCTCACCGAGCTTTAAAAACACGGTCTCAGGATCGCTTAGCCCGCCTCTTTGGCTAAAATAAACAAAGCCGATAAGTCCGCTCATAATTGCACCAAGTAGGCCGATCGTCATCCAGCCGATGCCGATCCTTCTTGCCTTTGCAAGCTCTTTTGAGTCGCGTATCGCCATAAATCTAACTATGATATGTGGCTGTCCAAAGTAGCCAAAGCCCCAAGCTAGAAGGCCCAAAATGCCCCAGAAAGTCTGGTTTCTAAATGGATTTAGGTGATTTGCATCAAGCCTGCTTATCTCTTTTATCAAATTTGTATCGCTTGGCAAGTCTAAATTTAGATATGCCACGACTGGGATCGAAACTAGGACGCAAAACATCAAAAGCCCCTGAAATGCGTCAGTTATGCTAACAGCCTTAAATCCACCAAAAAACGTATAAAAGACCACAATACAAAGTGTAAATATCGCACCATACTTAAAGCCTATGCCAAAAAAACTCTCAAAAGTCTTACCACCAGCGATGATACCGCTACTTACGTAAAGTGTAAAAAATATCAAAATGATAAGGCCAGATACGATCCTTAAAATTTTCGTCCTATCTTTAAAGCGGTTTTCCAAAAAGTCTGGTATGGTGATGCTATCGCTCGCGATCTCAGTATAGACCCTAAGCCTCTTTGCTAGAAATAAGTAGTTGCAGTACGCTCCCACGATAAGACCAGCTATCATCCAGACATTTGCTACGCCAGTTGCGTATAAGGCCCCGGGCACGCCAAGTAACATCCAACCACTCATATCAGAGGCGCCAGCACTAAGTGCGGTGACGACTGGACCCATTTGACGGTTATCCAGCAGATACTCGTTCATACTTGCATTTTTATCGTAGAAATATCTTCCGATAAAGAGCAAAAAGCCAAAATAGATGGCGATGGCTATGTAAGACCCAAAGCTCATAAAATTCCTTTCAAATAAAATAAAACGGTTATGTTATTACAAAAATATTTAAATTTCAATGAGCGGGCTTGTTCCTTAAAAATTTTTAAGCAAAATGATATATTTTTTTTCGTATCATTTAAGGCTACATTTTAAAGAAAAGGACGAAGTTGAAGGCTCAAAATTTAGCTAAATTTCTGTTTTTTATAACAATCGTCTCATTGGGCGCATATTTTTTCTACCCAAGGGAGCTTAGCGATGCTCAGCAGCTAGCCTATATAAAGAGCTACGGAGTGACGCTGGGGCTTACTATCGGTGGTGTCGCCATAGGTATTACGCTTGGATTTATCTTAGCGTTTATTAAATTTCTAAACATCAAAGTTATAAATTTTATAATAGACGAATACATCGACATCTTGCGTGGAACGCCTGTAATACTTCAACTTCTTATATTTTCAGTGGTCATTTTTGCCACTTGGAGTGACAACTTCTACGTCGCTGTGATCGCACTTGGACTAAATAGCTCAGCATACGTCGCTGAGATCGTAAGAAGTGGCATAAATAGCGTCGATAAAGGTCAGATGGAGGCAGCTAGGGCGATGGGGCTAAACTACTACGTTTCGATGCGTGAGATAGTCTTCCCGCAAGCTACTAAAAATATCTTGCCAGCACTTGCAAACGAGTTTATATCGCTTTTTAAAGAGACCTCAGTAGTTGGCTACATAAGCGTCGTTGATATCACGATGCAAAGTAAGAGCCTTCAGGCGGTCTTTTACAGCCCAGAGCCAGTCATTTTTACGGGCATTGTATATTACGTGAGCGTTAAATTTTTCACCCTTTTGGTGAAACTACTTGAGAGGAGACTAAATCGCCATGATTGAGATTAAAAATTTAAATAAAAGCTATGGCGATCTACTCGTTTTAAACGACATCAGCGTAAATATCAAAAAAGGTGAGGTTATAGCGATAATTGGCCCAAGTGGTGGCGGCAAAAGTACATTTTTACGCTGCATAAACCGCCTTGAAGAGCCAGATAGTGGGCATATCAAGATAAACGGCGAAGATATCTTGGATAAAAAGTCAGATATAAATAAAATTCGCCAAAAAGTGAGCATGGTGTTTCAGCACTTTAACCTTTTTGCAAACAAAAACGTCTTGCAAAATTTGACTCTAGCTCCAATAAAAGCTGGAATTTTAGACAAAGAGAGTGCCGAGAGGAGGGCCGAGGAGCTGCTAAAGAGCGTTGGGCTAAGCGATAAGAAATTTGCCTATCCGCATAAGCTCTCAGGCGGTCAAAAACAGCGTATAGCAATCGCAAGAAGCCTAGCTATGGAGCCGGAGGTGATACTATTTGACGAGCCAACAAGCGCACTGGACCCTGAGATGATCGGCGAGGTGCTTGATATCATGAAAGATGTCGCAGCAAAGGGCATAACTATGCTTGTGGTGACTCACGAGATGGGCTTTGCGAGAAACGTGGCAAATAGAATTTTCTTTATGGACAAAGGCAAGATAGCCGTTGATGACACGCCAAAAAACGTCTTTACAAATCCGCAGCATGAGCGTCTACAAGAGTTTTTAGGCAAAATTTTAAACCACTAATAAAGGAGAAAAATGAAAAATTTATTAAAAGTTCTAGCGTTAGGGTTGGTTCTGTTTTTTATAGGTTGTGGTGATGATAGTGGTAAAAAAAGCGCTACAAACGCGCCAGAAGCTAGCAAAGAGGTAGTTTATAAGGTCGGATCAAGCGCTGATTATCCTCCGTTTGAATATCTTGATGAGAAAAACCAGATCGTTGGCTTTGAGATAGATCTTCTAAATGAGATCACTAAAAAAACTGGGATCAAATTTGACGTTGCAAATATGAGTTTTGATGGGCTGATACCAGCTTTAAAAACAGGCAAGATCGATATCGCGATAAGCGGTATGAGCGCAACTGACGAGAGAAGAAAGTCGGTTGATTTTACTAAGCCATATTATTTTTCAGAGAATTTATTTATCCGCAAAAAAGGCTCAGATGTAAATAAAGACAACCTTAAGGATAAGAAAATTTCAGCTCAAGTTGGCACACTTCAAGAAGAGGCAGCTAAAAAGATCACAACTCAGTCAATCCCAGCTGAAAACGTAGCAGCAGCTATAATGTCACTAAATGCCGGTAAGATCGATGTTGTGCTTACTGATAGCCCGATAGGTGTTGAGTTTTTAAAACAAAATCCAGACTTAGAGGAGTTTTTGAGACTTCCTGACGGCACAGAGGGCTTTGCGATGGCGTTTGATAAGGGCAAATATACTGATCTTATCAAAAAGATAGATGCTGCGATCGAAGAGCTACAAAAATCTGGCGAATTTGACAAAATACTCGCTAAATACGACCTTAAAAAATAAATTCTAATATAAATTTGCAAGAGGCAAAATGCTTCTTGCAAAAAATCTCACAAATTTCTAATTTATAAAATTAAATATTATTTAAATATATTGTAATAAAATTGTCAATTTACTTTAAGGAGAATGCAATGAAGTCACTCAGGATGAGAACGGCACTTGTGCTAAGTGTCATGCTTTTGGTTTGTGTTAGTGTGGTTGGTCTTGTGACCTATAACATGGCTAAAAATTTATATACCGACAGGGTCGAAAGTAAAGAATTCCCACTTGCTGTCAATGAAGTTGGTTATAAAATAGAATCTTACATCGATAAGATAATCGACGCTTCTTATCAAATAACTCAAAATAGCTTCTTAATAGACTGGGTCAAAAATGGCGAGGACGAGCACGGTAGAAAGGTCTTGTTTGACTATTTTCAAACTCTTGCTAAAAATTTAAAGCTAGATACAATAATGTTTGGCTCAGATAGAACCCTAAACTACTATGTCGAAGATAAAATTTTAAAGGTCATTAATCCAGAAAACGACAAGTGGTACTACGCCTTAAAAGATGGCAGCAGCCCAAGCCTAATCGACATCAACAAGGCTGAAGACGGCAGCGGCAAGATAATGATGTATATAAACTATAAGGTTCAAAAAGATGATAAATTTTATGGTATCGCAGCGACTGGCGTAAATTTAAGCGAGATAGTAAATTTTGTCCAGTCACAAAAGATAGGTCGCGGCGGTAAATTTCTACTAGTTGATGAAAAAGGCGACATCAAAATCGGCAAAGATGTAAGCGGCAATCTAAAAGATATAGTCGGCGAGGAAAATCTCAAAAAACTTCTCAATGAAAATGGTGGCTATGTTTCACTAGAAAAAGATGGCAGAAATTTATTGATCGGCTCAAAATATATCAAAAGTATGGGGTGGTATCTTATCGGCGAGCTTGACAAAGATGAGCTTTTAGAGGATCTAAACTCACTTGCTTATGCATCTGTCGGAGTGCTTGTAGTGGTGCTTATTTTAGGACTATTGCTCTCACTTTATCTATCATCATATCTTTTAAAAATCATCCTCAAACTAAAAACAGGCCTACTATCTTTCTTTGATCTACTAAATCACAAGACAAACAAAGCACAGCCTATAGAGATAACATCTAAAGATGAATTTGGTCAAATGGCAGAGCTAATAAACAAAAACACAAAGGCCATTGAAGATGGTATGAAAGATCAAAGTATCTTCATCCAAAAAGCCAACACCTTTGTAAATGAGATAAAAGATGGCAACTATGAAGCAAGCTTAGAAGCAGATACTAATAACCCAGCTCTAAATCAACTAAAAAGCACATTTAAAGATCTACAACTTGCTCTTAAAAATGCAATCTCAAGTAACGGTAAAGATGTACTTGATCTACTAAACACTTATAAAAACCAAGACTTTACAAAAAGACTTGATGATGATGGTAAGATAGCAAGTGGTATAAACTCTCTTGGCATAGAAATATCTAAAATGCTAAATGACAATCTAAACCAAGCTCAAGTACTAGAAGAAAAAGCTAAACTTCTAGCTAGCTCAGTATCTAAAGTAGCAAGCTCAGCAAACACTCAAGCAAATAGCTTACAAGAAAGCGCAGCTGCAGTTGAGCAAATGTCTAGCTCAATGAATGCCATCTCTCAAAAGACAGCTGATGTTATAAGACAAAGTGATGAGATCAAAAACATCATAACTATCATTAGAGATATAGCAGATCAAACAAATTTACTTGCTCTTAATGCTGCAATAGAAGCAGCACGTGCAGGAGAACATGGCAGAGGCTTTGCAGTTGTTGCTGATGAAGTTAGAAAACTAGCAGAAAGAACTCAAAAATCACTTGGTGAGATAGAAGCAAATACAAATGTCCTAGCTCAATCAATAAATGAGATGAGTGAATCAATAAAAGAGCAAAGTGAAGGTATCAATATGATCAATCAATCAGTTGCTCAAATAGATAATCTAACAAAAGAAAATGTTGTAATTGCAAACCAAGCAAATGAAGTAACATCAGAAGTAGATGAGATGGCTAAAGCTATAGTTGAAGAGGTTAGGAAGAAGAAATTCTAGCTTTTTTATCCAAAGGGAGACAAGGGGACTTAAATTACGAAGCCGTCCCCTTATCTCCATTTAGATACCCCAATCCCCTCGCACGTTCAAGGTGCATGCAATAGTGCTAACGCACTGCATGCGTTTCAAAATCTCTGATAAATTTTAGATACGCTCGCTCATAAATTTTAAAATTTGATCGAAATCTTTCTAGTGTATTTGTTTATACACTTTACAAGCTTATGTAAATTTCTATCATTGCGCTAAATTTAAACAAATTTTAATAGATAAATGCCGATAATTAGGGCTTTAAATCACTTTAAAGGATAGACATGAAAAAGATCTTTGCTCTTTTACTAACAGCTTTTGTTGCTCTTTGTGCAAACGAGCTAAAATTTGGTACTGCGGCAAACTACCCGCCATTTGAATACATCGATGAAAACAACAAAATAACAGGCTTTGACATCGACTTGATAGATGAAATTTCAAAGCGTGCTGGCTTTTCATACAAGATCATAAATATGAGCTTTGATGGCCTTATCCCAGCGCTTAAAGCTGGCAAGATAAATGGCATCATAAGTGCGATGAGCGCGACTCCTGATAGACTAAAGTCGATTGACTTTACAAAGCCATACTATCTAACTGAAAACATCTATCTAAAGAAAAAAGGTAACGACGCTTTAAAAGCTAAAGAGGAGCTAGCTGGCAAAAAAGTAGGCGTGCAACAAGGCACCATCCAAGAGCTAGCTGCAAATGCGATAAATGGCGCAAAAGTAGTGCCTTCAGAAGATACTGTGCCACTTATAATGGGACTAAAAGTTGGCAAATTTGACGCAGTCATCCTTGATAGCTCGATCGGCTATGGCTTTATCAAGAAAAACCCTGAAATAGAGGCGTTTTTCAAAGAGGTTGATGGTAGCGAGGGCTTTTCAATCGCTTTTGATAAAAATAAAGAGAGTGAGCTTATCGCTAAGATAAATCAAATTTTAGATGAGATGAAAAAAGACGGCAGCTATGACGCACTGCTTAAAAAATACGAACTAAAATAACACCTCCAAACTAGCCTGCAAATTTAGCAGGCTAGCTTTATCTTGCATTTTAAAATTTATACTAAAATCCGCTTTTACATAGAAATTTAAAGGACGGATTATGAGAAAAATTCTGCTACTTTTGTGCCTAGCACTTAGCCTCTTTGCCTTGCAAAATGACAAAGATATGCTAAGTGGAGAGCTAAAAAACGGGCTTAAATACTATATAAAAGAGAATAAACTCCCGCAAAATACAGCCATCTTTTACCTAGTCGTAAACTCAGGCTCGACCGATGAGAGAGACGGCGAGCAAGGTCTTGCTCACTTTTTGGAGCACATGGCGTTTAATGGCAGCCGTGACTTTAGCAAAAATGAGCTCATTAAACAGCTTGAGAGCCTTGGGGTTAAATTTGGCGCTGATCTAAACGCGCAAACAAGCTACGATCAGACGAGCTACACGCTAAGTATAAATGTAAATGAGAAAAATTTAAAGGACGTTTTCAAGGTCTTTTCAAACTGGATCGATGGCGTGAAGATCGATGCAGGCGAGCTTGATAAGGAGCGTGGTGTCATAATGGAGGAGGAGCGCCAGCGAAACACGCCAGCATATAGGCTCTATCTTGCTCAAAGTAAGGACATCTTTGCTGGCAGCATCTATCAAAAAAGAGTGCCAATAGGCGATATGAACGTGATAAAAAGCGTAGATGCTAAGCACATGCAAGAGTTTTACGAGAGGCTATATCAGCCAAGATTTATGAGCTTTGTGGCAGTTGGCGACTTTGATAAAAACGAGATAAAAGCCCTGATAGAAAAAAACTTTAGCGCAGCAAAAAATAGCAACTCATACGTTCATCCAGATAAAAGCATCGCTTTTAAAGATGGGCTAAATGTCTTTAACTACGACGCAAACGAGACGGCAGCTCAGTTTGTAAGGCTTAGCTTTTTTGATAAATTTAAGCCAGTTTCAGACGAGGCTGACGTGAAGCGAAATTTAAAAGATGCGCTAATAGCTAGCCTTATAAATATGCTTTATGAGCAAAAAAATGCAAATAATTCATCAAATTTAAGCGTTGATTTTATGGCGCAAACACTTCAAGCAAAGCAAAAAATTTATAGCTTTGAGGCAAATGTGATCGGAGATGATTTTAACGCTAGCATTAAAGATATGTTAAGCGTTTTAAATGGTATCGAGAAATTTGGCTTTAATAAAGGCGATTTTACCGATGTGAAAAAGGCGTTTTTGGCAAATGTAGAGGCTAAATTTAAACGCTCAAAAACTAAAAAATCAAGCGTTTATGCAAGTGAAATTTTAAATATGATCGAAAATGGCGGCTTTGTGCTAAGCGATGAAGATAGCAAAAACCTTAGTCTAAAGCTCTTAAACGAGATCACGCTAGAGGATGTTAATGCTAGATTTAAGCAAATTTTAGCCATACCTGATGAGCGCGTGAGGGTCTTTAGCAAAGATGGCTTTAAACTTAGCAAAGATGCCTTTTTGAAGCTAAAAGATGAGGCTAGCCCTTACGATACAAATTTAGTTAGCCAGAGCCTAAATAAGAGCCTTGGCAATGAAAATTTAGAGCCAAAAGATATCCTTTCTAGCGAATTTGACCAAAAGCATGGCATCTATACTTATAAGCTGCCAAATGGCTCGCAAGTCATCTTTAAGCCACTAGCCACCAAAAAAGATAGCATCTTGTTTGCGGCCATTAGCAAAGGTGGCACTTCAGATTTAGCTGATCCTAAGCTTGGTGGCTTTGCGGTTGCGCTTACAAATGAAAGTGGCGTTGGCAAATTTAACAACTACGAGCTTTCAAAGGTGCTAAACGACAAGATAGTAAGCTACGAAAAGAGCATAGAGGCGCTTACACAGGGCATTTACGGCTCTTCAAGCAGTGGCGATCTTGGCTCGTTGCTAGCTGTTATAAATTTAGAGTTTAACTCCCCAAGAGCCGATGCAAACGTGCTTGAGAGGATAAAAAAAAGGGCAAAAGATGAGCTAGCTAAAGAGCAAAATTTACCTGAATATAAATTTAGCACCGAATTTAGCAAGTTTTTTTACGAAAACAACAAGCGTGTAGCGCCCATCGAGATGGCGCAGATCGACGCGCTAAAGCTAAATGAGCTAAAAGAGATCATCAAAGATAAATTTACAAACGCTGCCTCATACACCTTCGTAATCATCGGCGACACCGACGAGGAGAGGCTTTTGCCACTTGTTAAAAAGTATATCGCTACCTTGCCAAAGCTTGGTGAGGCTGAAAATTTTAAGGATGATGGCGTGCGAAGCATCAAGGGTCAGCACACCTTTAAAAGAGAGTATCAAAGCACAAAAAGAAGCGATGTGAGCGTGGATATCGTAAATTTAGATACAAAATACAGCTTCAAAGAGGTGATCAAGTTAAGAGCGTTAAGCTCAGTCTTAAAAACGGTGCTTCGAGAAAAGATCAGAGAGGATAAGGGGCAAACATACGGCTTTAGCCTAAACGCTAGGCTCGCTCGCTATCCGTATGAGCACTCAAAGGCGGTGATCGGCTTTACTTGCGACCCTGCAAACACGGACAAGATCATCGCCGAGATAAAGGAGATAATAGCTAGCATCAAGCGTGATGGCGCACTTTTGCCAAAACATTTGGAGGATTTTAAGGCGCAGAGTGAAATTTCTATAAAAAAAGATTACGAAAAGCCTGAGTTTTGGCAAAATCTCATCATCTCAAATAAATTTTTTAACACGCCACTTTATACGGCTGATGAGTATATAGATGCGATCAAAGCGCTCACAAATGACGATATCAAAGAGGCTGCTAGGCTATATCTTGATGAGAAAAATATGGTGATAAGTATAAATAATCCGAAGTAGAAATTTGGGGGACAGCTGGCTAGCTCTTTAAATTTAAGACTAAGCAGAAATTTGAGTAGCTAAGCTAGCCTCCAGAAATTTATATCTAAATAAAATTTTAGTTATCTAAGCCGGTTTTTTAAATTTAAATATAAATAGACATTTGAGAAGTGAAGCTGGCTCTTTAAATTTAAATATAAATAAATTTAGAGGGCAAGGCCAGCCTCAAAAATTTAAGCAAAATAAATTTAGCGCGCCAAGCCAGCCCCAAAATTTAAACCCTAAAGCTAAGCCAGTATATCCTTTGGCTTTAGCTTGTTTAGCTTTTGCACTAGATCATCAAAGCTCGCTCCATTTTCGACCTCGCGCCTGATAAATTCCTCAAAAAACTCGCGCTTTATGTCTTTATTGGTATAGGTCACGCTCTTTTTGGTAACTTGCATAGGCTTAAATTTCTCTTCTTCTATATCCTCATCGCCATCTTCTCTAACTGGCACAAGAGCGATATTTTGCAGGTTTTATTAAACTCATCTACGCTAAATCCGTTTTTCTCGCTAGTGATGATGGAATTTAACCTCCAAAGCTTCGTGCTATCAACGAAATTTTTAAGGCTAGCCACTTCATCTTTACTCATAGAACTATCGATGCCATTTATCTTGCCCCAGATAGAAATTTTATCATTTGACGAGTAGCCAGAAAGCGATAGATGCTTGAAGTCTAGAGAATTAGGAGAAATTTTTACCTTGCCTAAATTTGCGATAGTCGTTGGCTGTTTATTAAAAGCGTCTTGATAGTTAAAGCTTTGATTAAATCCATTTAGCGCATTTATCATGTCAAATCCTTTAACACTATATCGGCAAATGGATTTAAATTTTAAGTGGGATTATTTTTTATTGCGGTATTTTTCAAAAATGGCGATCATTTGGTGCGAGTCTTGCGCGACTTTGAGCTTGTTTGGGTTTTTGCTAAGCAGCTCTTCTCTTAGGGCGTCGATAAATTCCTTGTCCTTTTTGCAGGCTTCAAGGCTCACACGCCCTCTAAGTATAGCCATAAACATAATATCGGCAGTCGCGTTTATCATCTCAAGCATCTTTTCTTCGCTCATTTTTCTAAATTTTGCCCCTTTTTAAGCAAATATTATTCCTTTGTGCTTATAAAATTTATTATTTTTACCTCTTGGCTCTCTTTGCAAGCCTCCAGAGCAGCTGCGTTTTTCACCATGTGAGCGCTCTTCATATGCTCTTTTTGGCTTTCTAAATTTTCCCAGCTCTCCATAAAGCAGTATTCGCTTTTAGTGCCTGCAACTACGCCGCACTCGTAGCTTATGCAGCCTTTGTCTTTTCTTGAAGCTGGCACGATCTCTTTTAAAATTTCTTCAAATTTCGCCTCACATCCAGCTTTTAACTTTACATTTACATAAAATCCTACCATTTGCCTATCCTTTAATATTTTTTGGCTAAAATAACGCAATTTAGACGCAAGTTTGCGTATTACATTACAAGGCCTTTTCATGACAAGATGATACAAAATAGTAAATTTATAACTCATAAAACCAAACAAATTTAACCAAATATCGGAGAAAAAATGAAAAGACGAGACTTTTTAAAGCTAGGCGCCTTAAGCGCAGCAAGCCTTCAAGCAAAAGAACTTGACGGAGCAGCTCAGGCACTTTTTGACAAGCAAAGCGGCCTAAGTGCGAACAAATTTGGCCCATTTTATGTAAAAACTATCGCAGGTCGCGTGGTAGAGACCGAGCCATTTGAGGGTGATGCGTGCCCAAATGAGCTAAACAACGCACTTCTTGATCATATCCAAAACGAAAGCCGTGTAAAATATCCATTTGTTAGAAAGAGCTTTTTGACTGACCCAAACAACCCAAAGCCAGAGCTTCGTGGCAAAGAGGAATTTGTGCGTGTGAGCTGGGACGAGGCGATAAAGCTAAGTGCGAAAATTTTAAAAGAAAATTTTGATAAATACGGCGCTGAAGCTATCTACGGACAGGTTTATCAGTGGGGTAGCCTTGGTAAAGTTGGTCACAGCCAAAAGACCGCAAAGAGGCTACTTAACGTGCTTGGCGGATATGTAAATGAGCTTGGTGGCTACTCATACGGCGCAGCGACTGTCATCATGCCACACATCACTGGCTCGATCGACCCAACACTAGCACCAACAAAGTGGGAGGCTATCTTAAAAAATGCCAAAACGATCGTATTTTGGGACACAAACCCAGTCGTTTCAAACAAGATCGCCATTGGCGTGCCACTTCACAACTCATATAAATACTACGATGAGATCAGAAAAAAAGGCGAGAGCGGCGAGATGAAAATTTATAGCGTAGACGTTTATCACAACGAAAGCGCAAGATATTTTGGCGCAAAATACCTTGAAGTCGTGCCTTGCGCTGATACGGCGATGATGATAGGTATGTGCAACTACCTTTTTGAAAAGGGGCTTTATAGCAAAGAATTTATAGAAAAATACACCGTTGGCTTTGATAAATTTAAAGAATATATGCTTGGCACAAAAGACGGGGTCAATAAAAACCTAGCTTGGGCAAGCAAAATTTGTGGCGTGAGCGAGCAAGAGCTGGCGAAATTTAGCGAGGATCTAGCCAAAAACGACTCAGTCATAGTTAGTGGCTACGCCATCCAAAGGCAAGATCACGGCGAGATGGCCTACTGGGCGCTAGTGACGCTAAATGCGATGCTTGGACACATCGGCAAAGAGGGTTGTGGCTTTGTCACAAATGACGGCATGCACAAAAACGCTGATGAAAGCTATATAGCGCCTAAACTAGCGGCTTTTGAGACGAAGGTGCCACAAAAATTTATTGATAGTGGGCTAGTGCCAAAGACTAAGGGCTACGAGCTGCCAAACTCAAGGCTCATAGACGCGCTTTTAAGCCCTGGTAAGGAGATAACTAGAAATGGCAAGAGCTACAAGCTACCAAAGATCAGAGTGATGTTTAACGCCAATGGCTCGACATTTACAAGGCATCCAGAGACTAACAGGGCGATAAAAGCTATGCAAAAAGTTAGTGCGATCATCACTTGCGAGCCATTTTGGACGAGCACGGCTAAATTTAGCGACATCGTCCTGCCAGCTGCGCTTGAGTGCGAACGAACGGACATCGAGATGGCAAACTCAACAAACGAATATCTCTTTGCCATTAAGCCGCTTGTCACGCCATTTGGCGAGAGTAAAAGCGACTTCGAGATCGCAAGGCTCATCGCAAAAGAGTGGGGCAGAGAAGAGGCATTTAGTGAGGGCAAAAGCGAGCTAGAATGGGTCAAAGAAATTTACGAAGATGCCGTTAAAAAGGCTGCTGGGCTTGGGTATGAGAGCATGCCAAGCTTTGATGAGTTTTGGCAGAAGGGATATTTTAGATTTGACAAGGTCGATGAGAAAAAACGCTACTTTACAAACTACAAGAAATTCCGCGATGACCCAGTGGCAAATCCGCTAAAAACGCCATCTGGCAAGATAGAAATTTACTCTGAAACGGTCGCTGGCTTTGGCTACGATGACTGCCCACCGCATGCGACGTGGCTTGAGCCATTTGAGTGGCTGGGCGCAAAAAATAAAAAATACCCTATCGCCATCAGCGGCGCACACTCTAAATTTAGACTTCACTCGCAGCTAAATAACTCTGTGCTTCGCCATTTTAACGAGATCGCAGAGCGCGAGCCAGTGCTCATAAACCCAAAAACAGCCGAGGCTAGAGGGATAAAAATGGGTGACGTGGTGAAAATTTACAACGACAGGGGCGAAATTTTGTGTGGTGCATTTGTGACTGAGGACGTGCCACAAAACGTTGTTATCGTGAGCGAGGGCGCTTGGTACGACCCAGATGTGCCAGGCGAGAAGAGCCTTTGCTTGCATGGAAATTTAAACGTGCTCACAAAAGACGTGCCATCAAGCAAGATGAGCCAGAGCAACACCGCTCACACGAGCCTTGTCGAGGTCGAGAAATTTAAGGGCACGCCAAAGCGTGTCAGGGCGTTTGACGCACCAAAGATCGGCGCAAGAAAGGCCTAAAAGTAACACTTTGAAAATTTAAAGTGCCAAAAGCTATCCTTTTTTAAATAATTAGAGTTAAAATCTAAGAAAAAAGAAAGGATAGCTAATGAAAATCGCTGAAATAGACACTCCAGCGCTGCTCATAGACAGAGAGATAGTGCTAAAAAACTTAGACAAAATGCAAAAATATGCTGATAAATTTAACGTAAGCTTAAGACCACATACCAAAACGCACAAGATGCCATACTTTGCAAAACTGCAAGTAGAGCGCGGCGCAAAGGGCGTCACGGTGGCAAAGGTGGGCGAAGCTGAAGTGATGGCAAAAGAGGGGCTAAACGACATTTTCATCGCAAATGAGATCGTCACAAGGCAGAAATTTGCTCGCATCATAGCGCTTGTAAGATCTGGGGCAAAAGTGAGCTTTGGCGTCGATAGCGTGGGCGTTTTAAAGCTCATTGATGAGGTCTTTGGCGAGGCTGGCGAGATAGCTAGGCTACTTGTTGAGATAGAAGTTGGCGAAAACCGCTCAGGCGTCATTGAAGAGGGCGATTTTAGGGCTTTGATGAGCGCTTTTAAAGAGTGCAAAAACGTGAAATTTTGCGGTGTTTTCTCGCATGATGGGCACTCATACAAGGCAAAAGATAAGCGCGAGTGCGAGCAAATTTTTAGGGTGGCAACCGACAGGACGCTAAAATTTGCTGATATCGCGCGTGAGTTTGGATATGAAAAAATTACTGTTAGCATAGGCTCGACGCCGTCGCTGATAAACGACTTTGAGATACCAAAAGGCGTTACGGAGCTTCGCCCTGGCACATATATATTTATGGATGCGTCGCAGGCAAACGCTTATGGTAGCTTTGATATGAACACTGCTAGCGTGCTTAGCGTCGTGATCTCAAGGCCGACTGCGACCCGCACGATCCTTGATGCTGGGGCAAAGGCGCTAACCAAAGAGAGGCGCAGCGAGGGCTTTTGCACGACGCCTGGCATGGGTCTCATCGCGGAGCATGAAGTGTGGATAGATAGCCTGTTTGACGAGCATGCGATCATCTTAAATGAGAAATTTGCTAACAGCGTGCGCGTGGGCGATCTCGTGCGTATCTATCCAAACCACATCTGTCCGGTGGTAAATTTGTATGACTACGCCTATCTCGTAAGTGGCGATGAGGTCTGCGAAAAAGTCCCAGTTTTGGCAAGAGGTAAGATAGAATAAGTAAATTTGGTTGATATATCTGCGCATGCAGTGCTTTAGCACTGACGCATGCACCTCTAACGTGCGAGGGGATTTTACTCGGGCTTCGCCTCGTAACCGCAAGCAGACGTGGGATCTAAAGGGAGATAAGGGGACGGCTTCGTAATTTAAGTCCCCCTGTCTCCCTTTTGAATAAAAAGAATTTTACAAATTTGATAAAGCTGTCTTTGCAAATTTTAAACTTTCACTCACTCACAAGAATTGACTACTGATTTTAGGTCTCGCGAAGCTTGCCACTAAAATCAGAGCCAAAATTACTCGTTTATGAAATTTTAAAATTTACAAGGCGCTCACAGCTCACACATGTAGTTTGAATTCAAATTTCACTTTAATATCACCGAACTCTCTTGCAGTTTTTCTAGCTTTAAAATTTGCTCTTTTGGCTTTGCTTTTAGGCGCTCAAGCATCGCTATTTTTTGGGCGTAAATTTCATTAAATTCGGTCTTTATATCAAGCAAAGTTTTATTTAAAAAAGAGTTATTTGAGCACATAAGATCGTCAAATTCATAAAGGCTAAAGGCATTTAGCATGCGCTCATAAACCTCTTTTGCACTTGGGATGTAGAGTGGCGTGCCCATTTGCAGGTGCGAATTTAGCGAGTTTTCGATCTTTTGCTTTAGAAAATAAACCGCAAGCTTAAGCGCATTTTCGTAGTTTGATGCGACCTTTACGTCAAGCTTTTCAAAAAAGAGCGAAATCTTTTGCGTCGCCTTAAATTTGGCATTTTCATACTCTCTTAAGAAATTCTCATAGGTCCTGCCAGCGTAGGTGTTTATCGATTTTGTCTCGTAGTTTGAGGCAAACTCATCAAATGGATTAAAGCTCTCATAGCGAGATTTATAAACGAAAAGCTCATCTTCTAAGCTTTTATAAAGCTCATCAAAAGCTGATATGATCTCATTTTCAAGCTCTTTTAGATCTCTTTTGTAGCGTTTAAAAAATTTAGAAAAAACGACGTCTTCATAGATGAGCTTTGAAAAGACCTCGTCCGTGTCAAGGCTTATCATCTCAAAATTTTCTCGCTTATAAATTTCTTTGTTTAAAAGCGTCTTTGCTGGGTTAAATTTTGTCCTAGAAAATGGCTTAAGCAGCTTAAAAACTTCATCGCTTGCAAGCTTGATAGCCTCGCTCATATCGCTGTATCGTAGGGCGATTTTAGGCTTAAACTCCTCTTTTATCGCTTCTAGTTTTTCTTCAAGCGTGGCATTAAATTTATCTAAAATTTCATCAGCTGCGCTATAAACTTTTAGGCGGTTTTCTTGCTCAGTGATTAAAAAATTTACTATCTTTTTCGCCCTTGCTTTTATGAAATTTTCTTTAAAGCTCGCACTTAAAAACGTCTCTTTTACCGCGCTTAGTGCTTTAGCGAAATTTGAGCTTTCTAGCTCGCTCTTGTTTTCATTTGTGATGCCAAGGAGTGCTTGCTTTGATGAGATGGCAATGATATCTTCAAAAAGCTCGCCGTAAGTTTGCCTAGCGTGTTTTAGCAAGCTTTCAAGCTCGTCCTCGCTTAGTTTATCCTTTTGATTGATGAAGCAAAGCGCCTTTAGATCGTTTGTTTTTAAAATTTCTTCTACGCTTTCAAGCTCGCTTGCCTTTGCTGCGTTGTTTGCGAGGCTTAGCCAGATCGCGCCGCAAACCTTTTTTAGCGTGTTTTTGGTCTCTTTTGTGTCGGCATCTCGTAGTGAGTTTAGGCCGGGCGTGTCGATGAAATTTACCTCTTTTAAAATTTCGCTTGGCGCATAAAGTGTCATGCTCTTTATCTGCTCGCTCATGGCGTTTAGCTCTGCAAGCTCACTGCTAGCTAGCAAACTCTCGCTGCCATTTGTAAATTTCACGCTAAGAAGCGGTAGCTTGGCAAATTTTAGTCGCACGGCTTTTGCCGTGACAGGCGTTAGACCTGATGGCAAGATGTTTTGCCCAAGCAGAGCGTTTAAAAATGTTGATTTGCCACTTGAAAACTGCCCGATGACGGCGATGAGAGGCGGCTCATTTAGAGTGTCGATTAGTAAATTTAGGCTCTCTTTTATCTCATCGCTTGCGTGCAGGCTTGGATCATTTAGCTCATTTACCAGCCTTGCTAGCTCGCCCTTAAAGTCGCTTGTAAAAACCTTAAAATATCTCGCCTTATAGGCATTTATGAACTCATTAAACATTTTCTAGCTCCCCTAAAAGCGAGCAAATTTCATCTTGCAAGGCGTTTTGTTCTTTTAGTTTTAAAAGTGAGTTTTGATTTTGCGAGCTAAGCTTTTCTAGCTCACGATCTAGCTCTTTTAGCCTCTTATCAAGCGTGGCTTTTTGAGCGCTTTCATAGGTTTTTATGAGGTTTAAAAGGCGATTTTTTTCATGGTCAGTTAAAATTTCACAAAATTGAGAGATATTTTTATCTTTTAGCAAGCCCTCTTTTAAGCCTAAAAGTGCTTCACTTGCGTCACTTGAAATTTTAGCTCTAAATGCAGCTAAAAGCTCCTTAAATTCAAGCTTTACGCCCATTTGCTCTAAAAAGTCATTGATGTTAAAAACCTCGTCTTTACTAATCACATAATCATCAAAATTTAAAGCGATGTTTTGCTCGCACGATCTTGTTTGCACCAAAGTCTCGTTTCTAGCCTCTCTCATAAGTGCCATCACACCGTCTCGAAGCGTAGTTTTTGCGATTTGCTCTATGCGTTCAAAATTTAAGCTTTGCTTTTTGCTTTTGCAGTAGGCTAACTCGCTTTTTACCTTGTCGTTTAGGTTTTGCAAAAGCGTCTCAAGCCCCATTTTATAGATGTTTTTGGTGTTGCTGCTTTCAAGCTTTGCAAGCTCGTTTTTGGTTAGGCTTTCAAGTTTAGAGAAATTTTCACTAAGTGCGCTTTTGACGTTTGCCTGCTCATTTTGAAGCTTTTTAAGCTCCACTTCATAAGCTTTGAGCGACAAAATTTCAGCCTTAGTAGCCTCAAGCTTGCTATTTAGGATGTTTTTTAGCTCCTTTTGATACGAGCTTAAGATAAGGGCTGATTTTTTAGAATTTTTGCCAAAAAGCACCTCGTAAAGGTAGTCCTTAAACTCCTCCACACCGCTATTTGCAGCGCCTTCTAAGAAGCTTTTTGCACTAAGCGCAAAATAATCAATCTCAACGCCATTTATCTGCTCAGCAATCGCTTTTTTAGTGTAGTTTAGCGTCTCGTTTAGCTCTTTAGCGCTTAGCTCATCAGCGTGAGTTAGCACCACGGCGAGCCTTACGATATGCGAGTTTTCAAGGCATTTTTTTAAAAATAGAGCGTCTTTTTGTGTGGCACTTTGTGAGGCGTTCATGAGGTGGGCTAAAAGGTCGCACTCCCTCATAAAATTTGTAGTGATCTGCTCTCTTAAAACCACCGCATCATCGATGCCTGGCGTATCTATGATGCAGACGTTGTCTTTTAAAAGCTCTAAGTCGTCATAAAGCTCGACGCTTTTTACGAGATTTGCTGTTTTTGAGCTTGAAGAGGTGTAGTTTTTTATCTCGTCTATGCCGATATCTACGCTTTTGCTTGGTAAATTTTCGCTTGGTATGCCAAGTGCTAAAAGCTCATCAATGCTGTAAAAATTTACCCTCGCAAAGCTATCTTTGGAGTATTTTAAAATGGTTAAATTTATAGTTTCTGGCACGTTTGAAGCGCCAAGGACGGACTTGTTTAAAAGGGCGTTTAAAAGGGTTGATTTGCCAGAGTTTATGACGCCGCTTGCTGCTATGTTAAAAAGCGTTTCGTTTGATCTTTTTTTGGCTGCCGCAAGTGCCTCTAAAAATGTTTTATCACTATCAAGTAAGCTTGCTTTTTCGTTTATCTCATTTAAAAAGTCTAGGTTTTTATGGAAGTGATCTTTTGGCTTGGTATGAGAAATTTTAGCCTCATTAGCGCCTTTGTTTTTGCTTATGATCTTTTCTAAAAAGGCAAATTTCTCATCATCTATGATCTTTTCATCGCGCAATTTTTCTAGGTATTTTACTATCTCATCACTTGAAATTTTAGCCTCATTTAGTGCTTTAAGAGTCGCAAGCTGCGCACTTTGTATGCTAAATATATCTAGCTCAACTTTAAGCCTTTTTAGCACCGCCCTAAACTCATCAAGCGCCATAAACTGATCTAAATTTCTCTCGTCACAAACTAAAAGAAGAGCTAGCAGATCTGGGTAAAATGGCACGCTAGCAGCAGCATTTGTATAAATTTTATTTGCACGCCAAGCCTGTTTTAAAAACTCATCCATAAAGACTCTTTTTATTGATATTTTGGGATTTTATTAAATTTTTACTTATGAAGCTATCAATCAAAATTGTAAAGACCGTTTAGTAGGCAAAAGCTTTGATGCAAATGGTTTTAGGACACTGCCTAGATGCTCTATACTCGCAGGTTAAGAGGCATCTTATTTTGGCAATATGTGTTGCATTAAAAAGAGCTTCATACAACTAAAAAGGTAGTCAAAAAGAAGTAGTTAGTTTTGGTTGCAAAATAGCGAATTTACTCTTATTTGAATGAACTAGAGCATGCTTTTAAAATGTAATACTTTTAAACTTAAAGATATTTATTTTAGTAGCAAAATTTATCTTGCATAAAACATCGCAACCAAACCGCGGTTTATATCTTTAGTATCGCCATCATCTATCTTCGTAACCTTTGCGATACTCACACTTTTATCGCTATTTATCGTGAAAGTGAGCTCAATAACTCTCTCATTTACCTTTCTAGCGTTTTCACCAAAATAGATCACTTCTGGCTCTTTTTGCGAGTAGTAGGCGGCATATTTGCTTTGGGCTACGACGTTGTCAAAGACCCATTTTTGTTTGATATCTAAATTTTGTGCAAGCTCATTTTTAAACTCAAGGTCACAGCTAACAGAGGCTAGGTAGCCAGCACTTTCTTTTGTCGGATCAAATTTACAGTGCTTGTTTACGATGGATAAAATAGTCTCTTTATCTATGCTTTTACCACTTTTTAATATGCTATTTGCGCTATCAAGTGCTAGCTCAAGGCTGTTATCAACTCTTTTTTGCTGAGCAGCTTTTGCATTATTTAGAGCTTTTATGTAGCCGCTATTTTTTCTTTCAAACTCATCTTCAAGTACATTTTTCCCTACCACGCAGCTTACTTTAACCACTTTTTTATCGTCACTACTGATGTCTTGCCACTGGGTGCTTGTACAGCCTTTAAAGCTATCTATCGCTGAGCCTATTGTTATTAATTTATTACCTTTTAAAATGTAGTTTTTAACAATACCTATGTTGCTTTCCTTGCAGCCCACTAATAATAAAAGTGCGCTAAATCCTAGAAATAGAGCCTTTTTCATCATTTTACCTTTTTGTAAATTTGACAAAATAGTACCAAACTAAAGTTTAAATTATTATGATTTTGTTAAAATAAATTATATAAATATAATTTATTAAAATAGTTTAGAAAATTTGAATTTTATAAATGAAAAAAATTAGCAGTCAATTCTTGCGAGTGAAATTTTAAAATATGCAAAAAAATTTACTGAATTTGTAAATTTATTTATCATGATTCAAAACAATTTTTTGCTAAAACCAGCTTAGTTTCAGAAATTTAGCTCAATTATTCTTTGTAAATTTTTGATATTTTCTTTGATGTTACCGTCTTTGTAGATCGCTGAGATGACGGCGATGAGATCGGGTTTAGCGCGCGAGAGCGAGCCGATATTTGTCTCATTTATGCCACCTATCACGCAAACAGGTAGGTTTAAAATTTGCTTTGCTTCTTTAACCACTTCAAGCTCACATTTTGGGGCATTTGGCTTTGTAGGGCTTACAAAAACAGAGCCAAAAGCAACGTAGCTAGCGCCGTTTTTAGCGGCATTTATGGCTAAATTTATATCGTTATAGCAGCTAACGCCCACGTATGCGTCTTTGCCTAAAATCTCAAACGCCTCTTTTATGCCCTCATCGTCTTTACCTAGATGAACGGCTTTTGCGCCTATCTTTTTAGCAAATTTGACATCGTCATTTACGATAAATTTCGCGCCAAATTTCTCGCATAAATTTAAAATTTCACTTGCGAGCTTCTCATTTTTGACCGCTTTTTTTGACCTAAACTGAAAAAACTTAACCCCACACTCCAAAATCTCTCTTGCATACTCCAAAGCCAAATTTTCAGGCATTAAAATATCATCGCTAATAGCGTAAATTTCAGCCATTAAGCCCTGCTTTATGATCTATAAGTCTTGCGCCAAATTTACTTTTATGAGCATTTTTTATCCCATTTGCCACAAATTTTTTAGCCATTTTTATGGCGCTTACTAGATCACTTTGCTGCGCTAAAATGGCCGCTAGCGAGCTTGAGAAGCTACAACCAGCCCCGTGCATCACCTTTGGTTCAAAAAGCTCCTCGCTAAATTTCATAGCGTCACCATTTTTTAGATAGAGCGTATCCTCGCAAATTTCATCGACCTTCGTTCGCTTTAGCACCATATCGCAAGGTAAATTTGTAAAATTAATACCCAAAATCCTAGCCTCATCTACATTTGGCGTGGCAACACTTGCGAGCTTTAGTAGCTCTTTTAGCGCCTCGATCGCCCCATCTTCTAGCAGTTTTGCCCCTGATTTTGCCACACAAACAGGATCAATCACAACTGGCACATTTTTAGCTCTTAACTCCTTTAAAAACGCGCTTACAACGGCTATTATCTCCTCGTTAAAGAGCATGCCAACCTTCACAGCGTCTATATCAAGCTCAGCTAGCACCATCTCAAACTGAGCTTTCACCATACTTGCTGGCATCGCAAGTACGCTGCTAACGCCATTTGTATTTTGCGCGGTCACGGCTGTGATGACGCTTGCGCTAAAGCAGCCAAATGCCTCGCAACTTTTTATATCCGCCTGAACGCCTGCACCGCCGACGCTGTCGCTTCCAGCAACTATCAAAACATTTTTTTTACTCACCCACACACCCACTTATCTCTTTTACGTCAAAAGGGTCTTTGACCTGCCATGAAAGTGCGTATTTCTCGATACTTTTCTTGATCGCACTCACCAGATAATCAATATCCTCAAAGGTATGCGTATAGTGAAGGCTAACCCTCACCCAGCCTGGTTTGTGGGTGAAATTTGGATCCTCTTTTAGCCCCAAAAGGTCGTGTCCGTACGAGCCTGCGCACGAGCAACCAGCGCGCATTTGTATGCCATACTCTTTGCTTAAAATTTTTGAAAGCTCGTATGGAGCTACGTTTTTTACATTAAATGAAAATATCGCAAGGCGCTTTAAATTTGCCGGGCAGTAGCTAACTAGCTCTGGGATCTCTCTTAGCCTTTGGCAAAAGTATTCGCTAAGCTCGCTCTCGTTTTCGTAGATAGTCGCAAGCCCTATCTCTTCTCTTAGCTTGTAAGCTAAATTTGCCCGTATAAGCCCCAAAATAGGCGGTGTGCCAGCCTCTTCAAGTGCCTCTTGATCCTTTAAAAATATATGGTAGTTTTTGCTCACATAGCTTACCGTGCCACCACCTGCAAAGCTTGGCACATCGTCATTTGCTAGCACTTTCTTGATTGCCAGTAGCCCACAGCTACCAACTCCGCCAAGAAGCTTATGTGGCGAGATAAATAGCGCGTCAAAGTAGTCGCAGTCTAAATTTGCATAGGCGCTAAGGCTCGCCACGTCAAATGCCACGATGCCGCCAAATTTCTTAACAAGCGTGTAAATTTGCTTGTAGTCGCTTATGACGCCTGTAACGTTTGAGGCTGCGCTAAAGCTAGCGATGATCTCGCGCCTTGCGTTTATCTTTAAAATTTGCTCCAAGTGAGATAGGTCGATGCTACCGTCTTTTGCAAGCCTTATGCGCTCAACCTCGCAAAGCGCCTCTTTAAAGCTGATCTCGTTTGAGTGATGCTCGTATGGCCCAAGAATGACTAGCGGCGAGTCGTTGTTTGGCTTTAGATCAAACCTTCTTTTGGCAGCTGGAGGCACGTAAAGCCCCAAAAGCTCTTGAAATTTCTTGATCGCACCAGTGGCGCCGTATCCAGTAGCTATGAGATAAAACCTATCATCAAGCCCAAGAGCGCGCTTTAGCTCACTTCTAGCGCTATCATACAAAAGCTGCGTTTTATAGGCATTTGAGGATGTTAGCGAGTGGGTGTTGGCGTAGGTTTTTAAGATATCAGCGACCTCGTCCTCGATAGGCTTATACGCAAGCCCAGAAGCGGTGTAGTCGAAGTAATGTATCCCTTTTTTTAAAATAATATCTCTTCTAATGTGCTCTAAATTTACCAACTTTAGCCTTTTAGTTTTTGCGTGATTATAATTAAAATTTTCTAAAAATATGCTACAATCCGCCACACAAAGGATACGAAATTTTAGCCATAAAATCGACATTTGAGCGGATGAAGCACCTTGGTATTGCTGAAGTTATAAAATTTCATCTTGTTTTTGATGACTTTTTATTAAAGGGCTCATACTACGATGTTTTTGAGGCGATCAGGGCTGAAATTTTAGATGATTATAAAAATTTGATGGCTAGGTTTTACTTTGACGAGGATAGCGACGAGGCCATCAAAATGGCTCTCATTAAGCTTGCTAGAAGTGACAGAAAGAAATTTAGCGTAAATAAAATTTTGCCCCAAAGCATGACAAATAGGGTCTATGCAAAGCTTTTTAGCAAGGATTTTTTAGTGCTTGAAAAGAGCCAAGAAAAGCCACGGGTAAAAAGCAAACGCCAAATTTTAAAAAAGAGTGAGCGAGCTTATAAGATAGAGGATAAAATTCACTTCAACAGCCATTTTTCAAGGTTTTGGTTTAGATTTATCGAGCCAAATTTAAGCCTTTTAAAAGAGGACAGGAGTGAAGAAATTTTAGAGCTTATAAGAAGAGAATTTGACGAGTACGCAAGCCTTGGCTTTGAGCTTTTAAGCGGCGAGCTAATGGCTAAAAAGCTTGGGCTTGATGGCATTTTGTTAAGCTCATTTTGGAGTAAAAATATAGAGCTAGACATGCTTTTTAGCATAAATGGCAAGATAATAGTTGGCGAAGCAAAGTATAAAGAGCGAAAAATTTGCAAAAATGTCTTAAATTTAGTCCTTCACAAGTGCGAAAGACTAGGCATAAAGCCTGATATCGTGGCGCTTTTTTCAAAAAGTGGCTTTAGCAACGAGCTTTTGGGCTTAAAAGATGAGCGGCTTAGGCTTTATGAGATAAAAGATTATGAGGAGTTGCTGTGAGTGATATTGACATACAAAATGGCCTAAAAAGCCTGATAGAGCAGACCTATCTGATAGAGCGTGAGTATAAAAATTTGACCGCTTCTTATATGGGCTTGCAAGGTTTTATAAAAGATATCGTGGAAATTTTGCCAAATGCCATTTGGGTACTTGATCAAAATGATGAAATTTTCTTGCAAAACTCAGAGGCACAAAAGCTTGGCAAAGCGCTAAATTTCATCCCAAAAGATGAGGGCGAGCTAAGCTTTGGCTCGCAAATTTATCTAGTAAAAAAGGTGGTCAAAGACGACAAAAAGATCATCTCAGCTACCGACATAACGCAAGAAAAACGAACTGAGCGCCTAGCCTCGATGGGTCAAGTAGCAGCGCACCTAGCTCACGAGATAAGAAACCCCATCGGCTCTATCTCGCTTTTAAATTCCACTCTTTTAAAAAGGGCTGAGCCAAAAATTTTGCCTATCGTCGAGCAGATACAAAAGGGAATTTGGCGGGTTGAGCGCATCATCAAAGCCACACTTCTTTTTACAAAAGGGCTTAGCATCACGCCAAAGGAATTTAACTTTTTAGATATCAAAAGCGAGTGCGAGGAGGCGCTTAAATTTTATGAGTATTCAAAAGATATAACTTTTGAGCTAAATTTCCCTGACGCCACATATGAGGGCGACTTTGACCTCATTGCGATGGTCTTTCAAAACATTTTATTTAACGCGATCGATGCTATCGAAGAGGACGAAAACGACGAAGGCGTGGTGAAGCTAAGCTACGAAAAGACGCCAAATGAACATAAATTTATAGTCTATGACAGCGGCGTTTCTATAAAAAATGAAAATATCGTCTTTGAACCGTTTAAGACGAGCAAGCTAAAGGGCAATGGCCTGGGACTGCACCTTTGTCTGCAGATCATCGAGGCACACAAGGGCAGCATAGAGATAACCCTTGAGCCAAAGACATTTTGTATAAATTTACCTATAAAGGAGAAGTGATGAGTGAAATTTTAGATGAGCTAAATGCGTGGCAAAATGGCCTAAAAGCGCTTAAATTTAGCGAAATTTTTAAAAATGGCAGCGAAAAAGTAGCATTTATAAGCGTTGATATGATAAATGGCTTTTGCTCTGAAGGCGCACTAGCTAGCAAGCGTGTGGGTGAGCTAGCAAGCCGTATAGCAGATACTTTTAGGCTGGCAAGAGAGAAATTTGACCTTAAAAACTACATCCTCATCCAAGATGCTCATGAGCCAAATTCAGCTGAGTTTGCGAGCTTCCCAGCTCATGCTTTAAAAGGGCAAGATGAGGCAGAGGCAGTTGATGAGCTACGAAATTTAGACTTTTTTGATGAGATGAAAATTTTTTATAAAAACTCACTTAGCATCGCTTATTCGCAGGAATTTAATAAATTTATAAGTAAATTTGACAGCTTTGTTATCATGGGCGACTGCACCGATATGTGCGTATATCAGCTTGTCTCTCACCTAAGACTTAGCGCAAATGAGCAAAATTTAAAAAGAGAGATCATCGTGCCAGCAATTTTAGTCCAAACATACGACGCACCAGGGCATAGTGGTGATTTTTACCAAAATGTATTTTTACACCACATGCAAATGGCACTAAATGCACGTGTGGTAAAAGAGCTAGAAATTTAGCCATATATTTATATTAAAAACAATTATCAAGTTATAAAATTTAGCGCTTATCTATCGTATTAATATAATTAATAACGCAGATTTGCGCTAATCTTCAGATCTGTTCTCTTTAAATTTTTCTTCTTATAAAATATTTTTAGATTACATTTTTACAATGTATTTGACATTAACTATCAATATAGTTATAATCACGCTCAAATTTTAAAAATAAGAGGCATTATGGAACTTTTAAAACACAACATTGACTATATAATCATCGGTATTTTGGGCGTTATGAGCTTTTTTGTGCTTTGGTATACGATCGAGCGTATCATTTTTTACTCACGTGTTGATATAAATGGCTACAAAAGCATCGAAGAGCTTGATGAGGCACTGACAAAAAATTTAACCACACTTTACATCATCTACTCAAACGCCCCATATATCGGACTTCTTGGCACGGTTGCTGGCATCATGATCACATTTTATGACATGGGTATGGCTGGCGGCATCGATACAAAAAGTATCATGATCGGTCTTTCTTTAGCGCTAAAAGCGACCGCATTTGGCCTACTTGTGGCGATCCCAACGCTTATGATCTACAATGGCTTTGTTAGAAAAGTCGATGTCATGATAAACAGATACAAGGCCGAAAATGCGTCTAAATAAAAAAGATGGGCTAAATATCGTCCCATTTATCGATATCATGCTCGTTTTGCTAGCCATCGTGCTAAGCATCTCGACCTTTATCGCCCAAGGCAAGATCGCAGTCGATCTACCAAGCGCCAAAAGCGCACAGCAGGATAAAGAGGATGAGAAAAAAGTGAGTGTCGTTATCGATAAAGATAATAAATTTTTCATAGATGATGCAGAAATTTCAGAAGATGAACTAAAAGATAAGCTAAATGCTGTGGATATAAAAACCTTAATCGAGCTAAAAAGCGATAAAAACGCTAAATTTGACAGCTTTGTCAAAGTAATTGATATCTTAAAAGAAAAAGGTCACGAAAACTTTGCAATCCAAACAATCTCTGAGTAAAATTTCAAACTATAGTGGCTTAGCGGTATCGGCAATAGTGCACGTGGCAGCGGCTTATTTCTTGCTTTCACATAATTTTAGTGAGATAAAGATAGGCGAGCAAAAACCTATAAAAATAGCTCTAAATTCTTTTACTCCGGTGCCGCAAACTACGGCTCCGCAGATAAGCGAACAAGTAATGATCCCAGAGCCAACACCCCCAGCTCCTCCGCCACCGCCAGAGCCACCAAAGCCAGAGCCAAAGCCTGAACCAAAGGTCGAGCCAAAGCCACTACCAAAACCAGAACCTAAAAAGATAGAAAAGCCAAAACCTGAGCCAAAAAAGGTGGAGAAAAAACCACTGCCAAAGCCTGAGCCTCACCCCGAACCAAAAATAGAGCCAAAGGTGGAGCCAAAGGTGGAGCCAAAACCTGAGCCAACGCCTGCTATCACCACGCCAGCACCTGCTGTAAATTCAAATTTACCAGCAAATAACAAATCAATTGCCTCAGCTCCAGCCCAAAAAGTAGCCCAAGAGTTAAATTTATCAAACGCGCAAAGCGATGAGGACTTTAGCAAGGTCATAGCAGCTGTGAAAAAGCATAAAAGCTACCCAAACAACGCTAGAAGGATGAAGCATCAAGGCGTTGTTGAAGTTAGATTTTTGCTTAAAACGGATGGCAGCATAGACGAGCTAAAGGTTACTAAAAGTTCAGGCTTTGAGTCGCTTGATAATGGTGCTTTAGAAAATGTCAAAAAGGCAAGCTCTGAGTTTTCAAAGCCAAAAGAAGCTCGCTATCTTCGTTTTCCGATAGCATTTACATTAAGATAGTTTTGGTTTTTTTGACTTGTTTTTTGCAAAATATATTAATGTATAAAATAATGTTTTTACTTAATAAAAACTTAATTTAAGTTATATTTAAAACAAATAAGGGCAAGTGATAAATTTTTTAATTAATTGTCCTTGTTTGTTGTTGCTTTTTAGGTGTGATTTTTTTAAAGACGATAGCAAATTCAATAAAATTTAATTTTTTACCTACTGCTAAACAAAATATTATTATAAAAATTTTTTAACTATGAAATTTTAGCTTGGCTGTTATAAATTTTGTAAATTTATATTTATTTTATATTAAATTTTCTCAAAAATGGCTTTTAAACTTAAAGTGTAGGACAAATCTGAGTTAATTTGACCCTTTTTATATAATAAAAAAGTGATATTATTAGTAATATAACAATTTAGACAAGCAAATTCCTAAAAATTAGCTTAAATATGAAATATAATTTTCTTTCAAAGAGCGCCATATCAAGTCAAAAACTTAAAGCTTAAAAAAAATAAGTAGTCATTAATATTTAAAATCTCAAATACCTATATAATTTCACTCGGTAACAATTTTTTACTAAGGAGAAGCTGTTATGGCAACCAGAAGAGAACATGATTTTATTGGCGAGTTGGAAATTTCTGACAATTTTTACTATGGCATCCAAACATTTAGGGCTACTGAAAACTTCCACATGAGTGGTAGAACATTAAAAGAGTATCCATACTTTGTAAAGGCATTTGCACAGATCAAAAAAGCTGCTGCGCTTGCAAATAAAGAGGTTGGCGTTTTAGATCCAAAGATAGCTGATGCTTTGGCAAAAGCTGCTGATAGAGTAATAGCTGGTGAGTTTTTAGACCAATTTGTCGTTGATATGGTTCAAGGTGGAGCAGGAACAAGTACAAATATGAACTCAAACGAGGTTATCACAAACATCGCGCTTGAGAGCCTTGGCCATAAAAAAGGCGAGTATCAATACATCCATCCAAATGACCACACAAACCTTGGACAAAGCACAAATGACACTTATCCAAGCTCTATTAAAGTAGCAACTTATGCAAAACTTACTGACTTGCTTGCTGCTATGAATTTACTAAAAGATGAGCTTGAGAAAAAAGCAAAAGAATTTAAAGATATCATCAAAATGGGTAGAACAGAGCTTGAAGATGCCGTCCCTACAACACTTGGCAACACTTTTAACGCATTTGCAAGCTACATCAAAAGTGACATCGAAAAGATCACAGCTGTTCGTGAATCAATGACGCATCTAAACATGGGCGCAACTGCGATAGGCACAGGCATCAACTGCCACCCAGAGTATAAAAATGTAGTTGTTAAAAAACTAAAAGAGATCACTGGAGTTGATTTTAAAAAGGCTGATGACTTCATCGCAGCTACGCAAGATACTGCAGACTTCGTCCATGTAAGTGGTGCGCTTAAAACTGCAGCTGTTAGACTTTCAAAAATTGCAAATGACTTAAGACTAATGAACTCAGGTCCAAGATGCGGTCTTGGTGAGATAAATTTACCTCAAATGCAACCAGGCAGCTCAATCATGCCAGGTAAGGTAAATCCAGTTATCGCTGAGGTTGTTGGAGAAGCTTGCTACGAGGTTATCGGCAACGACGTAACTATCATGCTTTGCTCTGAAAGAGGCGAATTTGAGCTAAATGCATTTGAGCCAGGCATCGCTTATGCGCTATTTAACTCTATATTTATCCTTGAAAATGCTATGAAAACACTAGCTGAAAAAGCTATCAAAAAACTTACAGCAAACCCTGAGGCTTGCTTAAAATCAGTTCTTGGCTCAGTTGGTATCGTAACAGCATTTAACCCATATATCGGTTACGAAAAATCAGCAAGCATCGCTAAAGAAGCTCTTCAAACAGGTAAAGCAGTTGGCGATATCTGCCTAGAGAGAGGCTATCTAAGCAAAGAGGAGATCGATAAGATTTTAGAGCCTAAAAATATGCTAAATCCGAGCATGGTTAAGTAAAAATTTAAGCAAAGTATTATTAAAAGCGTGCCAGAATTCTGACACGCTTAAGTGGTGATTTTAGTAATAAAATTTAATAAAGGAGTTTTCGATGGATATAATGCTGATCTTACAGATTATAGTCCTATTTGGCGGCATCTATCTTGGTGTCAAACTAGGTGGTATGGGCGTTGGCTACGCAGGTGGTCTAGGCGTTGTGATACTCGCTTTACTTGGTATGAAAGTCGATATGAAAGACATCCCTATGGATGTTATCTTGATCATCGCTTCAGTTATCTCAGCGATCACAGCTTTACAAGTTGCTGGCGGACTTGATTATTTAGTTCAAGTAGCAACTAAAATTTTACGCAAGAATCCAAAACAGATCAACTTTCTTGCTCCGATAGTTACTTACTTTTTAACTATCCTTGCAGGTACTGGACACACTGCGTTTTCTATGATCCCTGTTATCGTTGAGGTTGCAAAAACTCAAAACATCAAACCTTCAGCTCCACTTGCGCTTTCAGTTGTCTCTTCTCAAGTAGCGATCACTGCAAGCCCTATCTCAGCTGCGTTTGTTGCTATGAGCGGTCTATGTGAAAAGCTAGGTGTTAGCTATCCAGTGTTGCTATTTATTTGTATATCAACTACATTTGTTGCGATGATTATCACTGCATTTATCGTCAATAAATTTTACGATCTTGACCTTTCAAAAGATCCTATCTACCAAGATAGACTTGCAAAAGGTTTGGTTGCAGAGGTTAAGGATGTTGAGTATCACGAGCCAAAACCATACGCAAAAAGATCAGTTGCTATCTTTGCTGTTGGCGTTTTGATCGTTGTTTGCTATGCGCTAGTCATTTCAAAGAGCTTAGGTCTTGTAGAAAAACCTATCCTTTCAAGAGATGCTGCTATTATTAGCTTTATGCTAACAATTGGCTTTACAATCGCAGTAGCTTGCAAAGTTGAGACAGGCAAACTTCTATCAACTAGCACTTTCCAAAGTGGTATGAATGCGTGCATCTGCGTTATTGGTATTGCATGGCTTGGTACTACATTTGTTAATGGACACCTTGACGCTATCAAAGAGGCTGCAAAAGACTTCGTTACTCAGTATCCATTTATCTTAGCTGTTGCGCTTTATTTCTTAAGCTGCTTGCTATACTCACAAGCTGCTACAACAAAGGTTATGATGCCTGCTGTTGCTGCTGCTCTTGGTATGACTAGCCCTGAAAATTCAGGTCAAATTTGGATCCTTGTAGCTTCATTTGCTGCAGTTTCTGGTCTATTTGTATTGCCAACATATCCTACAACACTAGGTGCGATAGCGATGGACGATACAGGAACTACAAGAGTTGGTAAATTTGTATTTAACCACTCATTCTTCATCCCAGGAACTATAATGGTTGCATTATCAGTTATCCTTGGATTTATAGTAGCTCCAGTTCTTATATAAAACTTAAGCCGAGATCTTCTCTCGGCTTTTTATTCTTCTTTAAATTTTCAATTTTTTATATCAAATTCTTAAATAGTATCTCTTTTTAAATTTAATTTTTTCATTTTTATAAATCACGCAAAAATCGCGCTAAAATTTAATCCATCTTAATTCATTATTTTTTAAAATTTGCTCTATTTTGATATTTAATCTCACATATCATAAAAAATAAAAACTAAAAAAAATTATTAAATAAAATTTAATTTTACTTTCAACTTTAAATAATAAAATAACAAAAAGTAAAATTTCTTTTAAAGGGAGAAAGATGAGCTTAAATAGAAGAGAATTTTTAAAATTCAGTGCAGGAGTTAGCGCAGCTGCATCATCTCTGTCAGGTGGTGCTTTGCAAGGTGCTGCAAATGGAGGCGAAAAGCACGTTCATAGCTTTTGTGAGATGTGCTCTTCAAGGTGTCCTATCGAAGCAAAAGTCGTTGATGGCAAAGTTCGCTTTTTAAGTGGCAATCCAAAAGCTGGCGGCACGGCTACCTCTCTTTGTGCAAGAGGCGGCTCAGGACTTAGTCAGCTCTATGATGAAAATAGGATCAAAAAGCCGTTAATCAGAGCTGGCGAGAGAGGCGAAAATAAATGGCGCGAGGTTAGCTGGGACGAGGCGCTTGACTATGTCGCTTCAAAGATGCTTGATATCAAGCAAAAGTATGGCCCTGAAAGCTTTGTCTTTACCTGTAAAAGCTCGCAAACGCACAAGCTAATGGTAAATTTTGCCTCAGCTTATGGCTCGCCAAACTGCTTTTCACACTTTTCATGCTGTCCGATCACCTATCAAATGGTCTGCGAGCAGATGTATGGCATCGCTAAGCTAAAAAGAGACTTTGCAAATGCAAAATACGTTGTAAATTTTGGTCACAACCTCTTTGAGGGTATAGTCATAGCTGATGCAAAAAAGCTTGCTAAATTTGCAGCTAGCAAGGATACAAAGCTACTTGTGCTTGAGCCAAGATTTAGCGTTGTAGCTGCAAAAGCTGATGAGTGGCTACCAGTCAAACCTGGCACTGATCTAGCATTTGTTCTAGCACTCATCAACACTTGGATACAAAATGGCACTTACGATAAAGAATTTATCGAGAAATTTACAACTGGCTTTGATGAGATCGTAAAGAGCGTCGAGGGCAAAACACCTGAGTGGCAAGAGACAATCACTGGCATAAAAGCAAGTGATGTTAGACGCATCGCTGATGAAATTTATAAAGCTGCTCCAAGAGTTATTTTTGATTTTGGGCATAAGACAACTACCACAAGAGCTGAGTATATGAGAACAAAAGCTATAATGGTGGCAAATGCGATGATGGGCAACTGGGAGGTTAAGGGCGGTCTTTTTGGTGGCAAAAATGCAAAGACCTTTAACAAACTAGTTGGTGAGGATAAATTTCCAGTTCTTAAAAACCCAGATGAGAAATTTAAAGTGCCAAAAGTCACTAGACTAGACTTCGCTGGCGAGGCTGGAGCGCATAAATTTGTAAGCAGAAAACATGGCGTTTTGATGGATATAGATAACGCTATCTTAAACGAGAAGCCTTACGCCATAAAAGGTTGGTTTAACATCCGCTTTAACCACCTCATAAACGTGGCTGAGACGATGAAGAGCATAGAGGCGATGAAGAAGCTTGAGCTCATCGTAGTGAGCGATGTCTATCTAAACGATATGGCGACCTTTGCTGATGTCATCTTGCCTGAGAGCAGCTACCTAGAGCGCGACGAGGGCATAGAGGACAAGTCAGGTCTAAAACCAGCTTATATGATAAGAAATAAAGTCGTTGATCCAGTTGGTGACACGAAAGATGGGGCATTTATCTTTAGAGAGCTAGCACGCCGCATGAAGATAGATGAGCTTTACACTTGGAATGACATACGCGAGTTTAGGATGCAGCAAGCTGGCGGAGATGTAAATTTACTTGCCGCACTAGAAAAAGATGGCTTTATCACGTGGGATGAACCGGGAATTTTGTTTAGAGAAAAAGGTATGATAGATAAATTTATCGCTAAATATCCAGTAGCTGCTAAATTTGTAGGTGAAAATGGACTAATGGACGATATGGCTAAGCTTAAAACAAAAAGTGGCAAGATAGAGCTATTTTTACCTGATGTCGAGGCGCAGTTTGCAGGATATGGCGCGCTAAATGACAAAGATATGGACACATTTGACGGACACGAGCTTTGCCTGACTTGCGGTAAAACGCCTATTCATACCAACGGTCACACTCAGGCAGTGCCATTTTTAAATGACCTTATGAGCGATAGCCCTATCTGGATCAATCCAAACACCGCTAAAAAGCAAAATTTACGTGACGGCGACACGGTCTTAGTCAAAAATAAATTTGGCGAGCAAAAGGGCAAGCTTATGGTGACTGAGGGCATTAGAGAAGATACGCTCTTTATCTATCACGGCTTTGGACACATCACTCCAGCTCTTAATAGCATAGATCACGTAGGGCTTAACACAAGCGTACTTCTTGATCCAGCTGAGGGTCCGGTGGCTGCGACTATGGTTACAAATGTTGGCGTTAGCATAAGTAAAGCGTAAGGATAGAAAATGAAAAAATATATGATGATACATGATGAAAATTTATGCATCGGCTGTCAAGGCTGCTCGGTAGCTTGCAGAAGTGCAAACAACGTGCCAAGGGGACTTTACCGCTTGCAGGTGCATGCAAAGATGAGTGGGACATTTCCAAATTTAAAGACTGACTTTTTACGTCAAAGCTGCGTTATGTGCGAAGATGCACCTTGTGTTGAGGTTTGTCCAACTGGCGCTAGCTTTAAAACGGCTGATGGCGTAACGCTGCTTGATCATAGAATTTGCGTTAGTTGTAAGTACTGCATCTTAGCCTGTCCATACGACGCTCGCTACGTCTTGCCAGATGGCGAGATAGGCAAATGCACATTTTGCTATGAGAGTAGGCTAGAAGAGGGCAAAGAGCCAGCTTGTGTTAGCGTCTGCCCTACAAATGCCCTAACTTTTGGCGACGTAAATGATGAAAACTCTAAAATTTCAAAGAAACTAAAAGAGAGCAAATACTACTTGCCAAAAGCGGAGTTAAACACAAAACCTTCACTTGCGATGATCGCAAATACAAAAGGAGCACACCATGAATAACATGTCAGGAAGCCTAGCTCAATACACAGAAATTTACTGGGGCTGGCCGATAGCTTTTTATCTATTTTTAGCAGGACTTAGTGCAGGTGCTAGCATCGTTGCTGTGCTTATATCAAATAAATTTGGCAAGGATAACTACTACTTTAAAGCAGCCGCCCTTATCGCTCCAGTGGCGATCGTCCTTGGACTTGCTCTTTTGGTGCTTGATCTTGGCAAGCCGCTTAGCTTTTACTGGATACTCTTGCTTTATAACTTTGACTCAGTTATGTCAATAGGCGTTGCGCTGCTTCTAGTTTATACGCCTCTTAGTGTTATATACGCGCTTGGTGCGTTTAAAAACGAGATCGCGTTACTTAAAATTTCACTTTTTGACACGGTTGCAAATTTAGCTAGCAAGCTTTCAGGCCTACTTGGAATTTTACTTTTCATCCTTGGCATCGGCGTTGGCGCATATACGGGCTTTTTGCTAAGTGCAGCTCACAAGATCGCACTTTGGAACACGCCAGTTTTGCCACTATTATTCTTAGTTTCTGGCTTAAGCTGTGCTGGTGCATTTACGCTACTTCTTGGCGTGCTAAAAGATGAAAAGAGAGCGCAAAATCAAACTGCACACTTTTTATTAAAATTTGACTTTTTAGCGATAATAGTCGAGTTTTTGCTGATAGTTGCACTTTTTATGGTTGTAAAAGGTGCAAGTGCAAGTGGTGCGCAGAGCGTAGCAAACGCACTTAGCGCAAATTCTCTTGGGCTGATGTTTTATATCGGCGTCATAGGTCTTGGTATGGCTGTGCCTATCATCTTGGACTTAAGCGTCTTAAAGGTGCATGATTTCAAACGCGAATTTGCCGTGCTAAACGCTATTTTAGTCATTTGTGGTGTCTTTTTGCTAAGATATTACATAGTCTATGCAGGACAAATTTTTATTTAATACTTAAAAAAGAATTTTAATTTGAAATTTACCTATTAAGTATTACAATAGATAAAAATCTTATTAAAGTTTGTTTTTTAGGAGAGCATTTTGAAGATTTTGCTTTTAGAAGATGATTTGGGGTTTCAAGAGAGCGTCTGTGAGTTTTTGCAGACGCTTGGTTATGAAGTTACAGCGGTGAGCGACGGTCAAGAGGCTTGCGACTTGATAGAGAAAAATTTCTATCACCTTTTTATACTTGACATAAAAGTGCCTGGAGTAAATGGTCACGAGGTCATCAAGTATATAAGAAGTCTAAATCCAAACGCTCCTATCATGATAACGACATCTTTAGTTGATATAGATGATATGGCGATTGGCTATGAGCTCGGCTGTAACGAGTATCTAAAAAAGCCATTTGAGTTAGCTGAGCTTAAATTTAGAGTTGCTGAGCTTATGAGAAAGTACTATGGCACTGATGATAAAAACATAGTTAAGATAAATGACGAGTTTAGCTTTAATCTAAATAAACGTGTGCTACTTAAAGATGGCAAGATGGTTGATCTTAGCGCAAAAGAGGTCGCTTTGGTCGAGTGCTTGGTCTCGCATCTAAATTCTTACGTCAGTATGGAGGAGCTTAGAGATCTTGTCTGGAACGACAAAGAGATCGAGGGCGCTGATATAAGGATGCACGTTTTAAAGATAAGAAACAAGACAAACAATAACTTCATCATCTCAAAGAGGCGCATAGGCTACAAGATAGATGCACAAGAGCTTTAAGATCCAGATCATAGCGACATTTGTCATAATGTCGCTCTTTTGCTTTCAAAGCTTTGTGATCTTAAATTTAAGTCAGAAAAATAGCAGCTCAAAGGCTCTCTTTGGCGCTATGAAGCATGAAACCATCATCAAAAATGCATTTCTCAAAAACGAAAATATAGCTAGCTCATTAAAGTATAAATTTGCGATTTACGACGTAAATTTTAAACCAGTCATCTCAACGCTTAGCAAAGAGCCAAGTAGCTTTAAATTTGTAACTCTTGAAGAGGGCGGATATCTTTTTTACAAGAGCTTTTTTATAAAAGATAAGACCCCTTACTACATCGTCGTAGAAAAGGAGCTTGATAACAAAAAGAACATCTTTTTAACAGCCATCATGCTGCTTGTCATCCTTGTGGCGGTGCTTTTTATCGTCTATTTTTTTTATCTAAGCAGCGTTAAGCCCTATAAAGAGTTTCAAAAGTATATGAACAACTTCTTTAACGACGCTATGCACGAGCTAAAGACCCCGCTTGGCGTAGCTGGCATGAACCTTGAGATGCTTGGACTTGAAAACAAGTATATAACCCGCATCAAAAACGCCCTAAAACAGATGCAAATAACCTACGAAGATGTCGAGTACTTCATAAAGCGAGGCTACATCAAATTTCCACTTGAGAGGCTAAATTTAGGCGAATACGTTAAAGAGCGAGTGAAATTTCTCTCAAGCGTGGCTGATGTCAAGCACATCGTAGTAAAGACAAATTTAGCAAGCGAGGCATTTACTATGCTAAGCAAGGTCGAAGCTCAGCGCATCATCGATAACACCATCACAAACGCCATAAAATACAGCCCAAAAGAGAGCGAGATAATAGTAAATTTAGAGCTTGAAGCAGATCGCATAAATCTTAGCGTGCAGGACTTTGGCAAGGGGATAAAGGACGTCAAAAGGGTCTGGAAAAGATACGTGAGAGAGGATGAAATTCAAGGCGGCTTTGGCCTTGGGCTAAATATCGTCAGTGAAATTTGCCAAAAACATGACATTTTATATGGCGTCGATAGCGTTTATAATGAGGGCAGCACCTTTTACTATAAATTTAAACGAGCTTAGATTAAGCATAAAAGCGTAAAATGAAGCCTTAAATTTAGAAGGGAAAACTTTGGATAGAATCGTTGAAATCGAAAAAGTAAGCTTTGAAAACGACTTTGAAGTCTCGCTTAGACCGACAAAATTTGAAGACTACATCGGTCAAGAAAAGATCAAGCAAAATTTAGACGTCTTTATAAAAGCAGCCAAAAAGCGAAACGAGTGCCTAGATCACGTGCTATTTTACGGCCCTCCAGGACTTGGTAAGACGACCTTAGCTCACATCATCGCAAACGAAATGGGCGTAAGCATCAAAATGACTGCGGCTCCCATGATAGAAAAGAGTGGCGATCTTGCTGCGATCCTTACAAATTTACAAGAGGGCGACGTGCTTTTTATCGACGAGATCCACCGCCTAAGCCCAGCTATCGAGGAGGTGCTTTACCCTGCGATGGAGGACTTTAGGCTAGATATCATCATAGGCTCAGGGCCAGCTGCCCAGACTATCAAGATAGACCTGCCAAAATTTACACTTATTGGCGCAACTACGCGTGCTGGCATGATCTCGGCGCCTTTAAGAGACCGCTTTGGGATGGACTTTAGGCTGCAGTTTTACACAAGCAGCGAGCTAAGCCGTATCGTGCAGATCGCCTCTGCCAAGCTTGGCAAAGAGTGCGACAAAAACGCCTCGCTTGAGATCGCCAAACGCTCACGTGCCACGCCAAGGATCGCTCTTAGACTATTAAAGCGAATTCGCGACTTTGCTGAGGTAAATGACGAGCAAATCATCAGCCACGAGCGCGCAAAAGAGGGGCTTAATGCGCTTGGTGTAAATTCGCTTGGATTTGACGAGATGGATATTAGGTATTTAGAAATTTTGATGCAAGCAAGGCGTCGTCCTATGGGTCTTAGCACGATCGCTGCGGCTCTTAGCGAGGATGAGGGCACGGTTGAGGACGTCATCGAGCCATATCTGCTTGCAAATGGCTTTATCGAGCGCACCGCAAAGGGCAGGATCGCAAGTGCGAAGTGCTTTGAGACCTTTAACGTCAAGATCGACATCGAAAAAGGGCTTTTTGAGTAGCGAAATTTAAATTTGGAGCAAAAATGAGCGAGTCACATCTTTGTCCTAAGTGCAAGCAAAGGACGATTTACTTTGACGGGATCTGCTATGAGTGTAGGCAAAAAGAGAAGCTGGAGTTTTACGAAAATTTAAGCAAAGATGAGATCAAACAAAAGCTAAAAAATGTCCTAGCTCACGTAGATGAGATAGGTAAATACGGTGAAATTTACAGCGATCTTGTCTATATTTTCTACCTACGCGGCATTTGCGACGAGCAGATCATCGAAGAAGTGACAAAAAACAGCGGGTACTACCCACCTGAAATTTACAAAAAGGCTTCAATAAAGATCAGAGATGAGCTTATAAAGAGGCTTTCAAGCGAAGAAAATATAGTCAAGCTAAATCACATCCTATCAGCACTTGCATGGCAGGGCGATGAGGTGGTGAGGGAGCTATTTTTTAAGCTTTATGGTGCGCCAAAGCCTTGGAGGGCGAAGCTTCATGTTGATATGGATGGATATGCACAGGTTGCAGGCTGGAGCTTTGATGAGAGCGGCAAGAGAAGAAGCCTAGTTTTTGATAGGTGCTTTACTTGCCAGCCAAGTAAAAACGCAGAGGCAAGCGTTAAATTTAAAGCTGTAAATGATGAAAAATGTAAATTTTGTAGCGGCGAGATGCTGGAATTTACAATCAAAAAAAAGAGCCTAAAGCGACTTGGGCTAGAGCTTAAAAACGACGCTGTGCTTAAATTTTGCCCGACATGCGTGGGCTTGGTGCAGTACTTTTGCCAAAATGACGGCAATAGCGTGCAAACAGAAGTGGTAGGCGAGGGCGAGAGCGAAGACTATGTAAGAGAGGCTGTGGCAACGCTTGATGGGCAAAATTTCGAGCTAGCCAGCGAGGTTTGCGCTCACTACTCATATATGATAGATAGTGAAATTTTGCTTGGCGGATATCCGCAGTGGCAGCAAGATGCGGAGCATTTGCATTGCCCAAAATGTGGTAAAAGCATGAGATATCTAGTACAAATTCCTTTTGGTGACTTGATAGACGGCGAGGGCACGATCTATATGCAAATTTGTGATGAGTGCGAGGTCGTCGGAGCAAATTTTCAGTGCACGTAAAAGGTTAAATTTATAGAAGCTTTTGAGCTAGAAAATTTACGTAAGGCATAAATTTATCTAAATTTACTAAGCATCAGTGCCACGCTAAAATGCCAAAAGCCCACTCTTTACAAATTTGGCGCCAAAGCGTTTTAGCAAATTTGGCAAGCAGATGAATAGTTTTTATAAATTTGCTATAATTACTCCATTTTAAGGGAGCGAGATGAATAGTAGGTTGTTTTTTGGAATTTTTGTGGTTTTTGCTTTGGCTTTGGTGGTCTATCTCTTTAGACCATTTTTACTTGACATTTTTATCGCAGCACTGCTTGCAGTGTCCGTTTCTAACGTGCAGATCGCATTTTTGGCGCTTACAAAAAATCGCAAAACGCTCTCATCAGGACTTACGACCTTTGCGCTTCTTTGCTTATTTATCGCGCCTCTTCTTTATGCCGTCATCGAGATCGCAAAGTACGCAGCTGGATTTGATATAAACAACGTCACAAAGACGATCGAGTTTATCAAAAACTACGACTTTAGCCTGCCAGAGCCGATAAATTTCTTAGGGCCAAAGATCAAGGAATTTATAAGTGGGCTTGATATCAAGATGCTATTTTCGCAAGTCGCTGCTAATCTCGCGAGTCTTGGCAGGCTAAGCTTTAGATTTTGTGTTGACATGATCATCATCCTAGTCTTTTTTTTCTTTTGCAACCTTTACGGCAACGAACTTATAAGCTACCTAAAAGAGGTGCTTCCGCTTAAAAAAGAGGACACTGAGTCGATACTAAGCGAGGTTGGCAACGTAATGGGTGTCGTTTTTTACTCAACCATTGTAAATATGATCATTCAGGGCTTTTTATTTGCCATCATAACTAGCTTTTACGGCTATAATGGCATGCTAACTGGCATCTTTTTTAGCTTTGCTTCACTTATCCCAGTTGTTGGTGGCTTTTTGGCATGGGTGCCTATTAGCATCTATGAGTTTGCAAATGGCAACACAGCAGCCGCTATCACGATCACACTTTACACCATTATTGTGATCTCATTAGGCGCTGATACGCTGCTAAAGCCGCCTATCATTAAATTTATAAACTCAAAATTAGTCAAGATACCAACAAAGATAAACGAGCTACTCATCTTTTTTGCCATGATCGCTGGCATCTCGACGTTTGGCTTCTGGGGCGTCATACTAGGCCCTGCGATCGTGACATTTTTTATCTCAACGATCAAGCTTTACACGCTTTTGCGAGAGAGAAATTTCGTATAAAATAGGGGCAAAATATGATATATGAAGATAAATTTATAAGAGTTGAGCGCGAAGAGAATGAGCTTCCGTGGGTGAAAATTTTTACCGCTAAGCCTTACCGCGAGCTAAGTGACTGCGATGAGGCGAGTAGGGCTAGGCTTTTTGAGGCGATGCTGGTAGCTGAAAAGGCTATGCTTGAGTTTTATAAACCGACTAAAATAAACATCGCAAGCTTTGGAAACTACGTGCCACACGTGCATATTCACGTTATTGCGAGATTTGAAAACGATGCATTTTTCCCAGATAGCGTTTGGGCTAGCCCCAAAAGAAAAAGCGAGCTTGAGCTGCCTAAATTTGACGAATTTGCTAAATTCTTAGAAAAAAAACTAAGGCTTAGTTTTGAGTAAATACAAAAAATATTTTAATATCTATATCGTTTTAGTCGTTTTCGCGGTGCTTGGCAGCCTTTTTTACTTTCTTTATAGCTCATACATGGCTGAAAAAAAGCAAAACAATATGCGCGTCTTTTTTGACTACCATGTAAAGCAGCTAAACAAAAGCATCGATGATGAGAAATTTTCATCAATGGCGATCTCGATCCTGCTTGCTCAAAATGAGTCTATACAGATGTGCTTGCTAGGTCAAGACCGCGACGAATGCGTAAAAAATATCGAAAATTTGACCAAAACTCTTGGCGCAGCGTCGATGTATAACAACATCAAGCTTCATCTTTATGACAAAGATCTAAAAAGCTACGTAAGAAGCTGGGACCTAAACAGATATGGCGATATGATCGCTAGTGGCAGGTTTTTAGTCCAAGAGTCAAGGCGGCAAGATAGGCCCATGGTTGGCATCGAGGCGTGGTATGCTGGAGTGCATATAAGGGCTGTTTCAAATGTGATGCATGATGGCAAAAATATCGGTAGCATCGAGGTTTTGCTAAACTACGACTCACTTGGAAATTTTTATAAAACGCAAGGCATAGACCTTTTCGTGCTCCTATCAAAAGATAAGATGCCAGCACATAAAAGCGCGCCAAGTGATCAAATTTTGAGTGATTATTACATCGAAAATTTAAGCAGTGCAAATTTAAATATAGTTGGAATTTTGCGTGATATCGACCTTAAAAAGTATGAATTTTACGTCTATAAAACGCACTATTTTTGCGTTGTGCCGCTAATTGATGCTAGCAACACGCAGATAGGCTACTACGTCCTTCACGTAAACACAGACGAAAAAGAGCGAAATATCTCGCAAAACTACTTTGAATCAGAAGAACTTTTTTAAATTTACCCCTTTAAAAAGCTCTCTATAAGATCTTTTAGCTCGCTCTCGCTAAGCTTTTGTCCTTCGATTAAGGTTATGCTATTTTGCATAGCAAAGGCAAAGTTTTCTACTGCGATTGGTATCTTATTTAGCAATATAAAAAATATGCCAAGCATTATTTGTTAGCCTCTAAAAATGGGCTAAATTTAAGAGATGAAAAGATGAGATGAGCTAGCTTGTCGCTAAAATTTGGATAGCAGTTGTCATCTTTAATGCTATCTAAAACACTCTCTAGCTTTTTTATAAATTTGGTGTCATAACCAGCTTTGCTACCTATCTCTTTCGTGATCTTGGCTTGTAAATTTATGGCGTCTTTTATATCAAAATATCTCATTTCTACTTTAGCCATTGCAAAATTCCTTTGATCTTTGTGTTTGTGGAGATTAGTTTTTTGCTCTCATTTAGATAGTCCTCCACGCTCTCATAAAGATGATCTGGCGCTATCAAACGCTCGTTTTTTACCTCCCAGTCCAAAAAACTCCACTCATCTTCATACCAGTCATAATCAGGCTCCGCAGAAGAATAGTAGCTATGCCCAGTAACATTCAAATAATCAAGAATAGAATAACTTTTTTCATGGTCATTTAGCGTGTAAAAGGGTGGGTGTTTTTCTTTTGCAAAGTTATAGAAAAAATAGCTTCTATAGCTCCTTTTCTTTTTTGTGGGTTGCAGTTTGCCAGCACTTTTCATCTCGTCATGCAGGCTCTTTATATCCATCGCCCACCTTTTATCGGAAAAATTCTTTAAAATTTCTATCGCCACTATCTTAAAAGATGACGTATCGTCCGCAAGAGTGGTCGCCTTTTTGATGATCTTTATTTTTTGATCATTGCTTAGAACGTTGTAGTCTAGCGCATCTATAAGCTTCATTATTTCTTTTTCGCGTACTATAAATTGATCAAAAAAGCTATCCTTTGTCGCCTCATCAAAGATATCCATTTGACTAAGGTTAAAATAGTGAATTGCTCTGTTTGGAAAAGGACTTTTGTTAAAAATCTCCCACATCATATCTTTATCAAATTTATAAACCATATTAAGTAAGTTTTCAAACTGATAAAATGTTTTGACAAGGTCAGAGGCTCTTTGATAAAAGGCTTTTGTTAGTGAAATTTCACGTGGCAAGTGATGATGCAGCTTTATTAGCTCATCAAATTCGTTAGTTTCGTTTATCAAGTCTATGAACTCATCAAAAAAAGCTAGCTCATTTGATCTCTTTTTGAGATTACTAAGTAAGATCTTTTTGCGTTGATCTTTGCTAAATTCTTTTCTTATGGCCTGTTTGAAAAAGTTTATAGCCAGCTCGCTATCTTGCAAAAGCCATAGAACATGCCTGCCAAGCTTAACCAACATACCGCTTCTATTTGTCTCAAAAAGCGCTCTTTCATAAATTTCTCTAGCCAGACTATCGTCTTTTAGTTCAAATTTAGCAAGTTCGGCTAGTTTTAAATACTCTTTTGTACTGGCTATATTGTCAAGTTGCTCGTAAATTTGATCTTTTGTTATCTCGCTCATCACATCTCCTTTGTTTTTGCATTTTACAAAGAGGATATGACAGGATGTGTCGTGTGGTTAAAATTGCTGTAGTAGATTTACGTTTTGATTTTAGCTATAAATTTAGCCCTTATACGAAAACTCTTCGCTTGGGAAAATTTTGCTTTTTACTTCGTTAGCGTAGCTTTGCACACCTTTTCGCACAAGAGCGGCTCCGTCAAGATAGCGCTTAACAAATTTAGGTTTAAAGTCCTCGAAAAATCCCAACATATCAGACCAGACAAGCACCTGCCCATCGACATCCGCCCCAGAGCCTATGCCCACAACTGGCACACGAACCTGCCTTGTTATCTCGCTCGCCACGTTGCTAAGCGTGCCCTCAAGCAGTATGCTAAATGCGCCAGCTTGCTCAAACGCCAAAGCCTCTTCAACTAGCCTTTTTGCCTCAAACTCACTTCTGCCTTTTATCTTATATCCGCCCTCAAATTTAAAAAACTGCGGCTTTAGTCCGATGTGAGCCGTCACGTTTATGCCTTCTTCGCAGAGGCGTTTTACTAAATTTACCTGATGCATGCCAACTTCAAGCTTCACCGCATCGGCATTTGTCTGCTTGAAAAATTTCATTGCATTTTTGATCGCTTGCTTTTCGTTTGTGTAGCTGCCAAATGGCATATCAGCCAGGATAAAACTCTTCTTAGCTCCGGCACAAACGGCCTTTGTGTGATAAAGCATGGTGCTCATATCGGCACTTAGCGTGCTCTCTTTCATGTTAAAGCTCATATTTAAACTATCGCCGACAAGGATAATATCAGCATAATCATCAAAAATCTTCGCAAATAGCGCATCATAGGCGGTTATCATCACGATTGGTTCAACGCCTTTTTTATTTTTTATATCATTTATAGTTAGTTTTTTCTTTGCGATTGTTTCATCTTTCATGGCTAAGTCCGGTAAAATTTGTGATAATGCTAACAATTTTATCAAAATTTTGCTACAATTACGCCAATTTCTTAAGGACATGAAAATGGGTATATTAAAAAGGCTTGAAGTCGATTATTCTTATGATATAGTTGAGGAGTTTCTCTCCCACTACACTTTGATGTGCGATTTACTAGAGCCTTTGATAATAAATTTAGGAAGAGCTGACAAGTATAAGGAGAGCATTTTAGAGCTTTCTAGGATCTTTCACAATATCAAATCAGCAGCAGGTTTTATGCATCTTGACCCGATCTTGAAACTAACGACTTTGGCTGAAGAGGTCACTCAAGAGGCTAGAAGCTTAAAAGGTCCAGCAAATGATAAATTTATAGATTGGTTGCTGCTTATTAGCGATCAGTTTCATAAATACAAAGGCGACGTCGAGAAGGACCTAGAGTATTTTAGCGTCCTTGAGCCAAAGATCATTGACGTACCTGCAAAGCTTGACTAAACAATCCAACTAAACCATTTCATTTTTTATGGGAGCGACTTGGCTTCGACAGGAGCAGAGTGTGTACGGTGGCACGTCGCTTTGAGCAAAGCGTAAAAAGCTCAAATTAAATTTAAACGCAAACAACGTTAATTTCGCTCCTGCTTACGCTAAAGCTGCGTAAGTTCAGTTGAGCCTCGCTTTGTCTCATTCTAGCTAGGATGTAAGCGAGTGATTTAGCTAGAGTAGGCCAGCAAAGTGACTGCTTGCTAGCTGAAATTTAAGTCTTAGTCTAAATTTTGGTTTTGGAAAGTGAGCCTTTTTAGATGAAATTTTCACTTTTGCTAAGCGTGTAGAGGCTGTATGGATTTTGCTTTTGGACAGGGGTTCGATCCCCCTCGCTTCCACCACCTTACTTTAAAATTCTCTTAATTTTTACTCACTTTTAAAATAATATAAACTAAGATAACACAACTCATATAAACAAAGGAGAGGGATATGTTTTGGGAATTTGATTGTGTTTGTGAATTTAACGAAGGCTTTGCTGCTGTTCAAAAAGATGGCAAATGGGGATATATAAACACCAAAGGTGAGCAGATCGTAGAGTGTAAATTTGATGACGCTTATTATTTTAACGAAGGTTTTGCTAGAGTTAAAAAAGATGGTAAATGGGGATATATAAACACCAAAGGCGAACAGATCATAGAGTGTAAATTTGATGATGCTTATTGTTTTAGTGAAGGTTTTGCTTGGGTTGAAAAAGATGGCAAATGGGGTTATATAAACACCAAAGGCGAACAGATCATAGAGTGTAAATTTGATTTTGCTTGGAGTTTTAACGAAGGTCTTGCTGCTGTTCAAAAAGATGGCAAGTGCGGATATATAAATACCAAAGGTGAGCAGATCGTAGAGTGTAAATTTGATGACGCTTATGATTTTAACGAAGGTTTTGCTAGAGTTAAAAAAGATGGTAAATGGGGTTATATAAACACCAAAGGATGTTCTGTTATTTTTGACGAAAGCAAAAAATGAGATAGATGTGCCTGATAAGGCTATAGACAGGTCAAATAACACTTTCTACTTATCACGGCTAGGTGATAAATTTGGACTTTTGGATGAAAACTTTAGTGTCGTTATCAAAAATAGCATTTATGGTAAATTTGAGGTGCTTCAAAGGATAAATGAAACTACCTTTTTGATAAAAATAGCAGGGCGAGATATCTTAGTGGATAACGAGGGGAATTTTAGATAAGCTAGCTACAAAAAGCTTTGCCAGCCAGTTAAATTTAACTTGGCTGGTTTTTCATTATCTAAGCTTTGTCTCGAAAAATGCATTAAAAAGCGAGTTTATGCCTTGCTTTGTAAATTTCTCCATTATCTTTTCGAGCTGCGGTTTTTCTTGCCAGACGGGCTCATCTACGAGGCTCATTTTTGCTAGCTCATTTTGAGCGTCTATGTAGCTACCAAGACTGTCTATTAGCCCCATTTTTAGGGCATTGTGCGCCAAAAATACCCTTGCGTTTGCCCACTCGTCTTTTTTCTTGATATCTAAATTTCTAGCCTCCGCCACGTCGCTTACAAAGAGCATGTAAGCGTCATTTACGAGCCCTTGTAAGCTCTCACGCTCTTGCTTGCTCCAGCTCCTCATAAAAGTGCCAGCCTCTTTAAACTCGCCAGCCTTTACCACCTGCTCGCTCACGCCTAAATTTTTGGCTAAATTTTCGATGTTTGCCCCTTGCATGATGACGCCGATAGAGCCGATGAAAGCGCCCGGATTTGCTACGATAGTGTCGGCATTTACGCCAGCGTAGTAGCTACCACTTGCCATGTTGCCAGCTGCGTATGCGAGCACTTTTTTGCTCTCTTTTAGCCTCTTGACCGCCATAGCCAGCTCCACGCTAGGACTTAGTGCGCCGCCTGGGCTGTCGATGTAGAGTAGCACACCTTTGATGTTGCTATCACTCCTTGCTTTTTCTAGCGCTTCTAAAATTTCGCTAGTGTCCATTATCGTGCCGGTGATGTCTATGCGGGCTAAATTTGGCTCTTTCATCTTGCTATCTGGAGCAAAAATAAAAAATAAGATGAGTAAAAATATGAGCGCCTTAAAGTAGTTATTGATAAATTTAAAAATTCCCAAAATTCCTCTAAAAATAAGCCTTAAAATTTGCAAATTTTGCCTCCGATATATAGTTTTTTAGCCTCGTTTGTGTGAAGTATGAGCTGAAGTATTAGCTCGCTATCATCGCACTCTAGGTCGTTATATACGGCAAGATCAGCCGCGAGTCCTACTTTTATCTCGCCGTTATTTGTCCTAAGCGCCTTTGCGCCCCCGTGCGTTGCAGCGACAAAAAGCCTAGTGGCAAGCTCGTTTAGATCAAGGCTAGCGTGGGTAAATAGGGCAGCTCGTAGCTCATGCCAGAAATTTAGGCTGATATTTGAGCTAAGGCCGTCTGTGCCGATGTTTAGACTGACATTATTTTTGAAAATTTCTTTTAAATTTAGCGCCTTTTTGCCAAGCAGTCTGTTTGAAACGGCGCAGTGCGTCACGCTGTGATGAGGCTTAAATTTAGCAAAATCGCTCACATAAACGCAGTGCGTAAAGAGGGTATTTATCTCACGAAACATCGCAAAGTAGCCATGCGCGTCATACATCGGCTTAGGATCTTGGCTAAATCTTAAAAGATGCTTTTTAAAGCCACCGCTGCCGTGCTCTAGCCACTGCTTTTCAGCCTTGCTCTCTAAAAAGTGCGTGCTAACAAGAAGACCATCCTTTTTAGCTATCTCAAGGGCAGCTTTGGCGAGCTTTGGATGCACGGAGTAGGGCGAGTGCAGCGAGATGGCTGGGGTGAAATTTTGGCTTTTATAGCCCTTTGTTTTTTCAAATTTAGCTAAGAAATTTTGCAAATTTTGTTCGCACATTTGCTCGCTTGAGCCTAAAATTTCACTAAAAAGTACGACTTTTAGAGGACTAGCGGCTAAAATTTCAAGCTCCGAGCCAAAGCTAGATATCTCGCCAATAACACAAACTCCGCTTTTTAACAGCGAATTTATAGCTTCATGCATCGCTTTTTTAGCGTCCATTTTAGCTAGCTCGCCGCCCTTATCGACGATAGAGCCAAGCCATTTTATAAAGTCGCCATATTTTAGCGTGCTAACGTTTGAGCTAAACTCCAAATGAACGTGCGTATTTACGAACGCTGGGGCTATCACGCTCTCACCAAAGTCGCAAATTTTCGCATCTTTAAATTTTTTTTGCGCCTCTTTTTCGCTTGTAATTTCTAAAATTTTATCACTCTCAATGACAACACAAGAATTTCTTAAAATTTTTGGATTTTCTCCGCCAGTGATGATCTTTTTTGCTTTTAAAATTTCCATTTTTAGCCTTAAATTTTTGTTATTGTAGCGAAAATTTAGGAACGAAAATGTATAATTTGGGCTATTTAATCAAAAAGGAGTGACATGGATAAGAAGTTAAAAATAATGGTTATCCAAGGCCCAAATATCAACATGCTTGGCGCTAGAGAGCCAGGAATTTACGGCGTTATGAAGATGGAGGATATCCACTCTCAAATGAAGATCGTTGCCGATCAAAATGACGTTGAGATCGAGTTTTTTCAAAGCAACCTTGAGGGCGAGCTAGTCGATAAGATCCAAGAATGCTTGGGCGATGCTGACGGCATCATCATAAACCCAGCCGCTTACACTCACACCTCTATCGCTATCCGTGACGCGCTAAGTGCGGTTGCGCTGCCAGTTATCGAGGTGCATATCAGCAACGTTTATAGAAGAGAAGAGTTCCGCCACAAAAGCCTCATCGCACCAGTTGCAGCAGGCCAGATCGTGGGCTTTGGACCAGTTGGCTATCATTTAGCGATGATAGGCATGCTTCAAATTTTTGAGCAAATCAAAGCAGTAAGAGCAAATCAAAAAGCACAATGAATTTCATCTTAAAGGACGAAAACGCCGTATTTTACGAGTGCGGCTACAGCTGCGACAATGAGTTTTTGTTATGCGTTGATGGCGTGAAATACTTTTTCACGGACGCGAGATATTATTTCGAGGCAAAAAGCTGCGTAAATGCAGGCGTGGTCGTTCTTTTGGCTCAGAGAAATTTAATAAACGAGGTGAGGGCATTTTTAAGAAAGATGAAGCCAAACAGCCTCGTTTTTAACCCTGATGAGCTAAGTATCAGCGAGTTTAACGCGCTTAGCAAGGGCTTTAAGATAAATTTCAAGCCAAAGGCAAATTTCTCTAAGCTAAAGAGAATTTGCAAAAGCGAGGATGAGATAAAAATTTTAAAAAAGGCTAGCGAATTTGGAGCAAAATGCTTTGATGAATTTGCTAAATTTGTGCGTGAAAATGGCGAGGGGATGAGCGAAAAAGAGCTTCATTTTAACGCCTCGCTCATCTTTAGGCAAAAAAACGAGCTAGGTCTTAGCTTTGATCCGATCGTAGCGATAAATGAAAATGCTGCAAAGGCGCATGCACTGCCTGGGGATAAAATTTTAAAAAAGGGCGATTTGCTGCTACTTGACGCTGGAGTTAAATTTAAGCGCTACTGCTCTGATCGCACCAGAACTGCTTGCTTTGATGAAAATTTTAACTTCTCAAAGGAGCAAAAATTTAAAAACGCCAAGATGCAAGAAATTTATGAGATCGTAAAAGAGGCTCAGGCTGCTGCGATAAAGGTCGCTAGAGCTGGCGTTAGGGCGTGCGAGATAGACCTTGCAGCAAGAAGTGTGATAGCAAAGGCTGGATATGAAAAGGCCTTTTTCCACTCGACAGGACACGGCGTGGGAGTCGATATACACGAGCTTCCAGTCATCTCAGCAAGGAGCGAAACGCTCATAAAAGAGGGCATGGTCTTTAGCGTGGAGCCTGGAATTTATCTAGAAAATGAATTTGGCGTGCGCATCGAGGACGTGGTGGTCGCAAGAGAAGGTGGGTGCGAGATCTTATGAGGCTAGCTGGAGCAAGAAAGATCGTAAAAAGCCGTTTTTGCCCTAGTTTTTTTCATAAAAGAGATGAGTTTAAGTATGAGGCGCTAGTTGGTATGGGTGGCAACATCGGCGATAGCGCAAAGAGGTTTGATAAATTTATAAGAGCGATTAGTGAAGATAGGCGTTTTCATGTGGTTGAAGTCTCGCCGATCCTTATAAATGCGGCGTTTGGCTACGAAGCGCAGGATGATTTTAGTAACGCTGTTATAAATTTACAAACATCTATGAGCCCTAGAAATTTGCTAAAAATTTTGGGGCACTATGAGAGTAAATTTAAGCGCGTGAGGACGTTTAAAAATGCGCCACGCACGCTTGATCTGGATATTTTGTATTTTAGTAAAAAGGTCTATAAGACGCCGCGCCTTATCGTCCCGCACCCAGGGGCAGATAAGAGGCTTAGCGTGATCGTGCCACTAGGGCTTATGAGAGGTTAAAGGATATAAATGGCTACAAAATTTCATACTTTTACAGGCGAGAGCACCATCGAGGCTTTGAAAAAGGCTCAAGAGGCGTGCGGCGAGAAAGCCATACTCGTCACCACAAAGCAAATTCAAGCCAAAACGATAAACAAAAAGCCGCTTTATGAAATTTTAGTAAGCGTCGAAGAGGACGAGGTAAAGCAGCCGCCAAAGCCAAATGTAAAAGCAATAAACTATGAAAATGCCTACTCTAAATTTAGCAAAAACTATGAGCCACCAAAACCAAAATTTGAGATAAAAGAGGAGCCTGCTAAATTTGAGGCAAAGACGACGTCGCCTGAGCCTTACGACCCAAATGAGAGCGTGCTTTTAAATATCTCAGACGTCGCAAAAGAGATAAGTGCGATCGCAAATGTCGATATGAACGAGATAAAAGAGCCAAATACAAATGGCATGAATAAAAAAATAGACGACGTAGCGTAGCAAGTAAGCGTGCTAAGCGAGAAAATAGGGCTGATAACTGACATGATCTGGGACGAAAAAGCCCCAAATCGAAACAATCTCTTGATCCCGCCGGAGTTTGCTAGCATCTACAAGCTCGCAAAACAAAGTGGTATGAAAGAGGAGCATTTAGAGGCGATCATGCAAACGACGCTTGAAAATTTGCCAGTTTCTATGAAAAGCAACCCAACCGCGGTAAAAAGGTACTTCTACTCACTTTTGAGAAATATGCTGCCTTGCAGAAAAGAGCTAAGTGATAAAAAACAGCGCATAATGATGCTAGTTGGCCCAACCGGAGTTGGCAAGACGACGACACTTGCAAAGCTCGCGGCTCGTTTTGCTTACGGCAACGAAAAGCGTTATAAAACGGGCATCATCACGCTTGATACGTATCGTATCGGAGCGGTCGAACAGCTATTTCAGTATGCTAAGATGATGAAGCTGCCGATCCTTGATGTGATAGAGGTCGAGGACTTTCAAAACGCCATAAAGCAGCTTAGCTACTGCGACGTGATCCTAATCGACACCACCGGAAATTCGCAGTATGACAAAGAAAAGCTTGAAAGGCTTGATAAATTTTTAAAGCATAGTGGCGCAAAGATCGATGTAAATTTAGTCCTTTCGGCTGGCTCAAAGGTCGAGGATCTGATAGAAATTTATAATGGATTTTCATTTTTGGAGATCGACACCTTAATAATCACAAAATTTGACGAGACCAAAATTTTTGGCAACGTCTTTTCGCTGATCTATGAGACAAACACGCCAGTTAGCTACTTTAGCGTGGGTCAAGAGGTGCCTGATGATCTTGTTGAGGCAAAGAGCGAATTTTTAGTAGAGTGCGTGTTTGACGGCTTTACAAAGCAAAAGGCTAGCGATGAATAACCAAGCGCAAAAACTACAAAATTTAGTCCAGTCTCAAAATAAGGCTAAAAATACGCATTTTATAGCGATTACAAGCGGCAAAGGCGGTGTTGGCAAGAGTACGATAAGTGCAAATTTGGCAAATGTCTTGTCACAAAATGGCTACAAAGTAGGGCTTTTTGATGCTGATATCGGCCTTGCAAACCTTGATGTGATCTTAAACGTCAAAATGGGCAAAAACCTGCTTCACGTGCTAAAGGGCGAGTGCAGCTTAAAAGATATCTTGATACCTATAAATAAAAATCTCATCCTCATCCCTGGCGAGAGCGGCGATGAAATTTTGAAATTTAACAACCAGTTTTTATTTGAGAGATTTTTAGATGAGGCGAGCGAGCTTGATCAGCTTGACTTTTTGATCATTGATACCGGTGCTGGCATAGGCGGCAGTACGCAGCTCTTTTTAGAAGCAGCTGATGAGGTTGTCGTGGTAACCGTGCCTGACCCTGCGGCGATAACCGATGCGTATGCGGTCATAAAGATCGTTTCAAGGTTTAAAAATAACGAGCTTTTGCTTTTAAATATGGTAAAAAACGAGGCTGAGGCCACTAGAATTTATGAAAATGTAAAGCGAGTGGCAAATGCAAATATCGGACCAAATTTAAATTTAGAGCTAATTGGCTACGTGGCTTCTGATAAGAGCGTGGCAAGGAGCATAAAGCAAAGGACGCTCTTTACGGATGACGAAGCTTACGGCTCTGCTAGCGTGCAGATCAAGCAGATAGCTTCAAATTTGCTTTATAGGTTGGAACGAAAAGTGCTTAAAGATGAGCAAAGCAGGAGCTTTGGGGGCTTCTTTAAGCGTTTGATAGAACAATTTTAATGGAGATTGAGCTTTGCGTGCAGAAAATTTTATAGCATTTTTTACGGTTTGTGGATTTTTCATAGGCATAGTTTTTACCTTGCTAAAGGTGAGCGAGCCTATCGAAATGCTCGTTTATACGCTAGTTATTACCTTATTTTTCTACCTTATAATTCACATCGTGATAATGAACTACGTCGATGTAAAAAGGACTTTGAAGAAATTTTTTGACAAGCAAAGACATGAGGAGATCGCAGACTATCTCATCTCTGAGCTAAACGTTAGGGAAAAACGGATGGAAAATATCATGCTAAAAGTAACCACCGAAAATTTAGACTCTGGTAAGCAAAATGTACGAACTAAAGCAAAAGCAGCTTAACGCTTATAAAAGCACCATTAAAAAAGAGCAAGACGAGATCGTCTTAAAATACATACCAGCTCTGCGCGCGATGGCGTTTAGGCTAAAGGAGCGCTTGCCTTCAAGCATCGACGTAAACGACCTTATAAGCGTTGGCGTTGAAGAGATGATAAAGCTTAGCAGGAAGTATGACAAAGAGCAAAACGACTCATTTTGGGGATATGGCAAAAAAAGAATTTATGGCTCGATGTTAGATTATCTAAGAGCGCTTGACGTCGTTAGTAGAAGCGATAGAAAGCTAGTAAAGAGCATAAATACCGAGATAGATAACTACTTTAACACTCACGAAGAAGAGCCAAGCGACGAGTATCTGGCTGAAAAACTAAATGAAGATATCGAAAAGATAAGAGAGGCAAGGGGTGTTAGTGGCATCATCACTATCTTGCCAATAGACGAGCAAATGGAGCTAATCGGTCAAAGCGATGTTGAAAAAAGCGTAGAAAAAGAGGATCTTATCTTAAAGATCGAAAGTGCATTAAAAGACTTTGACGAGCGCGACCAGATGATAGTTCAGCTTTACTACTACGAAGAGCTAAATTTAAAAGAGATCAGCGAGATAATGAACATCAGCGAGAGTAGAATTTCACAAATTCATAAACGTTTGCTTGATCGCATCAGACGCAGCTTGGGGGTTTAATGGCTGATATTTTAAGTCAAGAAGAGATAGATGCGCTACTTGAAGTCGTCGATGAAGACGGCGATACGAGCAATATCGAGATAGAAGAGAGCCCACAAGGCGAGCAAAAACAGATCATTATCTATGACTTCAAGCGTCCAAACCGCGTCAGTAAAGAGCAGCTCCGCGCGATAAAAGGTATCCACGACAAGCTTGCTAGAAATTTAGCTAGTCAAATTTCAAGTGTCATGAGAAGTATCGTCGAGCTTAGGCTTCACAGCGTAGATCAGATGACATACGGCGAGTTTTTGATGAGCTTGCCAAGTCCAACTAGCTTTAACGTCTTTTCTATCAAACCACTTGATGGAAACTGCATCTTAGAGATAAATCCAAGCATAGCATTTCCTATGATAGACCGCTTGCTTGGCGGAACTGGTGAAAATTTCGAGGCAAACAGGGAGCTAACTGACATCGAGGTAAATTTACTCGATGCGGTGCTTAGGATGATCATGCAGCGCCTAAAAGAGAGCTGGTCGATGATAACTGATATGTATCCAAACGTCGAGGCAAAAGAGAGCAGTCCAAACGTCGTGCAGATCGTCTCTCAAAACGAGATCGTCATCATGGTCGTTATGGAGATCATTGTTGGTGGCTCAAGCGGTATGATAAATTTATGCTATCCAGTCATCTACCTAGAGCCGATCCTTTCGCGCCTTGCAAACAGGGACATCATGCTTGGCGAAACTAGCGCTAAAAAGAGTAGAAACAAAGAGCTAAAAACGCTAATAGGCCGCGCTGAGGTGCTTTATGAGGCGATCCTTGGCAAATCAATCGTTAGCGTAAATGAGTTTTTAAATTTAAAAGAGGGCGATATCTTAAGGCTTGATAGAGGCGCTGATGATAAGGCGATCGTTTGCATCGATAAAAAAGAGGTATTCTTAGCTGAAGTTGGGCTTCATAGATTTAGAAAGTCTATCAAGATCGAGCAGCTAATCCGCTCTGACAAAGACGAGATCAAGCACATCCTAGAAAAATACGAAGAAGAGCGAAAAGCAAAACTAATGGCATACGACGAGGCCAACGAACACAACAACGAAGAAGAGAGCGAAGATAATGACGAATGAATTTTTTAACATCTTTTCAAATGAACTAAAAGCGACCATCGAAGGGCTAACTGGCAGAGCGCCAGAGATCGGCGAGAGAAACGAATTTGACGCGCCAGCGCAAAACGGGATAAAACCGCCAGTTGTCATGGCTAGCGTGACATTAAGTGGCGACATCAATGCAAAAGCTGAGATCGCATGCACGCCAGTGCTAATAAGCGCGGTTAGTGAGTGGATGATGGGCGAGGAGGAGATTTCACATAATGAAAACCTCGGTAGCGACGAGCTTGACGCTGCAAAAGAGATATTTTCAAACCTTTTTAGCGCATTTAGCACCTCTCTTGGAGCACAAAAAGGCATGCCAAAGATCAGCTTTGAGGTGATAAATGTAAATTTCTTAGATGAAAACTCATCGCTTGATTTTAGCGTTTTTGAAAAGCTTTTTTTGTTTAACATAAAGATCGAGGATCTAAATGAGCATGTAGCTTTTGTCTGCGATCATACGCTTATGAGATTTTTCGAGCCTGCTAAAAGCGAGCCAGTAGATGCTGCAAAAGCCACAGCCGCTCCTCATGCACTAAAGGGCGAATTTAGCGCAGAAGAGATGAGAAATATCAGCCTTATCATGGACGTAAGACTTCCAATGCGTGTTCGTATCGGCTCAAAAAGGATGCTCTTAAAAGATGTGCTCACTATGGATATAGGCTCAGTCATCGAGCTAAATCAGCTAGCAAACGACCCGCTTGAAATTTTGATAGGAGATAAGGTGATAGCACTTGGCGAAGTTGTCATAATAGACGGCAACTTTGGCATCCAGATCACGCAGATAGGCTCAAAACGCGAGAGGCTTCAGCAGTTAAAATAATGAATGAATTAGTAAATGATCTCTTAAAATTTCCAAGCATTTTAAAGTATAAAAATAAAAATGTAACCTTCTTTGGCTCGGCTAGATTTGATGAAGAAAATTTCTACTGCAAAAAGGCATACGAGCTAGCTTACAAGCTAAATGAGCTAGGTTTTGCCATCTTAACTGGCGGAGGAGATGGCATAATGAGAGCGGCAAATAAGGGTGCATTTGACAGCGCAAAGTCCCCTAGCGTCGCACTAAACGTGAGGCTTCCATTTGAGCAAAATACAAATCCATACGTCACCGCAAAATATCTCTTTTCAAATTTAAGCCCAAGAAAATTTGCCCTAACTGATAGCTCTATCGCATTTGTCGTCTTCCCTGGTGGCTTTGGCACGCTTGATGAGCTGTTTGAAATTTTGGTGCTAGCTCATGTTGGCAGCAAAAAAGTGAAAATTTTTCTTTATGGATGTGAGTTTTGGCAAGGGCTTGATGAGTTTATACGAAAGACGCTGATCCCTCAAAAAACGATAAACGAAGAAGATCTAAATTTATATAAAATCACCGATGATCTGGAGCTTATCGTAAGCGAAATTTTGGCTATTTAAAAATAAGATATAAAATATCGCCTTTAAATTTAAAAAAGGTAAAAATATGAAAATAATGGTTGCAATGAGCGGCGGCGTAGATAGCACGATGACGGCTAAATTTCTGCAAGAGGCTGGACATGAGGTGCAAGGCTGCTACATGATGCTTCATCAAAAGCCAGGATACCACGAAGAAAACATCAGAAAAGTCAAAAAAGTGGGCGAATATCTTGGCATCAAGGTGCATATACTCGATCTGCAGGATAAATTTAACGAATATGTCTATGACCCATTTGTCAGGCTCTACAAAGAGGGCAAGACGCCCAATCCTTGCGCCTTGTGTAATAAATTTATAAAGCTTGGTGCGCTACTTGACTTTGCAAAGGCAAATGGCTGCGAGAAGCTTGCTACTGGGCATTACGTGCAGGTGGTTGATGGTTTTATAACCTGCGCCAAAGATCCTAGCAAGGATCAAAGCTACTTTTTAGCTCAGGTGCCAAAAGAGGTGCTAAAAGATGTCATTTTCCCACTTGGAGATAAATTTAAAAAAGATATAAAAGAGCTAGCAAGAGGCGTAAAAGTGCTTGAAGAGTTCGCTACGCAGGCAGAAAGCAGTGAAATTTGCTTTGTGGAAAATACCTACATCGAGGTTTTAAACAAGCACTACAACACAAATTTACCAGGCAACGTGGTCGATAAAGACGGCAATATTATCGGCCGCCACCAAGGCTACATGCACTATACTATCGGCAAACGCCGTGGCTTTGAGGTTTTTGGCGCTCACGAGCCACACTTTGTCATCAAGATAAATGCCGAAAAAAACGAGATCGTTGTCGGCACGAAGGACGACCTTGCTCAAAAGGTGGTCGAGCTTGAAAATGTAAATTTATTTATCGATGAAGATAAATTTGAGTGCGAAACAAAGATAAGGTATAGAAGCCCTAAACTTGAGGCTTTTGTAGAGGTTGATAAATCTAGCAAAACCGCAAAGCTAACGCTAAATCAAAACGCACTTGGCGTCGCACAAGGTCAGCTTTGCGTGATGTATGATGATGATCGTGTCATCGCAAGTGGCTTTATAAAGAACTAAGCGCCTCTTTTATCACCTTAACGTGGCTAAATTCTGGCTCTTTGACAGCAGTTAGAAGCGCCACGTTTTTATACTCTTTTTCTAGCTTTTTAAGCTCTTTTAGCCCCTCTTGCTCCTCTTTGCCATTTAGCTCTTGCCTAAATCTTTTGCAAAACTCATCAAACCTAGCCTCTTTATCCTCATGAAACCATGACCTTAGCTCGTTTGACGGAGTGACTGATTTTAGCCAGATAAAGCTAGAAAATATCTCTTTTTTCACGCCTCTAGGATAAAGTCTATCGATAAAGACACCTTTAAAACTCTCGTCGTCGCTTTTAATAAAGTCGTAAATTCTACATATCTTAAACATGATTGTTATCTTAGTCCTCATAAATTTACAAATGTAAAATGATATAAAAATTTAGTGTAAATTTTGGCTTTTGGAGTAGAAAATTTGACTAAAAATAGTTGGTAAATAAATTTAAATTTAAAGCTCATTTTGATAAAATCACAACATAAAAATCACTAAAAAAGGTTACTATTATGAGAGGCTATAAAATTTTCTCAGGCACCGCAAACATCGAGCTTTCGAAGAAAATTTCGCAATATTTGTCGCTTCCGCTCAGTGAAGCTAGCATTAAAAGATTTAGCGATGGTGAGATCAGCGTGCAGATCGGCGAAAGCGTGCGTGGGAAAGATGTTTTTGTCATCCAGCCAACATGTGCCCCAGCAAATATAAATTTAATGGAGCTTCTTATCTTAACTGACGCTTTAAAACGCAGCAGCGCAAGCTCTATAACAGCGATCGTGCCGTATTTTGGCTACGCTAGACAAGACAGAAAAGCAGCCCCTAGAGTGCCTATCACTGCAAAACTAGTGGCAAACATGATGCAAACAGCAGGCATCGACAGGGTCGTTACGATGGACCTTCACGCAGGACAAATTCAAGGATTTTTCGATATCCCAGTGGATAACCTTTATGGTAGTATCGTTTTTAACGACTACGTAAAAGCTAAAAATTTACCAAACCCAGTCGTCGCAAGCCCAGATGTAGGTGGCGTGGCTCGTGCTAGAGCCTTGGCAAAAAATCTAAATTTATTAGATATGGTCATCGTTGATAAACGCCGCGAGAAAGCAAACGAGAGCGAAGTGATGAACGTTATCGGCGATGTTAAAGGCAAAGATGTGATCTTGGTTGATGATATGATCGATACTGCTGGCACCATCGTGAAAGCAGCTGAGATTTTTAAAGAGCGTGGCGCAACGAGCGTAATGGCGTTTTGCACGCACCCAGTGCTTAGTGGACCAGCCTATGATAGGCTAAAACTTGGCTTTTTAGACGAGCTAGTGGTGACTGATACGATCCCATTAAAAGAAGAACTCCCTTGTATAAAAGTGCTAAGCACAGCTTCACTCTTTGGCGAAGTGATACGCCGTGTTTATCACAACGAAAGCGTAAATAGCTTGTTTTAGCAACCATTGCAGGCTAAAGCGTTAGCCTGCTAAATTTATCCGTTTTGGCTGATTGATATTTATTTTTGGGTTAAATTTCTAGCCCAAAAGACTTAAATGCCTACTTGTAACAAGCCTAAATTTAAAGTCAAATAAACAAAAATCGCAATGAAATCTCGCAACTAAATTTCTACATGCTAGCCACTAAAATTTAAATAAGTCGTAATTAAGGTGCAGTGCCGATCAGATCCGTGTGGGAGCTGCGACAAATGCCGTCAGGATCGCACAAAAATGGATAGCGATGCAGGAGTAGTTTGCACCAAAATTAATTGCGATTTTGCACCTAAAATTTAAGGAAAAAACTATAAAATACCCCCTTTTTAAATTTCACAAAAAGGGTTTTTATTGCGTAAAATATTCGAGAGAATTTTGCTTGCAGCAACAGTTTCACGCTTTTTCCAGTAGTCTTTGGACTTTTAGGTGCGATCGTGCTTTTCATCATCGCAAGTTATGATGTTGGCAAGGTGCTTTTAGAGGTTTATAAATATTTCTTTGCTGCGGATTTTCACGTTGAAAATTTCCACTCAGAGGTCGTTGGTGAGATAGTTGGAGCGATCGATCTTTACTTGATGGCACTTGTTCTTTATATATTTAGCTTCGGAATTTACGAGCTTTTCATCTCAGAGATCACACAGCTAAAGCAGTCAAAGCAAAGCAAAGTGCTTGAAGTGCATTCGCTTGATGAGCTAAAAGACAAGCTTGGCAAAGTGATCGTCATGGTTTTAATCGTAAATTTCTTTCAAAGGGTGCTTCACGCAAACTTCACAACTCCGCTTGAGATGGCCTATCTTGCGGCTTCTATCCTAGCGCTTTGCCTTGGACTTTACTTCCTTCACAAGGGCGAACACTAAAATTTTAAGCGTTTTTACGCTTAAAATTTCTCCTACATCTTTTCTTTAGCTATTTTTGGATAATATCCATTTAAAAATTTAAAGGAAATTTGATGATTTTCATAGATGCTTGCCTTAAAAAACCTACGCCATACACGCCTGTTTGGATGATGCGCCAAGCTGGTAGATATTTGCCTGAGTACATGCGAGTACGCGCGCAAGCAGGGGACTTTTTGTCACTTTGTAAAGACTATAAAAAAGCTAGCGAGGTTACGCTTCAGCCAGTTGAAATCCTAGGCGTTGATGCGGCGATTTTGTTTAGCGATATCCTTGTCGTGCCTCTTGAAATGGGCATGGATCTGCGCTTTGAAAAGGGCGAGGGACCAGTTTTTACAAAGCCTTTGCGTGATGAGGCCGCACTCGATGCGCTTAGTATCGAAAGATCGGTTAAAAATTTAGCATACGTCTATGACACGATCAAGCTTACAAGAGAAAATTTAGCCCAAGATAAAGCACTCATTGGCTTTTGTGGGGCACCGTGGACGATAGCTACATATATGATAGAGGGTGGTGGCAGCAAAAACTATGCGGTCTGCAAAAAGATGCTCTATCAAAATCCAGAATTTTTACATCAAATTTTAGAAAAAGTGACGCAAGCGCTCATCCTTTACGTCAAAGAGCAGATAAAAGCTGGCGTAAATACGGTGCAAATTTTTGACAGCTGGGCGGCTGCGCTTGAAGAGCAGGCATATTTTGAGTTTGGATTTAGCTATATAAACAAGATAGTTGATAGCGTCAAGGCTGAATTCCCAGAGATCCCAGTCATAGTTTTCCCAAAAGGTATCAGCGGATATCTGGATAAAATTTCAGGTAAATTTGACGTTTTTGGCGTTGATTGGAGCACGCCGATCGAGCTAGCAAAAGAAAAACTTAGCCCAAGATACGTCCTTCAGGGCAATATGGAGCCAACAAGGCTATATAGCAAAAAGGCGATCGATGAGGGCGTGGATAAAATTTTAAGCACGATGAGAGGTGCGCCGCACATTTTCAACCTTGGTCACGGGATCTTGCCAGATGTGCCAGTTGAAAACGCAAAATATTTCATAAAAGAGGTTCAAAGAAAAAGTGCAAGATAGCACTGTCGTCTTTGGACCGATAAATTCGCGCCGTTTTGGCATGAGCCTTGGCATCGATCTAAGCCCAAAGCAAAAATCATGCAATTTTGACTGCGTTTATTGCGAGCTAAAGGGCGCAAAGCCGGTTGAAGAGATAGAAAAACCTCAAAGCGTTAATGAAATCATAAGCGCTTTAAAAGAAGCTTTAAAAGCTCATCAAAACATCGATGTCATCACGCTTACAGCAAATGGAGAGCCAACTCTTTATCCGCACTTAAAAGAGCTGGTGGCAAAAGTAAATGAGATAAAAGGCAAGGCAAAAACTCTAATCCTAAGCAACGGCTCAGGTGTGAGGGACCAAAAAATTTGTGAAGCCTTGCAAGGGCTTGATATAGTTAAATTTAGCCTTGATAGCGCCGTGCAAGGCACATTTAAAAAGATAGACCGCAACAAAAGTGGCATAGAAGTTGGAGAGCTTGTAAAAGCGATGGCTAAATTTCGCAAGGAATTTAAGGGCGAGCTTGTGCTTGAAATTTTGGTCGTGGCTGGATTTAACGACAAAGAAGAGGAATTTACAGCGCTTAATGAGGCTATAAATGAGATAACTCCGCACCGAGTGGATGTGGGTACGATAGATCGCCCGCCAGCTTACAATGTAAAAGGCGTTGATGCTAGTAGGCTTGAAGAGCTTGCAAGCAAGATAAAAGGCGTGCCAGTCACCATAGCTAGGGCTCACAAGATAGAGCAAAAGTATGAATTTAGCAAGAGTGAAATTTTAGCCATGCTAGAGCGCCGTCCGCAAACTACGGCAAATGTAGAAGAAAATTTCTCAGAGCACTCAAAGCAAATTTTAAACAGCCTTTTGCAAGACGGCGTGGTTTATCAAACTGACGTTGCCGGCGTTAAATTTTATAAATTGAGATGATAGATGAAGCGAATTTTAACTATACAAGACATCTCATGCGTGGGCAAATGCTCACTCACCGTCGCACTTCCCATAATCAGCGCCCAAGGTATCGAGGCGTGCATCTTGCCAACGGCACTGCTCTCAACTCACACTGGCTTTAAAAATTTCACTTTTCGTGATCTAACTGATGAATTTGACGCTATAACGCAGGTTTGGCACAAAGAGGGCATCAGCTTTGATGGAATTTACACTGGATTTTTAGGTAGTTTTAGGCAGCTTGAGCTTATAGAGAAGGTCTTTGCTGAATTTGACAGCGGCTCTTTGCTAAGGCTTGTGGATCCTTGCATGGGCGATAATGGCAAGCTTTATCACGGGTTTGATGAGAAATTTGTGGCAAAGATGAGAGAGCTTTGCACAAAGGCTCACGTCATCACGCCAAACATAACTGAGGCAAGTTTTATGTGTGAAAAGTCATTTTTAAGCGAGGGATATGGCGAGGATTACATTTTGGAGTTGCTTGATGGCTTGGCTAGTTTTGGCGCGCGAAAGATCGTTTTAAAGGGCATTAGATACAAGCAAAATGAGTGTGGTATCATAGCTTATGATGCAAAGACGAAAGAAAAAGTGGAGTATTTTCACGAGTATTTGCCCTTTCACGCAAGTGGCACTGGAGATATCTTCGCTTCAGTGCTTTTTGGCTCACTTATAAATGGCGAAAGCATGCAAAATGCTATCAAAAAGGCAGCAAATTTTGTGCTCGAGAGCATCAAGATCACGCTAAAAGATAATAATCGCACGTGGTATGGTGTGCAGTTTGAAAAATTGCTTAGAAATTTTTAGCACTTTATGGCAGTGAGTGATTTAAATTTGTGTCATTATAACCCCATAAAGTGACATAGTTAAAACAAAATTTCAGATTTATTTAAATTAATTTTACTTTTATATAAAAAGTTGAATAATTACGCAAATATTGATCAAGGAGTGATTTATGAAGTCTTTAAGGATTAAAATTTCTGTTATTTTGACAGCTGTGATCGTGCTGCTACTAATCGGCGTTAGCCTCATTAGTTACAACATAGCTCGCAACCTATATACAGAAAAAGTTGTGAAAGATGAGCTACCACTAGCTGTCTCTAACGTTGCAGGTGAGATCGGCTATGCCATAGACAAGATCATTAACACCTCTTATCAGATGACTAAAAACGACTATCTTCTCAAGTGGATCGACGAGGGCGAGCCAAAGGACGGATTAGCAACGCTTTTTAACTATAACACCGACCTTATGAAGGCGTTTAACCTCTCAACGGCGATGTTTGTCTCTGATAAAACTCTAAACTACTACACAAATGACAAAATTTTAAAACAGCTTAGCAAGGACAATCCACGTGATAGCTGGTACTTTGACGTTAAAAATGGCAAAGAGGTAAATTCTCTAAACATCCAAGTATCAGAAGCTACTGGCTCACTAACGCTTTATGTAAATAGCAAGGTTGAAAAAGACGGCAAATTTTATGGCGTCAGTGCTATAGGCATGAACCTTGATGACATCGTAAATTTAGTCACTTCAAAAACCATGGGTGAGGGCAGTAAATTCCTAATGGTTGATTCAAGTGGCATCGTAAAGATAGAAAAGAGCGACAGGGTCGGCAAAGTAAATGTAAAAGACGTCCTTGGCAAAGAGAAATTTGATGTCTTGATGAATAAAAATGGCGGCGTCATTCGTCACTTTAACGGCACGAGAAATTTGATAATTGGCTCAAAATATATCCCAAGCCTTGATTGGTACCTATTTGGAGAGATGGACGAGGATGTGCTTTTAAAAGATTTGCATACGCTATTTTACTCAGCTATCGGCGTTATCTTGGCAGCGATCATCATCTCTGTGATAGTTTCACTTCTAATGTCGTCTTACCTCCTAAAAATCATCCTCAAACTAAAAACAGGCCTACTATCTTTCTTTGATCTACTAAATCACAAGACAAACAAAGCACAGCCTATAGAGATAACATCTAAAGATGAATTTGGTCAAATGGCAGAGCTAATAAACAAAAACACAAAGGCCATTGAAGATGGCATGAAAGATCAAAGTATCTTCATCCAAAAAGCCAACACCTTTGTAAATGAGATAAAAGATGGTAACTATGAAGCAAGCCTAGAAGCTGATACTAATAACCCAGCTCTAAATCAACTAAAAAATACATTTAAAGATCTTCAAGTAGCTCTTAAAGAAGCAATATCAAGTAATGGTAAAGATGTACTTGATCTACTAAACACATATAAAAACCAAGACTTCACAAAAAGACTTGATGATGATGGTAAGATAGCAAGTGGTATAAACTCTCTTGGCATTGAGATATCTAAAATGCTAAATGACAATCTAAACCAAGCACAAGTACTAGAAGAAAAAGCAAAACTTCTAGCTAGCTCAGTATCTAAAGTAGCTAGCTCAGCAAACACTCAAGCAAATAGCTTACAAGAAAGCGCAGCTGCAGTTGAGCAAATGAGTAGCTCAATGAATGCCATCTCTCAAAAGACTGCTGATGTTATAAGACAAAGTGATGAGATCAAAAACATCATAACTATCATTAGAGATATAGCAGATCAAACAAACCTACTAGCACTTAATGCTGCAATAGAAGCTGCACGTGCAGGAGAACATGGTAGAGGATTTGCTGTTGTTGCTGATGAAGTAAGAAAACTAGCAGAAAGAACTCAAAAATCTCTAGGAGAGATAGAAGCAAATACAAATGTCCTAGCTCAATCAATAAATGAGATGAGTGAATCAATCAAAGAGCAAAGTGAAGGCATAAATATGATAAATCAATCAGTTGCTCAAATAGATCACTTAACAAAAGAGAATGTGGTAATTGCAAACCAAGCAAATGAAGTCACATCAGAAGTAGATGAGATGGCTAAAGCTATAGTTGAAGAGGTTAGGAAGAAGAGGTTTTAACAAACAAACCCAAGCACAATACAAAGCATAGCTCTCTGAAGCATTAGAGGGCTATGTGAATTTAGACTAGATAATTAAATTTAATACACAAGAAACTTCAAACAAATTTTAAGATCAACACTCAAGAATTATCTATTAAATTTTAAAATTTCATGAACGAGTAAGATTTTAAAATTTGTAAAAAAGCTTTATTGAATTTATAAATTTCTTTTTATTCAGAAGGGAGACAAGGGGACTTAAATTACGAAGCCGTCCCCTTATCTCCCTTTAGATCCCACAATCTCTTCGCACGTTCAAAGTGCATACAATGGTGCTGAAGCACAGCATGCAAATTAAAACTCTAGCAAGTTTAAATTTGGCGATGTGATATACATGCTTATAAATTTTAAAATTTGCCTAATTTTTCTAACGTGCTGCATGTGCTTATATTGTTGAATTTATTAATTACTTCTACGTGCCATATGGCGTTTTTTGGATTTTAGGATCGTCAAAATTTATAAATTTCTCTAGCCCCAAGTGAGAGAAAATGGGGCTAGAATAAGGATTATTTTTTAGCTACAAGAGCGTTTTTTAGCACATCATCGATCGTATCAACAGCGATGATCTTCATATCAGCTTTTACTTCGGCTGGGATATCGACAAGGTCGCGGTCATAGTTTTTACGAGGTATCAGAGCTGTTTTGATACCAGCTTTGTGAGCGGCGATGAGCTTCTCTTTTAGTCCGCCGATAGGTAAAACTCTGCCAGTTAGCGTGATCTCGCCAGTCATTGCAATGTCGTGTTTGACTTTTGTGTCAGTTAGTATCGATGCGATCGCAGTTGCCATCGTGATACCAGCGCTTGGACCATCTTTTGGCACAGCACCTTCTGGCACGTGCAAGTGAAGATCGTAGCGTCTATAAACGTCGCTGGCTTCAAGCTTATGCTTGTCGTCGTCAAATTTTGGCACGATAGGCATTGGCACTTTTAGCTTTTTGTTATCTATCAGCACTTTTACGACGCTAAATGCGATCTGAGCGCTCTCTTTCATCACGTCGCCTAGCTGACCAGTGATCTGCATGCTGCCTTTGCCTTGGATCCTGATAGCCTCGATCCTTAGCACGTCGCCACCGACACTCGTCCACGCAAGGCCATTTACCAAGCCGATCTGGTCTTTTTTGTCCGCTGGCTCGATCTCATAGACCTTTTTCTCTAAAAACTCTTTTAAATTTTTAGCCGTGACGCTGATCTTGCCTTCGTTCTTTTTGGTAAGGATATTTTTGGCGACTTTTCTTAGTATATCAGCGATCCTGCGGCGTAAATTTCGCACGCCACTCTCTCTTGTGTAGTCGCTGATGATTAGCTCAAGTGCCTCTTTGCTAATGCTTACATCGCTTGGTTTTAAGCCGTGCTTTTTAAGCTCTTGAGGCAAGAGATATTTTTTAGCGATCTCAAATTTCTCTTGTGGGGTATATGAGCTAAGCTCGATAAACTCCATCCTGTCGCGAAGTGCGGCTGGTATCATGCTCACGTCATTTGCTGTGGCGATGAAGATGATCTTGCTAAGATCGATGTTGAAATTTAGGTAGTAGTCTCTAAATTTATTATTTTGCTCTGGGTCTAAAATTTCAAGTAAAACCGCGGTCGGATCGCCTCTGTAGCTTCTGCCAACCTTGTCGATCTCATCTAGTACAACCACTGGGTTCATCTGCTTGGCTTCTATGAGCCCTTGCACGATGCGTCCTGGCATAGCGCCTATATAGGTGCGACGGTGGCCTCTTAGTTCGTTTACATCCTCAAGTCCGCCAAGTGCGATCCTAACTAGCTCACGCTTTAGCGCCTTTGCGATCGAGTTTGCAAGGCTTGTTTTACCCACACCAGGAGGGCCTGCAAAGCACAAAATGGCGCCATTATTTACCTTTTCGCCAACGCCTCTAAGCTCTAAAAGCTCACGCAATGCAAAATACTCCTCTATGCGCTCTTTTGGCTTCTCTAAGCTGTAGTGGTCGGCATTTAGGTGCTTGCTCACTTCGGTGATAGATGACTTTTTCTTAGCTATATTTTCAAATGGAATTTCCAAAACCCAGTCAAGGTAGCTTTGCAAGGTGTTTGCGTCGGCTGAGTCTGGGTGCATGCGAGAGAGCTTGTCTATTTGTTTTTTGATCTCTTTGTAGGCGTCCTCAGCCATAAATTTCTTCTTCGCATCAAGCTTTTTATTATACTCTTCAAGCTCTTCTTCTCGGCTCGTGTCCGCTCCAAGCTCAGCTTGAATTTGCTTTAGCTGCTCTTTTAAAAAGTACTCTTTATTTGTCTTGTCGATCTTTGAATGGACTTTATTTTTGATCTCTTTTTGAAGCTTGTTTGCCTCGATCTCTTCGATGACGTAGTCGATGAGCTTTAGTAGGCGCTGCTCTAAATTTTCCTCGACAAAAAAGCTATAAGCGATCTGTTTTTTTAGACGAAGCGCACTTGAGACTAGGTCGCAAACTCTGATCGCTTCAGCACTCTCTTCGATCGTCTTTAAAAGGTCAGGCGGGAAAAAGTGGCTAAACTGCGAAAGTTCTCTCACTTTTTCTCGTAAAACTACGATAAGAGCGTCAGTTTTAACCTGTGATGGGCGCTTGACGTGGAGCATATCGACGATACCACGGAGTGGATTTATGCCTGATTGTTTTAAAATTCTGCCCTTGTCAATGCCCTGAAATAGCACTTTTACGCGTCCATCAGGTAGTGGCACACGGCGCATTATCGTGCCGATAACGCCTGCGTCATATATACCGTCAAAGTCTCTAGCGCCGTCTTGCTGTGGCTTTGTAGGCACGACAAGGATCGGCGTTTCACCTTGTATGGCAAGTTCAAGGGCCTTTAAATTTTCTTCGTCGCTCAAAAAAAGCGGCGTTATCATAAATGGATATAAAAATAGCTCGTCCTCAACGATGATAGGGATCTCAGTTGGGAAGCTTTTGTTTTCGTTTATTTGCAAAATTTCTCCTATTCAAACAGTTTTCTATACCATGCCACGTCAGGTTTGATAAGGTCTGAGTTTTTAAACGGCGACTCTTCTAGCTTTTGCTCGTAAATTTTAGCCGAAACATCACGGCCAGTTCTCTTGTAAAGATCTGCTATTTGCATATCTAAGAAGTAAAGCGCTAATTTAAATTTGATAAGCATAGTCTCTATAAGTGGCTTATACTCGGTATTTGGATACATATAAAGAAATTTCTCGATCTCGGTTACGCTATCTTCCATGAGCTTTTGGTTGCGGTTTGGCTGGGTAAATGAGTCAAAATTTGCTTTTATCTTTAGGTACTGGGCAAATTCTGTTTTTGGACCATTATCGCCGTATCTTTTGATGTATTCATCAAGATAGTGGTTTGCCATGAGATACTCTTCGTCATTTGCGTGAGCTTGGGCAAGGATGAGTAAAATTTGCTCCAAAAGTGGGCTTGCAACGTGCTCGCTAGCCATTGAAACATAGTGTTTATCAGCTGACTCCAGATCGCCATCTTTGATGTCAGCGATGACCTGAGCGTACCACTCATCTGGAGTTAGATTGTAAAGTTCGGTGTATTTTTCAGCACAACCACTAAAAAGCCCTAAAAGAGCTACGACTGCTAGAAATTTAGAAAATTTTTTCATGCTTTTCCTTAAAAATTTTAAATTCGCTTATTTTACATTTTTTGGCATTATTTTTGTATAAATTTTTTAAAACTATGCTAAAATAAGGCAATTTTACAAAACAGGAGTTAGTATGATTTTTAGTGTTAAAAGCCCTATTTTAGGCTTCGAGCATATCAAGACGATGGAACTTATTGAGCTCGATAAATTTTTTGTTAAGCTAGCGAGCAAAGATGACGAAACATCTTTTACAATGATAAATCCTTTTGCGTTAAGAAGTTATGAATTTGACATCCCAAGCTACTATGAAGAGCTTATGGATATCAAAGAGAGTTCGCAACTTAGAATTTACAACATCATCGTAGTTGCCCTCCCTCTTGAAAAATCAACCGTGAATTTCGTAGCTCCTATCGTTTGCAATATGGACAATATGACTTTATCTCAAGTAGTGCTTGACGTTACAAAGTATCCACAATACGGACAAGCTGAAATGATAGAAAATTTCATACAAAAATAACAAACAAGGACGTTTAGAGCTCTTAGCTCTAATTACATTATGGAGATTGTAATTTGAAAATTCTTTTTTTATTCCTATTTTCTTTTATTTATGTTTTTGGTGATGCTGATCCTGATGCTCTTGTATTGCCAGCTAGTGTCGGTGAGTGCTCCGCAGAGCAAACTGCAAGCTGTAACGGAAAAGTTTGCAAGATCGACTTTGATGGCATGAAGCATTGTGTTACTGGTGCTCAAAATACATGGGTGGTATATCCATCAGATCCAACTTCAAATAATAGCCAATCAGTAACACTAGACGGATATCTTGATAATAACAATCCAGACAATACACTTAGTAAGCAAGATAAATTTACAAGAATTTTTGGTGATATGGACGTTATCGGAGCTAGTGTCATCATGCCAAGAGTGCTTGGCTATAACTTTGATCCAAAGTCAAGTGCTGCTGGAGGAGATCCTTTGGTTGAAACCTCTCAGATTGTTGAAAAGACATATGTCAATGAAGAGTCGAGCCTAGCTGGAAGAAGATTTAAAAACTCATCTCGCGCGACTTTTAAATTTGAAAATAAAAGTGAATTTGAACGAAATAATATAGATGGTAAAAAGATAAAATACGCAAGACTCTACTGGGGCGGTGCCATATATGGTGAACGAACCGCAGAATACCAGCTACTAAAGAATTTATTTGAAGATATTTTTGGCTACTCAAGCGTTAAATTTAAAACACCAAAAGGAATATACACTGTAAAAGCTAATTATGATGATATCAAGTGGGAGAGTTCATTTACTTCTTATAATAAAAACTCAGTGCCAAGAGATACTTACTATCCATACTGCTATCACAAAGATCACCCAAATGATACTACCTATGCAAATTGGTGTGGGGAATCAAGTGGTAATTACAAAACTCCAGTTCACCCTAGCTATGAAGACCCTAACGTACCTCATAGATCAAATTTAGGTGCAAGAAGTGGTGCATCATACTTTGTCTATCAAGCAAGTGCTGATGTAACTAAACTAGTACAAGATAGCCTTGGCACAACTGAGGCTGGCAGGACATTTGCAGTTGGTAACATCGCATCAACCATCTTTAAATTGTCTAGGAACTACAACTATAATGTGACTATAAGTAATGAAACAAGGACTTTAACCTTATCTTATGGTGCGGTTTTATATGGTGATGGAGGCTGGATATATAGCTATGTGCCATCTCAGTTTGGTGGTTGGAGCTTAGTCATAGTTTATGACTTTGGTGAGAAGGTTGGAGAGGACAAACACATAAAACCAAGGGATGTTAATATCTATAGTGGTATGGCAAATATCTCGCCTAATGTCGAAAGAAATAAGGTATTACAAAGTGCACAAAAAACAGAGATAAATTTAAAATTTGAAGACTTTTTTACTCCATCTGCTGGAACTATAGATTCTAGTTTGGCATTTATGGGTTTTGGTGGACGCAAAGAGATCACAGGTGAGGATATAACGATAAAGAAGAAAGATGGAACTTTTTATAGCCTCATTTCTGGGGCTAATCCATCTGATCCAAACTCGGTAGGCAACCCAAGAAATAATCAATTTAACTCTTCTATTACAAGATTTGGCAACCTTGCTGATGTTAATAAAAAATATAATGCAATGATGGATCTAGATATATTTGATATATCAAATTTCATGTCACATAGGCAAAGTGAGGTTGATATTAAGTTTAAAGTAAAGGCTGAAAAGATAGGTGACAATATCCAAGGTGATAGGATAAATCTCGGAATGGCTGGCTTCTCAACGATACTTTATGACCCTGAAGTTTGTTATGAAGAAAAAATTTATGTTAGCAGAGATGGCAATAAGAGTAAATTCCCTGAGGAATTAGAGTCAAATGTTACAACAACCATTAAGCCAGGAATGTTGCTGAAGGTTCTAACAAAAATAAAAAATAAGGGAAATGAAGATGCAAATAAAAGTGTTATAAAAGTTAAATTTGATCCTAAATTTATGACTTATTTAGATAATACTAGCTGTATAGAATTTTGGAAAACAGCAAGTCCAAATGATGTATCTGTAATGAGAAGGTGTCCTATGGATGATAGCGGAAATACATACTATTCTAAGAAATTAAGTGATCAAAGTCTAAGATTTAATGTAGGAGATAACGCTAGCACTACCGAGGGTGGAAATCTTAAAAAATTATACGGTAATTCAACAGATATTAGATTTATAGGAACTGCAAAAACCGAATATCATAAGATAGATTATATTGCTGAATATGAAAGTACGATTGCTGGTAAAACCATAAAATATAAAGGCAGGATAAACGAGTGCAGACCAAAAGACTACAAGTTAAGCATAGTAAATGAAGGGGAAAATAACTTCTATCCGCGAAGTAAAGCAGATGATGCAGGTCCAAATTTTAAAAATAGACTTTTTACAAAGATAGCAAACAAGCCTTTTGATATCACGATATCAAACTATGATAAGACTAGTGGGGCTTTAAAAGCACCTGACTCAAATACCGACGTGACGTTAAAGCTAGTGACTGATTGTAGTTCAAATAATTCGGTCATACATGAAGAAACTTATAATTTTACTACCGCAACGCATACCCTTACAAAAAGCGTAACAGTGCCGATACCATATCCATCTCTGCACGTAAAGCTTAGTTATCTTAATAAGCTTACAAATTTAACTGATGAAAAATGCGAAGACTTTGATACTTTTGCTGTTAGACCAGCTAAATTTGATATTTATGATTCGCCTAATGGCCCTATGATAGGCGGTAAAAGTCATGCTGATTTTATAATCGGTGCTTATGATGCTAAAGGGGATCTTACAAAAGGATTTATAAGTACAGCAAGTAGTGATATAAAGGCTGGTGATGGGGCGCAACTACTACCTAAGGTATTTGCTGGCTGCACTCTACCAGCAGATCTATCAGATAAGGATAGCAGAGAAAATAAATTTGAGATAAGCTTTAACAACCCAAATAAGGCTATCGGAGTTATTACAAATATTAGCACTAACAAGGTAGGGCTTTCTTTCTCAGACATCGGAGATACAAATTTTTACGCTATGGACTCAGTTTATACAAGCGTAGATCAAGATACAAATCATGGAGATGACTGCGTAAAATCGTATAGTAGAGACTCTAGGAAAAACCGAAATAATCCACTGGATCTATACAATAATGATTTATCAATAGATCCAAATAATCCAAGTCACGATCCAGATGGTATGGGTAGGATAGGTTGTAATATAGTATTTGAAGAGCAACACAATCAACTAAATTTTATCCCAGAATACCTTGATGTGAGTGATTTTGAGATCATATCAAGTGACTTTTCATATATCTCAAATGAGGAAACTTTATGGTCTCCGACATTAAAATTTAAAGTAAAAGCAATGTTGTCTAATGAAAATCCAAGAGCTTCTGGCGACAATACAGCACATCTTTATAAAAGTGGCTGCTATGCAAGTAATGCTGTCTTTAATATAAAAGTAGGGGATATCATACCTAACTACATAGACAACAATGGGTCAAAATTAAGCAATGATGAAGATGGTGTTAAAAAGCTAAATAGCGAGATACTATTTTTTGGTACTACTGATCAAAATGCGATTGTTCAAAAGCTAAAAGCATCACCTCATGACGGCGGCTATATGGTAAAAAAAGAGGCTTTTAGAAGTGATGGCACAGCTGAGATAGATCTCAAATTTAACTTCAAGCGCGAAAAAAATGTAGCTAAAAATCCTTTTGAGGTGACAAGTGATATATTTACTTTTACAAAATTAGCCGAAGATGAAAATAGCATAAATAAAACAAAAGGTAGCCAATACTTAAAACCATCTAGGAAAACATCGGCAAAATTTTACTACGCTAGGACATACGCACCTTACTATGAGGGGCCAAACACTGGCTTTAAGGCAAAAATTTACTACGGAGTGTATTGCAATGGTTGCGACGAGAGTAAATTTATGTTGCAAAAACTAGGATCAAGCGCTCGCTGGGAGGAGTTTGCGGGTACGCACTCATGGTATGTAAATCCTCTGCACGATGCTAGTTATGGTAATGTAGATAGTTACAGTTTTTCAAATCACACTACGCGAGATACAGCCAAAGAGACAGCACTTAGCGACGGCGTCAGTTACATTTATGTAAAAAATGACCGAGCAGTTACAGATATAGCTAAGATGCATACAAAAAACTGGCTCATATATAATGAATTTGATAAAGATGCAGCGACAAATGATTTCACAGTGAGATTTCTCGTGCCAAATGGCGACTGGGCTGGCAAGACCCTAAAAAGTGGCTCTGGCAAAGGTGACGTAGGAAATGTCATAGGCGGCGAAAACAACTTTAATGATCTAAGCGATAAGACAAATAGGAGAATTTCTTGGTAAAAAGAGGTTTTTCTCTTATAGAGCTTATCCTCTCGATAGTCGTTGTGGCGATCATCAGCACGTCGATACCGCTTGTGCTAAAGACCACATCTGAGCTAAATCAAAAGGCGGTTACACAAGAGAGCTTGATGAATGCTAAGACCTATATGGGGCTTATCTTAAAAGCTCCTTTTAGCGACAAGGTCATCAAGGTCTCGACAAACATTGGCGGCAGTAGCGCTGAGACGGCTTACTTTTTTCCTATCATCCTAAAGCCAGGTGATCATAGAAACGAATTTTATAAGATAAATAAAATAACAGGCGATGGGCATAGGGTTTTTGCCTATACAAACTCATCAGATCTAGCGCTTGATACGGCAGTGAGATCTGTGAATTATTACGAAACAAGAAATAAAAATTTAAACACGGCAAATCAAAGCAGAGACTATATAGTTGGCTCAGACTATGAAGTAAGAGTTAGCGAGGATAAGGGCTGGTTTAAGCCAAATTTGGCGCTAGATAACAGCGACGTAAAAGAGATAGTAGTAACTGCAACCTCATATAAAAATGACACAAAACAAAAGACGACATCGGTGCTAAGAGCTTATGCTTTTAACCTAGGTGAGGGCGGCTCGCTAAATACGAAAGCGTGGAAATGAAAAAAGCCTTTACGCTTCTTGAGCTTGTAGTCGTCATCGTCGTGCTTGGTATCATCGCTATGATGAGCTTTAACGCCATAATGAACATCTACTCAAACTACTTTCAAACAAAGACTGTAAATGAGCTCGAGACGCAAACGGAGATCGCACTGGAGCAAATTTCAAAGAGGCTAGAGCACCGCATAAAGCCAAGCGTGATCGCTAGAAAAGGCGGAAATAACAGCAGTGATTTCCTAGCTCTAAACGACAGCAGGGTTACGCTGGCACAAGACTATGAAATTTTAGAATTTATCCCTTATGCGTATGAAATTTTTAATGACGTTATATCTCTTGATGCTAATGACAATGTCATAGAACAGGGCGGAAAGCCAGTTGTTGGACGATATAGCGGCTATGCGGATCTTACTAAGAGCTCGCCAGCAACTGGTCTAATAAGTCCTGGAAGCAATTTCACTACTGGAGTGGTCGAGACCATAAAAGATCTAACTTGCAGGGAAGATACAAATGCCACTTGTGTGGATTTCGCAAAAAAAGATGGTGGCGTTGTAGCGATATTTTCTGATGTTTATTACAATGTGCAAAGCTCTTTTGGCTATAGCAACGGAACTGTGCCTGTCAGTCTAGACATAGCAAAAGTTGGAGTAAAAAGCACTGATGGCGACACGCTAGAAATTTCAGGATTTGCTAACAAGCAAATTTCAGAGCAGTACCATCTAGCCTACACTGCAAACGCCATAGTACCAGAGCAGAGCCAGAGCCAAGCAGACAAAAATAACGGCGTCTTTGATCTAAATTTATACTACGACTATCGTCCATGGATGGGAGAAAAATATAAACCAAATGGCGAAAAGGCAACCTTTGCTAAAAACGTTACGAGGTTTGTCTTTACTGAAAAAAATGGCGTCATCGTGCTAAAGCTTTGCATGAGGGCAAAAAACTCAGAGATAACCATCTGCAAGTCAAAGGCGGTTTATTGATGAGGCGAGGATTTACGCTAATTGCAGCGATATTTTTTGTGGTGATCGCAAGCTCTATTTGTATGCTAGCTCTTTCGATCGCTAGTACTTCAGTTAAGCAAAATAGTGAAATTTATCTAAGAGAGCAAAGCGAGCTAGTAGCCCGTGCAGCGACTGAGTACGCCATGCTAGCTATCATAAGCAATGACTTTTATAAAACTGGAGCAGTTTGCCTTGGCGACGAGCACAATCCGATAAGTGGCGAATTCGGCGACCTCTTTACCTTTAAAGTATATGTAAAATACTTTGGCGATATGGGCGATGCTTGTAAAAACAAAGATGCTGTGATAGTAAAAGGAGCAAATCAAGGCACGATAATGCTCGATGTCTTTGTCAGCTCAAAGCCAGGAAAAGCTTCAAATCCTATAAATTTTCACAAACGAACTCTTCAGAAACTTTAAAATTTTATAAAGATTTTACTTTAATTTGCTTTTAGTTTCGTCGTGTTATAATCATCTTACTTTCTATAAAGGAGATTGCGATGAACATAAGCATTGTAGGAAAACAATTTGAGCTAACAGAACCCATCAAAAACTACATCCAAGACGCTTTTGACACCCTTGGCAAGTACAACCTTGACATCATCTCAGCAAGATGCGTAGTAGGAGCAGATGAAAAGCAAGGTAAAAAGGGCTTTAATGCAGAATTTTCTCTAAATATGGCACATAAAGATACGATAGTTGTTCGCCAAAAAGATAAAGATCTCTACGCAGCGATCGATCTTGCTATCGAAAAGGCTTCAAAAGTTTTAAGAAGAGAGCACGATAAGAAATTTACAGTAAAAGGCAAGGCTGATGATAAAGAATTTCGCTCGAGAATAGGCGAAGAAAAGATCGAAGGTGTCGAAGAGATCGTACCTATGGAGCTTGAAATTTACAAACCTCTTGAGGTAGAAGAAGCACTTGATAAGCTAAAATCAAGCGATAAACAATTTTACGTATTTAACGATGTCGATGCCAAAATGCGCGTCATTTACAAAAGAACAGACGGAACTTTCGGTCTTTACTAAAACTAGGGGGCGCTTTGCCCCTAAATTATTTTTAATATAATTTCTCTAATCTTTAGTTATTTAAGCTATTTTTAAATGATTGCTAACTATAATACGACTTCTTTTAAGTGTTCCGGATTAGCTCAGCGGTAGAGTAGGTGACTGTTAATCACTTGGTCGCTGGTTCGAACCCAGCATCCGGAGCCATTCTTCTTTAAAAATCCTTTAAAATCCTGATTTTAACGATGTTCTAATAATTTTAAGTTTTCTTATTTTTGTATTTTTCCCCTTTATTTCCCCTCAGTTTTATTTAATATTTTAAAATTTTCTATTTTGCTCTAATGTGTTTTTATGTATATTATTTTTTGTTTTTAAAGAGTTGTAGGCAAAAATATAAAATATTTTTACTCTAATTCGCTCTAAGTTGTCCTATAATTGACGTTAATAAAAAATTAGACGACTTAATGCTATAAAAGCAAAGTCCAAGAAGTTAAGGTTAGTAAAATTCTTTAAAACTAAAAACGGCGGTAGTGTTGCTGGCATCAACTATCTTTTAAATCATTGGGTGAAAGACAAGACAGCGTTTGTTTTAAAAGGTAGCGAAGTGATTACTAGGTAAATAGTATCCAATATGACCAAAAAACAAAAATTGTGTATCGGTTTTTTGAGTTTTGAAGAAGCTGATATTGCTTTAGATATTAAACAAAAGATTATAATGGTTAGATCATCTGTTTATTTGTAAATTTCACTTTTTATAAGCTCTTTGTGCCCTAACAATAATCGAGCGGATCAAAATCACTATACTTTTTTTCATAGTCTATATCTTCAGCCCAGTAATCAAAGCACTCAAGCTCTTTTAACGCTAGCCTTAGCTCCTTTTGCTCAAGATGCTCATACCTAAAGCTTATCGTGCGTTTTAAGATCTCTCTTATAAATTTTCCATCACTGCTAAAATTTTGCGCCACACTTTTTAAAGTTGCTATAACATTTTTTATAAATACACCTTTATAATAAGCCACTCCTAAAGCCTGAAGTAGCATTATCTTTGCCTTGTCGATAACTCCATTTTCATAAAAAATTTCTGCTATTTTTATGCATATTAGCGTATCTTTTTCAAAGCAGATCTCACTATCCCAAAGTCCAAATTCGTCTGATATCTTATCTAAACATGTATTTTCTTCTACGCTACAGCTATTATAAGTGTCAAACTTGGCATCAGACCTTAAAAACCACTCAAATTTTATCTTTGCGTTTTTGCAGATGACGTAAGTTTGCCAGCTTCTCATAGAAGCTCTTATAGCGTAGTTAAATAGCTTGTGCTCGAGTTTTACGAAGTAGCATTTGCTTTTTAGTGGGATTATCTTCACTACTTCGCTTTTCGAAATTTGATCCACGATCTCTTTGTAGTATGAAAGTGGTTTTATCTCGCTTTTAATGTATCTTTCTGCCTCATTGGCCACGATGCAAAATTCTTCTTTTGTTGTGGCGGCTTTTATGAGTTTTTTGAAAGCTTCGCGAGCCCATTTGTGAAAGCCTATATGTGAAAAAAGATCATCCTCTAGTTCATACACTCGCCCAAATATCTCAGCTTTTTTGTTCTTTTGCATGAGCTTAAAAATAGCAGCTGCGCCAGCTATGCCGTTTTCAGACCTACCACACATCGTGCGGTATATCCATCTTGTGCATACAAAGCATTGATTTGTCGAGTTATTTAGCAAGTGACCTAGCATATCCTTTGCTTGTTTTTCTTTACCAGCCTCAAATAACTCTTTTATATGTTTGATCTTTTTCATCACCACTCCTTTTTGGGATGAATTTTAAAGTAAAAAATGGACAAAATTTATTCCTATTATGCTGCTATGATCTCGCAAAAGGACATTAAAATAAAGATCTTTTTGACGATATAGATTAGATAAAGGAGCAAAAATGATAGAACAAAGATCGGTTAGAGACATAATAGACAAAAAAATAAATTTCAACGTACCTGCATACCAACGAGGTTATCGTTGGAATAAGCTAAACGTTACGGATTTGTTAGATGATTTGCTTGAGTTTAGGCAAGATGACAGTAGCGGAAAATTTTATTGTTTGCAACCGCTAGTAGTTAAGAAAATCGGTGAAAACCGATACAATGTCATAGACGGCCAGCAAAGGCTCACTACTATTTTTATCATTTTAAAGTATTTAGAAAATCTTTTAAGAGAAAAAAACGGCATAGACGAAATTTATACGCTATGCTACGAAACTAGAAAAGATAGTAAAGATTTTTTACAAAATATTGCTAGCAAAACGCAAGATGAGAGTAATCAAAATATGGACTATTTTTGTATGTATCAAGCTTATGAAGCGATAAAAAGCTGGTTTGAAAATAAAAATGCAAGCGAATTACTTAAAATTTTTACAAATTCAAAAGATGACAGATATATAGAATTTATTTGGTATGAAGTTGAAGATAGTGAAGACGAAGTCAAGATATTCGCCAGGTTAAACAGCGGCAAAATTCCACTTACCAACGCAGAGCTTATCAAGGCGTTATTTTTAAATGTTAGAAACTTAAAAACTAGAAGTGCCCCAAAAGAGTGTAGTGAAAATGAGATTATTACAAAACAAATAGAGATATCAAAAGAGTGGGACGAGATAGAATACACCCTGCAAGATGATGAATTTTTTAAATTTTTGACAAAAAATGACTATCCCACTAGGATAGAACTACTTTTTGAAATTTTATCCGGAGTAAAAAGCACAGAGCTAGATAGATATGCGATATATAGATATTTTTCAGACATGGCAAAAGAAGGCGATTTATCTCATATATGGACCGATATAAAAAAGATATTTTTAACGTTTAAATTTTGGTTTAAAGATACTACAAACTACCACTTAGTCGGCTTTTTGGTAGCGTCTAATATATCAGATATCAAGGAGATATATAGCAAGGCTAAAGATAAAACAAAAAGCGATTTCAATAATTTTCTAAAGGAAAAAATAAAAGAGAAAATTAAAATAGAAGAGATTGATGGGTTAAAATATTCTGAAAACAGAAAAGAGTTAGAAAATATATTGCTACTTTTTAATATAGCTACCATTTTAAACCAAAAAGGTTCTTATGTTAGATTTTCTTTTAGTGAATTTAGCACTAAAAGATGGAGTTTAGAGCATATACACGCCCAAAATGACAAGGGCCTAAAAGATAAAAAGGCGCAGGATGCGTGGCTAGGAAACTCAGAAGAATGTATTGATAAAAGTAATCTTGAGGATGATGTTAAAAACGATCTTAAAGAAAAGATCGCTAGTTTTATAAATGGCAATGAAAATAGTGGCTTTGATAAGCTTCAAATGAAAATTTTAAATAAATTTGGTGATCTGGTAAATATGCACGGAATAGAAAATTTAGCCTTACTGGCAGCAGAGGATAACAGCTTTTTAAGCAACGGGCCGTTTATCGAAAAACGCGAAAAGATAATCGAGATGGATAAAAATGGCGAATTTATACCAATATGTACTAAAAATGTATTTTTAAAATATTACACCAAGAATTTATCTAATGTATATTTTTGGAGTAAGCAAGACCAAGAAGATTATAAAGACTCGATAATAAAAACATTAGAAAAATTTTTAGGAGATTAAAATGGAAAATAATATAAGTAATTTAAAAGATATCCTAAGTAACAAGAAACTAAAAATTTCAATACCCATCATCCAAAGAGATTACGCGCAAGGTAGAAAAGATGCGGTCACTATAAGAGATAAATTTTTATATGAGATTTTTAATAGATTAGATAATGATGAAAATTTATTTTTAGATTTTGTTTATGGCAATATAGAAGGTGATAAATTTATACCAATCGACGGGCAGCAACGCCTCACTACTCTTTTTTTGTTGCACTTATATTTTGCAAAAAAAGAAAGCAAAGACTGTGAGTATTTAAAGGGTTTTACATACGAAACCAGAAGCAGCTCTAGAGAATTTTGTGAAAGATTAGTTAATGCGGATATCGATTTTAACAAAGACGAAATCTCTGCAGATATAAAAAATTATAGCTGGTTTATGCCGTTTTGGGAGAATGATCCGACCGTAAAATCTATGCTTGTAATGCTAGACGCGATACATGATAAATTTAAAAATTCAAATTTTTACGACAGACTAGAAAATATAAAATTTAGCTTTCTAGAGCTTAAAGAGTTTGGACTAACAGATGACCTATATATAAAAATGAATGCCAGAGGTAAACCGCTAAGTGAATTTGAAAATTTTAAAGCAGAATTTGAGAAAGAACTATCTCAAGATATAAAAGCAAAGCTAGATAATGAGTGGCTTGATTTGTTTTGGGGATTAAAAGATAGTGATAAAAAAGGCATAGATTTGAGTAGCGTTGATAAACGATATATGGCATTTTTTAAAGGAGTAGCTTCAAATTTTACTATTCTTGATATAAAAGATACAAAAGAGGCAAAAGATTTTGATTTTGATGAGTTCGATACACTAGACGCATTAGAGTTTTTTAGCAGTAACAAAAATAATGTAAACAATGTAATAAAAATTTTAGATGAGTTGTGTGAAGTTCCAAATCGTGAACTGCTTAAAAATTTTACCGATACCAGCAAAGACGTTACCTATGAAACAAGAGCTAACTTTTTTGCGCTATCTATGTTTTTGATAAATTTTGGAGCCCAAAAGCTTGGCGGAGATTTTTATAAAGAGTATAAAAGGATAACTTCAAACGTAACAAGAGATTTTAATATAGATAGTATTTTAAAATTAAGGCAGGTTTTTGAATTTATCAACGAAATTTGTGAAAAATGCGAGAGTGAAGATATTTTTAAGCTGTTAGAAGGCTTTGACGATAAACAGCCAGAAAGCTTTAAGACAATCGACTTTTACAAGTGGCAAGAAAAAAAGAAACTAAAGCTAATACAAAACGACAAGGGATGGATTGACGCTATTAGTGAAGCTGAAAAACATTTGTATCTTGGCTCAAATTTAACATTTCTTATAGATTTTGCAGAAAATGATGTAAAAGAATTTGAAAGATACTATAAGAAATTTAATAAGATTTTTGAAGAAGACAAGGAAAGCTTCTTGTTTCAAAGGGCATTGCTAACGAAGCGTGATTATCTGGTAGGGCGCGGATATGGATACGGCGGAGAATATTTTAGCTTTTGCAACTTCAACAACAACCCTCGTGACAAAGACGACAACTGGAGAAGTGTATTTTTTAATAAAGAGAAAGGACAAATTTTAAAAGAACTACTCGAAGATGAGAGAAATTTAGAAAAAATTATCGATGATTTCGATAAAACAGACTGGAGATATTACTTTATAAAATATCCTCAAATTTTAAAGTATTGTAGAAATTTCTTTATACAAAAAAATGGAGAGATGATAAGAGTTTTAACAAAATCTCTTAGCAGTAGCAAGCAAGTTGAATACTATAGCTATGCCTTATGTATAAAACTAAGGGAGGATTTAAAACTATCAAAAGAAAAAATAGAATACAAAGAAGTAACCTCAAGTGCTGAAAACCCTTATATTTTCATGGGTAGTAAAAATATTAGCTTTATCAAAAATGACGATAATAAATATTGCTGGATGATAGATAAGGAACGAATAGGAGAGGCATTTGATCCAAATTTACCAGAACAGGATCCACTACAATCTATAATAGATAAAGCATACGAAATCGCAAAAAGCATAACCAATGGCACTATCTAAATCCCTCTACATCCGCGGTCTTCAATGCGAAAAGAGCTTGTGGCTTAAAAAGAAAAAGCCTGAGGTTTTGCAAGCTCCAGATGACGGTGCGCAGGCGGTATTTGATACTGGTACATCGGTAGGCGAGCTAGCCTGTGAGCTATTTAACGGCGGAGAAAGGATAGAATATACTGGCGACTTTAGCTCGCAAATGGCAAAGACAAAAGAGTTTATCGAGCACGGCATAAAGATTATCTACGAGGCCACTTTTTGCTTTGACGGTATCCTTGTGATGGTTGATATCCTTCGTATCGGTAGGGATGGTCTTATCATCAACGAAGTAAAGAGCTCAACCTCGGTGAAAGACGTATATATCGATGATGCAAGCATCCAGTACTACGTCATTAGCTCGCTTGGCTACAAGGTGAGTGCCGTAAATATCATCCACATAGATAGCAGCTACGTAAGAGGCGAGAAGCTCGAACTTGAGAAGTTTTTTCGCGCCGAAGACGTGACCGAGCAAGTAAAGCAAAAACAAGCAGATATCCCTCAAAATTTAAGTAAATTTGATGAAATTCTTAGCAAAGACACTGAGCCAGAAGTTGATATCGGTCCTCAGTGTTCAGATCCTTATACTTGCGACGCTTGGGAGTACTGCTGGCGCAAGCAGCAAGGCATACCAGAGTATAGTATTTTTGATATTAGCGGCTTAAGAAGTAAAAAGAAATTTGAGCTTTATAAAAGCGGCGTAGTTAAATTTGAAGATATCAAAGAGCTAGATAAATTTAATGCCTCTCAGCAGATCCAAATCCGCTCTGAGCTCTCTGGGGAGCAGATCATAGACAAAGAGGCTATCAAAGAATTTCTAGAGACACTTAACTATCCGCTATATCACCTTGACTTTGAGACATTTCAGCAAGCAGTGCCCGAGTTTGTGGGGCTTAGTCCGTATGAGCAGATACCTTTTCAGTTTTCTATCCACAAGGATGATGGCAAAGGAAATTTAGAGCATTTTGAGTTCTTGGCTGAGGTCGGAGCCGATCCCAGATATGAGCTGGCGCTAAATTTGATCAAATTTATCCCACAAGATGCTTGCGTGCTAGCCTACAATATGAGCTTTGAAAAAAGGGTAATAAGACGTCTTGCTGAAATTTATCCGCAAATCTCAAATGAGCTTATGGCAATACACAGCAACATAAAAGACCTGATGGCGCCATTTGCTAGCAAAAGCTACTACCACCCAAAGATGCAAGGAAGCTACTCTATAAAATATGTCTTGCCGGCACTAGTGCCTGAGTTTAAGTCGGCATATAAGGATCTAAATTTGATCCATCACGGAGGCGAAGCGATGCAGGCCTATGAGGCTATGGCGTATATGCCAGCTGATGAGCGAGAGGCCTATAAAAAGGCACTTTTGGCATACTGCAAGCTAGACACGCTAGCGATGGTTAAGGTTTTAGAAAAACTGCGTGAAGTGGCAAAATAGACAAAAAAGTGTCTGCTTTGCCGGCTATAATGCCAAAAGAATTTAAAGCTATAGGAGGCAACATGGACGCAGATAAATTTAAGTCATTGCAAGAAGCAATACTTCAAGCAAAAGAGATCATCAAAAACGCAGACGCCATAGTCATCACAGCAGGTGCAGGCATGGGTGTGGATAGTGGATTGCCTGATTTTCGTGGGGATCAGGGCTTTTGGAAGGCATATCCGCCGCTAAAAGATAAGGATCTGGGCTTTACCGATATAGCAAATCCACAGTGGTTTTTTGACGATCCAAAGCTAGCTTGGGCATTTTACGGCCACAGGCTAAAGCTTTACAACAAAACTGAGCCTCACGCTGGTTTTGCCATGCTAAAAGAGCTTTGCACGCAGAAAAATGAAAACTACTTCATCTGCACCTCAAACGTCGATGGACACTTTGCCAAGGCTGGATTTAGCAAGGATAAAATTTACGAAGTTCATGGCTCGATCCATCACGCTCAATGTATCCACAACGACGATGGGATGATATGGCCTATGCATGAGAGTAGCGTAGAGGTTGATGAGGCTAAATTTATCGCTACAAAGATGCCAGTTTGCCCTGAGTGTGGATGTGTGAGCCGTCCAAATATCATGATGTTTTACGATCACGAGTTTAATCCAAAAAGAACCTGGTCGCAGCGCAAAAAATATGAAGCGTGGCTAAGTGAAAATGAAAACTCAAAAATAGCCATAATAGAGATCGGCGCAGGTCTAGCGGTGCCAACTATCAGAAAGCATGGCGAAGCGCTGGTAAAACGCTTTAAAAATGCAACTCTTATCCGTATCAATCCAAAAGATAGTGACCTAAACCCACAGCTTGGCATCAGCCTAAAGCTAGGCGGCCTAGAAGCGCTAAATCAAATTTTATAGTAGGAGAGAAAATGGAGCACACCAGCATCTTTGAAACTTGGTATAAAAATGATAGCGGAGAGTCAAAGCACATGGCTATATTTAGGGCAAAGCAGGACATATATGCGCTTAGTCAAAGCATATCTGATAAGCTCTTGGCGCTACTTGAAAATGCAAAAGGCACCGAGATAAATTTTAAAATTTCTAAAGATATGCCGCTTGATGCTGTGATCAAGCTTTGCTTGGAGCAGATAAGAGATACGCTTTGTGATGAGTGTAAATTTAATGTGATCATCACTGATGATCTAGCTTATGTCGATGAACGGATCATTGATATGAAAGCGACTATAAAATATTAAAAATTAGACGATATAGATATCAAATTTTAAAAGGAGAGAGGATGGAGACAGAGTTGGAGATAAAGTTACAAAAAGAGGACTTTGAAAAGCTTTTTATGGCTATTAGCAAAGGCTACATGGCGGCAAAAGCTGAGGCAGATAGACAAAGAGCCATGGGCAAGCATGACTATAACATCTTTACTTTATTTCATTATTTTAGCGATGAAGTAAATTTGCACTCAAATTTCATAGCTTCGCTGCTTGATCCAAATGGCGATCACTACAAGGGTGATCTATTTTTAAAGCTATTTTTAGAGACGTGTGGCATAGATGACTTTAGCATAGATACGAGCACGGCCACTGTTTTTAAAGAGTTTAAGCATATAGATATCTACATAAGCGACGGTAAGAAGCATATCATCTTAGAAAATAAAGTATATGCCAAAGATCAACCTACGCAGATAGCAAGATATATTGAAACTATTAAAGATGAAGGTGCTAAAGAGAGCGACCGTGTTAAAGATGAGGATATATGTGTTTTGTATCTGCATCCAGACGGCAAACTACCAGATAATCAAAGCTTTGGCGACTATCATGCTAAGTTGCTAGGAGAAAATCCGTCTATAAAATTTAAGGTCATTAGCTACGGCAAAGAAATTTTAGAGTGGATAGATAAGTGCAAAAATGAGGTGTCAAATATAACTGACCTAAATGTATTTTTATCACAATACAAGGACGTGATAGAGATGATTTATGATAGATACAAAAGGATAGATGAAATGGAAACAGCAAATTTGGTAGAAATTTTTAAAGAAAACTATACTGCGGCATCGGAGATAGCAAATAACTATCAAGAGACGAGAAAGAAGATAATAGATGAATTTTTTGAAAATGTAAAAGAAAATTTGGAAAAAGACGAAGCAATAAAAGGCACATATAGTATCGAATTAAATAGCGTAGCTTATAGACCTATAGCAATAAAGAATGTAAAAACTCAAGATGAAAAATGGAAAAATTTTTACTTCACAGTCGAATTTCAAAAATCAAGCACGTATTCTGAACCATTTGTCGGCTTTCGCAAAGACGATGATAAAGAAGTTAAAGTCTCAGATTTTGATAAACCAAATATAACGCAATTAGGAGAACAAACAAAATATTTTTTGGCTTATGGCAAGTTATTCGATGATGATATTTGTAAGAATATAATAGACGATAAGCCTAGTCCAGAAGATTTTGCAGGGACAATAAAAGACATTTTAGAGCAGTTTGAGAAATATAACTTATCCCAAAAACCAAAACAAAACTAACCCCAAATTTTAGTGGCTCTATGCCACTAAAATCTCAAATTTAAGACCAAAATTTTACAAAATAAGACATACAAAAGTCCAAAAAGCCAAGTATCATCTCAAAAATAAAAAAAGGAGATGAGATGAGAAATTTTGACAGACTTGTTACATTTTATCTGTTGCGTGCAGTGCTTTATTACGGGCTGTTTGACAAAGTAAATGGACATACAGCTGATAGGGCTATAGAGGGTCTTGGCTATGGCGAGGAGCAGATAAAAGCGATAGGCGGTATGTCAAATTTCTTAAAAGAGCTAAAGAAAAGGCATGATGATATCTTAAAAAATATGCCAAAATTTCCTGCTTTGTTAGATAAAAACCTACAAATGCTTAGCAAAAAGTTAAATTTAGATGAGACGCAAAAGCAAATTTTAGGCTTTTTGATCGTCGTATCAAACTCAAGCACGCTTGAAAACACTATCGGCAAGATCGAAGATATACACAATAGTGATTTTAATAAAATGATCGCCACTATCTTAAATTTACCGCAAAGCGCTGTAAATAACGCACTAAAATATGATGCAAAATTGCTAAGCTCAGGGCTACTTGTAATAGAGAGATATAAAATCAATTTTCTTGCTAAATATAGCTTTTTAAATGATGACTTTGCTTTTGAGATGTTTGATACCAAAAACTATATAAGCAAAATTTTCTTAAAAAGCGTAGTGCCTTGTGGCAAGGGCGATCTAAAGAGCTGTGACTTTGAGCACATAAAAGATGAGCTAGCTCTTATGCTTGAGTATCTTAAAAATGCCATTAGCACAAAAAGGCATGGGGTAAATATCTTGCTTTATGGACCTGCTGGCACTGGCAAAACAGAATTTGCAAAGCTAGTGGCAAAAGAGATCGGCCTTGAGCTTTTTGAAGTGGCTTATAATAAATTTGAAAACGACAAAAGGGCTACAAAGAGATATCTCGCCTACACGGCGGTGCAAAATATCTTTTCTAATAATATTTTATTGATGTATGACGAGGCTGAGGATATATTTAGCCTAGATAATGGCATCATGATAAACAAGGCTGCGATAAATCGAGCCCTTGAAAACAATAAAATAGCGACTATATGGATAACAAACAAGGTGCAAGATATGGACGAGGCTGTCTTAAGACGCTTTGATATAGCCATAAATTTACCTATCCCAGATGAAAAAACACGCAAAAGGATAATAGAAAAATACTCAAACGGCCTTAGTACAAATGAGAGCGTAAAAAGGCTTTTGGGATACACTTCTCTATCGCCAGCTGTCATACAAAAGGCAGCCAAAGTGGCGTTAAGTTTAGATAAATTTGACAAGCAAAAGGCGTTTGAAATGGTGATAGATAACACGCTAAAGTCGCAAGGGCATGACAAAGAGAAAATCGCCGATCAAGGTCTATCTTTGCCGCAAAGCTACAATGTGGAATTTATAAACGCAAGCACCGATCTTAACAAACTTGCTTGTGGCATAAAAGAGAGCTCTAACGCTAGGATATGTATATACGGCGCAGCTGGCACTGGCAAAAGTGCCTACGCCAAATACATAGCAAAGTCGCTAAACAAGCCGCTTGTTCTAAAAAAATCAAGCGATCTAATAAACCAATATATCGGCGAAACAGAAAAAAATATAGCTCAGGCTTTTAAAGAGGCTAAAGAAAAAGGCGCTGTGCTTGTTTTTGATGAGGTCGATACCTTTTTACAAGATAGAAGTAATGCGGTTAGAAACTGGGAGGTAAGTCAGGTAAATGAGATGCTAGTGCAGATGGAGAACTTTGAGGGCATATTTATCGCTACGACAAATTTGCTTGACAGGCTTGATAGCGCGAGTATGAGGCGTTTTGATATGAAGATAGAATTTAGCTATCTAAAAAGCGAGCAAGCACTCAGCCTTTTTAAAAAAGAGTGTGAAATTTTAGGGCTAAAGGCTAGCAGTAGCGATCTAGAGCTTGTTGGCTCGTTCGCCTTTTTAACGCCTGGAGACTTTGCAGCTGTGCTAAGAGCAAACAAATTTAGTCCGCTAGCAGACGCAAACGAATTTGCAAATCGCCTAAATGACGAGATCAGATATAAAAAGATAGAAAACGAAAGAAGGGTTGGGTTTTAGCTTAAGCCTAGATATCTAGGCTAAATCCTGCTCATAGTCTATTATCTCATCAAAAAACTCATCCTTTGTCTTTTCAAAGCCCACATTTAGCCCGTAAAATCTTGCTTTATCTACCTTATCTTTTGATAAATTTCTCTTTACAAACTCAAAGTCGCTTATTACTAGCATGTCTGCATTTTTGGAATTTTCATCATCCATAAGCGCAAGTTTGCTAGGCAGGACATTTTCTAAGTCTCTGCCAAGCCTTACGCCATCAAATTTGGCTATTTTTCATTTCTCTTTTGCGCGATAACGCAGAGCATATCCTTTATAAGCCTTTTGTAAAAAGGCACCATCTCCTTATGACGTGTATCTTGAAAAGGATCTGAGCTAATGCAAACACAAAGAGGCGTTTTGCTATCTCTTGCCAAAGTAGTCACGACCGCATCACGCTCGTTTAGCAAATTCGCATCTACATTAAAAAAACCAGACGTCATAGTCACATCTGAGCTATAGATGATGAGATCTGGCTTTATATTGCTTATAGCTTTGCTAAGCCCATCTTTTATATTTTGTAGATATTGTTCTTTTGTGGTATTTGGCAAGACAGAGTCACAATAGACATTATCTAATTTGGGGCATATATCCTTAGTAGCTTCATAGCCTCTTGTATAGACCTCATAGACCCAAAGGCTCTTATCATCTTGCGCTAGCTCAAAGACGCCTTCGCTTTTTTTGCTACCAAAATTTACATATAAAATTTTAAGATCTGGCCTATCTTTGTGAAGCTTTATAACGCTTAGGGCTATATCATTATATGGGGCTCTTACTGCACCAGAGTTTTTAGTGGAGTACCCAAAGCCACCACGAGCGTTTATGGCAAAGCCTAGCTCAAGCGCTAGCTTGCACGCATGTAAAGTCCCTTCGCACATCGCTTTATATGCGTCTAAAACACTCCTTGCGATCATGTTTAGCGGTACATATTTTGATATCATAAGCCCAGTTATTTGCTGAGCAAATTCATAGTCTTTGTATAGTTTTGATAAATAATCCTTGCTGTGAAAACTATCTAGATCTATAAAGCTTTGAGTTGGCGTTTGTCTAGAGCGTGTGATAAAATTTTTATAACTTTTTGGCAAAATTTTATATTCAAAATCAAACCAAGAGGTCAAAAAACTGCTACGAATATACATATTGTCAAAGTCTTTAAAGGTGCCTGCCTCTCTAACGCCCTTTGGCAGATATATGTTGTAGTCGTCAGAGCTTACAATAGGCATCCAAATGAGTTTCTCGTTGAGCGAGGCACCTATTTTTTCTTTTTTGTAGTATAGCCTTGGCTCAAAATGCCAACATATATCATCAATAGACAAAATTTCTTCTATAGTCATTGAGGCGCTAGACATCTTAGTGAGTATGATCGAGCAGTCAAAGCCATGTGGTCGCCCGTCATAGCATAGCTCTATACCACTAAGATCATCATCTTCAAAGTAAAAGTCATGTAGCTCAACAGAGAGAATTTCCTCCTCGTAGTCTTTCATATAAAAACTAACCTCGCAGACAATGTCTATCATATCTTTATCATGGTCAAGATATGCCTTGAAAAGCTTTTTAAGACGCAGATACTCTGCCGTCATCTCGCGCTGTATCTCAAGAAGCTTTTGATCAAAAGCTACCAAAAGCTCTTTTTCTTCTTTGGTGCAAACCATTTTTACCTCCTAAAAATTTAAGCGGATATTAGCAAGAGTTAAAGACAGAAAAATGTCTGTTTTTTGGATATTTTATAGACAAATTTTGTCCAAATTTTTATTTATAATAAAAACATAGGAGTAAAAAATGAGCGATCAAGAACTTTGGCAAGAGTATGATGAGTTTTCTTTTTTGGCACAGGCTAAATCAAGCTATGACTACGTAAATAATGCAAATTTTATGAAATATAGCAACACAGAGATGTCAAAAGATTTTTACAGGCAAGCTGTCAAGGCATTAAGCAACCCTCATGATGTCGTTATTGAAGCTAAATTTATACTGCAAAATCTAAAAAACGACTTTGGATGTGAGAGCGAATTTATAAAAGAGATATGCTCTCAAATTTTAGATACAAAAATGACGCCATACGAGCATCAAGAGGTGGCTAAAATGATAAAGAGCTATAGCTCTATCGCTTGATAAAATGGCTCTTTTTCGCCACTACTTGCTGAGTTATAAATTTTAACTCCGTTTAAAATGTCTATGTGAGATTTTGGCTCGTGGATATGCCCACAAAGGATGATCTTTGCCTTTAAAAGATTATTTTTTATAAGCCTTGCAAGCTCTATATCTCCGTGATCTTTGCCCTTTTTGCTAATGCTCGTATTTGTCTTTGCTGGGGGAACGTGGGTCAGTAAGATATCACACTCTGCAAATTCAAGTAGGTCATCACACAAGTATGGCGCGCAACCAAATTTAACGCCGTTTATAGTCTTTATGGTGCCATCAGAGTATATGCCATTTATGGAATTTAGCCAAGAGGACGGCATATCATGGTTGCCAGAACATATAAATACAGGCTTTTTAAAGCTTTTTAGCCACAAGGAGGTTTGCTCTTTTTCTTGCGCGCTCTCTTTGTATAGAAAATCGCCACTAAAACAAAAGATGTCAAATTTGTCTTGAAGGGCTAAAATATAGTCAAAATAGCCAGCGCCAAAGTGCAGATCGCTAGCGTGGAGAAGTTTTAAGCCGCTCATTTGTATCTATCAGCCTTTAATCCCCGAGCAAATTTGTGATCAAATTTACCACCATATCTTTTTGCTTTGGCTCACTTTGCGCTACAAATAATGCAAGTGCAACAAGGGCATTGTCGCTCATCCTGTGCTCGCCGTTACTTTTAAAAAGCAGTTTGCATTTTGACAAAAACAATATGAACATAAATGATCCGATGCGTTTGTTGCCGTCGCTAAAAGGATGGTCTTTGATGATGTAGTAGATCAAATTTGCCGCTTTTTCTTGTGGGCTTGCTAAAAGATCACGTCCGCCAAATGTCTGATAGATATTTTTTATTATCCCTTCAAATTCATCTGCCTTTTGAACGCCAAAGATATCTGACGCCTCGCCCTTTTTCATAAGCTCTCTTTTTAGCTCACCCACTGCCATTAGCGCTTCACTATATCCAAGGATGAAATTTTCGCCCACTTCGCTTTTGCAAAGACCAAGCGAGCCATCATCAAATTTTTGCAGTAGCGACCAGCTCTTTTTGTAGTATCTGATAAGCTCTAGCGTATCTTTATCGTTGCTGCTCATAGCGCCTCTTTGGTTAGAAATTTATCTCTTTTAGATACTCGCTGACATCTTTTTTGACCTCGTCAGCCAGCTCTTTTGGCTCAAGTACCTTGATAAATGGCAGGTAGTAGTATATGAGCGGTTTTATCTCCATTATGTGTGTAAATTCTATCTCTATCTCGACTGAGCCGTCGCTATCTTGACCAGTTATGCGCTGCTTTGCGTGTGGCTTTCGCTCAAAGTATTTTGCCACTTCAGGCGCTAGCAGTAGCCTTGCTATTTTTGGAGCTTCTAAATTTGCCCATGCCGAGTTCATCGCCTTTATACGCTCATCTAGCTCGCTACTTAGCTCAAATTTCTCCCCGCTATGCTTTATATCTTTTATGCTCTTTAGGTGAAATTTCTTAAATTTATTACCCTTTTTGCTATCAAACAAGAGCAGATACCAAAATCCCTCAAAAAGTGCTAGTTTTAGAGGCTTTACAAGAAACTCAAAGCCGTTATACGTGCATGTTATCTCCGCTTTTTCTCTTATAGCATCCTCAAGCGTTTGAAAATTTACGAGGTCATCCTCGCTTAGCTTTTCGTTGTTTATGTTTGTAAGTATCGGGTGGTTTAGCTGCTGAGAAATTTGCTCTAAAAGCACGTGAGCCTTGCTGTAAAAATTTGAGCCCATATTTTTTGCCACGTTATCAAGGATATTTAGCACCACTCTATCATCTCCGTCCAGTCCGTCGCTCGCCTCTTCGTCATTTATGCTCCAGTAGTGCCCCTTTTTGACGGCGCCATACTCTCTTAGCGTGTCGTAAAGGTCGCGCTGGATGGTCTTTGAGGTCACTCCAAGCATGGCTGTTAGCTCTTTTATCGTGTGCGGTCTCTCTCTTAGCTTTAGGGCTATTAAATTTATGCGTTCAAATTTGCTGTTTTCTTGTTTGGTTATGATGGGTTTCATTTGCTCTCCTAGTTTGGGGATTATATCCAAATTAGGACTAGAGGATGTCTTTTCTAGCATAATATCTGCCTAAGACCATCTAGCGCGCCACATTTTAGACTTATGCCGAAATACTGCGAGATGTAGTTATCTCGTGGGTTTATGCGAATAAGTGTTGCTTTTTTGGAGCGCTTGACAAATTTCTCACCAAAATTTCTGATTGTTGGCACCGCAAGCCCAGCGCCTAGCTCTATGATCACAAAACGGCTATCTTTGTTTTGCTCTAGCCACGCTTCATATCTTCTATACTGCTCGTTTATGCGCCTTGTATTTACCATCCAGTCGTAAAACATCACGATATTTGGGCGGCTCACACAGCCACACTCTGGGCAAACTGGCATATCTAAAGCGATAAATTTCTCTTCATCTATTTTGACGTCGCTACAAGTTTGCCATATAGCGCCATCACGCTTGTGGATGCACTGAGAGTAGTGGATAGAGCCGTGGCACTCGTAAATTTTCTCTTCGCTAAAGCCAGCCTTAGCAAAGTGTCCATCGACGTTTGAGGTATAGACGAAGTAGTTTTCGTTTTTACTTTTTACAAGATCTAAAAGTAGCCTAAAGCCCTCATGTGGCTCTGTGTTTTTGTATAAATTTAGCCTGTGTCCGTAAAATGCCCATGCTAGCTTTGGATCGTCTAAAAACCACTGCGGATTTGCCATATCTTCAAAGCTTAAATTTTTATCCCTTAAAAGTGGATACGCCCTCCAAAATCCCACATCTCCCCTAAAATCAGGCAACCCACTATCCACACCCATGCCAGCACCTGCTGTGATGATGATAGCATCGGCCTCCGCGATGATCTTTTTGATCCTATCTATCTTCTCTTGCATTTTGATCCTTTTAAAGAAATTTGGGTAATTGTAGTGAACTGATCAGACATTTTTATGTCCGTTGTTTTTAATATATTTACTTTATAAAAGTGATATAATCGATTAATTAATTTTTAAAAAAGGGAGAGATAATGAAGGCAAATGAAAAAGATTTTTCATTTATGGCAACAGAAAATAATATAGAAATACCATTTTTTCAACGTCCTTACGTATGGAGCAAAATTCAATGGGAGCAACTTTTTGATGATCTACTTTATAGTTTTAAAGAAAGTAGATCGCATTTTCTAGGATCAATCATACTAAAACAACTACCAACTAGAACTGGAGAGTGGACTCGTAAAAGTTTAATAGATGGGCAGCAAAGACTTACTACATTTTCTATTTTAATTAAATCTATTTTTGACATATTGGAAAAAAATACTATTGGCGGTTACAGGCATTTTTTATATAAAATAATGCCAACAGAAGAAGATGCTCCCAAAATAAAACACTCTCAAATCAATAGAGCTTCTTTTGATGCTATTATAAAAGCCAAAGATTATTCTGAAGTATGTGATTTAAAAAATGATGATAAATTACTTGCTTGTTATAAGTATTTTTCAGAAAGACTAAAAGATAGTGTTTTAGAAAGAAACGAAATAATAAATTTTCTAAATTATATACTAACAACGAAACTGTGGGTTGTGATAGATTTGGAAGGTAATGAAGACGAACAAAAGATATTTGACTCTATAAACTCGGCAGGTTTAGTTTTATCGTCAATGGATATTATCAAAAACGCAATATTTGATAGACTTATAAAATCTGGAAATATGGGTGATGAAAAAGCAAAGGAAATATACGATAAGTGCTGGAAAAGTATATTTGAAGGTTCAAATGAACGTTTAAAATTTTGGGAAGAAAAAGCTTCAAGAAGATATAGAAGCGAGATTTTACTTTATGCTTATGCTCTCATAAAAGGCTTTTTTAATATAGAAAAGCATACGCAAGATGGACTTAGTATGCTGTATAAAGAGTATATAAAAGATAAAAGCCAAGACGAGGTTTTGGATATTATAAAAGAGATAAATTGGTACGCAAATCTTTTTTATGAACTTCCTTGGGCGGATAAGGGTGAAACCTTTAAATTTAGCGATAACGAAAAAAGATTGCTTCATATAATGAGTATATCGGAATATAATATTTTTATACCTCTCGTGTTAAAGCTACGTAGTTTAGAGCTTGATAAAAAAGAGCTTGACGAGTGCTATGCAATACTTGAAAATTTTATAATCAGACACTGGATGTGCGGGAAAGTAACAAATAGCATAAATAAAGTTATCGGTAGGAATATTAAAAATATCAAAGGTAAAGTTGATATGCAAAAATTTATCGCTAACTTTGAAATAACCAACAATGATGAGATAAAGGAAGCATTGTTGGATATAGACAATAAACGTGCCAGCTTAGTGCTATTTTGGATAGAGTTATATAATTGTAGAAGCGAAAAAAATGATATTAGCGAGTTGCAATATACCTATACGCTAGAACATCTTATGCCGCAAGCTTGGCAAGAAAACTGGTCAAATGTTGGTAAAAATGAGGAAACGGCAAATGAACTAATATATCAAATAGGAAATATGGCGCTTCTAAAAAGCAAGCTAAATACCGCTATACAAAACAACAACTGGGATAAAAAAAGAGAAGAGATACAAAAACATGCAATGCTTAAAATAACGCAAGAAGTTATAAAAAATAGAGTTTGGAATAAAAGTAAAATAGAAGAACGCTCAGAAAAAATATTTAATGATTTTCTTGAAATTTGGCAAAATCCAACTATAAATTAACTCTCTAAACTAGAATGGACATTTTTTGTCCATTCTAGTCGCTATAATTTCACAGATCGCAAAAAATGTATCGGCGATAAAAATCAAAAAAGGATAATCAATGATCTACGAGCAACTTAAAATTCTCACACAAAACAGCGATAAAAAGGCGCTCTCAAAAGCACTTGGCTATGTTAGAGAGCAAAATTTCACAAGAGCACTTGCAAATTTAGAGGCAGCAAAGAGCCTTGATGAGTTCATCACAAAGGGGCACTTTGACTGGGCGCATAGCTCAGAAACGCTCATCCTAGCTCTTAGCAAGCACTTTGCCCTTGACATAGACGCTGAGCTTAGCGAGGTGCAAAAACTCTACAACGAGCGAGTGAAATTTAGAGGCTCATATATCTATATAGATACGGATTTTAGGCGCAAGGGCGAGCCTATATTTGCCCTTGCTATGGCGCAGCATCTAAGATATATCAGCCTAACGCCATTTTTAGATGAGCTTTGTTTTAAAGCATTGCACGAGCAGCTAAAAGTCATCTCAAAGATTACCAAAAACTACTATCAAAAAACGAAAACTCTGCCTATGTTTGGAGCTATAACTGGCTTTAAGCTCTATTTTCTAGGCAAAAACTACTCGATTGATACGGATGGCAAATTTGTTGATAAAGAAATTTACGAACAAGTCGCGACGATTAAATTTTAAAGGACAAAAATGGGACAATTTACGCAAGAGCAAAGGCGAAAGCTAAATAGCATAAACGAAAGGCTCTATGACCTTGAGCGCCGTGTCGTGCCACGTGCAAAGCAGATAAGTGTATCTGTAAAAAATATAAAAGATGCATGGGATCATGAATGTAGCCTACTGCTCTCTTTTTACTCAAAAGATGAACTTCTTATGCGATATTGGGAGTATATGAAACTCATAGATGACTACTTTTTTACTGAAAATCAGAGCGAATTTAAAAACTGGCCAACGCATGAGATGTCTGGCGAGTGGCACTGCTGGTTTTATCACTGCTTATATGACCATACGGATCTTAGCTGGGATGAAATTTTAACTATCGACAGGATGGATGGTAAGCTTCGCTCATGGTATGACTATACGCCTATAGATCTTTGCCTGGAGAAGCTAGAGTGTAGCGAGAGGGAAGAGTATATCTCTGATGCCAGCAAGGATCAGTGGGAGCAAATAGAGAAGATAAATAAAGCTCTAGCTAGTTACCAAGATATCCTAATAAGAGATGCAAAAATGCTTGAAAACAGGCTAAAAGCAAGGGTTGAGGGTGGATTGATCGAAGACTATGCTATGGAATTTCGTTTGGTCTTTCGCTTGCGCGAAGACGATCCAGATTATGATGAAAATTACGATAATTTCTTAGCTATCATCAACGAGCCTATCGTCCCTGGCGAAATGAGCAAGAAAAAGAGCCGTTGGACGCAAAACTGTAATGAATATTTTGGTAGCTCTGTCTATTTTGATAAGGAGGCATATTTTTGCTATCTATTTGCAGCTTTTGAAAACAACACACATATCAATAAGATCAAAGACATACTGCGCATAGGCTCTGTTGATATGGCGCTTTGTTGGGATGAATACTATGAAATTTAAAGTAAGATAAAAAATATTAAATTTTTAATTCAAATTTCTAGATATAGACATTTCTTGTCCATTTTGCCTGTTATAATTTCACATGTCACAAAGATATCTTGACAAAAGCGATTAAAACAAAGGAGAAAAAATGTCAAAGAAAAAAGTTGTTAAAACCGCTCCTATAATTGAGCAGTTTGTAGATTTAGCTAGCACACAAAGAGAGCTAGCAGATGAACTAGGAGCTAAGTTTTTAGAATTTTGCAACACATACCTAAATGAAAAATGTGTTATTGCCAAAAATGAATTTACTTACCAAGACTCTTTTTTGCCAGCAAACCTAACTATCGAAGCCTACACTAAAAAACCGACTGCTAACACAACAATGGTAGATGCATACATTGGTAATGTGCATTTTAGGTTAAATTATGCTTATGTATATGAAGAGTATGATGAAGATGACCATTTTAAAGATGAGTTAGTTAAGTTCTTAAATAAATAACATTTTGCAGTAAAAATGAACCTACAATACAAGATCGCGCTAGTATAGTGCAAAAGATCTAGAACTGCCATATGGCGGTGATACGCTAGAGTAAATAAAGAGCGTTTTAGGACGCTCTTTTTAAATTTATCTCTCACAACAAATTTCTCAAATTTTATCTTTATGGACATAAAAATGTCTTTTCTGCTAAGTAAAATAACTTCAACAAAAGTAAAAAGGAGCTTATCATGCAAAAAGAAAATTTTTTCGTAGATAATGAGATATATGAGCTTGCAACACTTTGGGTGCTTCGTGCCATTTTTTATGCTGGAGGAGAGAAAGAGTTTTTAAGATGCAGAAGTGATGATGTTTTAGAGTTTTTGGATATATGCACAAGTGAGCCCAAAGAAGAAGACATTGAGGCTCTAAAAAATAGGCTTTGGCTCCTTGAAAAAAGCAAAATTTCATGCGAGCTAAAAGAGCTTGAGCACAACCTAAATTTACTTCAAGAAAATTTAGGTCTTAATGAGACTGAGAAAGATATCTTAAGATTTGCCGCGATCATGTATAACTATGAAGTAGTCTCAAATGCTTGTGATCTGCTAGGAGAGCTAAACACCAGACAGGCTATAAAAGCGATCTCAAAGATACTAAAACTTAAATTTAGCGATGTGCAAAATGCCTTTAGAAAAGATGGAGTTTTTGCTAGGACCTCGATACTAAAAATAGATAGTTACGGACGCAGTCTAAGGTCAAAAACCGATGTTATAAATAATAGTTTCATGGGTGACTTGTTTGTTGAGTGCAAAAGCATAGACGAGATATTTGAAAGTGCGATAAAGCCATGCAGCAAGACAAATTTAACCACAAAAAACTACCCTCACATAAAAGAAGATGTGAAAATTTTGCTCTCGTTTCTAAAAAACGCTATTCGCAAAAAGCAAAAGGGAGTAAATGTGCTCCTTTATGGCTCTGCAGGGACTGGTAAAACTGAGTTTAGTAAAGCAGTAGCTAGTGAGCTAAATTTAAAGCTTTATGAAGTAGCTTACGATGATGGAGATGGCTATGCAAATGAGTACCAAAGGATAAGATCATATTGCCTTGCACAAAGTGTATTGTCTGCTAGGTCAAATCTACTCATGTATGACGAAGCAGAAGATATATTTAATACCAAAAATGATGAGAAAAGGCAGTATGGCAAAGCCTTTATAAATAGATCTCTTGAAACTAACGAAGTGCCAACTATCTGGATAACAAACAATATCCTTGATATGGATGAAGCCGTAGTTAGAAGGTTTAATCTAGCCATAGAGATAGGCATACCAACTGAAGATGTAAGAGAAAAGATCATAAAAAAATATAGTGAAAATTTGATAGATAGTAAGCTCGTAAAAAAGCTAGCTAAAAATCAGTTTGTAGCTCCAGCAGTCGTTAGTAACGCTAGCTTGGTCGTTTCAAATTTAAACACAAAAGATAAAAACAAAGCCTTTGAGCGAGTGATAAGCAACACTCTAAAAGCACAAGGCTACGACGAGATAGAAAAAGACGAGAAGCCAAGCGTTGATCTGCCAAGTAGCTATGATCCAAATTTCGTAAACTCAGACTGCGACCTAACTGAGCTAATGCAAGGCATAAAAGAAAGCAAAAACGCAAGGATATGCCTTTACGGAGTGCCTGGAACTGGCAAAAGCGCTTACGCTAAATTTATCGCTAAAAGCCTAAAAAAGCCGATCATCATCAAAAAAGGGAGTGACCTTTTATCTATGTATCTGGGAGGAACTGAGAAAAACATAGCTCTAGCTTTCAAAGAAGCCAAAGATAAAAAAGCCGTGCTAGTCTTTGACGAAGTCGATAGCTTTTTACAAGATAGAAGCTTGGCTGCAAGAAGCTGGGAGGTAACCCAAGTAAATGAGATGTTAGTGCAGATGGAGAGCTTTGATGGCATTTTTATCGCCACGACAAATTTGATAGATAATCTTGATAAAGCCTGTCTTAGAAGATTTGATCTAAAGCTTGAGTTTGGATACTTGCTGCCAGAGCAAGCAAGAAATTTGTTTAAAAAAGAGTGTGCGCTACTAAAGGTCAAATTTGACGAAAACGCAAGCAAAAATGTCTCAAGTCTTGGCTTGCTAGCACCTGGAGACTTTGCTAGCGTGAGAAGACAAGCTAAATTTAGACCTATAAAAAATGGCGACGACTTTTGCCATAGACTTGAGCTAGAAGTCGCACTAAAAAATGAAGAAAGGAGTGTGAAGATAGGGTTTTAGGGATGATCCCTAACGAGGTCTTTTGTCTGACTTGTCAGACAAAAAAGTATCCTCGCCCAGATGATATAAAAGAGCCTTGTGTGGTTTTGGTGTCATAATTTGGCGAAGTTTTCGTGTAAATTTGTTTATTAATACCAATGCCTCATCGCTTAAAAAATTTATATATCTCTTTTCTTTATATTTAATATGCCATCAAACCTAGTTCTTATTCTCTTTATTCATCCTAGCTTCATTTTAGGCTTTTATAATGCGCTCATCCAAACAAAAGTTGGAAATCAAAAATAAAAGGATCAAAAATGAAAAAGGCATTAGGCGCAGCAGTTTTAGCAGTAGTTTTGGGAGCGATAAGTTTGCAAGCAGCCATCACATCAAAGGATGCTTTAAATATAGCCGAGAAAAACTTTCCAGGCTCAAGCGTCAAAGATATCGAGATGAACGTCAAAAAAGGCGTGACATTTTATAAGATAGAGTCTTTTAAAGACGGCGTCAAACAAGAGATCAAGATCGATGCTAACAGCGGTCAGATCGTTAAAGTAGAGAATAAAAATAAAAAACATATCTTGCCAATCGAAGCAGTAGATTTTTCAAAATTTGCCCTAAGCATAGACGAGGCTGTGGCCAAAGCTCAAGCGCTCGAGGCTGGCTGGAGTCTTGATGAGGCAGAGCTTGATAATAAAAATGGTGCTTGGATATACAAAGTAGAGCTTAAGCGCGACAGGAGCGAGAAAAAAGTGATCATAAACGCTCAAACTGGCGAAATAATCGATACTTACACAAAGTGATCTAACGCCCTTTTTGGGCGTTAAATTTTTATAAAGGTGAAAAAGATGAGTGAAAATTTAGAGCAAAATTTAAACGATAACGTTGGCGAGCAGGGTTTAGAGAGAAATTTGAATAAAAATTTAAGCGAAAACGAGATAGAAAATATAAGTGAAAATGTTACTAATAAAAATAGTTACGAAAATTTAGGCAAGAGCGAGCAAAGCCCTGAAAATTTGGATAAAAATCCTAGTGAAGAAAGTAGTAGCGCAGAAATTTTAAGTCAAGCTACCTCAAAATGCAAAGTTCAGAATTTATTTAAAAAGACGCTTGAGCTTTCACTTCAAGGTGTAGCGGATGCGCTCATCTACACTGGCAAGGCTGGAGTGTGGCTATCAAACGCTTCAAACTGCCTAAAAGACGAGGCGCAAAGGGCTGAGCTATCAAAGATAAATGAAGAGCAGGCCAAATTTGAAGGGCTAGCTCACATCTTGCCAGAAAGAGTTAAAGAGCTTATCATTGACCGTCTAAAAACAAAGCCAGAAGAGGTGGAGTTTTCGCCGATCTATCTAGCTAAAAAACAAAGTTTTGGCACGCTTGGAGCGGAGTATTTTTATGACGCAAGGGCTAAATTTAACGGCTTTTTATATGATTTTAAGATAGGCGCAGCAAATGGCGAAATTCTAAATCTAAAAATAAAAAGCCAAATTTGATAAAATAGCTGGCAAAACCAAGTGAGGCAGGTAAGGCAGGGATGAAAATTTTAGTCGTCGAGGACGAAATAGACCTAAATAACGTCATCACAAGGCACCTAAAGAAAAATGGATATAGCGTCGATAGCGCGTTAAACGGCGAGGAGGCGATGGACTTTACCGCCGTGGCGCACTACGATCTCATCGTGCTTGATCTTATGATGCCAGTGATGGACGGACTTACATTTTTGCAAAGATCGCGCGCCGCAAAGCTAGCGACCCCTGTGCTGATACTAACGGCAAAAGACGATGTAGACGACGTTGTAAAGGGGCTTGACGCGGGTGCGGATGACTACTTGGTCAAGCCATTTGACTTTAAGGAGCTGCTAGCTAGAGTGCGCACGCTCATTCGCCGAAACAGCGGCAACGTGGCTAGTGAAATTTACGCAGGTGAGCTCAAGATCGACCTTTCTAAAAAGTCAGTCGAATTTAGCGGCGAGCAGATCGATCTCACCGGCAAAGAGTATGAAATTTTAGAGTTTTTAATGCTAAATAAGGGCAGAATTTTAACTCGCGACCAGATCAAAGAGCACGTCTGGGACTTTGACTACACGGGCGGCTCAAACGTCATCGACGTGCTTATAAAAAACATAAGAAAAAAGCTTGGCGAGTGCGAGGTGATCCAGACTAAAAGAGGGCTTGGTTATGTTGTTAAAGACTAAACAAGCACTTGCAAACATCCCGATAACCGCGCGCATAACGCTTTGGTATTCGTTTTTTATCATAGTTATCGTGGCGGCTCTCATTGCTATCTCGGCGGTCGTGGCGGATGAGGTTTTTGAGGACGTGAGCCAAAAAAAGCTAGCCAAATCAGTCACCAAAATAGCCAATGATATGGATGAGTTTGAGCCATACGATGATGGGATATTTTTTATAAAATATAACGCAAAAGGCGATGTGATCGGTGGTCTAGCACCAAAACACTTTCAAATTTCACTTAAAATGAATAGCGGTGCAGTGCGCCTTTTTGAAAACGGCGAAAACCGCTTTTACTATTACGATATCGCAGCTAGAGGCAAAGGGGTCTGGGTCAGAGGCGTGATAAATGCGGAGAAATTTTTTAAAAAAGAGAGGCTATTTTTACTAGCGCTTGGCGTTTTTGTGCCAGTTTTATTTCTCTTTGTGCTTTACGGTGGCTATAAAACGATAAAAAATGCGATGAAACCAGTCGCTACGATGTCTAAAACTGCGCTTGAGATAGGCAGTAGTAAAGACTTTTCAAAGCGGATAGACCTGCCTGCTGGCAAAGACGAGCTGCACGCGCTTGCAAGCGTTTTTAACCAGATGCTAGACTCCCTAGAAAAGGTCTATCAAAGCGAGAAACAGCTCACCTCAGACGTCTCGCACGAGCTACGAACACCGCTATCTGTCATCATGGCTGAGAGCGACTACGCTAAAAACTACTCACAAAATTTGGGCGAGGCCAAGGAGTCGCTGGAGGTCATCTCTAGGCAGTCAAGAAAGATAACCTCGCTGATAGATCAAATTTTGGAGCTTTCAAGACTGGAAGCTGGCAGAAATTTGGAGCTAAAAGATATAAATTTAAGCGCTATCTTGCAAAATTTAGCCAGCGACTATGAGAAGCTAGCAAGCGCTAAGGGGCTAAAATTTAGCTGCGTTGTAGCGCCAGATGTCCAAATTTTAGGCAATGAGCTGATGATCTCAAGGCTGGTGGATAACTTTTTAAGCAATGCACTAAAATTTGCAGAAGCTAAGATCGAGCTAAATTTAACCCTCGCAAAAACGCACGCACTTTTGTCTGTAAAAGACGATGGTGTCGGTATCTCTAAAAAAGATAGCGAGCTAATCTGGAATAAATTTTATCAAGTTGAAAGCTCGAGAAACAAAAGCCAAAACAAAGGTAGCGGACTGGGGCTTGCTATCGCTGCAAATATCGCTAAAATTCACAGCGCAAAGCTTGGCGTAAAAAGCGAAGCAGGAGCTGGAAGCGAATTTTGGGCTGAATTTGAGCTTGTAAATTTAAAGCAAGCATAAATTTAGGTAGTTTGCTAAGACAAAATTTATACAAGAGTAAAACAAATATAAGAGCGAATTTAAATTTCATACAAAACGGCGTCTATTCACAAGCACAAAACTATCAAGGCTATGAGATAGATGAATATTGAGCAAAGTATTAAGATATCTGATTTAAGCCAATTTAAAGGGCTTAAAAAGAGTTTGTAAAAAGATGTTTTGCAAAGTAATGTGAAGAAATTCTCTACACTCTGACTACGAATAAATCGCTTTTTTCTATGCCTTTTATAACTTTAATATCTAAGATAACTTTACAAAATTTAACTAAGAACCAAGAGCTGCAAGGCATGCATGCCGTAAGCCACGAACCACGCAAGCTACAAACCAAAAACCAAAAACCAAAAACCAAAAAGACACTAAATTTAGTGTCTTTTATCGCTATCTTTCGCCAAGCTTCCCGCATGCATCAGCGCGGCATCTACTGCAGTGCGTCATCTGCTCTATATCGCCGCCTATCGATCTGCGAATGCGGTGGATCTCCTCGGTTGAAGGGGACTTTAAATTTTCAAAAGGGGTGTCATGCACCGGTATCATCGCCATGCAGTTCATTATGTCAGCTCCCCACTGCTTTGCCTTTGCCGAGATGCTTTGAACGTGATTTATATTGACCCCAGGGATGACTACGGTGTTTATCTTTACTAGCATGCCAGCCTCTTTTAGCTTGCGGATGCCCTCGTCCTGGCGTGCTAGCAGTATCCTAGCAGCCTCCTCGCCGTAGTAGTTTTTACCTTCATATCTCACCCACGAATAGACCTTTGAGCCAACATCTGGCGTCACGGCATTTACAGTTACTGTCACGTGGCTCACGCCAAGGCGCACGATCTCATCAACGTGCTCAGGTAGCGCTAAGCCATTAGTCGAGAGGCAAAGCAGGGCGTTTGGGAAGTGGGACTTGCACTTTTCAAAGGTCGCTAGCGTCTTGTCAGCATCGCACATCGGATCGCCAGGTCCAGCGATGCCGATGACTGAGATGTCTTGTCTAAATTTAAAGAGCTTTTCTAGAAATTTCACCGATTCATCTGGCGTTTGCACCTTTGCCGTTACGCCAGGGCGATTTTCATTAGCGCAGTCATATATGCGGTTGCAGAAGTTGCACTGGATGTTGCAGTGAGGTGCTACTGGCAGATGCACGCGTCCGTAGTTAGCGGAGGCCTTTTTGTTAAAGCATGGGTGGTTATCTAGATCAGCTTTGGTGCGAAAGATCATTAGCTCTTTTTCCTTCCAAATTTAATGGCATTTGCATGGCAAACATTTAGGCAGTCTCCGCAGTTTGTGCAGTTTATCTCATCAGGTCTTGTCCCCATTTCGCACTTGCGCAAGCATGCGTCGCAGTCGTCACAAGCACTTGTTTTATAGACGCGAAATATCGAAAATTTACGCAAAATTTCAAGCACGCCACCTGATGGACAGACGAAGCGGCACCAAAGGTTGGCTATGATTAGAGAGGCTAGCATGACCGAGATGATGATCGCCGTGCGTGTGACCCACTCCCATTCGCCAAAGCGAAGTGACAAAGTAACGGCAGTTAGATACTCGTCGCTCGTTCTTATAGGTATCATCATGCGAGGATTGCCCCAGACGAAATAGACCCAAAGGCTGATTGCTATGGCAATTAGTATGCCTATTTGAGCGATTATCAGCTTTTTGCTGCGGATTTTTAGCTTGAAAAAGGCAAATTTACCAAGCATTTGATTGACAAAGCCTGCTGGACAGACCCAGCCACAAAATGCCCTACCAAAAAGGATGACAAGCGCTGGGATAAATAGCCAAAATCCAAAAAACAGCGATGTGATCCGCCCCCAACAGGTGATGATAGGGCAGTTTTGGCAATTTACAAATGGCACCACAAAAGGGCATCTAAAAATGCCGTAATACGCCCATTGACCGATGCCTGCTATAAAGATGAGCTGTACTAGGCGTCTTATCTTTGTTGTGGGAGAGTTTTTGCTTTTCTTTTTTAAATTTACATTGCCGCATGCACTGCTATTAGAGCATGCGCTATTACAGCTACTACACATCTTTTACACCAAACCTTTCTATAAGCTCTAGCCCACGCGCTGAATAAATGGAGGTAAAGCCATGTTTTTCAAAAATTTCTTGCCCCTCAGTGCCGCAAACAAAGTCTGCAAAGTCATTTGCGAGCTTTTCATCTTTTACATATTTCATTATATTTAGCGTAAAAGTGAGCGGTCCAGGCGGGATGAGCTTTTCATCGATGGGCATATACTCTATCTTGTCTTTAAACCTATCGTGCGTTGTTAGGCGCTTTTCGATGATCGAAGCGTCACCCTTGCCATCAACTAGCTCGCACATCATATTTATGACGCATGATCCGTTTGCGACCATGTTTTTCATCACCGCATCGGTTAGGTTTGAGTTTTTTAAGATCCCTTTGACTGGGCCACTGCCAGGGGGCGATGATCTAAGAGGCAGCATCACTCTAACTCCTGGCTCAGCAAGGTCCTTTAAGTCGCGAATGCCTGCTGGATTGCCTTTTGGCACGACTAGGACGTAGTCAGTAAAGCATAGCGGCCTAAAATGGAGGCTAAGACCAGCTTTGCGAAGTTTTTTAGAAAGCTCTAAAACCCTTGCTCCAAAGAGCTCGGTCGTGCTTTGAAGTGCTAAAAGCGACTTGCCAAGAGCGCCAGCAAAAGCGCCGGTGTATTGGATGTTGTGCCCTGTTCTTGACTCGTAAATGGCATTTAACTCGTTAAAAGCTTCAGACAAGCCTCCACACGACCAAACTTGAAGCGAGTCAGACTTAAATGGCGTAAAGCCAGCCAGCATCGTTTGTGGCGTGGCAGCAGCAGCTGTGGCTAAAGCACCTTTTAAAAAGCCACGGCGTGATATACCGGTTTGTTTTAATTCCACGAAATCTCCTTTTGGGATTTAAGAAATGTAAATTTGATATTTTCGGCACGCGAAACTTGTGAAATTTGACTTTTGAAATTTGCAAAAATGGTAGTTGAAGGTAAATTTATGCAAATGTAAATTGCGACCGCAATCTAAATTTGAGTGATTATAGCCAAATGCTAGCTTAAAAATCGAGATAAATTTAAAAAGGGCAGGGGTAAATTTGCTAAAGTAAATTTATCGTTTAAAAAATAATTAAGATTTTAATCATCAAAAGACTTAAAAAGGTATATAATGCCTCTTGTGATTTAAATGGAATTTATCTTAAAAATGGAGGTTTATCTTGAAAAATAATCTTAGCATTTCTCTTGTTTTATCTAGCATTTTATGTAGCTGTTTAGACGCTCAGGTCATGGATATAGGGACAAATTTTTATAGAGATTACCTCGATCTTGCGCAAAATAAAGGCATATTTAAAGCCACAGATGCACCACTAGAATTTACGCAAAGAAACGGCACTAAATTTACGTTTAATAAGATCCCAAACAACAATGCAAGAAACAATAAAGGCAACTTTACTGCGCTTGGACGAAATTTTGTAGTGACGGCAAATCACACACTCCTTGCCTCAGCTGCTACAAATTTTAATGAAAACAGAGGCTGGTTTGGCAACACACTTTATGAATATGCAACAAATTCTACGCAAAAGCTTTATGGCGCAGACACAACGTATCTTCGCACTTCAAAATACATAGTCGAAGGGCAGATCGATCCTTTGGATGTGCCAAATTTGGAGATCTCTAGCCAAGATCAAACAAAAGATGAGGCTAATACAAAAAAGATAGAAGATCGTTTTAGAGAGATAAAAAATAGCGGCGGAGCTAGCGGCGAGAACATCCTTGCATACGAGGCTGGCACAGGCTCACTTGCCCTTGAAAAGCCAAAGAGCGATTCAGATGGCTTTGCTGAGGTGATGAGCGCTACTGAGTTTGAGCACCAAAATATAGTAAATAACGCACTTGGCGCAAGCGTAAATGAGATAGGAGTGGCGTATTCTGCGGTTTATAAGAGCCATTACTCAAGTGTAAGCAAACCCGGGGTTTATCTATTTATGACTTCAAACAGAGGCTTTAGAAATAGACTTTTGCCAGGAGATAGTGGCTCTGGGTTTTTTGTCTATGACACGGTAGCTCAAAAATGGGTTTTAGTAGGCGTTTTAACCGGAGTTGAGGATAATAAAAACTACGCTTCTATCGTTACTGCAAGAGATTTTAACGACTATAAAAAAGAGTATGAAAATTTAGTAAGTGGCGTAAATGTCCTAGGCAGCGCGCTAGTGCAAAATAAAGATAATATATTTAGCAGCGCAAATGGCTCAAACATCACGCTAAACTCTAATCTAGACTTAGGGCATGGCGGTATCGTCGTAAATAGCGGAGATATTACGCTAAATAGCACAAATGGTAGCAAGATAGCGAAATTTGCAGGTTTTGACATAGCTGGGGGTGCTAGTTTAAATTTAAACGTCGTTTCAGACACAAGCGTGCATAAAGTTGGCAAAGGCAGCTTAATAGTAAGCTCAAGTGGCAACAAACCACTAAGGCTAGGCGAAGGCGTGGTTGAGCTAAGAGCTTTAAATGCCTTTGATAAAATTTATCTAACAAGTGGCAGGGGGCTCTTAAGGCTTGGCGTGAATGAAAATTTAAATGACAAAATTTTCTTTGGTAATGGCGGTGGAGCGCTTGATCTAAATGGCTTTGATCAGACTTTTGACAACATATCAGCCAACTCAAGCGACGCAAAGATAACAAATGAAAACTCACAAAGAGCAACGCTTGCTATAAACGGCGAGAGTGGCAAAGATACGATATTTCACGCAAGCATCGATAAAAATATAGAGCTAAAACATAGCGGGCAGGGCAAGGAGCTTGTTTTTGACGGAGGATTTGACATTGATGGTTCTTTAAACCTAGAAAATGCCAAAGTTACGCTCCAAGGACATCCAAAGACACACGCCATTGGCGATGCTAGCGTTTTAACTCCCCTAGCAAAGAGCAAGATAGCTGCAGCTGGTCTAAGCGAGCCAGCCTATATGGATCTAACTCGCCCATCCACACTCTCTCAGCCTGACTGGGACGAGAGAAAATTTAGTGCAAAAGATGGCATAAAGCTTAAATCATCAGAGCTTACCATAGGCAAAGATGCTAAGCTAAATGGTGACATCACGGCTAAAAACTCGGTCATAAATTTAAGTGGCGAGCTAACTCACTATATAGATAAATTTGATGGCTCAAATACCTACGATGACGGCTTAAAATACCGACAAGATGTCCAGAGTGGAAATTTACTTGTTAAAGACGTTAAATTTGACAATAAAATCGTCATGGATAGCGATAGTCTGCTAAGAGTAGGAGGTGGCGTTACTAAGCTAAAAGAGCTGGTTGTAAATGGCAAAGATACACCTTTAGCTAAAGATGTGCTCTTGGGAGATGGTAAATTTGAGGTAGAAAATTTAGAGGTTAGTGGCGCGCAAAAGCTTGGCTTTGAGCCTGATAGCCTCATAAAAAAGAGCCTAAAGATAAAGAGCTTTGGCAGTGAAAATGAGCCAGTACTTGACTTTAAAAAGGTCCTAACTCTTGGTGCTGGGATGAAATTTGATGTTGATTTTACTGCAGCACTTAAAGGTGGCATGGCACTTGATAAAACATATACCTTAGTAAGCGCGCAAAATATCATAAATGAGGGCGCTATCTTTAACAACGAGCAAAAACTTGGGGATTTGTTTATGACCTACGCCATAAGTGACGGCAAGATCGTGATGAAGCTAAGTGATAAAAATGGAGAAAATCCGGCTGTTTCGTCCAATGTAGTGCAAGAGAGGGTTTCTAAATTTAGCCAAAGAGAAAATAAAATCCTAAGTATGCTAAAAGGCACGCCTGAATTTGTGCAAGCAATCTCAAGCGGTGACGATGAGGCACTAAGAAAACTAGCGCAAAAAGCAGATAAAGATATGAAAGAAATTTCTACTTCGTCGCTTAAAGTGAGCATGAAAGCCTTGCAAAACAGCAATGAGCTGATGAACTCTAGGTTATTTCAGGTCACGCAACTAAGGGCAAAGGCTGATATCTCGCAGTTTAAGCTAGCTGGACTTGAAAGTGACATCATGCCAAGCGCGAAGATGGCTTACGAAGCAGCAGAAGCTAGCAGGGAGAGAAACAACTTTTGGGCAAATGTAAATGGTGCTTATTTTAAGGACAAGCAAAGCGATGGCGACCTTAAATTTTATGGTACAAATATCGGCTATGACAGAGGTTATGACGAGTTTATCCTAGGTGTAAGTACTGGAGTAAGCAAGGCTAAATTTAGCTCAAATGTATTAAAAGACGATGCTAAAATTTATAGTTTTGGTGCGTATGGGCTTTTTGAAAGAGGAGCTCACGAGATACAAAGTAACTTAAATTTTGCCTTTATAAACTCAAAACGCAGCCTAGATGAGGCGCAAAAAGCTAGCACAAAAGGCAGAGGCATCCTCTCAAGCAACTACTATAAATATAAAATTTCGCTCTCTAAAAGTGGCGAGTTTGAGCAAAGCATAAAGCCACTACTGGCACTAGAGTTTGGCGCTAACGGCATTGATGGATTTAAAAATGACCGATATGACCAAAAGAGCGTAAATGACTTTAATGTGGCTGTAGCAGCGGGAGTAGAATACGCTTTAAATAGCGATAAAAACGCATTTAGCGTGCAATTTTTAGTAAAGCAAAGTGTGTATAACTCAGAAGATAAATCTTATGTTTCGCTTAATAATTCAAGCGAGTATGTTGATTACAAGCTTGATAACAATAAGCTAAGCTATAAGCTTACTTTAAACTCAGATACCAAGTTTAGCGAAAATTTAGTCCTCTCTTCTCAGCTAAGTGGCATGCTTGATAATGATAAAAACTACGGCATAAGTGGTGGTTTGAAGATCGAGTATAAATTTTAAATTTATGTCAAAGTGGATTTAAATTTCACTTTGGCGTTGGCAAAAACAGTTAAATTTAACTAAGCTTGAGATCTAATGAAAAATGGTGAAATTTAAACTTGAAAGTAGGTGGTGGGTTCACCAGGACTATTGTATTAATAATATTCAGCAAATAATAGAGCCTTATGATCTAAAGTAAATACATCATTACTCTATAAAATACTTTTTTATCATCTAATAGGTCTTTATGATATTTACTATACATTAATTATATAAGACTTATAATTAGCTGTTTATTATTGATAAAAAATATATTACACTTACGAAAGTATAAAGGAAGGGATACTATTGTCTTTTTGAAAAAAGAGCTAAAAACAATAGACAATAGGTAAACCAAATTTTGCTAAAGCAAAATTTGGACTTTTATTTAAAACATGGGGGCAAGCCCCCAAACCCCAGACAGATAAAGAGAAAATAAATTTTTAAAATCACTCTTCAATATATTTAGGTTGATAATTCTTAAAAATGTTTATGACGTATCCTAAAATTTCTATTTTATTAAGTTCGTTTTGAGAAAGTTCAATATTGGAGAAATCATCTTTGCTTGAAAAAAACTTAAGGTTTTGATTAAAAGGGTTTATACGGCAATACTTAATTAATACCTCATTATTAACTCTTAAAACTAAGAGGGTATTATCTCTTGGGGTGTTATCTCTTACAATAATTAAAATATCTCCATCTGTTGCGAATGGCGTTGCCTTATTGTTTGTTACGGTAATAAAATTATAGTCATGTGGCTTTGATAGATTAAATAGTTTTGAAAGAATTTTAATACTTTGTAAGTAAGGATCAATGCTTTCTTTTTGGTTTGCAAAATCATATAGATCATCATAAATTGTGCAAATACTTTCAGAATTAGCTCTTATTTGAAGCTTGCCATTGTCGTTTTCAATATTATATTTGCTGATTGCAGCAGCTATATCAATATCTGTATCAAAGTAGTCAATTCCAAAACCAGTAGCTTCAGCAATTTTGTATTTGACTTGTATAGGAAGTGGGTTTATATTATTTTCATAAGAATTTACCCTAACTCTACTTATTCCGATCTTATCACCAAACTCACTCTGAGTAAGTCCATAGGCATTGCGTAATCTTCTTAGTTTGTCGCCGCATCCATTTGTTTTCATAAATTTTCCTTTTTTATTTATTTTAGCAAATATAAAATTATTTGTTAATGTATTAAGAGTAGTATAAGGTTGTGAGATATAAAATGATATTAGATTTTTTAGGAGGTTATCTTTTTATGATTGATGTAGTAGATGAAAAAATAGAAAAAAAGAATGAATTTATTACTCCAGAGCAGTTCGAAGAATTATTTGGAATAAGCATAGATAAACAAACTAGGCTTAGATTTAGTGTAAATTATACTGAGAAACGTAAAGCAAAGATCCCTCCTTTACCATATATAAGAATAGGTAAAAGAATATTATATAGACTGGAGAGTGTAAAAGAATGGTTAATAGAACAGGAAAGAAGATAATGATTTGCAGTAAAAGAAAAAAGGTTGTGATATGAAGCGGAACCACCACCATAGCACAACCCACAAAAGCACTGATATTCTATCAAATAAAATCATAAATGTCAAGGAATTCACTGCTTTGGATATTGAAAATGCTAATTTTGAATGGTTGATACCGAATTTCCTTTCAAAACAGAGCTTAAATATGGTATATGCTGGTGCTGGTGCAGGCAAGAGCATGTTTGCTATCCATCTTTGTAATTACTTAGTGAAAAACAATGTTAATCTAGATGAAATTGTTTATATGGATGCTGATAACGGCATTGATATATTACAGAGTAGGCAAGTCGATAAAATTATGGATAATAGCAATGGAAAAATAAAATATATTCTCTCTAACAGCTCGCATAGATTTACTATATTTAAAAAGTTAAACAGAGAATTTAAAGCAGGTGAAATAAAAAATCGACTTATTATTATAGATAGTATTAGAAATTTTATAAAAGGTAGTCTAAGTAAAGATGATAATATAACAAGATTTATGGCAGACCTGCAAGGATTGAGAGACAAGGGTGCTACTATTATATTCCTCCACCACCAACCTAAGCAGGGAATGGATAAAAACGATGAGAATTATAAAGGCGCTACAGCCTTCATGGATAGTGTTGATGAAGCTTACTATTTACAAAACGAAAGTGACAGCTCTATTTCTATCAACGACAATGAAATGATTGTTAGCTTAAAACCAAAGAAAAAGAGAAGCCATACAAAAGAGATGGTTGCTTTAATCGATACCAGGGAATTAGATCTAAAATTTATTGAAGATGATTTTATTGGGCTAAGCGACAAAGAAAAGATATCTTTACAACTGGCACAAGAAATTATTGATCAAAAAGGTGAAATTTGTCAAAGCGATCTTGCAATAGCCATACAAAAACTTGCAAATAAAAACTACTATGAAACGGTTGGACGTAATACGCTTTGGAAATTATTTGACAAATTTGATGGAAAACTTTTTGATATTAAACGATTAAGAGGATATCAAAATTGTAATAAAAAGGTATTTGTGAGCAGAATAATGAATAAAACACCAAAATCAGAACAAGTAAATTTCGACGTTCATAAAATTGAAGTATCAACCAATGATTTTGAAAGTGCAAAAGTAGCCAATAGCAACCAGCTCTCTATAAACAAAAGCAATTTAAAGTTTTTAACTGCCATTCCCGTTAATATTGAGCCTATATCTAATGTTGATCAACATGGGTATTCAACAATACGAGCATCTGTAGGAGGCTATTGTGTAGATATTGAAATAATAAATAACGATCTTGATCCGCTAGTAAATGAGTTAAAACAATGTATAAAGGACTATGATAAGGAAAATTCGTATCCGACGTTTTTTGGCGGCGATGAACTATTAAATATTTTATTAAAAATTAAGACTATCAATGAATTAAAAATAGTTTTAAGAAGTGATGGCTAACGAATGATAGTTGATATCTTTTTTATTGGTTTTCTAATGGTCGTAATAGTATCGTTTTTAACCTTACTTACTTTGGGTTATTTTGATACAAGTAAAGAATAAATCAAGAAGGTTATTCAAAAATGATTATAATTAGATATTTTTATAAAATATGCTCAACTCTTTTATCTATTACTTATTCTTGCCTTGCAGTTTGTGGAATGTTTTTTCTTGTTCAAAAAACAATCGATATATTGGAAATTAGAAAGATATATCAAGAAACTGGACAATACCCTATTGAAGTTATTAATCCAGTAAGCTTGCAGCAGTTAAACGATATAGTTAAAGATTTCAATGGAACAATCATATTTTCCAAGAAAGGAAAAATAGTTTTAAATAAATAGTAGATTTTGCTCCTTTTTACAGATAAATTTTATCAACTTTTCTTTTTAGCTTACGTGCTAGAAATTTTCCATTATCATCTTCACCTATCTCATATCCAGCCTTTTCAACATCCGCTTTTAAGTTGGCTATATTAGAATTTAGCCTATCTCTTTGCGCAATTAACGAAAATATATATTTAGCATTATTCACTAGGTTTTGTAACTTTTGTTCTTTTATCATATTTCTTCTACTTTATCTGTTTTTATAAAAATTTTATTTCCCCAAAATCTGGTTATTAAACCACCTATCCAAGCGATGACTGAAAAATTGACGAGAAGGATAATTAGCATTAAAAAAATATAAGTTTCATCCCCATCGTCCTTTGCGTAACCAACGATACTAAATGCGACTTTTATAAATTCAATTATATTTATGCCATTAAACATCGCATAAATAGGCGTTATAATCATCACAAAAAGACATATCATTGTCATTAAAATGCTAATACCAAGACCGACAGCAAATACCTTTGCCTCTCTTTCATTTTTTTCTTCATCTTCGATTTCGCCTCTTAAAAATGGATATGACAAAAACATTCCAGTTGTCAAAAGCATAATCGAAAAGATTGAAAACGTATAATTTATAAAATCTACGAAATTTGTTGATAATGTTTCTAGCATCATTCTTTATTCCTTTAGTCTCTAGCAGTTCATTTCATTAATTTTTATGGCGTTTTGCTATTTATTAATAAAATTTAAAACTCTATTCCTATATTGTGTTCTTTGATAAGGTTTAAAAAATCAATTTTAAACTGCTCATTTGTTTCAACTGCTTTTATGATCTTTATGCCTATATCCTTAAATTTTTGCTCATTTTCTTCTTTGATAGCATTTAATAATTGCTTTCTTTGCTCTGAAAGTTTCTTAAGTTGTTCTTCGTTTTTTAGAAGTCTCTCTGCTGCTGTAAGTTTTGACATTGTATAGCTCCTTTTTATGTTTTGATAATTTTTGACGTTTATATTTAAAAACAGAATATCAAATTCATGCACAACCTTTTTCTTTTTATTGGTTATTTTATTTGTTCTGATATTTTTTGTTATTATAACATATTCTTGGTATTTTTTGATAAAAGCTGTGTTATAATCTAAAATGAATAAAGAAATAAAAGCAAAAAAAGTTACATAAAATAGTAGATTGCAGGATAGCCTTTTTCTCCTATTTTGTAATACAAAATATTTGAGAAAAAGGCAAATACTCTGCGAGGCTCTTGTAATTTTTGCTTTGCAAAATTTTTGGTAAATAGGAAATGGAGGGTTTTTGAATTATGGCTAAAGAATTAAAAGCTTTTAGATTAGATGTTGAGAATTTAATTTTTTTACAAACCTTAAAAGAAAAAATGGGGGTAAAATCACTAAATGAAGCAATCAATTTACTTTTGTTCTTTTTAGAGAGAGATAATAAAATTATTGATGCCGTAAAAGAAAATTATCCACTTTTAAAAATAAAAAGGTCTGAGCTTACTAGAGAAAATATCAAAGAGGTTAAAAATTTTTTTACCGATGTTGAATTTAAAAAATTAAAACAACTTGCAAAGGATAATGGTTTTTCTAGTGTAAATAAGTTTTCAAAATTTTTGGTTTTGAGCCACCTTTACGATGATAAAATTTTAAGTAACGATACAATAAATGAATTTGCAAAAATGAATTATTTGGTTAAACGCATTGGTATAAATTTAAATATTTTTGTAAAAGCAATTCAACAAAATACTTCTGCTTCTTTTGAAAAAGATGCTATTGATAATTTAATAAATAGAATAAATAAACAAGTTCAAGAGACTGACAATTTTATAAAAGAACAAAAAATGTTTTTACAGGCTAAATTAAAATGAGTCATAAATTAAAATCATATTTGGATGATGAAAATTTTTTAAAAGCTAAAAAAATCTGGAGCGAGTTTGAGAAAAAACAGAGAAAATATTTTGCTTCTCCACAAAGTTTTAAAGATAAGATTTGGAATAAGTATCTTTTAAGCAAAGGTTTTATTTCTCAAAAATTTACTAAAAGTGAAAGAGAGCATACAACTAAACTTTTAACTAAAAGACGTGGATATAATTCTCAAGTCTTGATAAAAATTACTGGCAAGGATCAAAATTTTAATCAACTTAAAAGCCATATAAAATATATTAGCCGAGACGGCTTACTTGATGTTTTTATTAATGATCCTTTAGAAAGTGATAATGAAATTTTTATTAATGATATAAATGAAATAGCTGCAACATTCCAAGATGGGGTTTATGATATTCCCAATAAACATGATGTTGAAAAACTAAAATTAAAAGAAAAAAACGAGGTAGTGCATATGGTTTTTTCTATGAAAGGTGAAAATAATATCCCTGTCGAGGAAATTAAAAATGCTGCAATAAAAACCATTAAAGAAAGATTTGTAAATAATCATTTTATATTAGCAGTCCATAATGACACAGATAATCCTCATTGCCATTTGGACTTAAAAAGTGTTGATTGTAATGGAAAAAGAATTAAAATTTCCCCAGCTGATTTGGATATGATGCGTGATGAGTTTGCGAAAAATTTAACCGATTTGGGATATAAAGCAACAAATTTTTCTTATAAAAATAAGAAATTTTCTAAGAATAAATTCCCGGATGTTTGGGATGGACACAAGCCACATCATTATAAGATAACTGGATATGGTGAAGCAAAATATAATTTTTCACTAGATGAGCATACCGAAGAGTCGTATTATGTTAAATTTGAGACAAGTAAAGGGAAAGAAACTATTCTTTGGGGCAAGCATTTAAGGCAGTTAATGGAAGATTATAATATTACAAATGGAGATTATGCTAGGTTTGCAGTAACTGCTCAGGAACCGATTGTAAAGAAAATTTATGATAAAAAAACTAAACAATGGTGCGAAAAAACTCTTTATAGGAATGTGTGGGATTGTTCTGTAGAAGGAAAGAGAGAAGTTGAATTAACTCCCCTTAGTGAAGCTGAAAAGAAAAAGACTGAATATAAAATTCTTTCCAGAAGTAACACAAAAGTTGTTGCTCCATCCTCGCAAACAAAAGATGTTAATCCAAAACAAAATAAAACTGACTCAAGCAAAGCTCAAATTTTACAAGCCAGACAAAAGGTTGTAGAAAATACAACAAATATTGATAGCAAAAAAACTAATAGTCTTAATAAAAAAGATTTTAACAGATAGACACATCTGCTTGTTGTCTTTGGGGATTGTTTTAATTATCTCTATTTCTTTACGGTATAGCCATAACCTACATGTGGTCATGCTAAAATCTTCAATTTTAGATACCCAGACAAGCTCATAAACTGAGCTTTTGCTTCATTTTCTAGTCTTTCTTTCTCGCTTGGCATAAGATATATTGCAACCGAGACCGGTTTTTCACCTGTTTTTTTGGGGCGTCCAGCATTGCTTTTTTTCTTTTCATTACTATCTGCAGCACTATCTGCAGCACCAGAGTTTATAAATTCTTCCACATTGCTGCTTGCTGCAATGTTGGCATTGTTTACAAATGCAAATCCATTTTTCTTATCCAATATTCCCATTATCTTTCCTTTTCATTTGTATTCTTGGTTTCTTTTATTTTTATGACTCCACTTTCTACTTTTTTGACATATGCTATACCAAGTCTAGACAGAACAGCTTTTGAACTATCATTTTGCTGTTTTTGAGATCGTGTTGTATCTCTTTGTATTGCTGGCTCTAGCAGAGTATTGATGCGCCTTAATACATCTTGAGTATAGGTATCAGTTATGTGAATTTTGTCTTGTGATATAAGTTTATGTTGCAAACTTTCATCTTTTAAAAGTAAATTTAGTTCATCCTCGCCACAGTAAAAGATCTTTTCTCGTATCCCAAAAAGATTTTCTTTGCTAAATTTGTCAGGATAAGTTTGTAGTAGATATCCTAGATCATAAAAATCTCGAATTTTATCTCTGCCACTAAAAGCAACTCCTTTCATTTTTATAAGCTCATCCACGCAATAGACGTTAACACCATTTATATTTTCAAAATTTAAAGTCTTGGATCTCAGTAGATCTTTGTTTCTGCTACTAACTTCTATTTTTAATGGATAGCTGCCGTAATGAGAAGTTGCACCATAATCTATCATTGCTCTAAAAACAGTGTCGGTATCTTTTTTAATATTTATATTCCAATTACTAAAATCTTTATGGCGCTTTAGCTTGTTTATAAAATTCATATTGTTGGTTGTGCAATCCAAATCAATGTCTTCTGAATATCTATTTAGCCCATAATATAAACTAAGTGCCGTTCCACCTTTTAAAACAAAGGTATCCCCAAGATATGGCAAAATTTCTTTTATAAGTTTAACTCTGTCTTTTTGGTATTGCTCTAGCATCTTTTATCCTTAAAATATAGCTTTGTTAATTCAAATTTCATAAAATCATCAACTTTTTTGTTTTTATTTATAAGCTTTAAATAGTTGAAAAGCTCGCTTTCCTCGTTATCATCCAAGTAATCTTGCACGCAGTTCTTGAGACCAGCTATTTCGCCTTTATAGACTAAATCAGCTATCGCTCTTGCATAATTTGCTACATACTCTTCTTTATCAAGCATCTTTACATATCGCCTTTGTATCCCCAAAGAACCTAAAATTTCATTATTCTCATAAGTTTTTATATTGTTTTTATTGGCAAAATAAAGCAGTGGATGCCAATCGGCGATTGAACCATCAAGCCTAGGTATATTTAAAGCTTCCCAGCCAGATATATATGCCATTATTTTTTTCTTCCTTTGATTTTAGCCTTTTAATTCAATATATTATATTATTTTAAACTTTATAAAATAATATAATATTGTTTTTAATTATTAGCAAAATTGACAAGTTCGTTAAAGAAGCCTTCGAAATCAAGCTTTGCGTTTTCGTTATCTTTACAATATTCGCTCACACCCATTCCTGCTGAAAAGGCATTTCTATATGCTTCACGTTCATAGATTATGCTATTTGCTAGAAAAATATCTTCTAACTTCTTTTCGCTAATATATTCACGTAGTGCTTCTACCTTTTTAGCTAGAAAAGGATTTGGTGAAGCTTTAGAGATAACTATTAGTGCTTTTGAATTCGGATTGTAAATTTTCGCTTGATTAAAAACTAGTATCATTTTGTTCAAAACGGCAATATCAAGATCGCTCGGAATAACTGGGATAATAGCAATATTGCAAACCGCTAACGCTTGTCTCATTTCTTGGCTATCACGTCCACCAGTATCAATTACTACACTATCATACTTTTGCTTTAAGCTTTGTATCTCTTTTAGCATCGATGATCCAAGTTTTGAGACAGCATTAAATAGTAGTGGTAAATTTGCATCAGCTCTAATATCAGTAAAAACATCTATACTTCTTTGAGGATCGGCATCTACTAAAAGAGTGTCATCTTTCATAAGACCTAATTTTATGGCTAAATTTATAGCAATATTTGTTTTTCCGCTACCACCTTTTTCATTGCAGACTGCTATTACCATTTTTTATCCTTTAAACTATGCTTATTGTTTTTTAGTTCCGTATTTCTCGACTAATTTTTCCCATTTACTTGGCTCATTTCCCCATTTTTGAGTCAACCTTGATTTTCTGTCATATGCAGTTTGGCAGTTTTTCATTTGTGTTGTATTTAAATTTGCATTTTTGTTTAACTCACACCACTGAACCAATTCTACTAGCAATTGTTCATTATCCCTTAAATATTCAAATGTATATTCTTTATCACCATACTTAGATCCTTCGCCACAACCAATAAGCATGATTGTTGCTGCTGCACCAAGTGCAATTTTGCCTAGTAATCTCATCTTTTTTCCTTTGTATTAAATTATTTTTTACTATATTAAATTATTTTAAAATTTAATATATTAATAGTCACCATCTGTGACAAACTCATATTCTATTTGCCATTTTCCACCACCAAAGTGTAGATCGTTTTTAACTAATGGACAAGGTAAAAATGCTCCATCTCCTTGTGCTACCATTTCACTAAAACGAGGTAGTTTTTTTTCATCAAAACCATTCTCTAAAGCTTGATTTGAAAACATTAATCCCTCTCTTATTCTTTTTAAGAAATATTTATATCCCAACATATTGTTAAAGCCATGATGACTTAATACCTCATTTTTGGTAGCATTATTTTTTAGCCATTCAATGCTATCCTTTTTAACTAAAATTTGTAACTCAAAAAATTCTTGATACAAGATACCTTCATAAAGAAGTTGTTCTAAATCACTTTTTGCAATTTTTGCGACCTCTTTAAGCGAGTTAGCAAACTTACTGTCGGCAATTTGTCTAAACCATATTAGTGGAATTATCCTACGATTGCCTACGCCTAAAGACTCTTCAATGCCGCCATTACTGCTATAAAAAATTCCCCAAAATATTCTTTGACTAAAAAAATTAGCTAGTGCTTGATCTTGTTTTGCTACTAAGGCTTTTGTTGTGTCAAGCAGTCTTTCGTTTGGATAAAAGCCAAGCTTTTCGATAGCTTCGTCACCGATTTCTTCTATAAGGTGCGTATACCATACTCGAGCTGGAAAACTATTAGGATAATCTTGCGGTTTATTCGGCAGCATCTTTTCTCCTTTGTTTTAAATATAAAAGAATTCTAATATAAAAAAGTTTAAAATAATATTAAATAATATAATATAATTTAATATTGTATATAATTATTTACTTCTAGATTATTGAGAAATTTATTTTTTTATTGTTTAATACTGTATTAAATAATTTATAATTGTATTAAATTATTTAATACAATTATAAAATGTGCCATATTAAAGACTGATGCCAGTATCTATTGATCTGCTTTTTTCTTCTGTTTGTTTGGATAATTTATATTGTGGTTGCGTAAATGCTGGTCGTTCTACTTGATCATTATTGTTTCGTTCTTTTAGCTTTTCAAGCAACTTCTCTTTTTGAATTTTGTCCCAATTTTTATATTCCTCTAGTGCTGAACTTTTAAACTCACTTTTATACTGCCTGTCTACAATCATCTTCTCATTTTCGGAATTACAAATTTCAAGGTCTTTTTGAAGTTTGTTTAAAAGTTCTTGCTTTGGATAAACTTGGTTGCTTGCTAACCATTCTTTTAAAGTAATATTTGATTCTTTTAATTTTTCTAGATCATTTTTATTTTTCTCTAGCCTCTTTTGTAGGGCTTCATCACTTAGGACATTGTTTATTCTTGTAAAAAAGCCTCTAAGGCTAATTTGTTCTCTTGCGCTAATACCTTTTGATATATCGTCATTATATTCAAGAGATCTTGGTTCTAACTCTATATCGTATTCTTTATTTACGAGCTTAAAAAATATAATATTTCCATTAAATGCTGTATTTGTAACTTCTCCAATAACTTTAAAGCCCTTATACTCTGCAACCTCTCTTGGCGTCTCTTTTTCTGCAAATAGTAAATTTATATTATCTTGTAAGATGTCTGCCATTTGATTTTGCTTTATTTCTATTTCGTTAGTATCTGTGCTATTTTTATCTTTTGGTATATTAAAGTCATACACTATTGGCTCAAAACCACCAGTTGCAATAGAGGCTTTATATTTGTTCATTTTGCAAGTAAAGTTTTCACTTGTATTTTGTTTTACTATATCTTTAATGATATCTATTTTAGGTATTTGCATCTCTATGTTGGCCATTCTAATGTTGTTTTTCTCTTGTTCCTCGCCATTAGAAAAAACTTGTTCTTTATATCGTTTGAGCTCATTTCTCTCTTTTTTTATAGCTTCATTTAATTCAAACTCTGTAAAGATGAGAGGATTTTCGCTGGCGACCGCACGTGCCTCATTTGAATTTAATAAATCCTCCTCAAAGCCATTTAAACTACGTTCTCCGACGACACCTCTTCTGAAATTTAATATAGCCTCGTTCTTTTTGCTCTGCAACTCCCAGTTCCTTTCATCAAACGTTCCAGGAGTAATATGTCTAAATTCTTTGATTATAAAGTTTTCTGGATCGTTCTCATAAAAGAGATTACCTTGTCTAATCGCTCTTCCATTGCTTTGTGTTATATCACTTGGTCTCCATGGACAATCTATGTGGTGAAGTGCTGTGATGCGTCTTTGGACATTTACTCCTGTTCCCATTTTTGCACGGCTGCCCAAAAGAACTCTAACTTCACCATCATTAACTTTTTTAAAAAGATCCGCTTTTTCTTCGTTGCTAACCGCATCATGTATAAATGCTATTTGTTCTCTTGGTATTCCTTTATCAACTAGCTTTTTATAAATATCTCCATAAAGAAAAAATCTACTATCATCAAATTCATCCTTTTTTAGAACCTCTCCATTTTCATCAAGATCATCTACTGATACCTCGCTGCTTTCTAAAGCATCATTTATATTCTCGAATTCATCAACATATTCTGTTTTTTGCTCTTCTCTAGCTAATATCTCGTCTAGTTTTAAGTTAAATGATTTATCACTAGTGCTTTTTGGTGTTCCAACATCTAAGAATACAAGCTGAGTCCCCTTTTTATCACCCCATGTTTGCCATTCTTTAAATATCTCATTAACCGCGATATTTATTTTAGAATTTGGGTAATCAGGGGCTGTTGGATCTATTAGTCTAAAATCAATACTTGCTTTTTTTGCGTCGTTTGTTACTTTTAGTGGGTTATCGATACTTGGATCATATCCTCCACCTTCCATACTAATAAGTCGCCCAGTAATTGAGTATCTAGGGTAAATTCCATTTTCATCAGCTTCCCCTATATAATCTGATATACGTTTAGATTTTTCACTTTTTACGTAAATCACTTCTTTATTTGGAACAAATGTCTTTGAAAAGGCTTTAATATCATCATTTGTGATAGTGTCTGTTGTTTGGCTTAGTATATTTGATAGCTCAGGTAAGTTTGTAAGTGATGAAAACCTTGCTTCCATTTTTATGCGACCACTAGCATCTCTTACAGGGGCAATGTCAATACCAGCAAAATTACTAGCCCAATTTGAAAAGCTATCTATGCCTAAATTTTCAAGCTCTTTTGGCTGCAAATATCTCTGCATATTATAAATTTCGCTAAGTGAGTTTGATACTGGAGTTCCAGTTAAAAACATTACTTTACCATCTTTTTTGTCGTTAATATAGGTAGTAAGTGCAAGCATATTTAATGCTCTCTTGCTTGAAGTATTAGCTCCTTTGCCTTTTGCATTCATCGGAGAGATTACGCCTAAATTTTTAAAGTTATGTGCCTCATCAACCACTATACTATCAACACCAAGCATTGAAAAATCCATTGTCTTGGATTTTGCTTTATCGTCAAGTAGTTTTTCCACTTTTTTTTCAACTCTAGCTATCATTTTTTCAACTTGACGTGCAGAACGTTTGTTTGTTGATTCGTCACGTTCCTCATAATATCTAAGAGCTTCTTTTAGCTCATAAATTTCTTTGTCAAGTATCTTTTTTTGTGTTTCAAAAGGAACTGGTAGTTTTTCTACTTGTGTATATTTTATAACAACGGCATCCCAGTCATTATTTGCTACTTTAGCCAAAAACTCGTCTCTTTCTTTTGGGCTTAAAGAGTTTTCGTCTGCCACTAGCACATTAGCGTTAGGAAATGCATCAAAAATACTTTGATCCCATTGGGTTACAAGATTGTTTGGAACGATGATTAGAGGTTTTTTTACAAGCCCAAGCTCTTTTTGCTTCATAACAGCAGCTATTGCTGCATATGTTTTGCCAGCCCCAACTTCGTGATCAAGTAAAATATTTTTTTGAACCATGCTTCTAAAAATAGCATCTTTTTGGTGCTTTCTAAGTTTTATATTGCCATCAAGCCCTAAGATTTCTAAACCATCTCCATTAAATTTGGCTTTAACGTAGCAGTTAAATTTGTCGTTGTAAATACGTTCTAGTTCTTTTGCTCTAGCTCGGTCGCTATATATCCATTCATTAAATTTGCTTTTTAGCATTTCAACTTTCGCATTTGCTTCAGCTGTTTTTTCTGGATTTATTACTTGTTTAAAGACTATGTTGCCTTCTTTATCTCTCTTAATATTGCCTTCTTTATCTAGCAAAGGCTCATTTGTTTTTTCCATAATCTTTATAGGTGTATTATTTAGAGCACTTTCTATAATGTCATATACGCTTTTATTGTTACCTACATTTTGGTGTATTTCATAATTTCCATTAATTAGTCTTTGTGTGGTAAGTCCTTTGACTTCAACGGAATAGTTATAAGTTGCATATTGTGAAAGATGATATTTATCTCCATCTATTTGCCAGCCCATGGAACCTAAATTTTGAAGTTTCCATGCATCATTATTATAGTTTGATGTCTTTAGCTCGTTCTTTAAAAAATCATCATAGTATTTTATTGGTATCCAAGAACTGCCAAACCTCGTGTCTATATCAACAAAGCTAATATCTTGTGGTATGACCTTGCTAAGTTCTTCTATATTGTTTTGCATTAAGTCCGCATAAATGTCTTGTAGATTTTTTGCTGATTTTAATTTTTCCTTGACATTTCCACTAAGATAAATTGGAGTAAAAATTAGCTCTCTTTCGCCTTTTGATAATTTTTCTGGATCGTAAAAAGCCAGTTTTTCTGCAATAATTTGATCTTCGACTTCGATATTTGATTTTCCTAATTTTTTTGAAATATAGTTTGTATCGATCTTTCCAAACTGATACATGCTTACTAATACACCATCCTTTTCATTGTCAAACAAAATTTCAGGAGTAAAGCCTATTGTTCGGTGAAGTAAAATATTAGCCTTTTCGCAGCTTTCCTTTATGGCTTCTTTGCCATCTCTTGCACGTTCTGGTTTTTTATAGTTTTTTTCTAGAGCTTTGACTTTGCTAAACTCTACATCTAGATTTTTAAATGATGCTGCCTTATTCCCAGATAAAAATCCTTCGCTAATATGATAGTTGTCTAGTAACAAATTAAGCTGTTCTCTTGTTTGCTTTAGTTTTATATCATCGTCTTTGATATCTGTCTGCTCTAGTGCAATGAGCTCTTTGAGTTTGTCTCTTAAAGGTATATACTTTTTAATTCTATTTTGGATGGTGGGGCTTAAATCTTCAATTTTTGATGCTCTTATTTCTCCGTTTATCGACGAGGTTATTTTGCAAATTTGATCATTATAGATTAAAAGGCTATTTTCTTTTAAATCCTTAACATAATCATAGGCATCGTCGTAACTTTCTATTGCAAAGTCGATAATAGATGCCGGCTCTCTCCACTTATATACGTTAGCAGGAAGTTGATTTTCTATAAAATTTTCTATTGCTGTATCAAGACTAAAATTTATATCGTCTTTTGGATCATAAAAAATTGCTTTTCCAAATTGCCCATTTCTCAAGATCGGCTTAGCAAGTATGTTTTGGGGATTTTCAATAAAATAATGGTTTATGCTTTGATTTAATTCTGTGCCATCTTGTGCTACTTGAGTTGATTTAATATTGGATATTTCTTTGTTATACTCAGGATGCTTGCCTTTTTGTAGAAAAATGATATCTGTTTCAGCCTCTGTGTGCTTAAAAACATTGTTTGGCAAACGCACTGCACCTAAGAAAGTATGATTTTGCGCTATCTCATCTCTTGCTGAATTGTATTTAGCATCCATAAAGTGACGACTTACTACAAAAGCACTTATTCCATCTTCTTTTAAACTGTATTGTGTGGCTTTTTGTATAAAGAAATTATGGGCTGAACCATATAAATCTTGATGCTTATTATCAAAAAGTGGGACATCTAAAAATGGAGGATTGCCAACAACTGCGTCAAACTGCTCATCATAAGTAAATTTTTCGTAGCCAATGTTATTATTTTTTTGATTCGGATATAAAATTTTGTTCATTTTAATTGTAAGAGGTTCAATATCAAGACCAGTAAAATGAAAATTATCGTTTTTGTTAAACGTAATAAACGAACCATTTCCTACACTAGGCTCTAGAATTTCTTTGTTCAAATCTGCTCTATCGGCATTAATACCAAGTCTTTCGAGACCTTTATACATTGCCGAAACGATATTTTTAGGCGTATAATATGCAGTTAAATTTGAGCGTTTAGCAGCATCATATTCACTTTCGCTAAGTAGCTTTTTGAGCTCTTCTCTTTCATCTTTCCATTTTTTATTGCGTTCATCAAATAGTCCATTTATTCCTCCCCAGCCTGAAAAGTTAGCTATTGTTAGCTGTTGCTCTCTTGTAATATTTAGTTCTATTTCGCCTTTCTTAGCAAGATCTAATTTTGGGTAAATTTCGTTAGTAGTTTTAATTGCTGCAATATTTTTTCTAAATCTATCCTTTTCCCCACCTAGTTCTAGGGCATCGCTTAGTTTTAGGTCCTCAAAGGTATTATTGAATTTTTTTATAGGATTAATTATGGTTTCTTCATTTGGTGTAACATCTGTTGTGTTTATAGTTTCAAATAAGCTATTTTCTATCTCATTTATCTGTGCATCTATATCAATCGTTTTTTCTATAATTGAATTGAGATTACCTCCAAAGTATTCTGGATGAGCATCTGCCATACTAAATAGATCAAGACTATCATATAGATTATTATCATTTTTCTGTTTTGCCATTTAAAATCCTTACAAAAAAATAAAATTTTAAAATAAAATTTTATCTAAATTTATGGCAAATGCCGATTTTTACATACTTTTATAACAATATATTATTATGTGAAATATTAAATATTTTTATACAATATTAAAATATTTAATATTTTTAATAGCCATTCATTTCTTTGTCTTCATTAATAAGCATTCTAATATATGCGGCACGAGTTGGAAAGAATTTTTTATTATAGATATAGTCTAAATATTTTAATTCATCTTCTTCTAAATAAATTACAACCTGTCTTTTCTTTGGTTTATATTGGCTATTATCTTTTTCTTTGTTGTCTGTCATCTATTAATTCCTTGTTTTTTTTCCCTCTCCTTGGCACTAAGTTTTAGAAAATCAGTGAAATCAAATCCTTTCTTTAGCTCTTTTTCTAATCCGTTTTGTTTGAGTATCTTTTCCCATTCTATTATTTCTACAACTTTACAAGAGTTATTTAACTGCTCTTTTAAAGCCTTTGCACCATTTTTCCCTGCCTCGTCATAATCATATGCTACAACAATGTAACTATCTTTTAACATATCAATTTGAATTTGTTTTAAATGAGTGGCAGCACTCCCAAAGCTTATAGCCTTATATCCACGTGACAACATATTTAAGCAGTCTTTTTCACCTTCAGCTATGAATATAGGACTATCATCTCTTGTATATTCTTTTAATGCTTGGATATTAAAGGCGCAGCGTGGTCTATTTTTGCTAAAAGTGTATTTGATATTTAAATTTGGATTATATTTCCAAAGCGTTACGATCTTGCCAGTCTCATTTCTTAATGGCATTACCAACCTATCTTCTTCTTTGGAATAACCTATTTGAAATCTTTGAGCTATTTCTTTACGTTGATTATTGTCACAAACTGGAAGCAGTTTATGTAAAAGTTCTTGATAGCGTGTAAAATTCTCACGCCTTTCATTTTCGTATTTTTTTACTATGTCGTCATCAAGATAATCTATTGTGGGTTCTTCTTTAATTGGTCTAACATTTATAGCTTTTTTATGAATAGCAATATTTGTCTTTTGCCCATGATTTAGATCATGATCTATTTTTAGGTTGTCTAGAATACCTGCTACTTCTAAAAATGCACTTCTTTCGTCGCAATTCTTTATTTCCTTATAAAATGCTATTATATCACCCCTAAAACCACTGCCAAAGTCTTTAATATAGCCATTCTTTGGATCAATAGAAGCAGAAGCGGTATGCTCATCTTCTCGCATCCTGAATTTATAGTGGCTATCCACGTCAAAACCAAGATATTCTAAAAAAGCCCTTGTATCATCTTTGTGTAAGTTCATTTAATTACTCTTCTTGCTTGTTTTAAAGTTTTTAAATTTGCAAAAACTTTACGAGAATATGGATTATTTTCAACTTTTCCGTTATAGCAGTTTAGTGCTTTATAATCCCAACCATGTTTATTAATGCAATTTCTTAGTATCATTGCTCCCATTTGAATGTTTGTTTCTGGCTTATATAGGTCATCAATGCTTAAATTTTTAGCTTTTAACGTTGTTTCATGAATTGAATTAATCTGCATCAACCCATAATCTATTGAGCCATTGTTGTTAATATTCTTTGCATTATTGGTAAAGTTACTCTCTGTTTTTGCTATAGCCCAAAGAAGTATCGGAGGGATATTAAACTCTTTGCCAAATTTATAAAAGAGCTTATTGTATCTACTTTCATTAGCATTGGGTATAGCTAAAACATTTGTCGCTATTGTAGATAATGATAATATAATAATAAATAGTTTTTTATAGTATTTTATTGTTTTAAATTGTTTTAAAAATTTCATCTATTAGCGCCTAAGCTCTTTTGATTTGAGTGTTCCATAACTTTTTCTTTTGGAAGTTTTATTGCACCACTTTTGACCTTTTCTGTGTATGCCTTACCTAATCTATTTATTACCTCTTTGTTGTTTTGTGCCGATACAATATTATTTATATGTTTACCTATACCAGATATGCCAGCAACACGATTTAAATTTTGAGTAAAAGCTGTAATACTTTCATCTCCTATGCTTTCAGCTAATGCTGCAGTTGCTTCTATGCCACCTTTTAAACATTTTTCAAAATTATCAATTGTTGCAGGATTTTTAAAATTTAATCCTTTGCCCCTCTCCTTGTTTTGTTCTTCATTTTGATCTAAAATTAGATCGTTTGTTTCAGTGGATTTTATAAAAATTTTATTAGCTATTTTGCTAACACTACCTATGCCACAATCATTGCAACCTATCTTTACTAAATGATCTAAGTCTTTTTGAAAGTGTCCTTCGCCAAGTCTTGCATTGATATGAATAGTTTTTCCATCAATATCAGTAAAGTTAAAGCCTATTTTTTCATGTATAGCTTTAAAATCCTTATTGTTTTCATCCATTAATGTTTTATCCATCATTTTTAGAGTTTGGAATAGGGCGATATTTTCATCTCCCCTAAACTCTTTGTTGGCAGCTAGCAACTTACTAAATTTATGTATTTGATAATTTCCGTCTTTGTTTATATCAATATCAATGCGTGAAGTTATATTTTTAGATAATGTTTTACTAAGAGCTAGTTCAGCTTCGTTATATACTGATTCATGCTCTATTTTGTTATAAAGTTCTCCATTGAGTTCTAGAAATTTACTAGCAACATTATCTATTATCTTATCATGAGGTGTATTCTTGTCAAAAATTTGATCATACTTTTCGAAAAAGCTCTCAAGCTGGTAATTGCTTTGTGCTTTATTGTTCTTGTCAATAATACTTGCGATTATGCCACCTTTTATATCCTTAAATTTTTCTTTATTCTCTTTTAAGTATTTTGGATCGAATTCATCCATGTTGTAATCAACATTTGAATACATTTCATTTAAAAATTCTGAAATTTGTTGGTTTTTATCCCCCATTTTTTCAATCTTCGACCTAACCTCATTATTGTAGAGTTCGTTTAGATTTTGATCTAGGTCACTGGCATATTGTTCTTGTAAATTGTTATCTAAATTACTTAATATTGAATTTTTGCTTTCATTGATATATTTTAAATTTTTGTAAGTTGGCATGTTATTCCTTTATTAAGACTCTATGGATGCTGACCTTTGGTGAGTGATACTCTTCTTCGTGATCATTCCAGTGTATACAAGCAAATTTTGTTTTATGACTCGAGATGTGGTATTTTTTGTCGATAATATTTACAAGCTCTTCTAGTTTTTCGTATTCATCAGCATAGATGTATTGTGATTTTTTATCAAATGCATCAAAATAAATAACATTGGCTTTTATGTTTTCGCAGCCGCATTCATTTATTAATCGTTCTAAAGACAAACCAGCTTCTTCTCTAGTTTGTTCGTTTCTACAAAGATCATATTTGGAATTTTTTTCTTCAATATCTTTTAGAATATTATTTTGTAATTTATAATAACTATTCCAAAAGCTGTGGCTGTTATCATGAATGCTATTTGGCTTATTGATTAAGAAATCACAATAGCATTTGAAATCCTCTGTATCTTTAAAAGTTAATAAAATATCATTAAATCTTACCGTATTGATAATTTTTTTTAGATCTTCTGCTTGCATTCTACTATCCTTATTTTTTCTCAAAAACCATCTCTTCAAGTTCGCCATTATCGTTTGTCTTAAATTTAGCATTGCACCAATTACCATTTTTTAACTTACCGTTACATGCAAAATAATTAAAACCTTTCGCGCTGGTTCTAGGCAGCAGCTTACCACTCTTACATTTTGGACACATAGGTGCATCACTTGGTATTTCTTGTTTTGGCTTAGTTTCAAGTTGTGGTTTGCCATCGTTATCGTAATAAAATGCCTTACAACCTTCACGCCATTGACTGCAACCCCACCAAAATACGCCTTTTTTATTTTGGCTTTCATGTCTTATAAGGTATCCCTTATTGCAAATAGGGCAAATTTGAGCATTATCTGGTTTTGTTTCAAAATTTCCCATATCGCTATCTTTTACCTTTGCTATCTCTTCCTTTATTTGTTGATTGATTTCTGTTAAAAAGTCATCCAAGCTTAAGTCGCGGCTTTCGATCATTTTTTGTTTTTCAAACCATAAAGCAGTCATATCAACGCAGGTTAAAATTTCAGGTGCAACTGAAATTAAGTCTTTACCTTTTTGTGTTGCATGTATTATTTGCTTTTTGTCATTGCTAACACTGATAAATTCATTATCTATCAAGCTTTTTATATGATTTGATCTAGTAGCTGGGGTTCCGATACCTCCATTTTCTCCTTTTTTGCCTTGATCTTTTTCAAGGAGTAATTTCTTAATGTTCGGATCTTTAGCATATTTGGCTACGCCAGTTAAGTCGGTGAGAAGTGTTGCCATGGTGTAAAATGGCTTTGGTTTAGTTTTTTTTGGCTCAAGTTTAATCTTTAAACACTCAGCCATAGAGCCTTCTATTAAATTATCCAACTTTGAAGTGTTTTCTATTTCATCATCATTACCATCTTTTTCATCTTTTTGCGGTTTAAGATAGAAAGTAAAACCTAGATCAGTTGTGGTATTTTGCGAGGCTGTAAATTTATATTCGTTAAGTTCCAAAACTATATTTGTTGCCTCATATTCTCTTGCTTTAAAAAATTGCAATGCAAATCTTTTTGCTATAAGTGTAAAAATATTTAATTCATCCTTACTTAGTTCATTTAAACACGCTTTTGCTCCAGTTGGGACAATGCCATGGTGAGCCGAAATATTTGCTGAGTTAAATGCTGCACCTTTTATAGTAAGATCAGCATTGTCTAAAATCCCTTTTAGCTCAATATCGTCTGTATTTTTAAAAATTTCTTTTAAACTTTGTATAATAGCTGGCGACTCATCATACATTGTATCAGGTAGGTATTCGCAATCACTTCTGTTATAAGTTATTAAGTGAAATTTCTCTCTTAAGTCTTGAGTAATAGCAAGAACTTTATCAGGTTTTAAGCCAAATTCTTTTGCGCATTGAGCTTGAAGTTTTAATAAATTGTAAGGAAGTGGCGGTAGCTCTTTCTTCTTTTCGGTTTTCTTAATTGTAATTCTTGCGGATTTGTTTTCGCACTCTTTTAATATGTTTTGAGCTAAATTCTTATCTGTAATTTTATCATCAGTTTTTAAATTTGCACGAAAATCTATACCATCAAAGCTTTTAAATTCACCACTAATTGCAAAGTATTCCAGACTTTTAAAATCTTCATTTTCTTTATCTCTATTTACCACTAAGGAGAGAATAGGGGTTTGGACACGTCCTAAATTTAAAACACCATTTTGATACCCCTTATTTCTAGCCACAACGGTAAATGCTCTAGTTAAATTTAGTCCGACTATCCAATCAGCCAAGCTTCTTGCAAAACCACGTTGAGAAAGCCCATAAAAGTCATCATTTGACTTTATATTATTTAACTCTTTCTTGATGCCAGCTTCACTAAGGTCATTTATTAACATTCTTTTTACTGGTAACTTATTATTTGCATAAGCTAAAATTTCATCAACTAAAATTTGTCCCTCATCGTCCGCATCACCACAATGAATAACTTCTGTTATATCTTTTTCTTTTAATAAGTTTAAAATTATTTTAAGTTGATCTTTGCTCTTGTCAATAGGCTTATATTTAAATTTCTCTATTTCAAAGGGTAGATCTTCTAAATTCCATTTTTTATATTTTTCTGCATAATCGTCAGGCTTAAAAAGCTCTAAAATGTGTCCAAAAGCCCAAGTTATGGTATCGTTACCTTTTCTAATGAAGCCATTACCTTTACTTTCATTGCCAATAAGCCCTTTAGCTATTGCACGTGCAAGTTCAGGTTTTTCTGCTATAAATAATCTACCCATTTTGTATCCTTCATTAATTTTTTAAATTGTTTTAAATTGTTTTTTATATTTTTATACATTTTAAAATTATTTTTTATTATAATTTTTGAAGGGCTAAAAGTAGCAGTTTTAGCCCTAAATACAGCAAAAAAGTTGAAGTGAGACTATCTATCAAAACCTTGACTTTTTTGCTCTTGCTTTAATTCGCCATTTAAAATTTCAGCACCTTTGCTTACTGATTTTGTGACTGCTTTCATGGTTTCTGGCAATACGACTATGCCTTGTTGCTTAACAAAGTCATAATTCATTGTTACGGCTGATCTGTCTGGAATTTTATTAACGATTTCCATAAGTTTTGGATTTTTAGCCAATGTCTCATTTTTTTCAGCGACCAGACCCAAGTTAAAGCCTTTGGAAATATTGCTTAAAAATTCTTTCTCGAGGGCACTATCATTTGTAACATCAAAAGAGTAACCTTTTACGCCATTTCTATTTTTTGTAGCAAAAATTCTCTCTTGCTGTTGAACTATTTCGCCAGCTTCGTTTTTAATCTCTGGGCGAATTGTGATTGCCATTTTATGAAGACTATAAGCTTGACCAGTCTTATCGTTTATGCCATTGTGTATCCAAGTAGATGCTGTATAGAAAGTGTGCTTTTCGTTTTGTAAGCCGCACTCTATTTTTACTGGGTGATTGCGACAATCAACACCATTGAGAAAATTTCTAGCATTTTCTATAGCATAAAATGCTTTTACTGCACCAAGTTCTATTTCTTTTCCATCTTTTTCGTATGGACGCTCCATGCCAAAGCCAATTAATGTTTTGTTTTGTTCTGGTAATTCAGTTTTGCTTATGAAAATTGTTGCAAGGTTCTTTTCGTTGCCGTTTTCTGTTCTGTCAAAATCTGCCATTGTTTTATCCTTTTAAGTTAAAATTTTTATAACGCTATTTGATTAAAAAAATAGCGTAACCGATAACTCCACCAAGTGTCAAGCACATCATGAAAAGTAATCCTGTTAGTGCGTATCCTCCTTTTTTTAAGTTTTTTAGTATTTTTGTTTCATTTTCTCTAATTTCTTTATACTCAGCCAGATTTACCTCAAAAACTTTTAACTGATCGTTTAAATGAGCGATCATATTCTCACTAAATCTTTTGTATTCATCTCCAGTATCATTTAGCCTTATGTTTATCTTATCCTTAAAAATTTCAATCTTATTTAGCTCTTCTTCAAAGAATTTGTTTTGATTTTCAGCAAAATTATTAAACTGCATAGTCATCTCGTTAAAGGCATCTTCTTGATCTTGCATGGTTGCCTTAATTTTAGTTATGTCTGCGATGTTTTCAAATTCTTTATAGTCTTGAGCTATTTTCCTAATAGCAAGTGTATTATTCATGAGAGCCATAAATTCTTTACTAGGAGGATTGAGCATAAATTCATTTAGGTATTCAAAGAGTTGTTTAAGCTTCGCACTCTCATCCATAAGCGATTGAACCATTTTGACGTATCTACTGTAATCTGCATTATTTTCTGTTGCAAATCTTTCAAAGGCTTGTTGAACCAAATTTAGCTCACTATTAAACATATTGAAACTCATGTCAACTCTTTTTTGGTAGTTGGAATAATCTAAGACAGAGACAACGCCTTTTTCGCTTATTTTCAATCCAGCTTTTTCAAATTTAGAATTTAGCTCCGCCACTTCATTCTTTAAAATATCAGCTGTTGTATTACGCTCATAAACTAGTCTTTCAAGTCTTTCTTGCAATTCTTTTTTGCCTTGCTCTACATTATCTAGCTCGTTTTTGGCATTTTCTGCCTCTTTTTGAAGCCTAGCTATGATTTCATCTTTGCTTTCGAGTTTTCTTATTGGTGCAACTTCAGATGAGCCAGTGCTATCAAATAGATTTTCATTTTCCATCAGTCTACCCAGCATGTTTTACTAAAATACTTCTTCTCAAAGAATAGGTATTGAGATATATGTTGACGACAACTCTGTCGCCAATGGTAACTTTTGTTTATGTCGCCACATTTCGAAAATTCTGGATTTGGTTGAATTTCTTTTTTATCGCTACTTAAAGCATTGTATTGAGCTTGACTTATAGTTTGTAGCTCATATCCTCTTTTCCATATATTCTCGTCATAAAACTTGGTGTCGCAAGTATATTTCAAGTCCTTAATATTTGTATAATTATGATGAGCAAGTCTTTTACAATATTCAGGCATGTTTGGGCTTATTCTAATTTGAGTTTGATATAGTCCTTTCTCACTATCCCAGACACGACGTTTGTCTAAATTCTTGTTAAGATCGCTAGCATCACATCCCCCACCTATCTCTGATATAGTATCAATCAAACTTGCGTAATCTTGGTCTGTTTTTATAGCAGTATCAGTTGGGCAAAGCTTTAAGAAATTTTTCCTCTTTTTTGCCGTTTCATGTGCCTTTTTTGCTCTTATTGAAAAGTATTTACTTAAACTTGCCGAACACTCACTTGGTCTTTCGCTACTTGATAGGCACAAAATAGCTTCGCATGCTAGTTTTGTATCCCCAGTAAGCTCGTCAGCTCCACATACGGCACTATTAAAAATCAAACAAGTTAGTAAAGCTTTTGATATAATCTTCATCGTTTTTCCCTTTCATTCCAAAAAATAAGATATTTACGCGTTTTTTAGATTGTCCAATGCTATCTACTGGATGAATAGCAATATTCTTACAACCATTGCTTGCCAAGTAATCTTTGTAGTCTTGGGCTATCTTTTTATTTCCAATAACTATGATCTTATCGGCATTGTGCGCTACATAAAATGTTTTAACAATCATATTATTTGGTATATACTCATCGTCATTTTTTTCAAACATTAAGTTATATGTCCAGTTATTTTGTTTTAAGAATGGATCTAGCGGAATATTGTGTCTTTCTTGCCTAATTAGCTCTTGGTTGATAGTGATTTGACTACTACTATCAAGTTCTATTGGCTTTGGTATGCTTGAACATCCAAAAAATAAAAAGGATATAGCTGCCATACTTGCTAAACTCGTAAATTTAATCATTTTGTCTCCTTGGAAATTACTTTTGTTCTATGTCTTCTAGCCATTGTTTGATGCTATCAATGTTGTATAAAATACGGTTGCCAATTTTTAAAAATGGCAAAGGTAAATGTTTTTGTCTATTCTCATCCGTATAGTTCTTTTGCATTCGTAACTTATTTTGAAGTCCTCTACTAATGCCAAACATCTCTTCCAGTTGTGCTGGTGTTATATATTTTTCATAAAAGCTTGTATCTTTCATTATCTACTCACTATAGTCTTGTCTCTCATCGTCTAATTCATCAAAATTTGGGCAACTAGCATTTTGAGCCATTAATTCTTCTATGCTATCGCTATCGTTGATTGTTTCTTCTGCTGCCGGATCAGTATCGATATTTTCTACACTTTTATTTGCATTACTCGATTGTTCGACTATTTGTTGCTCGTAAAGCTTTTGAGTCTCTTCTTTTATTGCTTCATCTTTATCCCTTTGAAGTCTAAGTTTTTTTTCATATTCTTCTTGAGTTTCATCTATTTCATGAACTATTTCAGGTAAATTTTTATATCTAGAACTTTCATCATTATAAAGCTCTTTAAAGTATGCTTTTATATTTGCTATGTTTTGAATAGGGACTTCTATGTTTGTCTCACCATTTTGAATAGCTTTCTCTAATTGATTGCGATTTGGTATCTTTCCATTTTCTTTCACTTTTATCTTATATTTATCTCCATCGATCGCTCTAAGGCTTGGACTTACTTCTTTGAACTTGTTCATAAAGTAGCGATCTGAGTAGTAAAATGCCTTTTTTGCCATAATAGGCTTGCCATTATCAATCGTAATTAGCTCGTTTTCAAAAGGCATTTCTCGTAATTCTTGCGCAAGCATTAAGGCTCTACTTGTGTCACTTTCACTTCCTCCACCGCCTTGTCCCAGATTTCTACTCCTATTTTTAATGGTTTTTGTTCCTAAAATTTCGCTAATCTTTTTAGCATCCTCTTGTTCTCTTGGTGTATAAAAAATTTGACAAGCATGGTTTGTAAGCAGTGTTTTAGCGCCTTCTCTACCATATCCATCAGGTTGATTTGCTTCAAGTTGTGAGTTTGATTGATAGATCATTAGGCTTCTTAGCCAATATCCAGCTATAAAGCTAATTGACTTTAAATATATTCCTAAAAAGCCTGGTGCAGTAAATTCATCCATTACTAAAAGCACTTTATATTTTAAATCGGGATTAGCTTGCGGTAACTCTTTTGTATTTACCAAGATTAATTGCTGCCAAAATATGTTTAAAATTAGCTTCGCATTTGCCAATTGATCAGGAGTAATACCTACATAAATAGTCATTTTTTCTTTACGAAGATCTCTAAAATCAAAATCATTTGCTGAAGTAGCAAGCCTCATATTGTCATTTCTAAACATCATCAAAGGAGCATTGAAGCTTGACATAACGCCACTTTTTGTGTTATCGCTATCAATCTTGAAATAGCTTTGGCAACGCATTTGAGCTTTTTTACCAATTAGTCCAAGCTCAGATAAAACATTATATGTATCATCAAATGCCTTGAATATAATTTTTCTATTGCCGTCTATATCAACTTCACCTTTAAAACCTTCGCTCATTTGCAAAATACCATATAGTGTAAAATCTATCTCCATATTTAGAGCTTTTAGGAGCGAAATGCCACCTTTTGAATTTAAAAGATCATGAACGATATAACAAATTCCTATAAATAAGTTTTGAGCTAGTTGGTTAAAAAACTGCGTAGTGCTATCGCCTGTCATGGGATATAAAATATTTGCAAAATCAGTTAGCTGTCCATCTGCATTATCGCTTGCCATATCAATATAAGCTAGTGGATTATATCTATGAGTGCGTTTATTGAACGGATCAAATAAATATACTTTTTGCCCTAGTATTTTTTCTCTATATCCGCTAGTAAAGTCAAAGCACTCTTGTTTAATATCTTGAACAACTGTACTCTCTTTCCAGTCAAGTAAATTTGGAATAACAATACCAACGCCTTTTCCGCTACGTGTTGGAGCGCCAAGCGATACGAACTGCTGACCGCCAAATCTTAAGAGGCGGTTTTGAAATTTACCAATGATTATTCCATCTCCATAAAGATCCATTTTCTTTACATCATTGGCATTTGCAAATCTTGCATCTCCGTGTAGGCTTTGTTTCTTTGGTAAAAATGGTAGTAAAAAAGCTAGAGTGAAACTTATTAAATTTGCAATAAAGTAAGCCAAATATGCTTTTGACCAGCCGTTTATCAGCATATCAAAAGTAAGCCCTAAATACCATATTTTTGGAAGCTTTTTAAAACTGTGATTTAGTCCAAAAAATAATACACTAGCCAAGAAATAGCCTATAATTAAGGCAATTGCAATTAAAAAACCAATCTGCATTTTTTTCATTGCTTAGCGTTCCTTAAGCTAGACTCAACAAAAGCATTACCTTCATTATTTCTTATGAAATATTCGCCATTAGCCAAGTATTCTGTAACTTGACGTTTCTTGCCAAGACGCTTAAAAACTACGATGTAGTCAATTGTATTTGAAACAATATCAAGCAACATATCTTTACCTAGAACTTGGGCTTGAGTATTTTGCATGCTCATCATTACAAGACGATCTATGGCTGACTTAACACTACCAGCATGACAACTTGTCATACTGCCATTATGACCACTTGAAATCACATTTAAAAAATCATATGTTTCACCACCCCTAACTTCTGCTAGTAGAATTCTGCTGGGTTTCATTCTCAAGCAGCTCTTTAAGAGAGTTGTGGCATTTACTAGACTATCGCTTTTTGCCTCACTTGGATAAAAGAGTTGAACAAAATTTTTATGATCCCAAAATTTAATTTCCTCAACATCTTCTATAGTAATAATTCTTTCATCTAATGGTATAAAATCGATAAGTGTTTTCATAAAAGTAGTTTTTCCGCTACCAGTTTCACCACAAATAATAATATTCTTGCCATTTTCGATAGCTATTTTTAGTTCATTTGCCATTTTTGCATCTATTGAACCATTATTAATGTAGTCATCTATCGTATAACGAACCTTACTAGGTTTTCTAATGGTGATTGATATATGATTTTCTTTTGTAGCATTTGGTATAACTATTTGCACTCTCTCTCCAGTTGAGAGAATGCATGATAAAATAGGTTTTTGTCTTTCTATCTTATCGTTTTTATAAGCGGCACATGCATTAGCAAAAGATTGGGCAGCATTAAAGTTTAATTCACTTTCGTGACTAGACCAATTACCGATTATATCTTCAGTCCAAATTAGATTTCCGCCGTTGTAAGCTATTTCATTTATACTTTCATCATCTAGATACTTGCCAAAATACTTTTTGACGTAGCCATCTAGCATAGCAGATTTGTCTAATCCCATTGTGCTCATTTTCTTCTACCTATTGTAAGCTTATACACCTTACTAAAGTCTATATCGCGATTGACGTAAACACCAACTATATCTCCTTGATTTCTATAAAGGACTGGTTTTATTTTTATAAATTCCTCAAGTGCAGTATTTGCCATTTGTTGTGTAGAGTCTCTTGTGTTTTCACTATAGTCATAGCTATTGTCACGTTTGCCATTTGCAGCATAATTAAAAACGTCATCTACCATTGAAAGCAATATGCTAGCACCAAATCTTTTTAGCCATTGATGATCAACGTATCCTTGTAGACCGCTACCGCCTAATTCATCACTAGCACCACTTTGAACTGGAATGTTAATATTGTTTGGTGTTCTGATCTCGCTCCAAATAACAAAAATTCTATTCATTCCATCATTCATCTCTCCGCTTCTGAAGCTGCCAAAGATTTTGCTTCCCTTTTCAATTAGGAGGGTTACGCCATCTTTGCTATATACGTCTTCGCTAGTTGTGCAAGATATTCCGCCTTTAATTTGAGACACAAGTCTAGTGTCGAGCGAACAACCAATATATGTGCCTTTTTGAAGCAAGAGACTAGGGTTAAATTTGTCTTTTACGGCAATTTTTGGAGTGTATGTATTGCCTTCATAATCCTGGTCTTCTTCAAAACGTTTGGCTTGTTCTGCCCAAGATATGTTTTGGTCGGCAACATATATATCTTTTTTGCTTGAACTACTTGTTGCAATCGCCAAACTACTACCAGTTTTAAAAACTTTAGGCTTAAAAATAGTTTTTTGAACTACCGTAGTATTTGATAAAGGGTCTGGCTTGCTCGCTACTTGCACAGGCGTTTGTTGTGGTGCTGGAGCAGTTTGAAACTCTTGAAAATTCTTTTGAGACACTTCTTGCTGAGGCAACTCAAAATTTTTATTCTTTACTTCAGTTCCTATTTGTTGAATTTGTGATTTTACAGCATCATTTGCCTCTCTATTTTTCCCTAAAAAACTAAGACCAACCATAACAAAAACAACCAGACATAAAACCATGACCGCAATAACCATTAATTTTTTGCTTGGCTCATTTTCGACTTCTGGATGCTCATATTCAATTCTTTCAACTTGAGACTCTTGATTATTCATATTTTCATTACTTCTATTTTTGCTCATTGTCTATAATCTCTCTTTGAATATTGTCTTTATTAGTGCTGTAGGTTTTATCAAGTGGATTTTGACCATAGCCATTATTTATGATTCCGACTAACTTATTGCCACTTCTTAGTAAAATTTTTTTAGCTGTCTTGTGGATCACAACTACGTCATATTTGCCGTCTTTTTTGATATGAGTATTGAGGATGCTTTCTTTATTGGCATCATCAAAGAGAAAGACACTTGGTATAGTTTTAGTTGAGCTAAAACCAAGATATGTAAAGATACCATCGTCATATGCATAATCAGGTGTTATAGTTTCACTATCTTTATTTACATGCATTACAAAGTTCCAATTTCTAGGTATTGTATTTCTATCGATCTCTTTTTTATATAGTGCCTTTTCTTTTGCTGCTTTTTCGGCGAGTTCTTTTTCGGCTTTCTCTTTTTCTATCTTTTCTTTAGGGGTTGCATAATTAAAAGTTAGTTTGTAATTAATCTTGTTAATCTCTCCTAGCTCCAAATCAAATGTATAAACTTTATCTTTATTTGTTGTGATGATTAGATTTGTCTTCCAATCAGCTGCATTTGGTTGAATAACCGAACTACCATAAAATTCTATTTGCTCACCACTTTCATTGGTCATATTTTGTTCTTCGGATTTTATGGTGTAACTCTTTGGTTTAATAAATAGATAGTTATCTTTATCCATTACTTCCCAACCATCGCTAAACCCAGTTGCTATATTTACGATGCGTTCATCTTTTTCAAATTCTATAATACTCACAAAACCCTCTTTGCACTTAACTAAGACAACGTCATCGGCATTGTATGTTGCATACGTGATGCGTTTGTCAAATTTAGATAGCCTTGGAGTATTTACTGCGTGTAAATTTGCTATTGCTAAGAGTAAAATTATTGCAATATTAAATAATTTTTTATTATTTTTTATCATTTAAAATCTCCCAGTATTGTTTAAATATAAGCCACGATCTAGCTGTAATGTGTTGCTTGTTCTCGTCTTAGGACTTATTTGTGGTGTTTGTGTAATGACTTGATTGCTCTTCATAGGATGACTTTTTCTTAAACCATCTATTAGACTATCACAACGTGCTCTCATCGTTTCAAATTGTTTAATAGCTGTATTTATTCGCTCTAATGGCGCCATTTCCTTTAGATATGCTATAAATTCATCATTTTTGCTATCTATAAAAAAGTCATAAATTTCACTATTACCAAAGACTTGTCTTTGTTTTTTGTCTAACTCATATTCTTCTTGTTGTGCGGTGCGTTGCATATCAAGGATCATGTTGTAAGAATTTTTTGCCATATCTTCTAAATGAAAAATTCTAGCCCTAAGGGCTTTTAGTTTTCTCTCTGCTTCTTGTCTATTTTTAGAACTATTGAAAATAAATTTTAAAAAGCTATGCGTGAGCTCCTTGTCTGAGAAGCATTGTTCGGCTTGAGTAAGCAAATCGTGCGTATATGCTGTTTTAAAATCCATTTTTTACTCCGAAATGTCAAATTTTGGTGCAATGGAGTTTGCTGCTGCAATTTCTTCATCTGTTACAAAATCTGGAACAAATTTCTCATATACTTTCAAAACTTGGTCACCGATATTTGAAGTCCCTACTACTTCAAATAGATCCTTCTGCTCATATAATGCGAGTTTTCTTTCTAAGGTTTCGACCTCTTGCACTAGTTCTGCAATGTCAGTATTTTTTTGAGCTAAAAGCTCAGTCATAACATCAATTAACTTTGTGAAATCATCATAAGTAATCATTTCTATCTCCTTATTTCGTCATCAACTCTATACGTGCTAACTTTAAATCCAAGTGGGTTTTTAATACGCTCTTCCTCTGTTGTGAGTGTATTTGGTTGGTAGTCATATGAAAGTGTCACAATCTTTGCTTTGTTTGATACAGCTATTTTTTCGCCTTTTTTTCTGGTAATTTGATTAAATCTGATAGTTGCAGTAGGTGCTCCAGCGCTATTTCCCAGTGTAACCGAAACAATATCAATCTCTACTTCGTAGTCATCTTTTAAAACTTTGTCTCTAGAATTTTCACCTTCGTAAATTCTCAAATAATCACTGGCAACACTTGGATAGCTTAAAATTTGAACTAATTCATAGTCGCTTTGCAAAATATCATAATAGTATCCCTCTCTCGCTTTTACATATGTTGTTGCAAAATACTTATCAAGTGCTTCATTACCTGTGAATTCGGCTTTATTTACGCTTGTTATTATGTCAACCATTCCGGTTGTATTATCAACCCTAATAACATAAGGCTCAACCGATTTTAATGGCGTCAATAAGCAAACAGCGATAACGCTGATGATAGCAATAAGCAGAGCCACACCTGATATAAAATAAGCCCTCTTGTTAGCTTGTTCCGCTATGTATCTAATGCTTGCTTCATAGCTAATTGCTACATCATCTGGATTATTAGAAGCCAAAAAATCATTTTTATCATTAGCTCTTTTCATTTTACATTGCCTTTTTTATACTTTGTTTGAGATCTAAATTTTCTCTATTTTCATTTACTGGCTTGTATTCATTACTATCAAAATAATCTTCCCATTTTTGATTACTGCTATTTTCAAATTTAGGAGAATTATGAGCGGCACAACCGCTCATAAAGCTAGTGCCTACAAGTAAAGATAAAAATATTAAAATATAATTTAATATTTTTTTAAAATATTTTTTATAGTTTAAAATATTATTTAATTTCATTTTATTTCCAACCTTGACCTTTTGTAAAATTGTTAATTTTTGAACCTATGTTTTTCGCTTGGTTAAGTCGTGATCCAACGGCTTGGGCTGCTGAAGAATTTTTAATCGTGTTTATTCCAGAGTTGATGCTTTGACCGAGCTTTGAATTGCCAACTTCTTTTGCTGCAGATGTGGCTGCACCTAAAAGACGAGAGCCTATAAAACCAGTTGCCTTGCCAGCACCCATTGCCTGAGCACCTCTTACCGCCAACATTGCACCACCTATTGCACCACCCCCAACAGCACCTGCAAGACCCATTGCACGTCCAACGCCTGTTCCAGCTAATCCATCAAGGCTAACATTAGTGAGTTTTTCGGCTATTCCAGTAGCCATACCGCACATTATATTTGCAAGAATTCCATAAAATACCATTGCTAGAGCCAATACAAATACTTCATCCTTAAAATCGTGATTGCTATTGATTTTTGGAAACATGTAATCAAATAAAATATTTAAGAATAATGATAGGCAGAGCAACGCAATAATATTTGATAAAACCATTTGGAACCACTGTGCAAATGAATTTTTAGTTGTTTTAAAGATTAAAAAATAAAATGCCAATGGAGCCAAAATCATAAGCAATAGAAATGATAGTGTATTTACAAACAGCGCTCTCAAAATAGGAACTGCACCAATAAAAAAGCCAATAAAAGCTATAATAATTATGAAGATAATGTATGCTAGCTCTAAAGTGCTTGACTGATCCCATACCACATCGTAGTAGTCACCCATAAATCCAGCCCATGTTGCGATTTTTGAGTATAAGCCTTTGCCGTCATATGACAAAAAGGTGTTTGCATATTCTTTTGCACCATTGAATGCTTCAAAAACAAGATTTATCCAGTTTCCAGCATTCATTGCTAAGACTATAAAGACAAACTTAATGGTTGCATCAAAAGCAAAATTTTGAAAAGTTTGTTTGCCATTACCCCAAAGAATTTTATATCCCTCGATCATTATCCAAGCGGTAAGATATACAGCTAGAATATTTCCAGTTGTATTAATTAATGATTGAAGTGCTCCCACTCCGTTTGAATAATTATTTTGAAAGAAACTATCAACATTCTCTGATATATCTATGACTAGATCGTGTAATCCTCGACCTGAATCAGTTGTTACTTTATACATACTATGAGCCTATTTTTGTAAAATTTTAAATGCCGCTCGCTGCCTATCTTTAGTCATCTTAAACTCTGCGTCTTGTAATCTTTTTCTTTCGTTTTCTAACTGATCCATGTCTCTTTGATAGGCGCGCCAGTTATTCTCTTGTCTGGCACGCAATAGGGCTATTTGATTTGAAGTATCTATAGAACCTTTTAGATCCTCTTGTTTACCTTTATTTCTAGCTACTTCTTTACTTATTTTGTCAAGATCGTTAATTTCGTGCTTAAGACGATCAAATTGTCTATTTACAACTTCAAATTCTTTAAAAGCACTTGTGGTATTCTTTTTGCAGATATTTCTATGCGTAATATCACTTATTGATGAACACTGGTCTGTTCCACCAAATTTTAAAAACAAATCCCATGCCCTTTCATCAAAGCTATCGAGACTAAAACCTGTTGCTTGTGTATATATTGAATAACCAGTATCGTAGACTTCATTATAAAGTTCGTTCATTTCTTTTGTAAAATTGACAATATCTCTAATGCCTGTTTTGGTATATAGGTCATTTGCCCATTGCACTCTTTCATCAGCCCATTTTTTAACTTCTTGGACTCTATGCGAAGCTTCTTCGCCCCATACTTTGACTTTTTCAGCGTAGTCCTTCAGCGTTTGCATCCATTCCATCGTAAATGTTGCTTGATTTTGGGCTATAGCAGCACCATCAACTACTGGAATACCAGAGGCTAATAGATTAGATGATAGAATTACTACAGAAGTAGCTATAACCGAAGCTTTCTTTGCTCTATAAACGAGACTATTTTTCATATGTCTTCTCCTTAAAATTTATATAATTTTTTGATGAGTTGGTATTTTTCTTCACGACTGATATCCAAGGCATTAATATTTGTTAATTCATCAACATAGACTTTGGCTGTTGATAAAACTTTAATCATGTTTCCTAGATGTGATAGATTGATCTTGGCAATCGCCCTATAATCAACGCCTTTTCGAACTAAAAATTCATATTTCTCTGGATCTGTTGTTTTAACGAATTGGTATTCTGCTTCACTCATGCCCAAGGAACCGCAAAAATCAGTTTCTTTTGCTTTTGGGTTACTTAGCAGCAATACTGTTTCGCTTTGTTCCATGATTGCTGTGCCAATGCTAGATTTTGCGATATCTTCGACACTTTGAGTGCCAAGAAACAAAAAGCCGTTTTCTTTTCTAATGGTCTTTTCCTTGTTGAAGACCTCTTTTGACACTACTGGATTTTTGAGCCAATCCCATGCTTCATCGACAAATAAGCCAAACCTGCGTCCATCAACCATATCGATAATTCGCCAAAGAATATAATATGCAACATATGGAGAAATTTCATCGTCTTTTAAGATCGTTGTGCCGTCTATACCATATACAAGAATACTCTCGTCGCTAAAATCTAAAGTATCCATTTCATTGTCGAATACCCATCCAAATTCATTACCGATAGTCCAAGCCATCAATCTAGATTTTAATGAATTTGACTCATTTTCGCCTTCTTGAAGCAATTGCCAAACCCTACTGATGCCATGAGTTCTTTCGCTTTTTTCCAGTCTCATGACGCTATCTACTGCTAGATTGAGTTGCTCTTCTTCTCTAGTTGTTAGCATTAAATTATTTTGATTGCCTTTGGTGGCTAACATTTTTAAGAGAACCTTCAAGCGACGTATATTTTCAGGTGTTGCATCACAACTAAAAGGATTAAATCCGGTCGGTTCTCCACTTGTAATGGTTAAATACTTTCCGCCAATGGCAATTATATTGCCGATAGCTCCTTTATCCTTGTCTAAATAGAAATAGGTAGCCTTACGTTTTTCTTTTGGAGTGTTTTCTGCAAAAGTATCTGGCTCATTAAATTTGCAGAGCATATTTAGCGTGAAATTCATTAAAACAGTTTTGCCTCCACCGCTTTGACCTAAAACGAAGGTATTTGCTAAAACATCGTTTTTACCAAATTCGTCTTTGTCAAAAATTGTTTGGTGTATGTTAAAAAAATATGGCTGCGCATTTGGCGTTTGCAATATTGCAATGGCATCTCCCCATGGATTGCCATATTGTTTTCCTCGTGGAAAGTTGTGAAGTGCTACAAAACTAGCAAAATTTTTACTTGAAATGGTGTGAAGCCTAGGGCGTAGCGTGAAATTTGCTGGAAGCTGCGCAAAATATGTAGCTTCTAGAGCTATATTGGCTTGTGTTGCTAAAAATCCTAGATCTTGCAATACGACCGCAATTTGGTTTGCAATGTGCTCGCACTCGTTTTGTGTATCAGCGTATATGACGATAGAAAAGTGATACTCGCCAAAGATTATGTCATTTTGTAGTTCATCTAAAGCGGTGCCAAGTTCTGCAATTTGACTCAATGCATCATCTTCTGCTGCTACTAATCTTTTTTGTTGCTTTGTAAGCTCATCTCTCGCCTCTTTTTTTGAAAGTGGCGTAAAGCTTTGAGTTATGGTATATTCGACATTAGCATACATTAGACTATCAAATATTCCACTAAAACTTACATTTGGATAGTCTTTTAATTCAATTGCTTTTACGAATTTCTTAGTTCCATCATTATAATTTAGCTGTAAAGTATGCTGTGAAGGAAAAATTTCATTTAAGTTACCATTAAGGTAAAAGTCTAGGGGTGCATTTGGAACACGAACTTTTGTAAATTTACCACCTATCAAATAGTTGTAAAATTCTAGTTGAGAGCTAAAAATTACACCATCTTGCTCATATATGCCAAGTCTATGTGGCTTAAAATGGTTTAAATTTTGTTCAATAGTTATGCATTTTTGGTGAAAACTTTTCAAATGAGCTTTGATCTGTTTCTTTTTCGTATCTATGTTTTGATTTCTAAAGTGTAGTTTCTCAGCCTTACTAAATGGTGAATATATCGCAGTTAGATAAAGTCTGTTTTCTTTTAAATTTTTAGAGCTAAAAATCTCATAATACTTTTTTGAGAAACTTTTTAAAAATTCATTTGAAAAATAATCGTTCAAGCCAACTTGTGTATTAATTCTAGCATTGTGAAAATAAAAACTAATATTTTCACCAGCGAATTGCCTAACAAGCATATTAAGCTTGTTTTTCGCAAGATCTATTAATTCGTCATCTTCTACTTCAAAAGCTATACCATCAACTCGCCATGTGGCTAAATAATCTCTATCTTTTGTGATGACAACATTATTTATATATGTTTGATACGGAATTAAATTCTCTAAATTTGCAAATTCACTTAGTCCAACAACGCTAAGTCTTGGATAAAAATTGTGCATAGATTGCTTGGTATATGTCGAATTCGCCATATAGCTTTTCCGACCATTATAAAATTTATTAATGGCAGGGGATCTAAAAAATCTAAGTTTCAACCCCCAAAGCCTAAACGCCATATCGTCTTTTTTAACTATAAATTGAAAAACAAAGGTAGTAGGAATAATCATAACTGCTAAAAGCAAATATTCGTTTCCAAATAGCACTTTAGCAAAAATTGCAAATAAAGCCCAACTAAGTGCCATAGCCATAAATGGCACCATAGGAACACCAAATACCATAGGAGGACGGGTCAAGGCTTTAAAGATAGGCTCAGGAGTTAACATTGGGAGTATCTTTTAAAGAAGCATGCCAGCGATCATCGCGGCGCCACCAATAAGAATACCACCAAGAATTATAGGTGTAACTTCTCTAATTGCTTGACCACCGAACATTACTTTGTATCCTGCAACCATGATTGCGCCAGTCATGATCAAAACACCAGCAGCAGCTAACCAACCATTCACAGTTGAAAAAAAGTTGTCGACTTTGGTCAGACCAGTCCCACCAGCAGCAAATAGAAAATTTGGGAAAAAAAATAAAAACAGAAAAGCAGAAAACTGCTTGAAATATGAGATTGAAGTAGAGCTAGATTTTAGAAAGCGATTTTTATTCTCTCTCTCTCTCTCTCGACGATTAGAGCGGAAATGTTGTTTGTCATTTTATGTCTCCTTTTAAATATTGACACGCAAGTGTAACATATTTTTGAATAAAATGATATAAAAATATGAAAACTCTAATCAATTTTTTATCAGTAACCTACAATTCATCATCCTAGAGCATAGCTAATTTTTTGAAATTTTGATTTTATGATTTGCAAAGCATTAAAAAACCGATAAAAAACCCATCAAGACGATATTTCAAAGTATTTTTTATCTTTTAGTAATATATTTTTTGCTTAAATGCTCTCTAAGCACCTAAAAATAGACTTTTTTAAATTAAAAAACCAGTAAAAAACCGAAAGAAATTTTTATATTCTTAAGAGAATTTAGATAAAAATACCTCTTTTTAAACAAAAAATGGTCTTAAAATAGGTTTTTTACCTTAAATAAAAATATGAATTTTTACTTTTTTAATGCTTTAAAATATCGTTATTACCGAGCTTATAAACGATTTAAGTTTTCTCATACACGCGCTGAAAAAGTTAAAAAACCGAAAAAAATTGCTATACAAATGGCGATTTAAAGGGCTTTATCGGTTTTTTAAGCTGTATTAAAAAACCAGTAAAAAACCGATGAAATAGCATTAAAAAAACGATATAAATTTTTAAAAAACCGAACCTTTTACTGATGTTTTATATCGTATGACTTTAAGATATTAACTTTAAATAAATTGAACTAGATTGTTTAGGTAATCTGCATACCATTGCATTAAAATTCTATTTTGATCAATAGTTGCTGTCTGTCTTTCGTAGGCATATTTAACTGCATTGCTTTCTGTGTGCGCTAGAGCATTTTCTATTGTTTTTTCGCTTATGCCCAATTGTGCCAGATCCGTAAGATGTAAAGAGCAAATTGTTTTAAACGTGGCTCTAAAACCATGAGCAGAAGCTTTAGAATTATATTTTTCTCTGCCGCCTATATTTCTTATGGCATTACTAATGCTGTCTCTGTTAATATGACCTGTTTTTGTAAGAGACGGAAATACAAAATTACTTTCTAATGGTGTATATTGTTTTTGTTCTAGTAAAACTGATAAAGCTTGCTTTGAGAGTGTTATTTGGTGTGCATGCCTCATTTTCATTTGGATAGGCGGAATAGTCCAAATTCCTTTTTTAAGATCTATATCTTTCCATTCAGCACTTACGGTGTTAATGGGACGATTAACGCATAAAATTTGGAGCATTACGGCTCTTTTGACTTGTAGATCTAATTTGCTGTCATTTCGTAAATCAGTCAAAAACTCTTTTAACTCATTTTCATCTGTAATAGCTGGGTATCTTGTGTCGATGCCATTTCTAAGGCTAAAGCTGTTGGAAGTTGGAAATTCATCGTGTAAAGCCTTGCAAGGGTTATAATCTATATATCTATCTTTAATGGCATTTTCATATAGCGAATTTAGCGTATTTATAATTCTGTGTATAGTCTCAAGTCTTGATTTCTTTGGATTATATGGATTAAATAATGGTGTTAATATGGTTTTTAGATCATTAAATTTTATATCTTTAATATCAACATTACCAAATTTAGGCAAGATATATTTTTTTATCCTAGATTTAATTTTGTCTATATAAACCTTATCTAGCTGGTCTATTTTCTCTTTTTTATCAATATATCTATCAAATAGCTCTGAAATTCGATATTTATCTTTGGATCTTACAAAACCACTTTCAAATTTTCTTATAATTTCTATCGCATCTCTTCTTGCTTCAGCAACTGAGTAAATCCCCTCCCTAAATTCTTTCAACTTAAAATGTGTAGTGTTTTTATATTGTATAAAAAATGTTTTCATACCACTTGGATACACTTTTATATAAAGTTCTTTTGGATTGCCCACAGCTTTTTTATATACTTTATTGGCTGGCAACATTGCCCTTATATCTTTATCAAACAAATTTGCGGTAGAAACTCTTGGCATCTTTTACTCCTTTTTTAAAAGTTACCTTTATGTAGTAAGAATTACCTTATATGTAACTAGAATTATCTGGAAGTAATTGTATATAAAAAAGAAGTAAAAAGAATTAGATAGCTACTTTTAGCCCATGAAATCGGAATTATAAAGAATTAAAAAGAATTAAAAAGAAGTATAAGGAATTATAAAAAACATAAAATGGTGGGTTCACCAGGACTCGAACCTGGGACCATCCGGTTATGAGCCGGATGCTCTAACCAACTGAGCTATGAACCCACAGTTGAAAGAAAATCGTATTATACAAGAAAAAGCTTATCTAAATATAAAAATAGCCTTTTTAATATGGCGTATAAAAACGAACAAATTTAAAAAGAAAAAGCCCTAAAATAGGGCTTATAAATTATTTATAATTTTTTATCGCAGCGTCTAAAATCTCTTTTGCAGCGTTTGCGTCTTTAAATTCTTTCACTTTAACCCATTTGTTTGGCTCAAGAATTTTATAAGTTTCAAAGAAATTTTTGATCTTATTTAGTGTCGCAGTTGGCAAGTCTTCGTAGCTTTTTATCGCCTCATATCTTGGATCGATCTTTGTAACTGGTACAGCCAAAAGCTTCTCATCCATACCTGCTTCATCCTCCATCACTAAAACGCCTATCAAACGGCAAGGGATGACGCTACCAGCTTGGAGTGGATACTCGTTTAGCACCAAAATATCAGCTGGATCGCCGTCGGCTGCAAGTGTGTTTGGCACAAAGCCGTAGTTTGCTGGGTAGAACATCGCTGAGTAAAGCACGCGATCAACTACGACTGCACCGCTATCTTTGTCGATCTCATATTTGATATTTGAGCCATAAGGTATTTCGATTACGGCATTGACTTTGTCTGGGTTTGAGCCAAATTTGATCTTTGAAACGTCCATATATTTGTCCTTTTATTAGAAATTTTCGTGATTTTAGTATTTTTTGCATTAAATACTCGTAAATTTAACTACCTTACAACCTCTACGCTATCTACGTCGATCTTTGTTTTTGTAAGGTCTTTATCCACCTCGCCTCTTATCCTTAAAGGTGTATCTTCGTTGGCTGTTATGCTGCCCCATTTTTTGTCGCCTATCTCAACAACGATGACATCGCCATTTTTATCGGCAAATTCATACTTATCTGATTTGATGTGTGACTTTATCTTGCCCTCAAGCACGACTTTTGCGTCATCATTTAGTTTTAAAGCCTCTTTTACGCTTATAGCATTTTCGCTTTTGTGATTTGAGACAAAGCCTCCAGCCATTGCGATGCTAGCAGCCAGTGAAGCGATGAAGATTTTTTCATTTTATCCTTTTTGGTTGATTGTTAAATTTAAAGGGTATTACATTTTTGGTGTTAATAAATGGTAAGTTTTAAAACCTTGCACCTTTTGATGCAAGGTCTGTGAATTATATAAGTTTAGCTAGTAAATTTTTGATGTCAGCTACGATCTCGTCGATGCCACGCTCGCCATTTACCACGTGAAGTAGCTCTTTTTCGCTGTAAAATTTGCGGATAGGTTTGATCGGATCAAGATAGACTTTCATGCGGTTGTTAAAGACTTCGTTATTGTCGTCAGCACCTCTTGCACGGCCAAGTACTCTAGCCCTTGCCACGTCCTCACTAACATCCACTTCGATGACACCTTTTAGAGAAATTTCATCTTGCTCGCTTAAGACTTTGTCAAGCTCGGTCATTTGCTCAACGCTTCTTGGGTAGCCGTCGATTATGATGTTTGATTTATTCGAGCTTTTGATGGCTGAGACGATCGCATTTACGACAACGTCAAGTGGGACCAAATTTCCTTTTGAGATAAAGCCGTCTATTAGTTTGCCAAGCTCGCTACCGCTAGCTACTTCAGCTCTTAAAAGATCGCCAGTTGAAAAGTGTGCAAATTTCTCATCATGCTGTGCGATGATAGATGCGTCTGTTGTTTTGCCGCTGCCTGGAGCGCCTATGATTAAAAATAAATTCTTCATTTTTTCCCTTTTATTGCCTTTGTTTTTTGAGCGCTTTTTGCGGAGCTAGTAAAATTTAGCTTGATGAACTAAGTGTTCTATCTGCGCAAAATTTTACGTCGCAACCACAAAAATCATCTCAAACTACTTAGGCAAGTTTTGATTTAATTAGCCGCCAAGTTGGAGGCATCTTTTTATAACTTTAAATTTAGGATGGAATTTTGTCTAAGAAAAATATCTAAAGACAAAATTCCATCTCTTTTTAAAGGCAAATTTTAAGCCTTTTGCTCTTTTTCTCTTATCCTTAGTCCTAGCTCCCTAAGCTGTTCGTTGCTGGCGTAGCTTGGTGCCTTTGTAAGTGGGCACTGAGCGCGCTGCGTTTTAGGGAAGGCTATGACATCACGGATCGAGCTTGCTTTATTTACAAGCATATTTAGTCTGTCAAAGCCGATCGCGATACCACCGTGTGGAGGCGCACCAAATGTCAAGGCATCAAGCAAGAAGCCAAATTTCTCACGCTGCTCGGCTTCATCTATGCCAAGAAGCTTAAAGACTTTTTGTTGGATGTCGTTTTTGTGAATTCTTATGCTTCCACCTCCAAGCTCAAAGCCGTTTAGGACGACGTCGTGAGCGATAGAGAGGATATCTTCAAGATCAGGCTCGTCTATATTTTTTGGCATTGTAAATGGGTGGTGCATCGCAGAGTAGCTGCCATCGTCATTTTGCTCAAACATTGGGAAGTCAAGCACCCATAAAAACTCAAGTCTATCTTGATCGATGATGCCCATTTGCTCTGCTAGGAAAATTCTAAATCGTCCCATATAATCAAGCACGATTTTTTTCTTGCCAGCACCAAAAAATACGACGTCGCCAACCTTTAGCTCACATCTTGAGACGATCTCGTCAAGATCGCTTTGCTCGAAAAATTTGCAAAGCGGGCCTTTTAAGCCATCTTCTTTCATCTGGAAGTAGCCAAGACCTTGTGCGCCAAATTTACGTACAAACTCCTCAAATCTATTCATCTCGCGCTTACTAAAGATGTTGTCACCATTTGGCACTTTTAGCGCTTTTATGCGGTTTTTCTTCTTATCTTTTGCGATAGAGCTAAAAATTTCATTGTTTGATCGCTCGAAAATATCAATCACATCGATCATTTTTAGATCATATCTAAGATCAGGCTTATCTGAGCCGTAAGTCTCAGTCGCCTCTTTGTAGCTCATACGTCTAAATGGCGTTTTGATGTCGTGCCCGCAGGCTTTAAAGATATCTTTTAGCATCGTCTCAGCCATATTTATGATATCTTCTTGCTCGACAAAGCTCATTTCGATATCTATTTGAGTAAATTCTGGTTGGCGATCAGCCCTTAAGTCCTCGTCGCGGAAGCATTTTGCTATCTGAAAATACTTATCAAAGCCAGAACACATCAAAAGTTGTTTAAATAGCTGCGGGCTTTGTGGGAGCGCGTAAAATTGGCCTGGATACACGCGGCTTGGCACTAGGTAGTCTCTCGCACCTTCTGGAGTTGCACGTGTTAAAACTGGAGTTTCAAACTCGATAAAGCCCATTTTATCTAGGCTGTTTCTAGCTGCGATTGCTGCGCGAGAACGCATTTTAAAGATATTTTGCAAGCGTTCGCTTCTAAGGTCTAAAAAGCGATATTTTAGCCTGATGTCCTCATTTACGCTCTCATCGCCTATCATAAATGGTAGTGGCTCGCTTGGATTTTCGATGATGAGCTCGCTTACTATCACCTCTATCTCGCCAGTTTTTAGCTTTGGATTGGTTAGTCCTTCGCCCCTAGCTCTTACTTTTCCTTTTGCTTTTAAGACATATTCATCTCTTACTTTTGCAGCCACGTCGTGTGCTTCTTTGCTGTCAGCAGGGTCACAAACTAGTTGTATAAGCCCGCTAACGTCTCTTAAGTCGATGAAAACGACGCCGCCGTGGTCTCTATATGTGTTTGCCCAGCCACAAAGTATTACTTCTTTGCCGATATCAGCTTTGCTAAGATCGGTGCAATAATGACTTCGCATAAAATGCTCCTTTGCAATGTTTTTTAGGCAATTATAATCGCTTTTTTCTTTTGAAAAGCTTTGTTAAAATAAAATATGTTACAATCATTTCTATGAAAAATGAACAAAAATTTAATACCACAAACGCCAAAAAAGTGGGACTTATCGCGAAAGATTATCCATTATTTAAGCAGGATTTAGCAAAGCTAGAAAAAATTTTAAAAAAGTATAACGCAGAAATTTTGCTTGAAAAAAGCTGTGCAAAGCAGGTAGAAAAAAGTGGCTTTGAGCTGATAAAACTAGCCAAAGAGTGCGAATTTCTTATCACGCTTGGCGGCGATGGCACGATCATCTCAACTTGCAGAAAGCTAGCTCACATCTCGCCACTAATCCTAGGCATACACGCTGGCAGGCTCGGCTTTTTGACAGATATCACAATAAATGAGAGTGAGAAGTTTTTTAAAGACTTTTTTGATGATAAATTTGAGGTAGAAACGCCTTTTATGCTTGATGTGACACTTCACAGAAATGATGGCAAAACTGAGAAAAAGATAGCATTTAACGACGCGGTCATCGTTAGTAAAAATGGCGGTTCGATGACGCATATCGAGGCACTTTTAAACGAAAAGTATTTTAACTCATATTTTGGAGACGGCGTCATAGTGGCGACACCTGCTGGCACAACGGCATATAATATGAGCGCAAATGGCCCTATCATCTATCCGCTAAGCGAGGTCTTTGCGCTAACTCCCATTTGCTCGCACTCGCTCACGCAGCGTCCAGTCGTGCTTACGAAAAACCACACGGTTAAATTTAGAACAAATAGCGACGCTATTTTGGTTATAGACGGACAAGACCGCTTTGATATGAGTAAAATTTCAGCCGTCAGCATGAGTCTGAGCGAGAAAAAAGCGAGGCTGATACGCCATATTGGCAGGGATTATTTTCAAATTTTAAAAGAGAAACTTCACTGGGGTTATAATGATTGATCGAATTTTGATTAAGGATTATCTAAATTTTAAAAATGTCGAGCTAAATTTCAAAGATGGTCTTAGCGTATTTACCGGTGTTAGCGGCGCTGGTAAGTCGGTGCTGATGAGCGCGATAATGGCTGTTTTTGGGCTAAAAGATAGCGAAGCAAGGCTGATAGAAGCTGACGTGGAGCATAAATTTGAGCTTGATGAGTTTGGCATAGAAAACGAAGAGGTCAATATTTTTAAGCTTTTAAAAGATAAGAGCACGAGGTATTTTATAAACCAACAAGCCATCTCAAAGAAAAATTTAGCCCAAGTGGCGCGCGAGCACATCAAATATCTCTCGGCAAAAGAGGCAAATGAATTTGAAAATGAGAAATTTCTAAATTTGCTTGACAGGCTTGAAATTTCAAAAAATGAGAAATTTAAAGAGATAAAGCAGGAATTTGAAGAGGCATTTTTGGAATTTTCTAAAATTTCAAAAGAGCTAGCCACTATAAAAGAGGAAGAGAAAAAGGTCGAGGAGCTAAAGGAGCTTGCTAGCTTCGAGATCGAGAAGATAAGAAGTGTCGGGCCTAAAAAAGGCGAGTTTGAAGAGCTTATGGAGACTAAAAAAAGGCTTAGTAAAAAAGATAAGATAAATGAGGCGTGGGCTAGAGCTGAGCGGATATTTGAGCTAGAGCACAGCGTAAATGAGGCGCTAAGTATCAGCGACCTTGACAACGGCTTTTTTGAAGATGCGATGAACGAGCTAAGGGTCGCAAGAGATAGCCTAAATATGGAGGAGCTTGACGATATCGACGTGGAGAGCGTGCTTGATAGGATAGAGGCTCTTAATGCCATCATCAGGCGCTACGGCAGCGAAGAAGAGGCGTTGGAAGCGCTTGATAAAAAGGAAAAAGAGCTTGCTAGATATGAAAATTTAAGCTTTGAAAAGAGCGAGCTAGAGAAGAAATTTGAAATTTTAAGCAAAAAGGCAAATGAGCTAGCTAGCACTTTAAGCAAGGCAAGGGGCGTAAATTTAAAAGAGCTTGAGTCGATGATAAATTTATACCTAAAAGAGCTTTATATGCCAGATATCACGCTGAGTATTGAGGCTAAAAAGCTTGATATCTTGGGTGTTGATGAAATTTGTCTAAATTTAAACGAGACCTCGCTTAAAAATTTAAGCTCAGGCGAGCTAAACCGCCTAAGGCTAGCTTTTATAGCTGCCTCTAGTGAGATCACAAAAACGGGCGGTGATGTCATAATTTTAGATGAAATAGATGCAAATTTAAGCGGAAAAGAGGCGATGAGTATCGCAAATGTCTTGCTTAAGCTTGCAAATTTTTATCAAATTTTTGCCATTTCGCACCAGCCGCAGCTTAGCTCAAAGGCAAATTCGCACTTTTTAGTAGAGCGTCACGGCGAGAGCTCAGTCGTAAGAGAGCTTGACAAAGAGGAGCGTGTAAATGAGCTTGCGCGTATGATAAGTGGCGAGCATATCAGCGAAGAGGCGATAAATTTCGCAAAAGGACTTTTAAAATAGCTTGAAATTTAAGTTTTAAATTTAAGCTTTGTGATTAGGTTTATTTGTTAAAATCCGAGCTAGTTTAATAAAAAATCGCAGGAATAATATGGAAAGAATTCTAGTAGTTGATGATAATAAGGCACTTGCTAAGCTAATCGTCATGCAGATGGAAAAGAGCATTGAGGATATGGCGATCGACGTTGCGTACGATTTTGCCGAAGCCCAGATGCTTATTAGCGAGCACGGCAAAGATTATTTTATGACTATCTTGGATCTAAATTTACCTGACGCACCAAATGGCGAGATCGTTGATTATGTCCTTGCTCAAGGGCTCTGTGCTATCGTTTTAACTGGTAGCATCGATGATAAGACGAAAGAATTTTTTATAAACAAAGACATAGTTGATTACGTCTATAAGGGCAACATGGATGATATCAACTACATCTTTCAAATGATAAACAGACTAAGCAAAAATAGACAATACAAAGTCCTAGTCGTTGAGGACTCACTACCTTTTAGAAATATGATAAAAAAAATCTTAACTAGCCTTCAGTTTAAGGTCCTAGCAGCGGCTCACGGCGAAGAGGCGATGAGCTATTTTGCAGATAATCCTGATATAAATTTAATCATAACTGACTATAGAATGCCTGTTAAAGATGGTTTAGAGGTCTTAAAAGAGGTTAGAAAAGAGAAAGATAAAAACCACCTTGGCGTGATCGTGATGACCTCGCCTAGCGAAAAGACTGATGCTTCGATATTTTTAAAAAATGGAGCTAGCGACTTTATAGCAAAGCCATTTTCAAAAGAAGAGCTCATTTGCCGTGTAAATAACACCATTGAGGCGATGGAAAATATAAACAAGATAGCAAATTTTGCCAACCGTGACTTTTTAACTGGCGCTTACAATAGAAGATTCTTTTACCAAGATATAGAAGAGTATGTCCAAGCAGCTGAAGAGCTTGATGAGCCTTATGCGTTTGCTATGCTTGATATCGATCACTTTAAAAAGATAAATGACACATACGGACATGATGGTGGCGACAAGATACTAAAATCACTCGCAAAGATACTAACTGACAACACAAAAGGAAGAGATGTGGTCGCTAGGTTTGGTGGCGAGGAATTTTGTGTCGTTCTTAAAAAGATAGCAAAAGAAGAGGCGATTAAATTTTTTGTAAATTTAAGAGCAAAAGTGGCTGAAAATGAGGTAATTATAAAAGATAAGATCGTAAGAGTGACCGTCTCTATCGGCATATCTTTTGGAAAAGGTCACTGCGAGATAGATGATATGCTTGAAGCTTGCGACTCAGCACTTTATGTCGCAAAAGAAAATGGTAGAAATAGGGTAGAAATAGCTTTATGATTATAGATACGCATTGTCATTTGGATAGCAAAGTTTATGATTTTGACCTAGGGCAAATTTTATCTGAAGCCAGAAATTTAGGGCTAAAAGGCTTTATTATCCCTGGAGCTGATATTAATGATTTACCAAAAGCGGCTAAAATAGCGCACGAAAAAAATGATATTTTCTTTGCCGTTGGAGTTCATCCATACGATAAAGAGAATTTTGATATTGAAACTTTGAGAGAATTTGCCAAAGATAAAAAGTGCGTGGCTATCGGCGAATGTGGGCTTGACTACTGCCGCTTGCCAAAAGATGAAGATGAAAAGCTAAGAGAAAAAGAAGATCAAAAACGTGTTTTTCTAGCTCAACTTGATTTGGCAGTTGAGTTAAAAAAACCCGTTATCCTCCATATTAGAGAGGCTAATGAGGACTCTTTTAACATCTTAAAAGAGTATGCGCCAAAGCTTGAATCTGGGGCAGTTTTGCATTGTTATAATGCTTCGCCACTTCTTTTGGAGCTTTGCAAATTTGGGAATTTTTACTTTGGCATAGGTGGCGTTTTGACATTTAAAAACGCTAAGAATTTAGTTGAAATTCTGCCAAAAATTCCTTTTGATAGGGTATTGATAGAGACTGACGCCCCTTATCTCACGCCAGAACCAAATCGTGGCAAGAGAAATGAGCCGGCGTTTACGACATTTGTTGCTAAAAAGATAGCTGAAATTTTAAACCTTGAATTTGAAGTAGTTTGTAAAACGACTTCAGATAATGCCAAAAGGTTATTTAAGTGCTTTGCCTAAATTTTGGGCATTGTGCTTGCTTAAGATGCTAGCATCATTAAGCTTTGACACGAAAAAGGATAGAAATGAAAGCAATGCTTAAGATATTTTTATTATTTGCATGTAGCACCTTGCTACTAGCAAACGCCCCTGAGAAGAGCTCTTATGACACTCAGGTTAAAATTTTAAAGGAGCTAGACATCGATGCTAGCTTTATGAAAACTTCTCACTATGCAAAGATGAGACAAGGCATACAAAACTCACAGGTAAGAACATTTACAGATGCCTTGAAAAATGGCTATATGTATATACCAATGATAAAAGAGCAGATCAAAAAATCAGGCGTGCCTGAGTCGTTTTTCTATCTAGCGATGATAGAGTCAGGCTTTTCAAATCACACTGTTTCAAACGCAAAAGCTACTGGTATGTGGCAGTTTATGGAGCAAACAGCAAAAATTCATGGCCTAAAAGTAGGGCAATACACCGATGAGAGAAAAGATCCGGTTGAATCAACTGTCGCAGCTACAAACTATCTAAGATCACTTAAAAATCAATTTGGCAAATGGTACTTGGCAGCAATGGCATATAACTGCGGCGACGGTGCGCTAAAAAAAGCTATACAAAAAGCCGGTACAGACGATCTTGTAACACTTCTTGATGCTGAGAAAAAATACCTCCCAGCTGAGACTAGAAATTTCATCATTAAAATTTTAAGAGCGGCATATATAGCAAAAGATGCGGACTTTTTGATATCTAAAGAGTCGTCTTTGCTAAACATAAATGGCGGATTAAGACTTACGAAAGTAAAAGTACCAGGCGGTACAAATTTAGCTCAGATAGGCGATAGCATCGGCCTTAGCACAAAAAAGATGAAAAGTAATAACCCGCATTTAAAATTTGTATTTACTCCTCCAACTTTAAAAGATTATTACGTTTATATCCCTGAAAATAAAAAGCAACTTTTCTCAGATAATTTCAAACCATTTAATGGCAAAAATAACTTCTACGCATACACTGTAAAAAAAGGTGAGACTTTGCTTTCTATCTCTAAAAAAACAGGCGTTAGCCACAGAGCGATCAAGGACTACAACGAGCTTAGCACAAACGCAGTAAGCTATAATCAAAAACTAATAATCCCTTTTTCTACTCAAAATAAATCTCACAACTACGTAGTTCAAACAGGCGATACGATCGCATCTTTATCAAAGAAATTTAATGTAAGCGAAAAAGATATAAAAGATGCAAATTCTTTGGCTAGTTCAAATTTAAATGTCGGAGCAAATATTGTCATACCGTAATAGCCTAAATTTCTACTTAGGACTAAGTTTTACACTTCTAATCACTGGTTGTTCTTGGAGCGGGGCTCCATTTACTCCAAGTGGCCCAACTAATGTAAGAGGCAACAACTCCGCCTCAGTTCAAAAAGCAACAATGAGACCATACACGATAAACGGCAAAACCTACTATCCAACCGTCGTAAGTGTCGGCGATAAAGCCAGCGGAACGGCAAGCTGGTATGGTCCAAATTTTCACGGTAAAACGACCTCAAATGGCGAAGTTTATAATATGTACAATATGACTGCGGCGCATAAGACTTTGCCGATGAATACAATACTTAAAGTAACAAATTTAAGAAATCAAAAAAGTGTTATCGTGCGCGTAAATGACAGAGGACCTTTTGTGGCTGACAGGGTGCTTGACCTTTCAAAAGCAGCGGCGATGAAGCTTGATGTCATAGGCACTGGCACAGCTCCAGTTAGTATGGAGGTTATCGGCTTTAATGAAGACATTAACGCTGTTACAACAGCTAGCGCACAACCAACAAAACCAACAAGCACTGGTATAAAAGTGCCAAATCCAGTCTCTCCAACGGCTCCAGTTGGTGGCATCGTGATCTCATCAGAGCAACGCGTTGTGGGTGGAGATTTTATGGTGCAAATTGGCTCGTTTAAAAACCTTGAAGGCGCAAACAGATACCAAAGAGAGCATAAAAGTATAGATGGTTATAGATCAGTCGTTAAGACATTTACGATAGATGGCTCAACCATTTATAGGGTATTTTTAAATGGCTTTAGAAGCGAGGACGAGGCTAGGGATTACGCAAGAAGCGGCAAATTCCAAGGTGCATTTATAGTAAGAGGTTAGGGCGTGAGAGAGGAAATTTTAGAACTAACTAGAAATACAAAAGAGACGCAAATCTCAATGAAGCTCAAAATTTACGGCTCTGGGGTTGCAAAGATAAGCACAGGCATTGGCTTTTTTGACCATATGCTTGAGGCATTTACAAAGCACTCTTTACTTGATCTTGAAATTTCATGTAAGGGCGATACGCATGTGGATTTTCATCACAGCGTCGAGGATGTAGGCATAGTTTTGGGACAGCTTTTAAAAGAGGCTTTATATCCATTAAGCGGTGTTGAGAGGTTTGGCGAGGCGAGTGTTGTTATGGATGAGGCGGCTGTTTTTTGCGCGCTAGATCTTAGCAACAGAGCTTATCTTGTGTATGAAAATTTTAATGAAAATGCCAAAGTTGGTGAGTTTGACACTGAGCTTGTGGAGGAGTTTTTTAGAGCAGTTGCTATAAATTCAGCCATAACTCTTCATCTAAATCAAATTCGTGGCAAAAATACTCATCACATCATCGAAGCAACGTTTAAATCATTTGCCGTAGCACTCCGCAGAGCGCTTGCCAAAAACGCAAGGATCGGCACTCCAAGTACAAAAGGCGTTTTATGATAGAAATTATATTTTTAGACGTTGATGGGTGTCTTACTGATGGCAAGATCATCTACAATGCAAACGGCGAAGAGCTTAAATTTTTTGATGTAAAAGATGGCTACGCGATAGAGAGCTGGCTAAAGCTTGGCAAAAAGGTGGCTATCATCACTGGCAGAAAGTCAGCTATCGTTGAGCGAAGGGCGGAGGATCTAAAGATAAATCACGTCTATCAAGGCGTTGGCGATAAATTTGAAGTAGCAAGCGAGATACTAAAATTTGAAGGGCTTAGCTTTAAAAACGCAGCGGCCATTGGCGATGACTATAATGACTATAAAATTTTAGACGCAGTTGCTTGGAGCTTTAAGCCAAAAGATGCCATTAAAGAGCTTGATGTAAAGACAAAGCTAAAGCACAAAGGTGGCAATGGCGCTGTTAGAGAGATGATCGAGATGATCATAAAATCAGAAAATTTATACGACGAGTGGTCTAAGCGTTGGTTGTAAAAATTTTCTACTTCGTCGTGGCTATTTTTAGTGCTGTGATGATATTTTTAGCGGCTCAAGACCCATACCTAGCAAACGTTCTAAAAGTTGATACCAAGATATCAAATATGCAGGTAAATGACGTGGTTGATTACGAGATAAACTCGACCAAGATAAGCGGAGTTTATGAAAGTGACGAGCTAAACAGATATAGTGACAGGGATGAATTTTTAGACTTTAAAGCGAGAATTTTAAGGGGAAATTTAAGACATTTTCTAAGCTCAGACAAGGCTATCTCGCAAAACGATGAGATAATCTTTCAAAAAAATGCAAACTATGAAAACAACGATAGTTTGAAATTTAAAAGCGATGAAGTTATATATAACACAAAGACAAAAATAGTAAGATCAGAGGCAAATTTCACCATCACTAGAAATGGCGACAAAGCACTGGGTGATAGTGGAAGCTACGATCTTGGTAAAAAACAAACGCAGATAAAAGGGTTAAGGGCATGGGTAGAAGAAAAGCAGCGATTTTAGCGATGATTTTAGGCTTTACATTTTTAAATGCAGAGCAAGTTGAGATCACTTCAAATGATTTTTTCGCAGATGAAAATAAGCAAATCAGCGAATTTGTAGGCAATGTAAATATCAAAAAAGGCTCATACGACGAGCTAAAAGCAAACAAAGTCGTTGTGCATTTTGATAAAAAACGCCAGCCAGTAAAATATGTAGCAACAGGCAATGCTAGAGCTAAAATTTTTATGAAAGATAAGCACTATGACGGCAAGGGCGACACACTCACATACGAGCCTGCAAAGCAGACATACACAGTAACTGGCAATGGCTACTTGCACGAGGTAGAGACTGATAAAAATGTCTATGGCGAAAAGATCGTGGTCAATCAAAAAGATGGCACATATAGCGTAAATAGCGATGAGAAAAAGCCGGTTAAATTTATCTTTCAGATCGAGGATAAAACCAAGTGATAAGAGCTTTGAGCGCTAAATTTATCACTTCAAGCCCAAGCATAAAGGAGGCTCCAAGCTTTGTGACAAGCGAAGTGGTCTTTTTGGGCAGGTCAAATGTGGGTAAAAGTAGCCTCATAAACGCACTTGTAAATCAAAAAAATTTAGCCAAAAGCTCATCAACTCCTGGCAAAACGCAGCTTATAAATTTCTTTGAGGCTGAGTTTTGTGAGGAAAAGGAAGAGAGTGAAAAAGAGAAATTTAAGCTCATCTTGGTCGATCTACCAGGCTTTGGCTACGCAAAAGTTGCAAAGTCAAAACATGACGAGTGGCGCAAAAATTTAGATGAGTTTTTGAAATTTAGAAGCGACATCAGACTTTTTATACATCTAATCGACGCTAGACATTTTGACTTAGACATCGACGTAAACGTGGATTCTTACCTAAAAAGCTTTTTAAGAGCTGATCAGAAAATCTTAAATTTATACACAAAAAGCGACAAGCTAAATCAAAGCCAAAAGAGTGCGATAATAAAATTTGACCCAAGTGGCATTTTGGTCTCGACACTCAGCAAAAGCGGCATAGACAAGGCACGGGAAGCTATCATAAACCACGCTCTTGGTAGGTAAAATGCAAACCATAAGCAGCTTAGATATTAAAATTTTTAAAGGCTTTTGGTGGGCCATTTTTTTACTCTCTTACGAGATCGCAACTACACAGTTTGGCTTCTTGCCGCCACTTATTGGCATCTTTTTTACATATATGATTTTGGAGTATTCAAGAAAGCAAAAGCAGTATGATGAGTTTAAGCCCTCATGGTATTTTTCACTCGTTTTCTTGGTCTTTGCCGAGCAAATTCATGGCTTTTATCTCTTCTCAACGATCATTGCATTTTTGCTATTTTACAACTTCGTGCTAGACTGGCTCTATACGACGATGAAGTGGCGAAACTGCCTGCTCATCATCTTTGTCGCCTCTGGCTATGTGCTAACTTTTCTTGTAAATAACCTTTTTGCCTACGTCTTAAACGAGCCAAATTTGACTTTTAGTGCAGAGTATCTCTTTTTTATAGCGCTTGAAAGTGTGCTTGCTATCGTGCTTTTTAGGGACAAAGTGCTATGAGGATGCGTATCGTTTTTGGCGTGATCGCTCTTTTTTGGATCATGCTTTTGGGTCGGATTTACCACCTAAGTGTCAATTCAAACACCTACTACAACGAGATCGCCGAGCAAAATGCGATAAAAACTATCTACATCCCGCCAGTTAGAGGCATCATCTTTGATGCACATGACAAGCCTATGGCGGTCAATCGCCTTGGCTTTTCTATCTATGTAAAGCCACACCTTAGCGCAAACAAAAAGGTAAAAATTTTAGACGATGAGCTAGCCTATATTGGCTCGCTATTTGGCGATCTAAATGTCACCAAGCTTAAAAATGAATATATAAAAAACGACTCAGCCTATAACCAAGACTTCATAAACGTGGTCGAATTTGTTGATTATGATAAATTTTTGCCATTTTTTGCGCCTCTTTCTCTGCGTGAAAATTTAGAGATAAGACCCGCATCAAAACGCCACTATCCATACAACGACCTAGCTTCTCACATCATCGGCTACGTCGGCAGGGCAAACCAAAAAGATATGGAAAACGACCCTTTGACAAAGCTTACAAACTATATCGGTAGAAGCGGTGTTGAGCGCTTTTATAACCCTATCTTGCAAGGAATTCAAGGTTTTAAAAAGATCAAGGTAAATGCGCTAAATGAGGAGATCGAGCAGGTGAGCTATCAAGCGCCACAAAGTCAAAACATAAAGCTTGCCGTCGATCTTGAGCTTCAGCAGTTTGTCGCTGACGTCTTTGGTAAGGATGCAGGAAGCGTCATAGTTATGAGCTTAAAAGATGGCGCCATCATCGCAGCAGGAAGCTTTCCTGAGTATGATCTAAATCCTTTTGTGCTTGGAATTTCTCAGGCTGAGTGGGAAGAACTTGTAAAAAACGTCGATCACCCATTTACAAATAAGCTGATAAACGGCCTCTATCCGCCAGGATCTGTCGTAAAAATGGGTATGGCGCTTGCTTTTTTGGACAATGGCATGAGCAAATATGATAGCTTTTTTTGCAGTGGCTCGTATGAGCTTGGAGGGCGTAAATTTCGCTGCTGGAACTCGCATGGTCATGGCACAGTTAATATGAACACGGCCATTAGAGAGAGTTGCGATGACTATTTTTACAAGGGTAGTCAAAAGATCGGCATAGACGCCATTGTGCCGATACTTGAGCGCATGGGCTTTGGTAGAAAAACAGAGGTTGATTTGCCAAATGAATTTGTGGGGACGCTGCCAAGCAGGGAGTGGAAGATGAGGAAGTATGGCAAGGCGTGGTTTCAAGGCGAAACGCTCATCACCTCTATCGGACAGGGAAATTTTCTAGTCACGCCTATGCAGGTGGCTAAATACACAGCAGGCCTTGCAACTGGGCTAAATGTGACGCCACATTTTTTAAAGAGCATCGATGGTAAGGATGTTGATTTTACGCCAACAGATGATGCTTTTACGCCGTTTGAGAAGTCACAGCTACCTGCCATAAGGCATGCGATGTATGAGGTGGCAAATCACCCAAGAGGCACGGCAAATAGGCACTTTGTGGGAAGCCTCGTAAAGGTTGCGGCAAAGACTGGAACAGCTCAGGTCGTTGGCATCTCGCAAACTGAAAAGAAACGTATGAAAGAGGAGGATATGGCGTATCTGCAAAGATCTCACGCGTGGATGACGACCTATGCGCCTTTTGAGGACCCACAATATGTCATAACGATGGTTGTCGAGCACGGCGGTCACGGCGGTAGCGCTGCTGGACCAAAAATCTCTCAAATTTATAACAAGCTAGTTGAAATGGGATATATAAAGCTAGATAAAGTCCAGACTGAGAAAGATAAAAAACAATAAATTCTATCACTAAAAAAATACTAAATATGTCTGTATGTATTTGTTTGCTCGCAAAACGTGAAATAGTTCTTGAAAGATAAAAAATATAATTAATGATTAGCTATCTTATGGGTGACATGTATTCTTAATTTTGATATTAATTAAAATGAATATTTAAATTTGTAATGAAGTAATTAAAAGCAGTTTTAGAAATTTTAGCCCAAAATAGGGCTAAAATTTATGGATTATAGACCTTCAAAAGGATTTGAAGCTACGTCTTTGCGATCAACTATGTAAGGTATGATAGCTGCGTGGCGAGCTCTCTTGATCGCTTTTTCTACCATCTCTTGGTATCTTTTTGATGTGCCAGTTAGGCGTCTTGGCATGATTTTAAATCTCTCTGACAAGCAATACTTCAAAAGTGAAGTATCTTTGTAGTCTATAAAATCAATCTTTGCTTCTGTAAATTTGCAATATTTGCGTGAATATTTTCTTTTTTCTGCCATTTTTTATCCTTTAAAATTAAAACGGTATTTCTTCATTGTTGAAGCTATCAGCATCAACGTCTATATCAGGAACTTCTGAATAACTCTCTTGCTTTCTTTGCGGTGCAGCTTGTGGTCTAGTTTCTTGTTGGCGGTTATATTGGTTATTTTGATATCCGCCTTGTTGTCCGTAACCACCGCTATTTTGGCTATTCATAGAGTATCCGCCTTGTTGCGTTTGGTTATTTGAGCCAAGCATCTCCATGCTCTCAACGGCGATAGAGTGTTTTGAGCGATTTTGTCCGTTATTGTCGGTCCACTGATCAAATTTGAGTCTTCCTTCGATAAGCAGCTTCGATCCCTTGTTGAGATATTGGTTTGCTATCTCTGCACTCTTGCCAAAAAATGATATATCAATAAAGCAAGTCTCATCTCTTCTTTCCCCATTTGAGGTGATTTTGCGTGTCACAGCTATACTAGAATTTCCTATGGCAACGCCGCTAGTAGTATATCTAAGCTCTATATCTCTGGTTAAATTTCCAACTAATACTACTTTATTGAACATTTTTTATCCTTGATTATTCTTCTGTAAATGTTTGCTCGTCTACTTTTTCAGCTCTTGGCTCGCGTGGTGCTCTTGGCTCGCGAGGTTCTTTTTTTATAGTTTGCTTGATACCTTTGCAAAGTCTTTCCCAAGCTGCGATTTCGCGTTTGTTTTCATATTTAACGCTTAAAAATCTTATGATATCTTCTGTGATCCTTACGTTTCTTGTAAGCTCTGCAAGAAGTGCTGGTGGAGCTTTGTAGTAGATAACAAAATATGTTCCACGCTCATATTTTTTGATGGTATAAGCTAGCTTTCTAGTGCCCATCTCAACGACAGTAGCGATCTCGCCGCCGTTTTTTGTTATGACTTCTTTTACGAAATCAACCTTAGCTTTAACTTCCTCTTCCGTCAATGTCGGCTTAAGAATAAATAAAAGCTCGTAATGTTTCATTTTTTCTCCTTATGGATATTTAGCTCACTTTGTGAGCAAGGATTTTGCATTAAGCAAGGGTGGATTTTAGCTTAAATTTACTTAATATTTGCTGTTGATATTAGGTGCTGCAGATTTAAAATGGTTGATAAAACGAAAATTTCTTTATCCATTTTTGTATTTGTTTTTAGCTCTAGCTCGGCTAAATTTAGCGTTTTAAAGATCTCTAAATAGGCATTTAAACTTAGCTTTAAGCTATTTGCTTTTAGTAAATTTGCCACATTTACAGGCGGCTGATAGCCGATCGCTTCATCTAAATTTAAGCGGCCATTTATCTTGATATAAGAGTAAATTTTAAACAGCCTAAAAAATGCCTTATAAAGTGAGTTTAGAAGTAAAATTTCATTAAAATTTGGATCTTCTAAGTAGGTAAAAAAGTCGTTTTTTATATCTTTTAGAGCCATAAATTTATTGAAAAAGTCATCAAAATTTATCCCGCCAAGTCCAAAAACAAGCCTTTTTACATCATCTTGTTCGATGTGAGTGTTTAGGCTCTTTAGTTTTGTTAGCTCGCTTGCTGCAAGGTATAAATTTTCATTATGCGTAAAGTAAAGCTCATAAAGTGCGTTTTTGGTTATGTTTAGGCCTATCTTAGCTGAGCTTTTGGCTAGTAAATTTATAGCTTCATCTGGGTTTGAGGGCTTAAAAAATCTAGCAAAATTTGTCCCAAATGCCTTTTGCGTATCAAAAACTAGCTTCATATCGGCCTCATAAAGCTCAAATAAAAAGTAGTTGTCCTGGCTCTTTGAACAAAGTGAGATGAGCTCTTTTAGCTCTTTTGCTGGGATCTTTTTGTCGCTTTTTATATAGAGGATATTTTTGCCGCCAAAAAGCGACTGCTCGCTTAGGTGAGAGCTAGCTTGCGCGTAGTTGTATTCGTCAAAATAAAGGCTTAATAAATTTGCATCTTCGCTTGCATAAAAGCTCAAAATTTCCTTGCCAAAAAGCTCGATCTGAAACTCGTCCGCGCCAAAAAGCAAGAAGTAGTTGCTTAAATTTGCATTTGCTAAATTTAGCTCCAAATCCTTTCTATACATCGATCTTTCTTGCCACTTTTGCAAAAATTTTAGCGCTCGCGATGTCAGCCTCTGTGATCTTTACGACAAGCTTTTGAAGTAAATTTGCGCTGTATCCAGTGATGAAAATCCTAGCTCCAACAAAGTAATCATCAAGCTTAGCGACCAAAACATTTTGGTTTTCGCTCACGTAGCAGCGCACATCTTTGCCGATATTTGCGGCTGCCCAGCGTGCAAATTTCCTATCCATAAAGTCGTAGGCCACCTTGTCGGCCTCTCTTTCAAGCTCGCTTAAGGTTGCACATGTGCTTTGGATGTTTAAAAGTAAGAAATTATAAAGCTTATCATCTTTTGAAATTTTAGCCTTTAAAAGTCTGTGTAAAATAAGATCAGAATAGCGTCTAATAGGGCTTGTAAAGTGCGTGTATCTATCAAATCCAAGCCCAAAGTGGCCCAAATTTTCGCTTGAGTATTCAGCCTTTTTTTGAGACTTGATGATGAGCTTGTCTATCTCCTCACGGTTGCCCATTTCATCGGCCTTTGCTTGGATCTTTCTTATCAAATTTGCAAGGTCACTCTCGTAGGTAAAGTCAAGCCCCAAAAGCTGCAAGTCCTCAAGCAAGGTATCTATCTTTTTAAAATCAGGCGATGCGTGGTTTCTAAAAACGCCCTTTGTGATGAGCTTTGCAGCAGCTTTGTTTGCTAAAAGCATGCAGTCCTCAACAAGTCTGTGCGAGTCGGAGTCGCTTTCAAACCTAGTTTGTGAAATTTGACCCTCTTCATCAAGGCTCATTCTAAGCTCTTTTGTCCTAAAGTCAAATGCGTGCAAAAGCCTTTTTTTGCGAAGCTTTGTGGTGAGTTTAAAAAGTGGCTTGATCCATGAAATTTCACACTCTCTTTTGCCTTCTAAAATTTCATCGATCTCATCGTAGTTAAAGCGCCTTTTTGAAAGGATGATAGCTTCAAAAAGCTCCTCTTTTTTTACCTCGTTGTTTGCATTGAGTGAAATTTTAAAACAAAATGCAAGGCGCGGTACGTCTGGCTTTAGTGAGCAGATATTTTCACTAAGCGCTCGTGGCAACATCGGCACTGAAATGTGCGGGAAGTAGATAGAAAAGCCTCTTTTTTTAGCCTCGCTATCAATGGCGCTATACGCGGTCACATACTCGCTTACATCGGCGATTGCAACATAAATTTCACGCTTTTTTTCATCAAAATATATGGCATCGTCAAAGTCTTTGGCATCGACTGGATCGATCGTGCAAAACTCTAAATTTCTTAGATCAACCCTGTTTGGATACATGCTAGCATCGACTTCATCGCCAAATGCCTTTGCTTCAAGCTCGCAAGCCTCGCTAAATTTATCATTTTTATTATAAATAGCAAGCGAAATTTTCTCATCGCTTAGCGGATCTTCTAAATTTCCTAAAACCTCGACTATTTCGTTGTTTAGGTTGTTTATCTTTAGTAGCGTCCCAAGCGGGAGCATCTTTAGGCTTTTTTGAGTTGCCTTTAGGGTTGTGCTTAGCCCTGTTTTTAAATTTACCCCTAAAATTGCCGCCCCAAAGCGTTTTGTATAGACCACGCTTGTCTCATTTGCAAGCTTTAGACTCATCACTATCTTAGCGCTTTGGCGTTTTTTCTTAAGCGGCAAAAGCTTTGCTAACACGATATCGCCAAGGTGAGAGTTGTTTAAATTTTTATTTTCGACGATGATATCTTGTTTGAAGCGCTTGTCAAATGGCATGATAAAGCCAGTCGCGTTTTGGCTGATGTCTAGCTTGCCGCAGACATAGCCGTTGTTTAGGTAAAATTTATCTTTATGTAAGCTTACGGCACCAAGGTTTAGGAGATTACGTAAGATCTCTTTATCTTCGTTTGATATCTCTTTTTCTTTGATGCCAACGAGAAGTGATGTTAAAAATTCTTTCACAAATTGTCTTTGACTTTGCTAACAGCCATTAAAAATGTATCTCTCTCAAAGCCATATTCGTTTATAAGAAGTGTTGCGTTATTTACGCTCACATCATCAAGCTGGTTAAAGATATTAACCGCTGTTTTTACTACTTTTAGTGCTCTTGCGTACTCTTTTATATGATCAGGTGCTTCTTCTGGAGTGTTTGAGTAGAGGATAGAATTTCCAAGCTCGATCTCTAAATTCCACTGCTCAAAAATTTTAGCTGTAACCTCTTCGTTTGTGATGTCTAAAATTTCAGACTCTAAAAGCGCAAGATCATAGGTAGATGAAATTTGTTTTAACTTTGTTTTAAACTCGGCAACTTGGTTATTTTCTGTGAGCTCATGTGCTAAAACTATCTTGCCAACTTCAAGCATAAATGAAGCAGGAGAGAGAATTTCTAGATTTTTAGGTTTTATCTTTGAGTACCAGTGGTACATCAAAGCATTTTGCATGATTGAGATATTTAAAAAATCTTGTGCGGTAATGTCATACGGCTCTAAATTTATAGAAAAGGTCTTTTTAATAGCACTTGATAGCGCAAAACCGCGGATAGTAGCCATGCCAAAAAGTGAAATGGCTCTTGCGATAGTTGTGATCTCTTGAGAAAAACCGTAAAGTGGTGAGTTTGCTGAACGTAAGATATTTGCTGTTAGCATAGGGTCTTTTTCGACCACTTTTGTGAGATCATTTATCGAGCTATTTTCGTCAGCATGTAGGCGCTGGATCTGTATGACAGTGTCGTCTAGTGGCGGAAGCGCTTTGATTTTTTTAAAAATTGATTCATTCATGTAAAGTGACTCTTTTGGTTAAAAATTTTGTCACATTATAGCAAAAAGCTGCAGCATAAAACTTAAAGATACTTTTTTGCTCTTTTTCAGCAACGTTTTTGTTGCTAAAATGTATAATTTCGCCAAATTTTAACAATAGGAGAAACAATGGCTATAAATGTTTATTATGATAAAGACTGTGATTTAAGCCTTATTCAGAGTAAAAAAGTAGCGATTATTGGCTTTGGCTCACAAGGTCACGCACACGCTGAAAATTTAAGAGACAATGGTGTAAGCGTCGTAATCGGTCTTGCAAAAGGCGGCAAAAGCTGGGCAAAAGCTGAGGCTAAAGGCTTTGAAGTAAAAACAGTTAGCGAAGCTACAAAAGGCGCTGATGTGATCATGATCCTAACACCAGATGAGCTTCAAGCTGAAATTTATAAAAACGAGATCGAGCCAAATTTAAAAGATCACGCTGCTATCGCATTTGGACATGGTTTTAATGTTCATTTTGGACAGATCAAAGCTCCAGCAAACATAGACGTCATTATGATCGCTCCAAAAGCCCCAGGACACACAGTTAGAAGCGAATTTGTAAGAGGTGGCGGCATACCTGATCTTATCGCTGTTGAGCAAAATGCAAGTGGAAAGGCAAAAGAGATCGCTCTAAGCTATGCTTGCGGTATAGGCGGCGGTAGAACTGGCATCATTGAGACAACATTTAAAGATGAAACTGAAACAGATTTATTTGGCGAGCAAGCTGTGCTTTGCGGTGGTCTTTGCGCACTTGTAAATGCTGGATTTGATACGCTTGTAGAGGCTGGATATGAGCCTGAGATGGCGTATTTTGAGTGCTTGCACGAGCTAAAACTGATCGTTGATCTAATGTATCAAGGCGGCATGGCTGATATGCGCTACTCTATCTCAAACACAGCTGAATACGGCGACTACGTAAGTGGCATAAGGGTAGTTGGCGAAGAGAGTAGAAAGGCTATGAAAGAAGTTTTAAGAGAAATTCAAAATGGTAAATTTGCAAAAGACTTCATCCTAGAGAGAAAAGCAGGATATGTTAGAATGAACGCTGAGCGCGGTATAGCTGAGAGAAGCTTGCTAAATAAAACTGGCAAAAAACTTCGCGCAATGATGCCTTGGATAACTAACGGCAAACTTATAGATCAAAGCAAAAACTAAGCCTTGAGCGAAAAAAAGACTACAAAGAAGCGTCCTGCAAAAAAGAGTGCAGGTCGCTCTCATAATAAAATTTTCTTTGGTATCGGCGTCATCGCTGCTATTTTGATAGTAGCACTCATCGCAGCTCTTAGCATCAAAAACAAAGATGTTGAGCAGATAAGCAAAGTAAATGAGCCAAAAAGCGAGAAGCAAATTTCAAAAAAAGCTGAGCAAAAAGTCGCTAGCAAAGATAAAAAACAAGAGTATGAGAAGAGAAAATATCCTCTAAAATTTGATGAAGATGAAAATTTAAGTAAAATTTTTACCGACCCTAAACATAAAAGCGAACTTGCTCTAAAGCCAAAAACTGAGCCAAAAGAGCAAAAAAAGATAACTCCTGAGATAAAAACTGAAGTAAAAGTAGAAACTAAAAAAGAAGAGCCAAAAAAAGAGCAAAACGATACGAAAAATCTACTTGCAAATTTATATAAAAATATGCAAAGTAGCGTAGATGCAAGCTCTGAAACAAAGAGTGAAGAAAAGCCAGAATTAAAGGTTGAGCAAGTAATAGAGCCATTTTATGCAGGCAAAACAGAGACAAAAACAGAGCAAAACAAAAGCGCTGAAGCAAATTTAAGCGTAAAAGAAAATTTAAAGCATAGTGAAATTTTAAAACCAGAGCCTACTAAAAAAAGTGAGGTTGAGCCTAGCAAAAAAGATAAGAAGCAAATTTATAGCGAAAAACCGCAAAAAGAGAGCGCGAAAAAAGATGACTTTGCAGTTGTGCCATTTACTCCAAATAGCAGTGTAAAAGGGCGTGCTAAGCTAGTGCTAATAATCGATGATGTGGCGACATTTGAGCACGCTAGCATGGTAAAATCAATCGGTCTAAAGATAACGCCGTCCATTTTCCCAGCGACAAAAACCCATCCAGATACGCCAAACATCGCTAGGTCGTTTGAGTTTTATATGATACATCTGCCGATGCAAGCAAAGCACTTTGATAGTCCAGAGATAGGCACGCTCACAGTAAATGAGAGCTTTGAGAGTATGCTTGAGAAGATAAAAAAGATACGCAAAGACTTCCCGCGTGCAAAATATACAAACAATCACACTGGATCACGATTTACCAGTGATTATGACGCGATGGACAAGGCTTATAAAGCACTGATAGAGCAGGGTTTTATCTTCGTTGATAGCAAAACTATCGCTCAAACTGCGGTGGCAAGGGCTGCGAAAAAGTATAATCAGCCTTACATTTCAAGAGATATATTTTTAGATGATGATCCATCGGCTAGTGCGGTTAGGCGAGAGCTTGTAGCTGCTGTAAATTTAGCCAAAAAAAGAGGTTACGCGATCGCCATCGGACATCCAAAGAAAAATACGATCGCAGTGATAAAAGCTAGTAAAAACAACATCTTAAAAGATGTAGAAGTTGTTTATCTAAAAGATATTTTATGAAGCTTGAAATCATCCCAGAGGCGCTAAATAGGCTAAAAAATCCCCCAAAAAAGCTAAATTTCATAGGCGACACTTCGCTTCTTAGCATGCCAAAAGTTGCAGTTGTTGGCTCAAGAAAGGCAAGCGTTTATACAAAAGAGTGTGTCACGGCACTTTGCGCAGCACTAAAAAGCGCAAATGTCTGCGTGGTAAGTGGTGGGGCTATCGGCGTGGATATCACGGCGCACAAGGCTGCCATGCCACGAACTATCGGCGTTTTTGCAAATGGACTTGACATCATCTATCCAGCGCAAAATAAAGCAGCGATAAGAGAAATTTATGAAAAAGGCTTGGCTCTAAGTGAGTATGACGAGGGCGAGCCACCGATCGCTTATAGATTTTTAGAGAGAAACCGCATAGTTGTGGGGCTTGCGCAAGCTCTTGTGGTCGCACAAGCTGATCTAAGAAGTGGCTCGATGCAAAGTGCGAGGCTTGCAAATGAGCTTAAAATCCCTCTCTTTGTCCTGCCTCAGCGCATAAATGAGAGTAGTGGGACAAATGCCTTACTGGCTAGCAAAAAGGCCGAGCTTATCGATGATTACGTTAAATTTGCCTCACTTTTTGGCGAGGTAAAAGTGCAAGAAAAAGTTGATGATGAGATCTTGAAATTTTGTAAAAATGGCGTTAGCCTTGATGAAGCATTGGCTAAATTTGGCGAGATCATCTATGAGTATGAGCTTGACGGGCTAGTTGAAATTTCAAATTTAAGAGTAATAAGCGCGCTATGAGAGAGAAATTTATGGCGATCGATGTTGGACTAAAGCGCATAGGGCTTGCTTTTGGCTTTGGAGAGGTCGTGACGCCTCTTGAGCCAGTTCTCAGAAAAAACAGAAACCAAGCCGCAAGAGATGTGAGCCAAAAAGTAAATGAATACGCTCCAAACACGCTAGTGGTGGGCATGCCGATCGGTGGTAGTAGCGAGGATGAGATGAGAAGGCGCATAGAGCACTTTGTCTCGCTTCTTGACGTGCAGGCTAATATCGTCTATCAAGACGAGGCCTTTAGTAGCAGCGAGGCAAGTGAAATTTACACAAACACAAAGCGAGATGGCAGGCTCGATAGCGTCTCAGCCACTATCATCTTAAAGAGATATCTAAAAATTTTATAAATTTCTAGCCACTATCCCCAAAGTCTCGTGCAAGCTATCGCTAGTAAATGGCTGCCTAAGCGTAGTCATCTTCTCGCTTTTAATGCTTTTGGCTTCATCCTTGCTGATGATGACGATGTAGAAATTCTTAAGCTTTTGATAAGTTAGCATCTCATCAAGCCTTGCTTTGTCGCTTAGATACTCCTTTTGCACGAAGATGATGTCTGGCTTAAAAATGGCATCTTTTATGTGTAAATTTAAACTCTCAAAGCTCTTTTGTTTGCTGAGCTTTAGCCCCGTAAAGCTTAGCTCATGACTGAGCGTTAAAAATAAATTTTCATCATCGCAAGCTATTATCGCATTTTTGCCTAGAAGGCTTGCTATCTCGACGCTTTGCCTTTTAAATGTCCCACTTTTTGGTAGTGGTACGCTTATGCTTATATTAAAGCCGTCCTCTGCTTTGCTCATCTTGGCATTTAGCTCTTTTAATAGCTCGCCAGCTTCTTTTACTAGCTTCTCATTTGGCTTTTGCGGGCATGAAGTACATCTTATATGTATGTCAAAATGCACCAAACTTAGGCTATAGCTTACTAGAGTAAAGGATATGAGTAATTTTGAGTTGCTAACGCTATTTAGGTAAAATTTGCTTAAATTTTTGATCGCGCCTATTAGCTTGTGTGCTTCAAAGCTTAGATAGCGTGGATAGTTTGGGTTGTAGTTAAAGACGATGGCGTTCTTTCCAGCCGCTGCGTCCTTAAAAAGTGCCTCTAAAAAAAGCTCCATTTGCGCGACAAAATCGACATTTTTCATATCACAAGCATCCCATCGCCATAAGAGTAAAATCTATACTTTTCACTAACCGCCGTTTCGTAAATCCTCATCGTCTCTTTAAGCCCTATGAAGCTAGTAACTAGCATGATCAGCGTTGATTTTGGTAGGTGAAAATTTGTTAAAAGGTAGTTTTGTCTGATAGGTCTATTGTTTAGATTTAAAAATAGCTTGCAAAAGCCGCTTGGCTGCTTGCTTCTAGCAAACTCTTCAACGCATCTAGTAACCGTCGTGCCAACGCCAAGGATGGGCTTATCTGAGTTTATGATCTCTTGAGCTTTTTTGCTTAGCTCATAAAACTCAGAGTGCATTTTATGGTCATTTATGTTTTGGCACTCCACGCCCTTAAATGTCCCAGCGCCCACGTGAAGCGTGATGTAGGCGACCTCGTGCTTTGCCTTTATCTGCTCTAGCATCTGCTCGCTAAAGTGCAGGCTAGCTGTCGGAGCCGCAACTGCGCCGCTATTTTTGGCAAATATGCTCTGATACCAGCTCTCATCGTCCTTTGTATCAGCCCTTTTGATATATGGAGGGAGTGGGACGTGACCGATCTTTTCTAGCTCGCTAAAAAGTCGCGCCGTATCTAAAATAACGCCATCTTTGGTGAAATTTACCACCCTTGAGCCATCATCATTTAGATCAAGCACATTTACCTTTATGCTATCAGCGAAATTTAAAACGCTACCAACACTTACTCTGCCTCTTATATAGACGCTAAATTTATTATCATTAAGCGGTTGATTTAGCATCACTTCGCATGCGCCGCCACTTTGTTTGTGCCCTAAAATGCGGGCTTTAACCACCTTTGTATTGTTAAAAATGACCGCCGCGTCCTCTGGGATGAGGCTGGCTAGATCTTTAAATTTATAGTGCTTTATCTCTTTTGTTTTTTTAAGATAAACAAGCAGTCTCGCCTCTTCTTTGGGCAAAACCGGCTCTTTTGCGATGAGCTCGTTAGGTAAAAAGTAGTCGTAGCTTGAGATATCGTTTATATCACTCATCGCCTGCGTCGCTGTTAGTGTCGCTATCTTCTTCATCATCATCGTCGCTTTTGCCAGCTCTTTTGGCTACGATGATAGAAATTCCATAAAGTCCGATGAGTGGCAGTGCCATTAAAATTTGACTTATAACATCTGGCGGTGTGACGATGGCTGCGAAGATGAAGATGACGACTACCGCGTATCTGAAGTAGTCTTTTAGCATCTTGTCATCGACAAGGCCGATCTTTGCTAAGAAAAATGTAATGACTGGCAGCTCAAATGAAATTCCAAAGCCGATTAGTAGCTTTGTAAAAAAGCCCACGTACTCGCCGATACTTGGCAGTGCCGTAAAGAGCTGACCGCCAAAATTTACCAAAAATGTAAAGCCAAGCGGGATGACCACGTAGTAGCAAAACGCCGCCCCACACGCAAACATAAATGAAGCAGAGAGGACAAATGGGATCACATATTTTTTTTCATTATCGTAAAGTCCAGGTGCGACAAATAGCCAAAACTGCCAAAAAATGATAGGCAAAGCAAGCACCAAACCAGCAAAAAAGGCGACCTTCATCGCTGTGAAAAATGGCTCTTGGATCTGTGTGAAGATGATATTTGAGCCAGCTGGCAAGACCTGCTTTAGCGGCTCGCTCATCCATGCAAGCAGTGGATTCCAAAATGTAAAACAGATGCCAAAACAGACAAAAACGCTTACTATGCTTATAAAAAGCCTCTTTCTAAGTTCGATCAAATGGGGTCTTAGCTCTTCAAACATCACGCCTCTTTTTTATCGTTTAAGATCGCATCTTTAACTAAATTTGTTGGATTTTGTATATTTTCTACCGTTTTTTTCGTGTCGCTTACGACGTTTTGTATGCTCTCAGTGACGTCGTTTGCGCTTTTTTTGATCTCGTCAAGCTCTTCAAAAGTGAGCTTTTTTCGCACGCTTTGAGCGCTTTGGGTTATGCTCTCTTTGTACTTTTGAGCGTCCTCTTTTAGCTCTGCTATCTTCATCTCTTGATCAAAAGTTGATTTTGCGTCGTTTATGCCTTTTTTAAACATCTTTAGAAATTTGGCGATCTGCACCATAGCGCTTGGCAGCTTGTCAGGGCCCAAAACTAGCACGGCGATCACGGCTATGACCAAGATCTCAGAAAAACTCATTCCAAACATTTTTGCCTCTGTTAAATTTTATTTAAGCTTTGTATTTTATCTTGACTTTGCTCAAATTTTTATAAATTTAGCCCTCGATAAAGAGTGCGATCTCGTCGCTTAATAAGAAATTTGGGTTGTAAAATTTGCCATTTTTAAAGAGTAGTTTTTCATTTTCTACAAGTAAATTTGCTCTTTTTTTCTGTGTCTCATTTAAGCGCCCAGCATCCACGCCAACGATGCTTCTAAGCCCTAAAAATATATGCTCTCTTGCTAGTTCGCTTTGGCTTAAAATTTCTCTTTCTCTATGCGTTGGCTGCGTGATATAGGCGTCTATGCTACTTTTTGCGTAGTATCTAGTGCCATTTACAAAGCCCACGCTAAAAGCCCCCACGCCAAGGTAGTTTTTGCCCTGCCAGTAGCCAAGATTATGCTTGCAAATTTCTCCGAAATTTGAAATTTCATACTGCCTAAAGCCAGCTCGCTGGGTCTGCTCTATCATAAATTTAGCCAAAGTGTCGCTATCCTTTTTATAGCTTTTTTTGCCAGCAAATGGGGTGTTTTCTTCAAGTGTGAGCGAGTAGGCACTTAGATGCGTGATAGCAAGATTTTTTAGATTTTCAACCTCAGCCAAAAGGCGCTTTTTGGTATCAAATTTAGTGTCATAGATGAGGTCTAAATTTATGCTCTTAAAGCCAGCTACATGGGCATTTTCAACCGCTTTAAAAATTTGCTCACTGCTGTGGATGCGTCCTAGAAATTTAAGCTTATCTTCAAAAAAGCTTTGCGCACCAAAGCTGATGCGGTTTGCGCCTAAATTTTTTACATGCTTTAGCCAGGCTAAATTTGCGGAATTTGGATTTGCCTCAAAGGTGATCTCGGTTTTGGGCGTGCAAAGTGGAGCTAAAATGCTAAAAATTTCATCATAAAATTTGGCATTTACCGCGCTTGGTGTGCCGCCACCAAAAAAGATAGTAGAAATTTCTTTTACATTTTGGCTTTTTAGCTGGAAATTTAGATCAAGGCAAAGCGCTTTAAAATAGTCGCTAACCTTCTTAAATTCGTCATCGCTTGAGCCAAAGGCACAGTATGGACACTTGCTTTCACAAAATGGCACGTGGATATAAACTTGCAAATTTCTCTCTTTTTTAAATTTTGGCGATTATAAGAAATTTGGCATTTAGAGCAGTTTAAAAGTAGCTTTTTTGCCTTATCAGCTCGCTTGGTAAAAAGCCAAAAGCGCCTTTAAAAATTTTTGCAAAGTGCGCTGCATTTGTGTAGCCAACGATACTAGCAGCCTCTTTTATGCTGATATCATTTTGCTTTAAAAGAGCAAATGCAAGCTTTAGCCGCTCTTTTGCTAAAAGCTGATAGATCGTATCTTTGAAAAAGAGTTTAAAATTTTTCTTAAGCCAAAAGTCATTAGTGCCGCAAAGATGCGCTAGCTCCTTGATACTTGGGGGATTTTGCATGCGAGTAAGTAAGATTTTCTTAGCCTTTAAAAGCACTTTTTCTTCGTCACTGCTAAAGCAAATTTTCTCATCTTTTAAAGCTTTACTCTTGTAGATAAGCTCTAAAATTTTTGACTCTATAAAGATCTCTCTCATCATACCATCATATAAATTTGTCGTCTCAAGCTCGTTTAAAACGCAAATTTGAGCCTTATCTTTTTTGTATTTTATAAGATCAAATTTCTCTTCAAATTTTAGCTCACTAAAAATTTCAAGCTTATTTGCATAGTGCTCTTCAAAAAGCAAGGTTTTAGTTTTATAAAATTTATTTTGATATTCAAAAACGCCTTTTAAGCTATCATTTACTAGCCCTATGCAAAACTCATCCCTGCTTAAAAGATACTCTTTTTTATCAAGCTTAAAGCAAAGATTATCTTTTGCTTCGTTAAACATCAAAAATAGATATTTTTTATCTCCCTGGCTCTCTCTTTTTATGATTTCATTGCATAAAATCTCGCTTTTTAGGTAGCTGATGCCATTATTTTGTTTGAAAAATTCTACATTTATCCGCTTGTTGTTTTGTGAGATTTTACTTATGCCATATCTTTTATCTAAATTTATCATTTTATCCCTTGAGCGTTAAATTTTATCCTTCTAGCGTTATGTCTGATATTGATAACGATTATTTAATTTTAGTAAAATGTGATTTAAATTTTAATAAGGAGTTTTTTGTGAGAAGTCTATTAAAAATTTCTATTTGTGCGGCAGTTTTTATAAATTTACCGCTTTTTGCAAATGAAGATAAGCTCTTGCCAGAGGTTAAAGTAGTGAGCGCAACTGGCTTTGAGCAAAACATAAAAGACGCACCTGCAACGCTTAGCGTCATCACTCAAGATGCGCTAGAAAAGAGAAATCACAAGGACGTTGAGAGCATGGTAAAAGACGTGCCAAGCCTTTTTGGAGCGACTCCCGAAGCGGCAAATAGACGAGGAATTTCTATACGCGGATTCTCTACAAGATTTACTAAAATTTTAGTAAATGGCATGCCAGTGCCAGGAGATAATGCTTATAAGGGGCTAAGAAGTGTTGGAGGCTCATATAGTTTCATCCCGCCAGCAAGTGCGATAAGCCGTATCGAAGTGATACGAGGTCCTATGAGCTCGCTTTATGGCAGTGACGCACTGGGCGGTGTGATAAACATCATAACAGATGAGTTTAGTAATGAATTTAGTGCAAATCTTGGCTCAAGCTATAAATTTGCTAGAAATAAAAATATAAGCGGTGAGTTTTACAACAGCCTCTATCTGCACTCTGGGCTAATAGACGATCTTTTAAGCATCTCAGTTTATGGCAAAAATTTAAACAAATCAGAGGATAAAATCTCATACGCAAACAGAGAGCAAAAAGATATAAATTTTGGCACGAAGCTCTTTTTTAGGCCAAATGAAAACAATGACATCACGCTTGAGCTTGCAAGAAGCGATGTGAAGTATAAAAGAACTAAAGGCAAAACACTATCGACTGGCACTAACTCAGTTGCTAGTGAGAGAATAAAAGGCGATGTGATAAATTTAAGCCACGAAGCAAGGCTTGATAATATCTTGCTTCAAAGCTACCTCTCTTACGGCAAAATAAAAGAGATCGCACAACAAAATTTGACGCTAAAAACACTAAATTTTGATACAAAAGGTTCATATTTTACTGATAACAACGCCTTTACTTTAGGACTAAACGCCAAAAAAGAGAAGCTTGATGAAAAGGCAACCACCGCAGATGCTGCAAATGTAAAAAGATATGACATTTCGCTTTACGGCGAGGATGATTATCACCTTACAAAAGACTTTATCTTAAGCACTGGCATTCGCTATAACTACGACGAGAACTACGGTTCGCACGTTTCACCAAGAGTTTATGGCATCTATAGCTTCAATGACTTTTTTGCCCTAAAAGGCGGAGTTAGCACAGGATACGCGACGCCTGACATCAAACAACGCACGCAAGATCTTGCATTGCCATTTGCTGGAGGACGTGGAGCACAGCTTGGCAGAAGCAGCCTTAAGCCAGAGACAAGCGTGAGCTATGAATTTGGCGGCGTTTATAATAACAATGAAGGCTTTGAAGCATCGCTAACTGGCTTTTACACAAGTTTTAAAGATATGTTAAGCTATAGCCCTATCTGCTCAAGAGGCAGTGTTTGCAGACATAAAGGCAAAATTTATCCAAATGGTATTTGGGAGAGTGTAAATATCGGCAAAGCTGAAATTTACGGAGTTGAATTAACAAATGAGTGGCAGGTAACAAACGCTCTTAGGCTAAATCAAAGCTATGTTTATACAAGATCAAAACAAAAAGATGGAGCAGAGATCGGCAAAAGCTTAAACAACTATCCGCTTCATACATTTAAATTTGGAGCGAACTACGAGCTAAACAGATGGCTAAATTTCTGGTCTCAGATAAATTATTATGGTAGGACTAAAAACTCATTTAGCTATGCTGATGACACAGACCTTACGTGATCGCCGATCTTGGCATAAACTACAACGTAACTAAAAATTTCAGCCTAAATTTGAGCGTTTATAACCTCTTTAATGAGTACTTTACGACAAGATCTGGCAGATACGACATCTTGATAGCTGACGGACAAAAGATCGAGCTTGGCTTTAATCTAAAGTTTTAAAATGATAAAAATTTTGAAAAAATTTCATCTCATCTTGGCTTTCATCTTTGCCTTGCCGCTTCTTGTTCTTAGCATTAGTGGAGCGATCATCTCGTATCACGATGAGATAATTGATATCTTTAGCAAAGATGAGGTTGTAGCTGGCAAAAAGCCTTTAGAGATAGATGAAATTTTAAAAATTTTTAGCAAAAGCGAGCCAAATTTTAATCTTAGCTACCTAAAGATGAGAGCAGAGGCAAACAAAGCTTACGTCATAAGCGGAACCAGTGAAAATGGCGAGTTTGAGTCGTTTTTTGTTGATCCTTATACCGGAGAAATTTCTGGCAAAAACAGCGCAGAGAAATTTATAGGGCTGGTTTTAAATTTGCATAAAAACTTAGCCCTTTCGCTTTTTAAAAATGAAAATTTGAGTAAATTTGCAAGCGAGCTTGTGGCACTCTCTACGCTTGCGTTGCTTTTTATCTTGATAAGTGGGGCGGCGATATATTTTTGGAGGTTTAGAAGCAGGGTGGGGGAGGCTTTTAAGCTAAATTTAAAAGCAAAGAAATTTGCATTTTTGTATTCGCTACACGGCTTTTTGGCATCTATCTTGGTGCCGTTTTAAGCGTGATTTGCATTAGTGGGCTTTACTTTTCTTATGAGAGCTTTGCTAAGGTTATAAATCAAATTTGTGGCGAAGAAAAGGTCTTTAAAAAGCCAAATTTTACAAACAAAAATGGCTTTAGCTTAAGCGATGAGCAAAAGGTGGCAAACCTTAAAAAAGCTTATGAAATTTTCATTTCTAAATTTGGGGACGAGTTTGATGCTTTAAATTTTATAGCAAATAGCGGTGGCATCAAATTTATGCTCTTTTACTTGCCAAAGGGGGCTAATGAGAGAGATGGTGTTAGGCTTTTAGTAGATACTAAAAGCGAGCAAATTTCAAAAAATGCCATGCCAAAGTCATTTGAAATTTATAAATTTATGCTTGATTTGCACGCTGGATATATCTTTGGTGAGCTTGGTAAATTTATATTTTGTCTAGCATCGTGCAGTGTGGTTTTGCTACTTTTTAGTGGAGGTGTGATTTATTACAAACGGCGTAAAAGCTAACTCTTATTTATCTATCTCTTAACTCTTTTTCGTTATCATCTCAAATAAATTTTTTGGAAAAGACATGCAAAAAAAATATAGACCAAATGTAGCAGCTGTCATTTTGTCTAGCTCTTACCCTTTTAAATGCGAAATTTTAGTCGCAAAAAGGGTTGATATGGACGATATCTGGCAGTTTCCTCAAGGTGGCATAGACGAAGGCGAAAGTCCAAAGCAGGCACTAAAAAGGGAGCTCAAAGAGGAGATCGGAACTGATAAATTTGACTTCTTAGAAGAGTATCCTGAGTGGCTTAGCTACGACTTTCCAGCAAATGCGTCAAAGAGATTTTACCCATTTGATGGGCAGACGCAAAAGTACTTTTTGGTTAGGCTAAAAAATGGTGCGAGCATAAATTTAAAGACCGAGCATCCAGAGTTTAGCGAGTATAAATTTGTAGATATTAACAAGGCTTTAGAGGGGATAAATCACTTCAAAAAGCCTATTTATGACAAAGTTTTGAGTTATTTTAAAGAGAAAGGATATTTTTGATGTTAATCGTTCAAAAATTTGGCGGAACTAGCGTAGGCACGCTTGAGCGCATCGAAGCTGTGGCAAACAGGGTCATAGAGACTAAAAACAGCGGCGCTGACGTTGTGGTCGTAGTTTCTGCGATGAGTGGAGTTACAAATCAATTAGTTGAATATAGTGAGTATTTCTCAAAGCACCCAGACGGCGTTGCTACTGATATGCTTTTAAGCTCTGGGGAGCAAGTAACCACCGCACTTTTGACGATTGCACTAAATGCAAAAGGTTATGCGTGCGTAGGACTAACTGGCGCAATGGCTGGGATAATGACTGATGATGTGCATACAAAAGCTAGGATAGAAACGATAGAGACAACAAGGCTAAAAGCTGAGCTAAAAGCTGGCAGGATTGTCGTCGTAGCAGGCTTTCAAGGCATAGACGACAAAGGCGATATCACCACTCTTGGCAGAGGTGGAAGTGACCTTAGCGCGGTTGCATTAGCTGGTGCGCTTGAAGCTGATCTGTGTGAAATTTTTACCGACGTTGATGGCGTTTATACGACTGATCCAAGGATAGAAAAAAAGGCAAAAAAACTAGAAAAGATAAGCTATGACGAGATGCTTGAGCTTGCTTCTGCTGGGGCAAAAGTGCTTCAAAATCGCTCAGTCGAGCTAGCAAAAAAACTAAATGTCAAACTAATCACAAGAAGCAGTTTTAACCACAACGAAGGTACATTAATAGCAAAGGAAGATAATATGGAAGCGGTTTTAGTAAGCGGTATAGCACTAGATAAAAATCAAGCAAGAGTAACTTTAAGAGGCGTAGTCGATAAGCCTGGCATCGCAGCTGAAATTTTCACAGCTCTAGCTCATAAAAATATAAATGTAGATATGATCATCCAAAACGTAGGACACGACGGCACGACAAATTTAGGCTTTACAGTGCCACAAAACGAGCTTGAGCTAGCAAAAGAGACTATGCAAAAGCTCTCAGCTGCAAAACATGTCGAGTATGACGATGCGATCGTGAAAGTCTCAGTTATCGGCGTAGGTATGAAGAGCCACAGCGGCGTAGCATGTCTAGCATTTGAGACGCTTGCAAAAGAGGGGATAAATATCCAAATGATCTCAACAAGTGAGATAAAAATTTCAATGATCGTCGATCAAAAATATGGCGAGCTCGCAGTTCGCGTGCTTCACGATGCGTATAAGTTAGATAAATAATGCAAGATTTTATCCAATGGACGCTTGAGACTATAAGAAGCGAAAGATATATGAGCTGGATGGAGGAGAAGCGCGTCGAATGGACGCCTTTGCTTGCATCTAGGCTTAAATTTTTGCTTGATAGCAAGGCTTTTATAGTCATCTGCGACGATGAGCGAGAGTGGTTTGAAAACTATCTTTTAAGAAATATTAACCGCACAAAAAGCGAGCGTCCATTTTTGCCATTTTTTAGCCTAAGATCGCTCTATCCAGCCTTTGATAGCATCGAGACAAACGAGCAAAAGCAGCTTTTAAAAGATATGCTAAGCCTTGCCTTTCCAAATGGCTACATCTTTTTTTACATCGGCAAGAGCATAGATAAGCGCGCAAATTTAGCCAAGACTGATGAAAACAGCTATATGTGGCTCTTTGACGAGCAGGCGCAAAACAGCTTCACGCTAAGCTCGAGCGATGAAAACTTAGACATCAAACTTCTAAATTTATATAAACTTTTTGACAAGAGCATAGATGCCGTGCTTTTTGCAAAGGTGATGCTCTAAATGCTTAATAAAATCGTCATAACAAGCGATTTTGAAAATTTAAAAGCCAAGCTTGAAGCCGAGTTTGGCGTAAATAATCTAAGATTTTTTATAAGCGATGATTTTTTACTAGAAAATGCAAAAGAGGTCATCGCCGAAGCCTACATCGCCGAAAAAGATGAGAAAATTTTAGTTATCGAAGCGAAGTCTTTTCGCACCGAGGCTCAAAACGCACTTTTAAAGATTATCGAAGAGCCCCCAAGAAACATCAAATTTATAATAGTAACGCAGAGTAAAAATTTACTTCTACCAACGATAAGATCGAGGATGCTCATAGAAAATAAGCTTACCAAAAAGCCAAAAATGAGTGTGGAGCTAAATTTAAAATCGCTCAGCCTAAAAGAGCTAACAAGCTTTATCGACCAAAAGATAGCAGAGGAGCAGGCGCAAAAATTTGGCAAAAACGAGCTAAAAGAGCTTGTCGGAGCCATCGTGACAAAGGCGGTTGATAGTGGGTATAAATTTAGCGGCGATGAGATGGAGTATTTTTTCTCACTCATCAAGCTTGCCGATCTAAACGCGAAGTCTCACGCCATTTTAACGCCACTTTTGCTTACTATCTTTGAGAAAGGACGACGTTGAAATTTTATAAGATAAATAACAAAAGCGACTTTGATCAAATTTGCAAGGCCGTCTCACCAAGTCCGGCTGGCGCGAAGCTCATGCACGAAAAGAGCGAGATAAATTTTATCTTTATCGATGAGATAAAGACCCCAGCGGCAAATATCCTAAAGCAAGACGCCCTAAGTGTCGGCGCCGAGCTGGTGACGCATAATGATACGATCTTAGGCAAAGAGAGTCTAAACAAAGCCTTGCTAATGGCGACAAACGCGCAGCTTAAACAGCTAGCTAAAAAAGAGAAGCTGCAAGACTTTGGGCTTAAAAAGCTTGCAGGTTTTTTAGAGACTAAATTTATAAAGCCTACTAAGCCACTTATAATGGGCGTGGCAAATATAAATAAAGATAGTTTTAACGAGCAAAGCCGCATAAATACGCAAAATGGCATAGCTAAAATAGAAGCGATGATCGAAGCAGGCGCGGACTACATCGATCTTGGTGGCGTTAGCTCAAGGCCAGGGAGCGAGTACTGCGGCCGCGAGGAGGAGTTTAGGCGCATAAAAGATATCATTGAAGAAATTTATAGGCTAAATTTACATGAAAAGGCGAAATTTAGCCTTGATAGCTTTGATGAGTATTGCTTAGAATTTGCGCTAAACCACGGCTTTAAGATGATAAATGACATCACGGCAAACGCAAATTTAGCCCCACTTGCTGCAAGATACGATGCGCAGTTTTGCATGATGCACATGCAAGGCGATCCTGCCACCATGCAGATTGCGCCAAAATACAACGACTTAATTGGCGAAATTTCAGACTTTTTTGAGCAAAGGATTGTCCTTGCAATGGAGCTTGGCGCTAAAAAGATAGTGCTTGATGTTGGCATCGGCTTTGGTAAGACGGCTGAGCAAAATTTACTGCTTATTAAGCATTTGGAGCATTTTTTGAAATTTGGCTGCCCATTGCTAGTTGGCGCTAGCCGCAAATCAGTCATAAATCACTACTATAAAAGCGAGGTTAAGGAGCGCTTGCCAGGCTCGCTTTATCTGCACTTAAAAGCCTTTGAAAACGGTGCACAGATCATAAGAACGCACGATGTGGCCGAGCACAAGCAGCTTTTTAATATGCACGAGGCGATGAGCCAAGCCACGCTTTGGTAGGGCGCTTGGCTAAAAAGAGGCTAGATGAAAAATTTACTTCCACCGCCTTGGATCAAATTTCCTCAGATTAGCCCCTTTTCTATCGGCTGGAGGATGGGCTGCGGCGAGGATTATAAGTTTAAATTTAATGAGTGGCTAAAAACGCTAAGTCAAGATGAGCGTATCGAGTATCAGCAGCTCTTTGCTGAGCCTGCGACGTGGCGTGGATACTGGGACGAGAGACTTGGCGATGATGAAAGCACGCTTTTTATCAAAGATGAATTTGTCACCGACCTTTGGGAACGTGAGCCTAGATATGAGTTAAAGTGGCTTAAGAAGCGCTATAACGCAGGTAAGGCGGATAAATTTCTATTTTTTTGGGGCCATCAAAAGAGTGCGGGCATAAGCGCAAGCTGTCTAAGCCAGTGGTATAGCTCTAGCTTTTGGCAAGACGAGGTTCATTACATTTGCGCCGAGCAATATATGATGGCTAAAAAGGCTGAGTGTTTTGGTGATGACGAGGCCTTAGAGCAAATTTTATCCGCCAAAGATCCAGCGCAGATGAAGGCGCTTGGCAGGCAGGTGCGAGGCTTTGACGCTAAGGTCTGGGATGAGGTTAAATTTGGCGTCGTGCTAAATGCGAGCTATTTAAAATTTAGCCAAAATGCCAAGCTGCGAGAGTTTTTGCTCTCGACAAAGGATAAAATTTTGGTTGAGGCAAGCCCTGTTGATAAAATTTGGGGCATAGGCATGAGTGCTGATGATGAAAATGCGCACAATCCTATGAAGTGGCGTGGGCAAAATTTGCTTGGCTTTGCGCTGATGAGGGCGAGAGATGAGATAGCAAAGGTCTATAAAAATGTCCATTTATGTGACGCCAGAGAGCTAAATTTGGATCATTTATAAAGTATGTTTAAGATAAAATGCGGTGTAAATTTGGAGCAAAAATGACAAAACAAGAGTATGAAAGAGCGGTAGATACGCTAAATGCGTGGGCAAAGGCCTACTACGACGAGGACGAGCCACTTGCAAGCGACGAGGAGTATGACGCGCTATATCACGCGGTGCTTGAATATGAGAGGGTAAATCCAAGTGAAATTTCGCTATTTTCGCCGACTAAGCGAGTGGGTGGGGGCGTAAAAGAGGGCTTTAGCAAGGCAAGTCACATAAAGCGCATGTGGAGCATGGAGGATATCTTTAGTCTTGACGAGCTTGATGCGTGGCTAAAGCGCGGCGATAAAGAGAATTTGACCTTTGTTGCTGAGCCAAAATTTGACGGAGCGAGCCTAAATTTACTATATGAAAATGGTGTTTTAGTTAGGGCGATAACCAGAGGAGATGGCGTTACAGGCGAGGACGTGACGCAAAATGCAAGGACCATTAGCTCGGTGCCAAAGAGCATTAGCTACAAAGGGCTCATTGAAATTCGTGGCGAAGTCGTCATAAGAAAAGATGACTTTGAGCTACTAAATATAGAGCGCGCAAAAAATGGCGAGGCGCCACTTTCAAACCCTAGAAACGCAGCCGCAGGAAGCCTTAGACAGCTTGATAGCGCAGTCACTGCTAAAAGAAAACTACTTTTCATACCTTGGGGCGTGGGCGAGCAGAGCCTTGGGCTAAAAGATCACAGCGAGGTGATGAAATTTGTGCGAGATCTTGGCTTTGAGAGAGATGATTTTTTCAAAATTTTAAAAAAAGATGAGCTTGAGGCCGCATATAACGAGCTCTTGGCAAATCGTGAGGCAAAAAGCGTGATGATGGATGGCATGGTGATACGCGTAAATGACCTTGCGCGCTGTGAGCAGCTAGGCTACACGGTCAAATTTCCAAAATTTATGGTGGCATTTAAATTTCCAGCCATTGAGAAGGTGACAAAGCTAAGAGACGTAGCACTTCAGGTTGGCAGAAGCGGCGTGGTGACGCCTGTTGGTGTGCTTGATGAGGTAAATATCGACGGAGCCAATGTAAAATCAGCCACCCTTCATAACTTCGACGAGATCAAGCGCCTTGGCGTTATGAAAAATGACTACATCGGCATCATCCGCTCAGGAGATGTGATACCAAAGATCACAAAGGTCTTTAAAGATAGGCGAGACGGCAGCGAGCAAGCGATTGAAAGGCCTAAATTTTGCCCAGTTTGTGGCTCGCACCTGCTTGATGAGGGTGTTTTTGTGAAGTGTCAAAATTTAAGCTGCAGGGCAAGAGTAGTGGGCTCGATAATCCACTACGCATCGAAAAAATGCCTAAATATAGACGGCCTTGGCGATGCGATCGTAAATTTGCTATTTGACAAGGGGCTAATTGCTTGCATAAAGGATATCTACGGCCTTAAATTTGATGATCTCATCACGCTTGAGGGCTTTAAAGAGAAAAAGGTAAATAACCTTTTAAATGCGATCGAAGCTAGCAAAGGTGCGGAGCTATCGCGTTTTATCACGGGTCTTGGCTGCGAGCACATCGGCGAAGTGGCAGCTAAAAAGCTTGCAAGTAGTTTTGGGCTGGGCTGGCTTGATGCTAGCTTTGAGGAGCTTGTCTCGCTTGAGGGCTTTGGCGCGGAGATGGCAAATAGTTTAACCGACTTTGCCGAGGTAAATAGAGCAGAAATTTTAGCTCTTAGTCAGATCGTGCAGCCAAGCGTGACGCAGACGCAAAGCATCTCAAATGCGCTAAGTGGCAAGACGGTCGTTATAACTGGCACGCTAAGTCGCCCAAGGGACGAGATAAAGGCGGAGCTTGAGAGTTTTGGCGCTAAAGTATCTGGCTCAGTCTCTAAAAAAACGGACTTCGTCTTAGCTGGCGAGGAGGCTGGCAGCAAGCTAGAAAAAGCAAATGAGCTAGGCGTGCTGGTGATCGATGAGAGCGAATATGAGAGGCTAAAACTTGAGGCTTGATAACTACGTCGCGAGCGTTTTAAATATAAGTAGAAACAAGGCGAGCGAGCTGATAAAGGGCGGCAAGGTGCTAGCAAACGGCGAAATTTGCACCAAGGTTTCAAGCGAGGTTAGCGAGGCTAAAATTTCACTGCTTGATGAAATTTACGTTGGGCGAGGCGCTTTGAAGCTAAAGAGCTTTTTGGAAGCGATGAAATTTGACCTAGCTGGCAAAAACGCACTTGATATCGGCAGCTCAACTGGCGGCTTTATGCAAATTTTACTTGAGCGTGGCGTAAAGAGCGTGACTGGCGTCGATGTGGGTACTGATCAGCTAGATGCTAGTCTAAGAAACGATGAGCGAGTGAAAATTTATGAAAAAACTGACGTCAGAGAGTTTGCAAAATCGCATCAAAATAAATTTGATCTCATAACTTGTGACGTGAGCTTTATCTCTTTGGCTGAAATTTTGCCTGCCATTTGCGAGCTAGCAAGCGCAAATTCGCTCATCATCATGCTTTTTAAGCCACAGTTTGAAGTTGGTCTTGGCGTAAAACGCAACAAAAAAGGCGTTGTCACCGACGCTAAGGCTGTAAATTTAGCGATGAAGCGCTTTGAAGTGCTAGCAAGTAGCTTGAAATTTGAACTGATAGCTTGCAAAGAGTGCGAGGTCAAGGGAAAGGAAGGAAATGCCGAATTTTTCTACGCTTTTAACAAAAGATAACATCACTGCCGTTGCGATCGGGCACTTTGACGGCGTGCACAGGGGGCACAAGCAGCTTTTAAAACAGCTTGGCGAGTTTGGCGGACTTGTCGTCATCGATAAAAATAAGGCAAACATCACGCCAAAGCTAAAGCGAGCTGAGTACTCAAACTATCCTTGCTTTTTGTATGATTTTGAGAGTATAAAAGGGCTTAGCGGCGAGGAATTTATCGCACTTTTAAAGCGGGATTTTAAAAATTTAAAAAAGATCGTTGTTGGATTTGATTTTAGATTTGGCAGAAATAGAGCGTGGGACAAGCACGATCTGAAAAGAATTTTTGATGGTGAGGTGGTAGTCGTTGATGAGGTTTGTTATGACGGCATGGGCGTACATAGCTCATCCATCAGAGAGCTGATACGTCAAGGTAACATCGATGAGGCAAATAGGCTAATAGGCAGGGAGTACTCGATCGAGGGCAACGTGATAAAAGGGCAGGGCATCGGCGCAAAAGAGCTGGTTGCCACGCTAAATTTAGATATAAAAAGCTATCTTTTGCCGCGCGAAGGCGTCTACGCGACAAGAACGAGGATGGGCTCATACACCTATGGCTCGGTCACTTTTATAGGCAACAGGCTTAGCACGGATGGAAATTTTAGCGTTGAGACGCACATCTTAGATGAGGTCGCGCCAAAAGTGACAAAGCATGTTGCTGTTTGCTTCATAAAACGTTTGCGCGATAATAAGAAATTTAATAATCTAAGCGAGCTAAAAGAGCAGATAAAACGCGATATAAACGAGGCTAGACAGTGCGTTGGCGTGTGCGATCTCTTTTTTGGAGAGACGATGAGATACTTTGACGGATATGGAGCTGGTATATGAGAGATGAAATTTTTAAAGAGCCTATAAGCAAGCAGTTTGAATTTGATGACTTTGTGGCGAGCGTTTTTGATGATATGATCTCGCGCTCGGTGCCGTTTTACGACGTTAGCTCAAATTTAAACGCAAAGTTGCTGGCTAAAATTTTGCCAAAAGAGGCAAGCGTATGCGACCTTGGCTGCTCTACGGCAAATAGCCTACTTTTGCTAAACAACCTAAGAAACGACCTCGTGCTAAGCGGTGTGGATAACTCTGAGGCGATGCTTGCAAACGCTAAAAACAAGGCAAAAGCTTATGGGGTTGATATAGAGTTTATCTTAGATGACATTTTAGAGTGCGAGCTAGAGGGCTTTGACGCAGTTTTGGCAAACTACACATTGCAGTTTATCAGACCGCCAAAAAGGGCTGATCTGGTGCAAAAAATTTATAACGGACTAAATGAAAATGGCGTCTTTTTGTTTAGCGAAAAGATCATCTTTGAAGATAAAAAGCTCACTAAAAGCGTCATAGAAATTTACGAGGACTACAAGCAGGCGCAAGGCTACTCACGCTACGAGATCGCCCAAAAAAGAGAGGCGCTTGAAAATGTGCTGGTGCCATACACTGAAGAAGAAAATAGAAACTTAGCCCTAAATGCTGGCTTTAAGCGTGTCGAGAGCACATTTAAATGGGGAAATTTCATGAGCTTTTTGGCGTTTAAGTAAATTTAAAAACATCTGCTTTTGTATTTAAATATAAAATTTAATCATAAACATTGAATTTAAAATTTAGATTTTGCTTTGCAATGTCAGCATTTTTGAATAATGAAATTTAATAGTAAAGAAATTTAGCGGGAGTTACCCGCTAAATTTACTCATTTATCGCTGCGTTTCCGTGGTGGTGGAAGTCATCGTAGATGATCTTTGAAGTTTGGAATTTCTCGCGTTTTAGCTCGCGAACTCGTAAAAATTCCTCTTCATCGATCTTTTTGATCTGGATAGCTGCTTTAAATGTCGGAGTCTTGCTGATGTAGTCCCAACCGCTGCTTGTTAGCTCGTTGCAAGAGCTCTCCCAGTAGTGGAAAGTCATCTGTATGATGCCATCAGGCACGATGTCAGTTACTTCAGCTTTTACGACGATGTAGCCGTATCTACTCCAAGCTTTGATAAAGTCGCCTTGTTTTAGTCCGTATCTTTCTGCAAGCGCTGGACTCATCTCGGCGATAGGTCCGATGCTATCTCCGCCCTCTTCGATGGCACGTGAGCGTCTTGTCATGGTGCCAACTGTGTATTGATAAACTTTTCTTGTAGTTAAAAGCTGTATCGGATACTCAGCGTCAGTCTTCTCATCGACTGAACCAGCCATGATAGGATACTCAGGCGACATATTCATCTTCTTAGCAAACTCAAGTTTTGCGCTCTCGATCTCATCAGCCTTATCCACAAATAGACAAGGCACGAAGCGGCCTTTGCCATCAGGTGTAAAGAATTTCTTATCTAGATATAAGCTCTGACCGCCCATATCATCTTCAGTTGGGCATGGCCAGTGAAGTCCGTGATATTTTTTAAGCCTATAGTAGCTCATACCGCCGTAGCGTCTAGGGTCGCATTTTCTAACTTCTTCCCAAATTTCTTCTGGTGAGTTAAAATTAAAACCCTCTGTTGCACCCAAACGACGTGCGATCTCGCAAACTATCCACCAGTCTTGTCTAGCATCACCTGGAGGTGTGATGACAGCTTCGTTGTGCTGGACACGGCGCTCCGCGTTTGTGTAAAGACCCTCTTTTTCGCTACTTGCAACGCCAGGGAGAACGACGTCAGCTTTTAGTGAAGTCTCAGTTAAAAATAGATCTTGAACCACGTAGAAATCGACATTTGCAATGCCTTTTAAGAAGTGGTTTGTATTTGGCTCAGAGATGACTGGGTTTTCACCGATAGTCCAAAAGAAATGCACTCTGCCATCAAGGATCGCATCAGGTACTTCAGTTTTATGGATGCCTATCTTTGAGTTTAAAAATCCAGGTTCTAGGTGCCACATTTTCTCAAACCAAGCTCTTTGCTCTGGGTCAGTTACTGAGCCAAGATTTGGGAAGATGTTTGGTAAAACGCCCATGTCGCAGCAGCCTTGAACGTTCTCTTGACCTCTAAGAGGCAAGTCGCCTGTGCCAAGCTCGCAGATATTGCCAGTGATCAAGAATAAATTTGATACGTCGCAAACTCCGCCAACGCCGTGGTTGAAGTGAGTTACGCCCATGCCGTGAGTGATGACGGCTGGTTTTGTGGTGGCATACATTCTAGCAGCTGCTCTTATATCCTCTGGATTTAGCCTTGTGTATTTTGCTACAACCTCTGGGGCATAGTCTTTTACAGCTTCTTTAACGTACTCGATGCCTATTGTGTGGTCTCTTACAAATTCCTCATTTACAAGGCCTTCTTCGATGATAGTGTAAAGAAGTGCGTTAATAACAGGGATGTTGTGCTCAGGCTCTAGCTGCAAGTGGATGTCTGCTCTACTTGCAAACTCAGTCTTAATAGGGTCGATAACGATCAGTTTTGCACCGCGGTTTAGCGCTCTTTGGATGTGCATAGCTGCGATTGGGTGGCCATTTTCTGGGTTTGAGCCTATCATTAATATACAGTTACTATAAGTGCCAATCTCTGTAAAGCTATTTGTGGCAGCTCCGTTTCCGATTGTTTTAGCAAGTCCTGCTACTGTCGGAGCGTGTCAAATTCTAGCGCAGTGATCGACGTTATTTGTGCCAATTACAGCGCGCATTAGCTTTTGAGCGACGTAGTTGTCCTCAAGCGTACAGCGTGCTGAGAAGTTTCCTGCTAGTGAGTCAGGGCCGTATTTCTCTTTTGCCTCTTTCATCTTTTCTACGACAAGATCAAGCGCCTCGTCCCAGCTGGCCTCTTCAAATTCACCGTCCTTTGAAAAGACCCCATTTTTCTTTCTAATAAGCGGCTTTGTAAGTCTGTCTGGACTTGCAACGTAGTCCCAGCCATAAAAGCCCTTTAAACATAAATTTCCTTGATTGACTGGATTGTCTTCGACGCCAGTAGCGGCACGAACGACGTTGTTTTCCACGTGCAAGGTTACTTGACAGCCTGTCCCGCAATAAGGACAGATGACTTTGCCTTCTTTCATCACTTTCTCCTTCTAAATTATGCATTTTCTGCATATTTATTTTGAGTAATATTACTAGCGCGAAACTTAATCTTTTATGAAAAATTCTTTATTTAAAAAATAAATTTTAATTTTAAGTTATATTTTATATAAAATTTAAAAAGCCGAATATATAGGAATTTAAAAAATATGCTAAATTTGCATGAATTTCTAAAATTTATCAAATAAGAAATAAATTGTGTAAATTTGACACAGAAGCTGAAAGATGAAAAATTAAATTTAAATTTAGTTTGTAGCAAGATATTTAAACTACAAAAAAAGAGAAATTTTAAGATAAAAAGTGAAATTTAAAAGGAGAGCAGGTCGCTCTCCGTGGGATTATTTATCTCTTAAGCCAAGCTCAGAGATTAGTTTTGAATATGTAGTGTAGTCTTTGTTTTTAAGATACTTTAAAAGTCTTTTTCTTTGACCAACTAGTTTCAAAAGACCTAAACGTGATGAAAAGTCTTTTTTGAAAATTTTAAGGTGTTCTGTAAGTTCAGTTATTCTAGCTGTTAAAAGAGCTATTTGAACTTCTGGAGAGCCTGTATCTCCCTCTTTTCTAGCGAATTTCGCAACTATTTGAGCTTTTTTAGCCGAATCCAAAGCCATGATGACCTCCTGATTGGTGAATTTTGGAAGAGCGATTATAGCATTTAAAACATAAAGTTAGATAAAATTACGCTTTTTAAAAATTAATGAAAAATGCAGTAAAAATTTAATAAAATTAGGGCTATTTAAAGAGTTAAGGAAGATAAATGCTTTTTACAAAGGCAAGCGAATACGCTCTACTTTCGCTTATTTTAATATCTCAAAAATCATCGCCAGTTGATGTTGATACGATCTCAAATGAGCTTAAAATTTCAAAAAGTTTTCTGGCAAAAATTTTACAAAATTTAGCAAAAGATGGAGTTTTAAAGTCATTTAAAGGAGCAAATGGCGGTTTTGCACTAAACGGCGAACCTGAAAATTTAAGCATAAAAAAGATAATCGAATGCGCCGAAAAGCGCGAACTAAGCGTCTTTGAGTGCTCATCTTCAGCGCTTGGCTGCCCGTCAAACAAAGCCTCAAGCTGTCAAATTTGGTCGATGTTTAGCGGCCTTCAAGGCAAGATCGACGAGATGCTTGACGCGATAAAACTAAGTGACATCGTTAAGAAGTAAAGTTGGCAAAGCAAAAAAATAATATCTTGACTCTTGTCGCACCGTTTCTTGCGCCGATTGTCAAATTTAAAAGTCTTAGCATCGTTGGCATCATCGTTGCCATCCTTGCTATCATCATCGTGCCGCTTCCAAGTGCGGTGCTTGACTTTTTCTTGGCGCTTTCGATCTCGATTTCAGTGCTTATTATTTTGATCTCTATTTACGTGCCAAAACCGACTGACCTTAGCACGTTTCCGACGCTCATTCTTATCATCACGCTTTTTCGCCTCTCGCTAAACATCGCAACTACGCGTATGATCTTAAGTGAAGGTCACAACGGCCCAGAAGCGGTCAGCGAGATCATCTCAAGCTTTGGAAATTTTGTCGTTGGTGGCAACTTTGTCATCGGCACCATCGTCTTTTGTATCTTAGTACTCATAAATTTCATGGTCGTAACAAAGGGTTCAACCCGCGTGAGTGAGGTGCAAGCGCGTTTTACACTTGATGCGATGCCTGGTAAGCAAATGGCGATAGATGCGGATCTAAACGCAGGTTTGATTGATGAAAAAACGGCGCGCGAAAGACGTCAAGCCATCATCGGCGAGGCAAATTTCTACGGCGCGATGGATGGTTCTTCTAAATTTATAAAAGGTGACGCTGTCGCTGGCATCATCATCACTATAATTAACATCATCGGCGGCTTTGCTATCGGCTCGTTTCAGCACGGCCTTGATATGGCGACATCGGCTCAGTATTATACGATCTTAACTATCGGTGATGGCCTAGTTAGCCAGATCCCAGGACTTATCACTTCAACAGCGACTGCCATCATTATCACAAGAGCTAGCAAAGACGATGAGGACTTTGCAGAGGGCACGCTAAATCAGCTCTTAGGCGACTATAAAACCTTGCTGATAGTGGGCTTCATACTATTTATGTTTGCCCTTGTGCCAGGTCTGCCAACCCTATCTCTTGGCTTTATAGCGCTGCTATTTTTAGGGCTTGGCTACATCATCAAGCAGACAAAAGATGGCGGGCTAAATTTAAGCCTTGCACCAAAAGAAAAAACTGCTTCTAAAAAGGCTGGCGGCGCTGCGCCAAGTGGGGCAGGGGCGGCAGCTGCAAGCGGCGGGGCTGCTAAGGCACCAAAGAAGAGCGACGAAGAGATCGCAAGAGAAGAAGAGACAAAGATAAATGACATCTTAAAGCTTGAAATTTTAGAGCTTGACCTAGGGTATGGCCTACTAAAGCTAGCTGACGTGGATCTAATCGAGAGAATTCGCGCTATGAGGCGAAATATCGCTTCAAGCCTTGGCTTTTTGATGCCAAAGATAAGGATCCGCGACAACCTCCAGCTACCGCCAAACGAGTACCGCTTTAAACTAAAGGGCATCGTGATCGGTCAGGGTGAAATTTATGCGGATAAATTTTTAGCGATGGATAGCGGACTAGTGAGCGAAGATATCGAGGGGATTCCGACAAAGGAGCCAGCTTTTGGGCTAGACGCTCTTTGGATCGATGCTAGCGTCAAAGAGGACGCTATACTTAGCGGCTACACGATAGTTGACCCTGCAAGCGTCATCTCAACGCACATGAGCGAGCTTATCAAGCAAAACGCAGCCGAGCTTTTAACTCGCCAAGAGACACAAAATTTACTAGACAAACTAAAGATCGACTACCCAGTCGTGGTCGAGGATACGCTAAGGATCGCACCTATAAATTTGATCCAAAAGGTCTTAAAAACGCTGCTTAAAGACAATATCCCGATCAAAGACCTACTTAGCATACTTGAAGCCATCAGCGATATCGCCGAGGTTAGTAAAAATTTAGATATGATCATCGAGCACGTACGTGCAGCACTTTCACGCGTCATCACCTCGCTTTATGTAGATGAAAAGGGTCAGCTAAATTTCTATATCCTAGACACCGCCGCGCAGCAAAAACTCATGGACGCGGTGCAGTATAAAGACGGAGCATATCACTTGATGATAAATGTGGCGCAGACATCATCTATCGTGCAAGCACTTAGGCGTGAAAAAGAGAAGCGACCGATGAGTCAACACGGAGAGATGGTGCTTTGCGTGGAGCCAAGCTTGCGCAAATTTATAGCAAATATCTGCGCAAATTTTGCCATCGACATAGTGGTGCTAAGCTTTGCTGAGATCTCGGCAAATACGCCATTTGAAACAGTTGGCGTCATAGAAATAGAAAATTTATAAAGGAAAAAGATGAAAATTTATCACCTCTCGCACACCGATCTTGACGGATACGGCGCGCAATACATAACAAATTTTTACTTCAAAGATGTGAAATTTCTAAACTCAAACTACGGCAGAGAGATAGATGATAAATTTGCTCAAATTTTATCTGAGATAGATGTCTCTAACGATGATAAAAACGTCATTTTAATCACTGATCTAAATTTAAGTTTAGCTCAGTGTGAGAGCTTTGAGGAGATGATAGAGGGTAAAAATATAAAGCTATTTTTGCTAGATCATCACCAAAGCGGTGCCGAGTGCGCGAGCGCTTACTCATGGTATTTTTTGGATAGTTCAAGGTGCGCTACAAAGATCACTTACGACTTTTTTGCGGGCATTTTTGGCCAAAACAAAGAGCTTGAAATTTTTAGTGACGTCGTAAATGCCGTGGATATCTGGCTAAAAGATGATAAAAATTTCGAGATGGGCAAGGTCTGCTTGGGGCTTGTGGCAAATGCTAAAGAGATAAATAAGGTGATGTTTGAAGCTGAAAACAACCTTTATATGGATCATATCTTAAAAGAAGCTAGCAAATTTTTTAACGAGAAAAACGACTATATAGGCCTTGATATGCAGGTGCATGCCATTAAAAAGTCATTTTTCAAAGAGGATAAAGACGATACACTAAGCAATCTAATATCAAACTACGTCGTAAAAAAACTTAGTGAAAATAAAGAGAAATTTAGCATAAGCTATAAAGATCATAAAGGAATTTTAACCTACAATATCGGCAACGTTTCGGTTATCGGCAACGACTTTTTGGTGGCAAATCCTGAATTTGACTTCTTTATCGACGTGACAAATAAAAAAACGCTAAGCTTTCGCGCAAATGGCAAGTTAGACGTTAGCGCCATGGCAAAACACCTAGTTGGTGGCGGCGGGCACGTCAATGCTAGTGGTGGCTTGTTTGCAAATTTCAAAGATGGCTTTAGCTATGAGCCGATCAAGGCGCAGATAGTTGATCTAATAACTAAAAAAACACAGGAGGAGATATGAAAGAAGAAGAGGTAAGCGTAGAGGAGCTTAGCTACGAGCTTAGCATGGTGCTTGAAGCGATGTTTTACTATGCTGGCGTGAAAAAAGACAAGCTTGAAGAGGCGGCAAATCTCTATGTTGAGTGCATCGACGATGCGTTAGAAAACTCTGACGCTAGCGGTAGCGACGAGGTCATAGAGATAGTTGAATATATGAAAAAACACCATCCAAAGTTATTTAAATAAGGAGAAAATATGAAGAAAATTTTAGTTTTAGCGGCGGCACTTTTTGCGTTAAATGCTATGGCAAATGAAAATTTAGACAAGGCAAATGAGCTTTATGCAAAGAAAAATTTTAACGAGGCCTATCTTGCTTTTAATAAAGCTTGCGGCGAGGGCGAGAAAAAGGCTTGCACGATGAATGCGATCATGCTATTTAACGGCGATGGCGTGGCGAAAGATAAAGCTCAGGCTGAGAAAATTTTTACAAAAATGTGCGACGAAAATGAGGGCATGGCCTGCGAAAAACTAGGCGAAATGACAGCTTATGGCCTTATAAAAGACAAAGATGATAATGAAGCAAAAAGCGAAGAGAAGGCAAAAGCTTTGTTTAAAAAAGCTTGCGACAACGGCTACAAACCAGCTTGCGACTTTGTAACAAAATAGATCAAAAAGGGCTTAAAATGGGCTACAAACATAAAGATTTGATAGGAACTAGAGAGCTTAGCAAGGAAGAAATTTTATATTTTCTAGAGGCGGCGAAAGAGTTTAAGGAGCTAAATTTAAGCCAAGTGAAAAAAAATGACTACCTTCGTGGAAAGACCACGATCAACGCATTTTATGAAAACTCGACAAGAACTAGGACATCCTTTGAGATCGCAGCAAAGAGGCTTGGAGCTGATACGATAAATTTCAGCTCGTCAAGCTCTAGCGTGACAAAGGGCGAGAGCCTAAATGACACGATGAATAATATGGCTGCTATGAGAACTGACATCATCGTGCTTCGTCACCCAAGCTCTGGAGCGGCGAAATTTGCAGCTGACAGGACAGAAGCTAGCGTCGTAAATGCAGGGGACGGCACAAATGAACACCCAAGCCAAGCTTTGCTTGATCTTTTCACGCTAAGAGAGCATGGCAAAATTTTGGATAAAAACCTAAACGTGGCGATCATCGGCGACATCGCTAGAAGCCGCGTGGCAAGGTCTGACATCTGGGCGATGAAGAAATTTGGCATAAATTTAAAACTCTTTGCGCCAAGGATGATGATGCCAAAAGATGCTGAGGTATTTGAGTCTCAAATTTGCAAAAATATGGAGGAGGCCTGCGAGGGCAGCGACGTCATCATCATGCTTCGCATCCAACTAGAGCGTGGCGGTGCGGACGTGGCATTTCCAAGCTCGAGAGAGTACTCGAAATTTTTTGGACTAAATAAAAATAGGATAAAGCTAGCAAAGCCTGATGCGATCGTGTTGCACCCAGGGCCAATAAATAGGGGCGTGGAGCTAAACTCAGACGTGGCTGATGGCACGCACTCAGTCATACTAAATCAAGTTGAAAACGGCGTTGCTATAAGAATGGCGATACTAAATACGCTTGCAAAAAATAGGGGCTAACGATGAAAATAGCAATAATTAACGGCACTATCGTAAATAGCGACGAGAAATTTAAGGCAAATATCCTAATAGAAAACGGCAAAATAGCCAAAATCGGAAGTGAGAAATTTGAGGCTGATAAGGTCATAGACGCTACAAATAAGCTTGTCATGCCAGGACTTATCGACATGCACGTGCATTTTCGCGATCCTGGTCAAGAGTATAAAGACGACATCATCTCAGGCTCGCAGGCGGCTGTGGCTGGAGGAGTGACCACCTGCCTTTGCATGGCTAACACAAACCCAGTAAATGACAACGCTTCGATCACAAGAGCGATGATAGAAAAGGCTAAAAACTGCGGACTGATCGACCTTTTACCAATCGCGGCCATTAGTAAAGGGCTTGGCGGCAACGAGATCGTCGAAATGGGCGATCTTATAGAAGCTGGCGCAGTTGCATTTAGCGATGATGGCCTACCAGTGACTAGCTCAAGCGTGATGAGAGCGGCACTTGAGTACTCAAGCATGTTTAATAGCTTTTGTATAAGCCACTCAGAGGACTGCTCGCTTTGCAGGCAGGGCGTCATGCATGAGGGCAAGGTCTCAGCCATACTTGGACTTCGCGGCATGGCGAGAGAGAAAGAGGAGATCGCAGTGAGCCGTGATATGCTGCTTGCAAAGCTCACTAAAGCGCACATCCACATCGCTCACGTAAGCTCGGAATACTCGCTAAAGATCATCGAAATGGGCAAAAAAGAGGGCATAAACATCACTTGCGAAGCTACACCTCACCACTTTAGCTTTAGTGACGATGAAATTTTGAAAAATGCCTACGATACAAATTTCAAAATGTCGCCGCCACTTCGTGAGATAAGCGACGTAAAAGCGGTAAGAGATGCGCTAAAAAGCGGCCTTATAGACGTTATCGCCACCGATCATGCCCCACACCACACGGACGAAAAGATAGTGGAATTTGACAAGGCGCCATTTGGTATCATCGGACTTCAAACCCTTGTGCCACTCACTCTTAAGCTCGTAAATGAGGGCGTTATAAGCTTAGAGCGCATGGTGGAGCTAACATCTACAAATGCGGCTAAGATGCTAAATTTAAAAGATAAGGGCAGACTTGCTGAGGGCATGTTAGCTGACATCGCTGTGATAGACCCTGAGATCGAGTATGTTTATGATGAGAAGATAAACCGATCAAAATCGGTAAATTCTCCACTATTTGGCAAAAAGCTAAAAGGCGCAGCGACCACCACGATAAAAAGTGGCAAGATCGTTTATGAGTTTGGGAAATAATAAATTTGCTCGCACTTGCGGGCAAATTTGCTTTAGATGCTTTGAGATATAAAATTTGCTAGAAATTTCTAGCAAATTTTACTTTTTATGAGTTATATTTTTTAACGATACCGCGAACTACTTTTTCGATAAAAAGCGCAGAAGCTACTTCGCAGTGCTCTCTTGTAGAGTGAGG
>NZ_PPCH01000006.1:0-324 GCF_002913765.1 Campylobacter concisus | reverse complement strand
TTAGGGTTATTTGGATTGATGATCTCTGCTGTTACGTTGTTATCTTTACCTGGGTTTAGATCAACTGGGATATCAATCTTACCTTTATCGATATCATCTTGGTTGATTGGTTTTTCAGTCTTTTTACCATTGTCATCAGTAACTACTACTTTATCACCTGGTTTTACTGAACCATCTTTTGGTATAGTAACTTCTACTGTTGTTTTACCAGCATCTTTGTCACCAGCTTTGTTTTCATCATCAGAAATTTTGCCATCTTTGTTTGTATCTTCTGGGAATTTAATTTCTGGGTTGCTTGGTTTTCTGCTAAATTCGCTGTCAAGT
>NZ_PPCH01000005.1:0-85442 GCF_002913765.1 Campylobacter concisus | reverse complement strand
AAAAAACTTTTAGTTTTTATATTAGTTTGTCTAATCTATTATTTAATCATAATAGACTGGCTCAATCGATCACTTGTTTAGATTTCAAAGATTGACTAATAGTTTAACAATTGTAAGTTAAAAGAACAACGATAAAAAGAAAAGGCTTTATTAACGGTGAAGTTAAAGGTGGTTTCTCGTTTCGTGAGCTGGAATTATATATGAGGGATGCTTAAATGCAGATTAAAAAATAGCAGCTTTTTGAAAAAAATCAAAAGCTCAAAATTTGATCAAATTTAACTATTTTCTTTTATAGATGCAAAGCCACTTTCTTTTTCTATAGTAATGGTTGTTTGATTGCCGCGTTTATCAGTTATTGTTATACTGCAATCTTTTTTAACAAGTCTATCGTATGGTCGCTTTATACCACCACCAACGGTGCTTATTGACCACATCGGTCGTCCCATTTCATCAAAAGCGATTTTTTTCTTAGCATTTCCTTTTACACATCCGCCAGACAGAGTTACATCTGTTATACCAAATCTTTTTTCTATATTTAGCTCTTTGTTTATCTTTTTGCAGTCACTATCTGACATACCACTCCAGCCAGCTGTTAATAACTTTCCAGTCTTATAAATATCACTTGCAAATTCATCTTGCGAATTTGGATTTCCGGTCATACTTTTATCATAATAAACACTATATTTCCAAGTTTGCTCATTATTTTTATCGACCGAACAGCCATCTACTTTATCTTTTGCAAAAGCTATCGTCCAGCGCTGTTTTGCCCATCCTTTTTCGGTAATAGAATACTTATCATCCTGCATAGCGAGATGTTGAGTGTATCTTATATGAGTTAGGATCTGATTTGCAGCTTCTCTTGAGGCATTTCTATTTAGTTTTGGGATCATAATGGCAGCTAAAATTCCAACAACAACAATAACAAAAATAAGCTCTATCATCGTAAAAGCTCTTTTTTTCATAGCTTATCGTTCCTTGATATTGAAATTTGCAACTACTTTTCCCATTTTTTCTATACTAAATTTCGATTTTTCATCTAAATCGGCACTTGCTAATAAATTTTTAGAGTAACTTTTTGTTTTTATCCCATAAAATTTAAGCCTTAGTGCAAGCCTTGTATCATCAGTCGCAATATCTTGCACTCCAGCCTCTTTTAGCTTATCTGCCAGCTCTTTTGCCACATCAAATTTATAAGTGAGATGTTTTGTAGGATCATTTAAAAAGAGGTAAAAAATTTGATTAAAGATGATCGCTGACCAGTTAAATATCAAAAAAAGCATCACTAAGCTAGTGCAAATTTTATGACCTTTTCTAAATTTTGGCAGTCTCACACGATATGAGTTAAAAAAAACTCTTACCATAAGTGGCGTTGCGATCACGCAAAATGGCAAAAACTGCTCAAGCTCCAGCCTTTGGCGCACAGAGACTATCATACAAAAGCAAAATGAGCAAATGGCGATAAACCACAAAAGATCCTTCTTCTCCTTAACCCAAATTCTATAAATCGTATATACAAAAAAGATAAAGACAAATGGCGAAAATACAGCGGCAAATATGCCAAAAGTATCGATAAAGTGCCCGCTTGGTCTGCCATTTGTTTCAAAGCCAAAAAAGTAAAGTGTCAGCAAAAATAAAATGGCGCTTAGCCAAGCAAGAGGTGGCTTTCTTTTGTAAAGTGCAAATATAAAAAATCCTGCATAAAATATCAAAAAATCGCCATCTATAAAAAAGGCTAGGCAGAAAAAGATGCCAAATAAAATTTTCTTTTTAATATGAAAAAGATATATGCACAAAAGCGCTAGAGTGATGCAAATTCCAGCGTTATTTATGATAAGTGCTGAAGCTAGCGTGCCAGGAAGCAGCACAAAAAGTAGAACTGCTATGATCCTGTCAAACTCGAGCTTAATGTAAAATTTACTAACCTTATACATCAAAACCACGCTTGCGATGTGAAAAAAGATCATCACGCCTCGCACAGCAAGGTCATTTTGACCAAAAAAATGGGTGCTTAGTTTTAAGATGTAGCTTAAAAGGCTGTGCTTTTGAAAGAAAATTTCAGCCTCATTGTAACTTACACTAAGAGAATTTGCCGCATAAAGTAAAAAAACAAAATCAATCAAACATATCAAAAATACGCTAAAAGCGATGTGTCTGCTAGCAAATTCTCTAACTCTTTCTAACAAATTTAGCCCTTAAATATGTATATCCCAGAAAAACTCAACCCAGTCATGAGCCTCTTTTACCTTAAATTCAGGCAAAAGCAGAGCCTTCTCTTTATAAAATACAGTCGCTATCTTTATATCTAAATTTGGATAGCGTTTAAGCAGCTCTCTTTTTATCTCAACCATGCTCTCGCCGCTATCGATGATATCATCAACAAGCAAAATTTTAGTGTATTTGCTAAGATCTGGCACGTTAAAAATTTGTATCGTATCAAGCTTGTTTGTATCCTCGTAGTGGATAGAATTTAAAGTAAATAAATTTCTATTTTCAAGCGCAACAGCTAGTGAGTGGCCAAGTGTTAGACCACCTCTTGCCACGGCTAGTATCACCTCTGGATCAAACTCATCTTTTATCTGTTTTGCCATTTTTTTAGCATCAACGGCAAATTCATCGTAGCTATAAAATATCATCTTTAATCCTTATCAATGCACTAAAAATACGATAAAACTAATGAGCGCTAGCACGACTACACCTAAATTTATATCGCTAAATTCTCTCTTTATGAGCTTAACTATGACGTATGACATAAAGCCAAATGCAAGGCCGTTTGTGATCGAGTAAGTAAGCGGGATGAGCACAACTATGAAAAATGTCGCAACAGCTATGGCTGGATCTTTAAAATTTATGCTAGCAAGCTCGGCAAACATAAGCACGCCGACCATTACGAGGATCGGATAGATGGCATTGCCAGGGATAGCTTTAAAAAGTGGCAACATAAATAGTGTAAGTATAAATAAAAGTCCGCAAAATACAGCTGTTAGACCAGTCCTACCGCCCTCTTCTACGCCGCTTGCGCTCTCTACAAACGATGTGGTCGTACTTACACCTACAAGCGAGCCAGCTGCAGTAGCAATAGCATCAGCTTCAAGGGTTTTTTCAAGTTTTACGACGCCATCTTTTTTATTTTCGTCAAATATCCCGGCCCTTGTACCAACGCCAGCTAGCGTGCCTATCGAGTCAAAAAGATCGGTCACAAAAAATGTGATAACAACTGGGAGTAAAGCTAGGCTAAACGCACCTTTTATGTCAAGCTCTAAAAATATCGGTGAGATAGAGGCTGGAGTTGAGAAAATTTCTGTTGGATGAGGAGCGATGCCAAGCACCCAAGCTATCACAGAAGTGACAAGCACGGCTAGGATAAACGCGCCCTTTATCTTCCACGCCCAAAAGCAAATAACCAAAAATAGCCCCAAAACGCCAAGAAGCACGTTTGGATCTCTGAAATTTCCTATGCCAACCAAAACCGCGTCGTTATTTACGATAAAGCCCATTTGCTGAAACGCGACAAAGCTGATAAATGTGCCTATGCCAGCGCTTATCGCTCTTCGTAGGTCAAGTGGGATGGACCTTATTATCCACATTCTAAAATTTGTAAAAGACAAGACAACAAATATCACGCCGCTTAGAAAAACAACGCCAAGAGCCGTTTGCCAAGGCACTTTCATACCAATGCAAAGACCAAATGTAAAATAAGCGTTAAGCCCCATGCCAACGCTCATCGCAACTGGCGTGTTCGCCCAAAGGCCATTTAATACAGTAGAAAATATGGTAATTAGTGCAGTTGCCGTTATTAGCGCCTCATAAGGCATGCCAGTTTTGCTCATAATGATCGCATTTACCGGCACGATATACATCATCGCCAAAAATGTCGTAAGTCCCGCTCCAAATTCCTGCTTCACACTCGTTTTGTTTTGTGCTAAGTCAAAAAATTTCACCCCAAGCTCCTTTAGTAAATTTTAAGTTCGTTATATAAGCTATCACGCTCAACCGGCGTAAAACCAGATGTTTTTATGAGATCACAAAATGTCTTTAGTTTGACGCCATTTGCGCTGTTTGCGCCGGCTGCACTTTGGATACTCTCTTTTTCTATCGTGCCATCAAGATCATCAGCGCCAAATTCCTGAGCGATCATCGCTAAATTTAGCGTCGAAGTAGCCCAGTAGGCCTTTATGTGTGGGACGTTATCAAGCACCAAGCGAGATATCGCCATAGTCTTTAGAATTTCAGCTGATCCTAGAAATTTAACATCTTTTAAATAGTTATTTTCTCTTTGATAGACAAGCGGGATAAACGCGTTAAATCCACCAGTTTCGTCCTGCAAGTCTCTGATCCTTAGCATGTGATCGATCCTGTTATCGCGGCTTTCTATGTGGCCAAAAAGCATTGTAGCGTTACTTTGCTTGCCTTTATCGTGCCACATTTTGTGAATTTTGAGCCAGTTCTCGCTACTTACTTTACCTTTGCAAATTTTAGCCCTTACCTCTTCGTCAAAAATTTCAGCCCCACCCCCTGGCATGCTATCGACGCCGTATTCGAGCATCTTTTCTATCACCTCATCGTAGCTTAAGCCGTAATGCCTTGATAAAAAATCAATCTCAGCTGCCGTCATCGCCTTTACGTGAAGCTCTGGATGAGCTGCCTTTATCTTTTTAAAAATTTCTAAATACCACTGCCAACCGCTAGTTGCGTTGTGGGCGGAGACGATGTGTATCTCTTTTACGCCGTGGCTAACGCTCTCATCAACGATCTTTAAAATTTCTTCGTGGCTCATTAGGTATGGATTTGGATTTTTTCTGTGGGCTGAAAATGCGCAAAATTTACAGATGTCAGCACAGATATTTGTTGGATTGATATGGCGATTTACGTTAAAAAAGACCTTGTTGCCGTGCAGTTTTCTGCGCTTTTTGTCGGCAAATTTAGCCAAGGTAAAAAGATCAAGCTCATAAAGCAAAAAAGCCTCTTGCTTGCTTAATCTCTCGCCACTTTCTAGTTTTTGTAATAGATTCATTATTTGTATCGTCCTAAAGCTGAACTTAAGGCTTTATTATAAGCAAATAAAGCTTTGTTTTTGCAAAAATTATGTAACATTTGCCAAGATATTTTTAACAATGGAAACACTAAATGCTAGCTGATAAAAGTGCCAAAAATAGCGATAATTATTCAAGGATCAAAGAGAAATTTCTTGATTTTAAGGCAAATTTGCCAAAACATTTTCAAAAAAATCAAGGCAGAAATTTCACAAATTTCTTAGCCAAAGAGTATGATGATTTTATAAAATCTTATTTAAATGAAACTATGCGAGAATTTTTTGATGAGTTTGTACCACAAAATGACAGCTTTGCTTTTAGCGTTCTAGCCACTGGCAAATACGCTCAAACGCTACTTAGCGCAAATAGCGAGCTTGAAATTTTGCTAGTTTATAAAAATTTAAAGGGCTATAATATAAAAAATTTCTTAAAAGAATTTTCTGAAATTTTAGATAGCTCTGGCATAAAATTTGTGATAAAAATTGCCGAAGTGGATGAAATTTTTATAAATTTCAAAGATGACCTTAAATTTAAAAGCGAAACCTCGCAACTTCGCTACATCTGCGGCTCAAAAAGCCTCTACCGCCTAGTAAAAAGCGAGATCGTAAAGATAAAAGAATTTGATAAAAAAGCCTTTTTAAACTACCATTTAAAGGCATTTTTGCCATTTTCTAGCATAAGCTACTTGGCACAAGAGCCAAATTTAAAAAGTGGCTTTGGCGGGATCGATGAAATTTACCGCTTAAACTGCATATTAAACTGCCTTGATAGCGACGTTTCAGTTAGATCGCAAGCTCTTAAAGTGATGAATGAAAAAGAGATCGCTAGTTTTAACCTAAATGTGGATTTTTTACTAAGCTTGTTAAGTGCTTTAAATTTAACTCAAAACACCGATACGTTCAGCGCTTCAAGTGTCGAGATCACGACAAATTTTATGCAGACAAAGTCAAAAAAGCTTCAAGACAACGAAAGCGTCATCAGCCAAAAGATGCTAAGCTCGATGAATAACGTAGCCATCTATTCAAGATTTATCGCAGCTTCGCTTTGCAGGCCATTTTTCAAAAGCGAGCTAAGCTTCGAGCAGAGAAAATTTGCTAGGCTGAAAAATGGCTTTTATGAGATAAATGGCGTCATCTACGTGCCGCTTCACAAAAAGCCAGCCCTTATCGAGGATCTCATAAATGAGCTTTTAGAGCTAAAAGATGTGGATTATAAATTTGATATAAGCGCGATCTTTTATATCAAGCGAGCCATCATCACAAAAGATGGCTTAGAACGCGCTATAAGCGAGTTTAAGAAGATATTTTTAAGAGAAAATTCCTACGCTATCTTAAAATCCTTGCTCGATGCGCAGATGATACAAATTTTGATAAAACCGATGGAGCACATCTCCCAGCTAGCAGAATATGACGGCTATCACGAATTTACGGTTGATGAGCACAGCATCTTAAGTGTCAAATTTCTTGAAAATATAAAAGATAAATTTATAAAAAATCTCTACACTGAGCTTTGCTTAGAGGGCAAAACGATGCTTAAGATCGTGACGCTCATGCATGACGTAGGCAAAGGACTTGGCGGCAAAGATCACGCAAACATCGGCGCAAACATCTTTAGAGCCTACGCGAACAAGCTAAATTTAAGCCAAAAAGCTATCAACGTCGGCGTCATCTTGATAAAATACCACACCCTAATGAGCAACGTCTCAAACAGAGAGGACATCTACTCGCAGCGCGTCATCTTTGCCTTCATCTCAAAGCTTGGCGACAAGCAGATTTTAAAGCTACTTTACATCCTTAGCTACTGCGTGATAAACGCCACAAATGAGAGGCTTTACAACGCCTACACAGCAAAGCTTTTAAGAGAGCTTTATGAAATTTCTCTTAGCGCATTTAGCGATGAAAATTTACTTGATGAGGCGACAAGGCGGGTAAAAAAAGAGCAGTCTATAAAACGAAATAGCGAGTTTTTGGCGCTTGAGCCAAAGCTTCAAGAGAAAATTTTTAAGATCACATCAAATTTGGTCTTTACAAAATATAGCGCGAGCGAGATCATAAATTTAAGCAAGGTAGCTGATAGCTTAAACGAAACCGAAATTTTCATAAACAATACTAAAAATTTAAGCATTCAAATTTATACCAACAAGAGCCTAAATTTAAGCGCCCTGCTCTATGAATTTGCTAAATTTGACCTTGCGTATATGGAGATATTTGAGCTATTTGAGAAGAAATTTTATATCAGGCTTGACTTTAACCAAAATGTAAAAAATCATGAGCTTGAAAACACTAAAATTTTAGCCCTAAAATCCCTAAATAGCGAGGTTTTAAGAGAGCCTTTGAAACCAAATATTAACAAAGATGAGATAAACTTCGAGCTAAATCACTCAAAAGATTACGCCAAACTTAGCATCAACGCAAAAGATCAGCGCGGGCTAATGGCTTATGTGATGAGTGTTTTTGACAGGCTTCATTTTCAAGTCACGAGTGCTAGAATTCAGACGGTTAAAAATAGAACGAGAAATCTCTTTTTGATCGAGAAAAACGAGCGACTTGAGAGTAAAGGCGAAGAGATATTAAATTTATTAATAAGCGAGTAAAACATGTGTGGAATCGTAGGATACATCGGAGATAAAGAGAAAAAAGAGGTCATTTTAAGCGGGCTAAAAGAGCTTGAGTATCGTGGATACGACAGCGCTGGCATGGCTGTGATGAGTGATGGCAAGATCGACTTCTTTAAAGCGGTCGGCAAGCTTGAAAATTTAGCCCTAAAGACAAAGGACTTCACCTCAGAAGGTTTTGGCGTGGCGATAGGTCACACACGCTGGGCAACTCACGGCAAACCAACTGAGATCAATGCCCACCCGCACCTTGGCGAGCACTCATTTGTCGTTCACAACGGCATCATCGAAAACTACAAAGAGCTTAAAGATGAGCTTGAGGCAAAGGGCGTGAAATTTGTCAGCCAAACCGACACCGAAGTGATCGTGCACCTTTTTGAGGAAATTTTAAAAGAGAAAAAAGACCCATTTAAGGCTTATGAGGCGACTATCGCAAAGCTTAGAGGCGCTTATGCGACACTACTTATCACTAAAACTGCACCTGATAAGATATTTTTTGCAAAAGACGCCGCTCCTATGGCGATAGGCAAAAGCGACAAAAAAGAGCTATATTTTGCCTCATCAGATGCCCCACTTATTGGCAACGCAACAGAAGTTGCCTACCTTGATGATAACAACTACGGCTACGTGAGCTTAGACGAGATAGCTGTTTTTAAACACGGCAAAAAAGCTAGCATAACATTTAATGCACTGCCAAAAGATAAGAGCTATGCCCAAAAAGAGGGTTATACATTTTTTATGGAGAAAGAAATTTACGAGCAAGGCGCAGTCGTATCTGAAACCATCATGGGCAGGGTCAAAAACCACAAAGTCACCCTTGAAAATTTAGACGATGAATACCTAAAAGGCATCGATGATGTCGTGCTTTGTGCGTGCGGTACGAGCTACCATGCAGCGCTTGTTGCAAGCTATCTGTTTGAAAGGCTTGCCAAAGTTAGAACAAAGGTCGAAGTGGCAAGCGAATTTAGATATAGAAAGCCTTATCTAAACAAAAACTCGCTCTTCATCGTCATCTCGCAAAGTGGCGAGACAGCTGACACTCTTGAGGCGCTTAGGATAGCAAAAGAGGCTGGGCTAAGGACACTTGCGATTTGCAACGTCGATAACTCATCTATCGTTAGGCTAGCTGATAATACACTTCTAACTCGCGCTGGCATCGAAAAAGGCGTGGCAAGTACAAAAGCCTTTGCTACGCAGATCATCGTGCTTTGGATGCTTGTGCTTCAAATGGCATCTGCAAAGGGATCTATCAGCAAAAAAGAGCTTGATCACGAGATCAAAACGCTTCTTCACATCCCACAAATTTTAAATATAGATAACTCTTTGCAAGAGAAGCTGCATCGCCTAAGCAAGCACTATTTGCACGGTCATGGCTTCTTCTTTATCGGTAGAGATATCTTCTATCCGCTAGCACTTGAAGGTGCGTTAAAACTTAAAGAAATTTCATATCTTCATGCCGAGGGTTATCCATCAGGCGAGATGAAGCACGGACCTATCGCACTTGCAGATGAGAAGCTATTTACGATCGCTTTAATGCCTCAAAACTTACTATATGAAAAGACAAAGAGCAACGTCGAAGAGCTTGCTGCAAGAGATGCTTACATCCTAGCGATCAGCCCACTTGAGTTTGAACTAAGCGATGACTACGTAAAAACAAGCGTTCAAGATCACTATATGAGCGAATTTTTCGAGATGATGCTAGTGCTTCAGCTACTTGCACTTGAAATTTCCGTTAGACTTGGCAACAATGTCGATATGCCAAGAAACCTCGCAAAAAGCGTAACTGTCGAATAATTTATGTGGCTGGCATCTTGCTGGCCGCTTAAATTTTACTTTTATATTTTTATTTTAAAATTTAAGTTTTCACAAAATATTATTTTCTTATAATATTTGCACTTCTAATTACATTAAAAAGGATCTTCATGAAAAAGAGATTTTTAGCATCTAAGGTCTTTAGCAGCGTTGCCGCTCTTTGTTTATTTGCTGGATGCGCTAGCAGCAATAGCGGTGTAACTGGTGCCGCAGCAGGAGATACAGCCAAAAATGCCAACACGAAAATCGAGCGTTGCAGCCAAACGCTAGGAACATTATCTTTTTACGAGGATCAAAGTAGCTCATGGTACTCATATCTAACTAGAGATTATCAGCTTGGCTCAACAGTGCCGGTGCTAAGGATCTTAGCTCAGCAAACTGGCTGCTTCGTCATCGTCGAGCGTGGCAGAAGCATGGATAATATGATGCAAGAGCGCGCGCTTGAAGCTAGTGGCGAGCTAAGAAAAGGCTCTAAATTTCACAAAGGTCAAGTTGTAGCGGCTGATTATACCATGCAGCCAGAGATCACATTTAGCAAAGAGGATACTGGCGGCATCAGCGGACTTGTAGGCGCTGTCTTTGGCAACGTTGCTGGCAAGGTAAGCGGAGGCTTTTCAAAGAGCGAAACACAGACATCTTTGCTTCTCATAGACAACCGCTCAGGCGTACAGATCGCTGGCGCAGTCGGCAGTGATAGCAACTTTGACTTCTTTGGCATGGGCTCAAATTCATTTTCACGTGTGAGCGCTGGACTTGGTGGCTACACAAAGACACCAGAGGGCAGGATGATCGTAAATGCCTTTATGGACGCGATGAACCAACTTATAGTCGCGCTAAAAGACTATAAAGTCCAAAATGTAAAAGGTGGTCTTGGCAAAGGCGGAAATATAAAAATAGGAGACTAAGATGAAATTTATAGCCATTTTGTTTTGTACATTTACGATGTTGCTAGCTGCAAACTATACTAAAAAGATAGAGATCGGGCTTTGCAAACTTATAAACGAAAGAGAAATGGCTAAATTTTACGGCGATACAAGAAACTACGACGCCCTTAGTAAAAAGATAGACGGATATAAATTTCGTTTTGGCTTGAAAGATTTTGACGAGGATAGTTGCCGTATGAGTGGTTACTATCCTGTTGATCCAAACTATGCACCATATCCGCCTAACTACCGCCCATACTATCAAAATGAGTACGAAAGATTTGATAGATTTCAGCGTGGTTACCGTGGAGGCTACTACAACGACGATGACTACGACGATGGTTTTGAGCGCGGATATAGACGTGGCTACAATGACGCTAGAAGAGAGTATAGAAGACCTTATAGATAGGCAAAAAGCCACAATCTTTAAAGAAATTTGATGCAAAACCTGTAGATATGGCAACATCCTAACTATCCAAATTTTTCTTTCGATAAAAGAACAATAGACACCCTTGCAAATAGGCTAGAGCAAGAACACAAAATTTTAAAAGAGATAACAAGCAAGACCAGCAGAAACGATCTTTTAAAGGTGCAAATTAACGCCCTAGAAGATGAGATCTCTTACTCATCTCTCATAGAGGACGAAAGACTAAAAAGATCAAGCATTCGCTCATCGGTAAAAAAGAGACTAGATGAAAATTTTGACTGGCTAGCCGACACCCATGCGACTAGACACAGTGATAATCTAGTCTCGCTAATGCTTGAAGCAAATTTAAACAAAGCTCTCATAAACTTCGAGCGGTTACATGGCTGGCACAATGCCTTGTTTGTATATAGCCATAGCAAAATTTACAAGATAAAAGAGCTAAATTTAGAGATGATGAGATGAGCGTCGTTTCAGGTCCTTCAAAAAATGTGCAAATCCACTACGAAGCCTTGCCAGCAGAGCGCGTAGAAGACGAGATGAGAATTTTTTTAAATTTCATCAATAAAAATCACGAAAACACCTATGTAAAAAGTGCCTTAGCACACCTTTGGTTTGTGATCATCTATCCTTATGATGGCGGCAACGGACGCATGGCAAGGGCTTTGGCGCACTACTGCTTGGATGGCAAGAGCATTGAGCCATTTTCTATCTCCAGTGTTATTTATGCAAATAAAAAAGATTATTATGAAATTTTAGAGCAGATAACAAAGCTTGAAAATAATTTAAACTTTGACTTCACAGCGTGGATAAAGTGGCATCTAAAGGCGGTAAATAGCGCCATAAAACAAGCCATAAGCTCATAAAAAGATAAAATTTCTATCAAATTTAAGAGCCAAAGCCCTTAAATTTTATCTTTAGTTAGGATTTTTGCGAGCTGCTCTTTGATCTCATCATCAAATTCGCTAACGCTTATCACACCCCTGCTCTCGCACATCTTAGCGTCATTTACCTCGCAGTAGCCGCTCAGCGCGTTTTTATATCCGCCCCTTATGCAAGCTTCTCTGTCTTCTAAAAATCCAGCCCCGCCAAGGATGAGCACACCAAGGTCAAAGCCGATCTTAAATTTCGCGCTCGCTGAGCTTTTTATCCAGCTTAAAAATATCTCATCATACCTTAGCCCAAGCGCTCCAACGCCATCTGGCACGACCAAGATATCCACGCCGTAAAGGCTTTCAGCGTAAATTTCAGGATGAAGCCTGACGCCAAATTCATCGACTATCTCAGGCTTTAGGGCGTAAGTTTTGATGTTAAAACCTTCAAATTTATGCAAAAAATCATAAATTTTGGCAAAGCTTAACAAATTTATCTTGTCAAACATCAAAATGCCAACTTTCATGTTAGCTCCTTTTAATGAAGTGCCTCATTTAGCTTAATCGCCCTTTTGCTCGCGCTTGCAGTGATCTGACCTGTTTGGCTATTTTGTCTAAAATGAAGCCCATTTAGCCCGCCAAGCTCAAGCGCTTTGTAAATTTCAGCTTCAAATTTAAAGCTAGGATTTAGCTTAGCTAGCTTTTCGCGCTCGCTTGCCGAGATATAGACCTTTGTGCCCTCAAGCACCGCTATGCCAGCATCCACGATGCAGTTATCGCCAAGTGGCACGCCAGTAACTGAGTTTGCGCCAAGCAAGCAGTGTTTGCCGATGCTTACAGGGTTGCCGTTTGTGCCGCTTAGCACGCCAAGTATGCTAGCTCCGCCGCCAACGTCACTGCCCTCGCCCACGACAACAGAGCTGCTAACCCTGCCTTCAACCATCACGCCACCAGTTGTGCCTGCGTTAAAGTTGATATAAGCAGCCCCTGGCATGACGACTGTGCCAGGATGCACAGCAGCGCCCATGCGAACCTTGGCAGCGTCTAAAATTCTCGTGTTGTCAGCTGGGATGATGTGACTTAAAAATCTTGGGAATTTATCCACGCTCACGATCGCTGGATACTCGCCAAACATCTTTAGAGAAATTTCATTTTCTCTTAGCCACTCAAGCTCGATCGGGATGTTTTGACTAGTCCATGCGACATTTGGTAGCACCCCAAAGGCTCCATCAAGCATGATCGTCCTAGGTGCGACCTTGCCAAGTGAGATCAAGTAGAGCTTGAGATAGACGGCCTCCACGCTAAGTGGCTTTGCGTCATCGAACAAAAATACAAGCTTAAATTTATTCTCATTTAGCTCAAGATCATCCTCAAATGCCATCTTCACAGCGTGTAAATTCTCTACATTTTTATGCGATTTTATATCTTTTTCAAAGACACTAAAGAGCTTGCTAGCCTTTTTTGCTACCTTTGGCGTGAGATCAGTCACGAACTCGGATGCACCAAAATCAACCTCAACATCGCACTTTTGCAAGGCGTAGATAAAAGCAGCTGCGCTTAAAAAGCTCTCTTTATAATTTACAACGGCAAAGCTTGCTTGCAAAATTTTGTCGCTATTTTTTTGTCCGCGATCGACCCTTGCGATGCCAAAAGCAACTGGATCTTTGTAGCCATCTTTTTTTCTAAATTCTTCAAAAAATTCCTTAAATTCGTTTGCGTCTTTAAACTCTTTAGACATCTATTCTCCTTTAAATTTTTTCTTAGTCTAGCCAAAAATGGCTAAAAATTTTATGATTTTAAAGCATTTTGGTTTTGATAAATTTATAAATTATAATAATGATTAACCTTATCATAAATAAAATAGAAAATAAAATGCCTCAAATTTTACAAGGAGACAAAAAGTCAAATTTAGCTACCAAACCAAAATTTGCCTTAGCTGCGTTGATCGGCCTCGTCGCTGGCGTAGTTTCAGCTTTTGTCAAGTGGGGCGCAGAAGTGCCACTTCCGCCAAGAAAGTCCTATGGATATGTTTAACGCAGCTTGCGGACCAGAAAGTGCCATCAGAGCGGCTGATGCGATCGACTGCTCTAGAAATTTTCTAAATCCCCCTTATGTGTTTTTGAGAGATTATGTCGGTATCACCGATCCAAATGCCACTATCTACGAGTTTGCAGGGCATGCCTTTAACTACGTGATGCTAACGCACATCATATTTTCAATAGTCTTTGCCGTTGGCTACTGCGTCGTGGCTGAGAAATTTCCAAAGATCACGATGTGGCAAGGCGTGATGGCTGGTATCTTAGCAACTATCGCGGTTCACGGCATCTCACTGCCGCTTCTTGGCCTCACTCCGCCACTTTGGACACTTCCTTGGTATGAGTATGTCTCTGAGTTTGTGGGTCACATGGTCTGGTTTTGGTCGATAGAGATCATCCGCCACGACCTAAGAGCTAGGATCACAAAAGAAAAAGATCCAAGCGACTGCTGCAAAGCTTAGCTTATAAATTTGCTGTTTTGGGCGAAAAAACCTAAGACAGCAAATTTCTTCATCCAAATAAAATCCAGCGCCTATTAGATCGCAGTCGTGTCGATGAAATTTATCTGCCTAAAAACAAAATTTCATCATTTTTTGCAAGGTTTGAAAATCTTAACTAGCTTTTAATGCATAAATTTAAAAGCTTAAGCGTTTAGCGCTCACTGCTAAGCTCTAAATTTTCTAAACAAAGCGGCTTTTCATCCTCAAAGATCACCCCAATACCGTAAGGCTCGCAAATATCAAGCGCACCCTCGGCAAAGCTCATCAACCACTGCTTATCGCGCGCATAAAAGGTGCATTGCGGCGAGCTAAAGGGCAGGTCACAAACTGGCACGTCCAGCAATCTAAGCTCGTCCTTACTCAAAGAGTATCCTCGCCTAAGCTCATCTTTTAAAAAGACAAGCGCCTCTTTTATGTGTTGGTCGATATCCTTGGCAATTCGCTCTGCTAGCAAAATAGTCTCATCGTCCACGCCAGTCTCGTCTTTACAGACAAGGCAAAACGGCACTTCTCCAAAGCTCTCACTTTTTAGCTCCAGCTGCGCGTACCAAATAAAACCATCATCTACCGCGACTTTTTCAAGCTCGCCAAATTTCAAAGTCATTTTTTATTCTCATTTTTTGTGATTTTGCTACTCTTATGAAAAAGAGCCAAATTTAAGCAAATTTGTCGTGATTTAAAATAGAAATAGCTTGTAAATTTGTCCTTTTAGAATAAAGCAAAAGCTAAATTTACAAGCAGATTTTCAGTTTTTCTCGCTATTTAAAAGCAAAATTTCTCATCAGTGCCATTTTGCTTGCGCATAGCTTTAAAGTTAGCAAGATTGTCTTTATCTAAAAAATAATCTTTCTCTTTTTTATTGCGCGCTTCTAGCTTTTCTATGCCTTTTGCAAGGGCTGCTTTTCTATCTTCGTGAGGTGAGCTAAATTCTGGAGAAAACATCGCTTCATAGGCATTTTTCTTAGTCCATTCAAGCGCTTTATCAGCGATCTCTTGTTGCTTTTTGATATCGCAAAATGCATAAGGATTGACCACGTCGCCAACAAGCTTCATAAACGCCCCTATCGCGGCCACCACGTCGGTAAATTTCTCGCCCTCCATGTCTATAACGCCTCTTAGCAAGATCGCGCGGTTTTTTGCCGCATAAAACCAAAATACCGCATCATCGCGAAGCCCAAGATCATAAGCGCGAGCTGAAAGGACAAAAAGAGTTATCGGAGAGACCATTTGTGGGGCGTCTTGCACGATCTTTTCAGCCTTTTTAAAGTCCTCTTCTTTGCCACTTTTTAAAAGCTCATCTATCTTGTCATAGACCTTGACATACTCCACCTTGCCAGCATTTGCTGAGTAGTAAGGTGTGACGTAGATGTCGATACTTCTTACTTTACCGTCATTTGCAAAGCCACATACCGCTCCAAAAAGTAGCGCCGTAAGCAGTGATAAAATTTTCATTTTAGCTCCTTGGTTTAAAATTTTTGTTATTTTAACTAAAAGCAGTTGAAAAGATTAGGATAAATTTAAGAAAAAGTCCGCAAATTTAAAGCGGACTTTGAAGATTAGTTTTTAAAACTATGAATTGGTGCTGGAATTTGTCCGCCACGAGCAATGAAGTCGGCACTTGAGGCCTTATTTATCTTCATCACAGGCGCTCTTCCTAAAAGGCCACCAAACTCGATCATATCGCCCTCACGTCCAAGAGGTATGATACGAACGGCCGTTGTTTTTTGATTTATCACGCCGATGGCCGCCTCATCAGCGATCATCGCAGCTATACTCTGGCTTGGCGTATCCGCAGGTATGGCGATCATATCAAGTCCAACTGAGCATATCGCAGTCATCGCTTCAAGCTTTTCTAAATTTAATGACCCAGCGCGCACCGCAGCTATCATGCCCTCATCTTCTGAGACTGGGATAAACGCACCGCTTAAGCCGCCAACTTGATTGCACGCCATGACGCCACCTTTTTTGACCGCGTCATTTAAGAGAGCAAGTGCTGCAGTCGTGCCGTGCGTACCGACAGCCTCAAGCCCCATCTCCTCAAGCACGCGAGCCACCGAGTCGCCCACAGCTGGCGTTGGAGCAAGAGAGAGATCGACGATACCAAATTTAACCCCAAGGCGCTCGCTCGCCATTTGACCAACGAGCTGACCGATACGAGTGATCTTAAACGCCGTCTTTTTTACAGTCTCAGCCACTACGTCAAAGCTCTCGCCACGCACCTTTTCAAGCGCTCTTTTTACGACGCCTGGGCCTGAGACGCCGACATTTATCACCACATCAGCCTCGCCCACGCCGTGAAATGCACCAGCCATGAAAGGATTATCCTCGACTGCGTTTGCAAAGACAACAAGCTTCGCACAGCCCATCTCTGAAGCCGCTGCCGTCTCTTTTATGATGCGCCCCATGTCACGCACTGCGCTCATGTTTATGCCACTTTTTGTTGAGCCGACATTGACGCTTGAGCACACTTTTGCGGTTTGTGCTAGTGCTTGCGGGATAGAATTTATCAAAATTTCATCACCATTTTGATAGCCCTTTTGCACTAGAGCCGAAAAACCACCTATAAAATCAATACCAACCTCAATAGCCGCCCTATCAAGCGTCTTTGCGATCATCACGTAGTCTTTTGCATCTGTTGCGGCGCCGATTATTGAGATAGGCGTCACGCTCACTCTTTTATTGACGATTGGTATGCCTAGCTCGGCAGAAATTTCATTGCCCACTCTAACTAGGTCTTTGGCTTTAGTGGTGATTTTTGCGTAAATTTTGTCGCAGGCTTTGCCTATGTCAGGGTCGATGCAGTCAAGCAAACTAATGCCCATCGTGATCGTTCTGATGTCAAAATTTTGCTCCTCGATCATTGAGATAGTTTCGGTTACATTTTTGATATCCATCTTTTGTCCTTAAATTTTGTGCATAGCATCAAAAATGGCTGAGCTTTGGATATTTATCTTTACTTTCAGGCTCTCTCCAAGCTTATCTAGCTCCGCTCTTAAGGCTGTAAAGTCCTTATTTTCATCGCTTGAAACCACCGCCATCATCGTGAAAAAGTCGCTTAAAATAGTCTGGCTTATATCATCTATGTTTAGCCCTAGCTCGCTAAGCTTTGCTGAGACGCCAGCAACGATGCCAACTCTATCTTTTCCGACTACGGTTACGATCGCTTTCATCTTTTCTCCTATTAAATTTAAATTTTTGATTTAAAGTGCATTTTGGCTACAAAATTTAAACCCTGCATCAAGCAAAGCTAAATTTTGGTAGCCAAATTTAATTAAAATTTGCTCTAAATTTTATCTTTTGTAAATTTACTTCGAGCAAGCACTCTTGCCGTCATTTACTGGTTGGATCGCTGAGTTATCAGCCCCGCCGCCGTTATTTATATTTTCTATTATCTCCCAAAGCCTTGCAGCTGCGCTCTCGTAGCGTTTTGCAGTAACCGAGTTTGGCTCATAAAAGCTAACTGGCTTGCCGCTATCGCCGCCCACTCTAACAGCTGGCTCGATAGGAATTTCAGCTAAAATTTGAGTGTTGTAAGCCTTTGCCACCTCTTCGGTCGTGCCTTTGCCAAAGATATCATACTCTTTGCCGTTATCTGGGCAGATGAAGCCGCTCATATTTTCGATGACGCCAGCGATTGGGATGTGGAGCTTCTCAAACATATCAAGCGCACGCTTGCTATCATCAAGTGCTACTACTTGAGGCGTTGTGACGCAGACACCTGCCGTTACTGGCACGCTTTGAGCTAGAGTTAGCTGCGCGTCGCCCGTTCCTGGAGGCATGTCGAGAAATAAGACATCAAGCTCGCTCCAAAGCACGTCTCTTAACAGCTGCTCGATCGCTTTCATGATCATCGAGCCACGCCAGATAAGGCTCATGCCCTCCTCCATCAAAACGCCCATACTCATCATCTCCACGCCATGGCTAAGTATCGGCTTTAGCTTGTTGCCAACGACTTGTGGCTGGGTATTTACTTCGCCAAGCATTCTTGGGATGTTTGGTCCGTAGATGTCAGCGTCTAAGATACCTACTTTTTTGCCTAGTTTTGCCATTGAGATGGCTAAATTTAGCGTTGTGGTTGATTTACCAACGCCGCCTTTGCCAGAGCTTACCATTACGAAATTTTTAACTTGAGGCGCGATATTTTTGCCACTTTGAGTGTTACTTTTCTCCTCAGGTATCTTTGGCTGGATCAAATTTAGCACGTACTCGTTTGAGCCCATGACACGTTTGATGTCTGTTTTTAGCTCATTTGCCACATCAGGATTTGAGCTAACGATCTCTACTTCGATTAAGATTTTCTCGCTGATCTCCACGTTTTTTACAAAGCCAAAGCTAACTATATCCTTCTCAAATCCCGGATATATGACACCCTTTAGTCTATTTAAGACCTCTTCTTTATTTAACATTTTTCTCCTTTTTCTAGATCTTTTGAAATTTTATATGCACAAAATTTTGGTCCGCACATCGAACAAAAATGAGCGCTCTTAAACGCATCTTCTGGCAAGCTCTCGTCGTGAAGCTCTCTAGCCTTTTTTGGATCAAAGCTAAGCTCAAACTGCTTGTTCCAGTCAAATGCATATCTAGCGTCACTCATCGCATGGTCTTTTTCGATAGCTCCAGCCTTGCCAAGCGCGACGTCTGCGGCATGAGCTGCTATCTTGTGAGCTACGATGCCCTCTCTTACGTCATTTTCATTTGGCAAGCCAAGGTGCTCTTTTTGCGTCACGTAGCAAAGCATGCTAGCGCCGTGATATGCTGCCATCGTACCACCTATCGCTGAAGTGATATGATCATACCCTGCGCCGATATCGCTAACAAGTGGCCCAAGCACGTAAAATGGGGCGTCATGGCAGAGCTCTTGTTCGATTTTCATATTATACTCAATTTGACTTAATGGCACATGACCAGGGCCCTCTATCATCACTTGCACATCTTTTTGCCACGCACGAAGTGTAAGCTCTCCAAGCACCTTTAGCTCACTAAGCTGTGCCTCGTCTGTCGCGTCATAAAGGCAGCCTGGGCGAAGTCCGTCGCCAAGCGAGAGTGAGACGTCGTATTTTGCGCAAATTTCTAAAATTTGATCAAAAATCTCATAAAATGGATTTTGCCTATTTAGCTTTGACATGTAGCTAGCACTCAAACTGCCGCCGCGGCTAACTATGCCCATTTTACGCTTTTTAACAAGGGGCAAAAACTCACGCAAAAAGCCAGCGTGTATCGTAAAGTAACTAACCCCTTGCCTTGCTTGCTTCTCTAGCACGCTTAAAATTAGCTCATTTGTGATATTTGTAACCTCTTTTGCCTCTTTTAAAATTTCATACATAGGCACTGTGCCAACTGGCACGCTTGAATGCTCTATGATAGCACTTCTAATGGCGTCTAAATCGCCATCCGTGCTTAGATCCATAACCGTATCAGCGCCAAATTCTAGGCAAATTTCAAGCTTTCTAAGCTCTGCGCAAATATCACTGCTTAGGCTTGAGTTGCCGATATTTGCATTGACCTTTGTCTTTAGTTTTCTGCCTATACCCATTGGCTTTAAATTTGTGTGATTTACGTTTGCTGGGATGATGATGCTACCTTTTGCCACCTCATCCATCACTAAATTTTCGCTCACTCCCTCGACCTTTGCCACATAGCTCATCTGCTTTGTGAGCTCACCTCGCCTAGCATAGTACATCTGCGTCTTTTCTCTCATGAGTAGCCTTTTTAAATTTATAAAAAAGCTAATTTTAGTCCTTTTTATATTTGAACTAACTAAATAAATCTAAATTTCTACTATTTTTTAAAAAGATTTTTTCAAGTTTTAGAATGTATAATTCCGTAACAATCTTCAAAGGAGCTACCTTGCTTGATATCTCACTTATAATGCTTGGAGCCGGAAATTCTAGCCGTTTTGAGCTACCTGTAAAGAAGCAATGGCTTCGTATAGGCAGCGACCCACTTTGGCTATTTGCCACTAAAAATTTGAGTAACTTTTACACATTTAAAGAGATCATAGTCGTTAGTAAAGAGTGCAAATATATGTCTAAATTTGCTCCAAACTATAAATTTATTGATGGCGGCGAGACAAGACAAGATAGCCTAAAAAACGCGCTTGAGCTAGTAAATAGCGAATTTGTCCTAGTTAGCGACATCGCGCGTCCTTGCATATCAAGCGAGCTCTTTCACAAGATCATCGAGGCGGCCGCTCAAGCTGACTGCGTGGTCCCTGCGCTAAAGATCGCTGACACTGCCTATCTTGGCGAAAACGCAATAGACAGAGAAAAGGTAAAACTTATCCAAACGCCGCAGCTCTCGCGCACAGCACTTCTTAAAAAGGCTCTTAGTAGTGGTGAAATTTACACAGATGATAGCTCGGCCATGAGAGCCATTGGCGCAAGCGTTTGGCACATTTTGGGCGATGAGATGGCTAGAAAGATCACTTTTAAAGAGGATCTTGCCAAAATTTCAGCCCTAAAAGCACCAGAAAATGAGCTCTTTGTGGGTAATGGCTTTGACGTGCATGAGTTTGAAAAGGGCAGACCGCTTGTGCTTTGTGGCGAAAAGATCGACTATGAGTTTGGGCTAAAGGCTCACAGCGACGGCGACGTGGCACTTCATGCGCTGACTGATGCCATTTTAGGAGCTGCTGGGCTTGGAGACATAGGCGAACTTTTTCCTGATACGGACGCTAAATTTAAGGATATTAGCTCCATTTTTCTATTACAAGAAGCTTATAAAAGGGTGCAAAGCGTGGGCTTTGTGCTAACAAACGCTGATATCACGATAATGGCGCAAAAGCCAAAACTTTCAAAACTAAAATCAAAAATGGAGGCAAACATCGCGCAGGCTCTAAATTTAAGCAGCAGCCGCATAAATGTAAAGGCGACGACGACTGAGGGGCTTGGCTTTGTCGGCAGATGCGAGGGGATCGCTGTCATGGCAAGTGCTAGCCTTAAATTTTATAACTGGACACAAATATGAAAATTTTAATAGTAGAAAACGAAATTTACCTAGCTGGCTCGATGGCTAGCAAACTAGCTGACTTTGGCTACGACTGCGAGATCGCAAAGAGCGTCAAAGAGGCTTTGAAATTTGAAAATTTTGACGTAGTGTTACTTTCTACCACACTCCCAGGACAGGACTTCTACCCAGTCATAGAGAAATTTAAAAGCTCTATCATCATCTTACTCATCGCCTACATCAACAGCGACACCGTGATAAAGCCGATACAAGCGGGCGCGGTGGATTACATCCAAAAGCCATTTATGATAGAAGAGCTAGTTAGAAAGATAAGACATTTTGAAGAGTTTAGAGGCTTTAAAAACGAGATAAAAAACTACGAAAATTATATAAATTTTGCTCTCAAAGACTACGAGATACCTTGTCTTGAAGCTAAAAAGATCAAATTTCCACTTCTTTTAAAATCAAGCAAAAATGGCTACAGCGATAAATTTATCTTTAACTATGTAAAGGCTGGGAATTTGCCATTTTTGTTTTTAGGCAAAGCCTGTTTTAGCGAGCTTGAAAAGGCACTTGCTCAAAGTGGCGACGAGCTAATATACATCACAAATCTTGAAGAGCTAAAAGATGATGAAAAAGAGAAAATTTTAGAGCTTTGCAAAAAGAAAAAAGTGGCTATACAAACTAGCGATTTTGCGCAAAGTGCGCCATTTGAGGAGCTTGAACTCTCCGTCCGAGATAAAAACTTTGACATCGGCGAGATCGTCACGATCGATGAATATATAAAATATATCATCGTTAATTATCAAGATAAATTCCCCGACACCGAGCTAAGCAAAAAGCTTGGAATTTCTAGAAAATCACTTTGGGAAAAGAGAAAGAAATATGACGTCAGCAAGAAAAAATAGTGAAATTTCTATAAATACCGAAGTTTATGGCGCCTTAGAGCTTATCAAAAACAAAATTCTCTCAAATTTTAGCGCTCTGATGGACGACGAGCAGATCAAAGAGGTGGCAAAAAAGGGCTACTTTAATGGCGAGCCGATGCCCTACTCTTTTGGCTTTGCTCCATTTGGCGAGGTCAATCAAAATATCGCTAGCAAGCTGCATGCTGGACAAAGAGTAAATTTAAATATGGACGGCAAGATCGTTGGGCACATCGACGTGGCAAAGGTCTTTAAATTTGACGAGAGCATGCGAGCTAAAAATATATTTTTAGCAAATGAATCAAACAGCGAAATGTCACTAAATTTAGGCAAATACGGCATAAGTGGCGAGTTTGAGCTATATGATGAGAGCCTCCAAATAAGCAAAGATGCACTAAATGAGCTGATAAAAGAGAGTGGCGCCAAGAAGATAACGGCTGTTTTTTTAACGGCTGATCCATTTAACCGCGCGCATGAACGCCTAGTTAGGATGACTATCGACAAGGCCGATCTCGTGGTCGTTTTTCTAATAAGAACGCGCGAAGAGAGGCACATCGACTATGAGATCAGAAAGCAAGTGCTTGACTTTTTTAACCAAAACTATCTGCCGACAAAAAAGGTCTTTGTCTTTGCGCTGAAAAACACAACCCTTTTTAGCTCGCACGCCAACCCAACGCTTGAGTGCATCGCGGCTTCAAGACTTGGCGCAAACAAGCTAGTCATCGGGCAAAACCACTCAGGAATTGGCATGTTTTTTGACCACAACGAAGTTCATACGATACTTGACATCTACAAAAACGATCTAAATTTAGATGTGATCGTCCTGCCTGAGCTGGTTTATTGTAACAAGTGCAAGACGCTAGTTAGCACCAAAAGCTGCCCGCATGGACAGCACCACCAGATAAAATACCACCCAGACGTGATCAAAGAGCTGCTATTTAACGGCATCATGCCACCAGCCATACTCGTTAGGCCTGAAATTTCAGCGCTCATTTTAAGCAAGCTCTATGTAAATCGCTTCAAAGATATACAAAAGCTCTGCGACGATCTCTTTGTAAATTCTGGACTGCTTGAAAACAAGACCGACCGCGACTTTTACGAGGAGCTCATGAAGCTCTACCAGACATCATCACTCACTTAAGGAATTTTATGCAAAAGCTATTTTTGACATTTTTTGGATTTGGACTTTTACCAAAGGCACCTGGCACTTGGGGCTCGGTGGCTGGAGCTGTGGTGGCTTATTTTGTGTTATATTTTTTCTCAGCGACCACGCTTTTGCTAGCTAGCATTTTGTTATTTTTGGTGAGCATCAGTGTCATTGATGATTTTGAAAAAAAGGTAAATTCACACGACGAGAGCTTTATCGTGATCGACGAAGTTGCTGGCGTTTGGCTTGCTATCGCCATTAGCGGAGCGACGATCTCACAGCTAGTTCTCTCGCTCGTGCTTTTTAGAGTACTTGATATCAAAAAACCATCGATCATTGGCAGGATCGACCGCAACGTAAAGGGCGGACTTGGCGTCATGGGCGATGATATGGTTGCTGGATTTTTCGCTGGCATTATTAGCGCGATGATATATGGTGTGGCTATGAAATTTGGCGTAGTTTTGCCGTAAGCTGAGCTAGCTATCTTGCTGGCTCTTTTTAAATTTAACTCTCCCTGCTATTTATTTTAAACCTCTTTTTAGATGAGAGCTTTATCGTTAGAATTTATCTCATCCATGCCTGTAAATTTCTCTTTGTCATAATTTTTTCTAAAGACAATCATATTATAAAGCGAAAATTTTAGCTCTTCAAAAAGGCCTAAATTTTTCACATTTTCAGGGGTTATCTCATTGCCATTTTTGTCACGTCCTTTGCCACCTAAAAACAGCAAATAAACAAGCGGAGTCATGAAATTAAATCTTAAAAGAAGCGCCAAAAAGCAGTTTAAGAAGCCGTGATTGTATTTAATGCAAACGTAAAAGCCAAAAACAGCGTAAGTGGCTATTATAAAAAGCATAGTGTAAAAAATATAAGCTAGCCCATCATTATTAGAAACGTCAAAATGCTCACATACTGCGCAATATATAGCCACAAAAATGGGAAATATCACGAACGGAAAAATAAGATGCAGTCCAACTAGGTCAAATTTACTCACATAGACTTTTATATTTCGCCTGCCAGCAAAGATCATCAACAAAATAGCTAGCACTATCGGCGCAAAGACCAAACTAGCATAGAGATCATTGATGTCCAAATTGCACTCCTACTTTACTTTGTAAATTTGAGTTTTGCTAACGATATTTTGTGCTCTTAAATTTAAAAATAGAGCTAAATTTACCTACGATTTTTGCGGTTTTCTATGCCTATCCTCTCGCTATCTTCGATCTCAGCAACATAGCTTGGATTTTTCTTTTTAGCCTCTTTGTCTAAAAAGCTAATAAGCTTTGCATCGGCATTTTGGTGAGAGCAGATGAGGATTATAAAATTTATGTAGTTGCTAGCTTCTTTTGGAGCGACCTGATTCTTTTTCGCTGGTATTATAAATTTCTCTCCAAAAATTTGTATAAGCTCGAAAAGCTCGTTTTTGCTTAGAGTTTTGTCGCTAGCAAGCTCTTCAAGCTTTTCGATCGTGATCTCTTCTTCACCCTCAGCTTCTAGCCCTCTTGCTAAGACTTGATGATCTTTGTTTTTTAGCAAAAGATAGATTAACGCGCAAATGGCAACTATAAGCAAAAAGACAAAAAAGACTATCAAGCCTTTAAGAAGCATCTATAGCCTTGTGCAAAGAGAGCGTTTCGTAAATGCAAGAACGCTCATCGCTATCATAATGGCGATGCTTATCCAGACGAAATCAGGCACCGGAAGCGGATCTCCAGCTGCATATGAGTGCATGCCAGCTAGATAGAAATTTACCCCAAAATAGGTCATTATGATCGACCAATAGGCAAAAAATGAGGCAACAGCAAATGCGTATTGATTATTAAGCTTTGGTATAAATCTCATGTGAAGCACCGCCGCATAGACAAGGATCGAAACTAGCGCCCAAGTCTCCTTGCTGTCCCAACCCCAGTATCTACCCCAGCTCTCATTTGCCCAGACGCCACCTAAAAAGTTTCCAAGCGTGAGTAAGCTAAGACCAAGTATCATCGCCATCTCATTTATACGTGTCGCTTCAGTGATATTGCGCGCGATCTCTGCATTTGGCTTTTTCTTGTTTTGCAAGATGATAAGCAGCAAAGTAAAACCACCAAGCAACGCACAAAGGCCTAAAAATCCATAACTTGCAGTTATGATAGAGACGTGGATAGTTAGCCAGTAGCTCTGAAGCACGGGCACAAGCGTCGTGATCTGCGGATCCATCCAGCTAAGGTGCGCGACAAACAGCGTAACGCCGGCTAATATAGATGTAAGCGCAAGTGCGATCGGACTGCGTTTTGCAAAGATGATGCCAGATAGACCAAGTGCCCAAGCGATATAGACCATCGACTCGTAGGCGTTACTCCAAGGGGCGTGCTCAGCGATATACCAGCGAAGTCCAAGGCCAGCTGTGTGCGCAAGAAAGGCTAGTAAATTTATAATATATACAGCTTTAACTATGCCATTTATCTGCACTTTTGGTGCTAGCATTTTTACAAAAACAAATAGTAAAAGCGCAAGTCCAGCCAAAAGATATATCGGTGTCAAGCGGTCAAATACTTGAAATTTATTAAATAAAATTTCTATATCTATCTTTTTCTCACTTGGCATGACTGCAGCGCCGTATTTGTGCTGATACTCTGAAATTTTCTCAAGCGCCGCATCTGCCTTGCTCCAGTCATTATCCTTTGTGGCTGCATCAACAGCTGAGAAATACTCTCTCATCATGCCAACGACTAGCTCAGCCTCTTTTGGCGAGAAGTACATCATCGCACTAGCAGGCGAATACCAAGAATTTGACGGATCGTCTTGTTTTGGGAAAATTTTGAAAATTTCACCGATAAATATCATATAAAATACATTTAGTCTCTCATCTATCTTTATCACATCCTTGTCAAATGTATTGCGTGAGCCTGGATGTTTGCGGTTTGCTATCTCGGCAAATTTTGTTAGTTTATACTCGCTTCCACCATCTTTTGTCGCTTTAAAAAATTCATCAAAGCTTGCGTATCTTGCATTCTCATCGACGCCTAGCTCTTTTTTTAGCTCCTTGCTTTGACCAAGTGCGATGATCTTCTCATTTCGCCAAAAATCAGGTGTTACCATTATAGAAAGCATAGCTTGGTTTGAATTTAGACTACCTATGCTCTCACCTCTGTGAATTTTGTTTAAAACCTCTTTACTAAGCGTATCAAATGGCTTCATTCTGCCGTCTGGACTTTGCACGATGAGTCTAGCAAGCTTGTCAGCATGCTCTTTACTGATATGCGGCAAGAAGTCCTCAGCCTTTAGCGAGCTAAAATTTAAGCCCAAAAGCAAGACTGCTATGAGTGCAGCTACTTTTTTAGCGCCTTTTATTGATTCATTATCTATTAGTTTTGCTAGCTTTCTAAAGCGGCTATTAGGATTTATGACATTTAACAAGAAGCCAAGTCCTAGCAAAAAGTAGCCGATATATGTCGGGATCTTGCCTGGGTCTTTATTGACAGAGAGGATCGTGCCTTTCTCGTCGGTGTCGTATGAGCTTTGGAAAAATCTATATCCATCATAATCAAGCACGTGGTTCATATAAATCCTATAATCAAACCCCGGATCATTCGTGCCGTCTTTTACCACTACCTCACTTGAGTAGCTCATAGGCGAATTTGAGCCAGGATATCTTTTTAACTCAAAGTCTTTTAGATAGAGACTAAATGGGAGTTTTATCTGCTGAGCCCCCCATGAGGCGTTAAATTTCTGTCCAGCCACGGCGATACGTGAAGGCTCCATTAGGTTGTAAAATACATGCATCTCTTTACTCTCACCTTTGTAGTTTAGCTCAGCTATCAACGCATTAAACTCGCTATCCTTTGAGCTAACTAGCTTTCTTGAAGCGTGCACTGAGACTAGTCTTGGAGCGAAATTTATATTTGAGATAGTATATAAGCTACCCGTGCCAAATTCATTCACGCTGCCAGCTTTTAGCTCAGTTTTTGAGCTGTCCGCCATAGTAAATTTTGAAAGATCGGCATTTGAAGTAACTGTGAAATTTCCATCATTTAGTCTAAAAAGAACGTATTTTTTATTTTCATCTGGTTTTGCATTAAAGATAAAGCTAATATCTCCAACCCTTGCCTCTTCTTCTTCAAGTAAAAATATCTCTTCGCTTTCGCTCTCGTTTGATACTACAAATTCTACAACAGGCTTCCCGCTATCATCATTTACAAATTTATAGCTTGCATTTGGCACAAATTCTTTAAATTTTAAACTAGCCTCACCGTCTGCCGTTTTTAGCTTTAGATCAAAACCCTTCTTCACATCAGCAAGTCCCAAAGGCATAGCCGAGCTGATCTCTTCGCCTTTGTCGTTAAGCGCTGTTAAATTTATATACGAAACCTTTGTGCTAACGACGTTTGAAGCAGTGTTTTCACGTATATGCATATCAGCTTCAAAGCCGAGATATCTTGTGATGCCAGCACCGATTAAGATGACGATAAAACCTAAGTGAAAGATGAGTGATGGGAGTTTTTTAGGATCGATTAGGTTGTATCTAAAGATATTGAAGGCTAAATTTATACCAAGCAGTAGTTGGATAAGCGCAAACCAGCCAGCCCCATAAACATAGTACCAAGCTACTTCAGTGCTGGTTTTGCTCTCTATTATTGTAGCGGCTCCGCTGGCTATGGCAAAGATTATCATCAAAACGATAGCTGAGCCCATACTTAAAAATAATGTTTTTGGATTTAACATCTGCTTCCTTTTATTTATATTGTGGCAAAGCTACCGAAGTGAAATTTATCTTAAATAACTGCCCTGCTTTGTTTCGGTTGAAACTGGTTTATTTTCGTTAGTATCCTGATCTGCAAGCGCATCTTTACCTTTTAGATAAGCAAGTATTGCACCTAAGTCATTGTTTGAGACGATCTTAGCTTGGTTTTGCATTACGTTTTTACCGCTACCACCAAAGCTTGAGTCGCTTCTATAAGAGATGATGCTATCTTCTATATCTTTAGCATCCATATTTTTGAGTGGTGTTGAGCCAAATGGTCTTTTATCTGCGCTTTCGCCATGGCAGCTAGCGCATTGTTTCTCATAAAGCTCTTTTCCTAAAGAGACACTATATCTACCTTTTCTATCAACGCCAAATTTTAAAATTCTATTGTCTTTATAGCGTCTTGGATCTTCATCGACATAGACATTTACTTTTTCATTTCTGTCATTAGCCTGCTTTTTTGCCATTTCGGCAAGCTCTTTACCAAACTCACCACGAGCCTCTATATAATAAACCTGAGAAGCTGCAAAGGCATTTGCCACCAAAAAACACGCCAAAAAAGAAATTTTGATATTTTTCATGAGTTTCCTTGAAATTTTGCTCTAAATTTAAAAATCCCGGATCAGATTGCTCCGACCCGGGATTATATCATAAGTTGATTAACGAGCTATGAATTAGAATGAGTATTTAGCTTCAAATCTAAATTTGTCTTCTTTTGTCTTCACATCATTAGGTAGTTTGTGAGTTTGGAAAGAGTAGAATGAGCTAAATGTTAGCTTTTTGTTGTATTGGTAAGCAAATCTTGGAACAAATTCTTCAACTTTATCTTTTACATCTGGGTTACCAGCACCAGCTGAAGTTTTTTGAGTACCTTTAACATAATCTAAGCCAACTTTGAATTTATCAAATGTATATGCACTTGTTGCATAGAAGAAGTTACCTTTACCCTCTGCATATGTCCAGTCAAATACATCTTCGCCAGCAGTTATTAGGCCACCTTGATCTTCAAAGCTAAAAGATGTTACACCTTTATCTTGTGCTTTCCAGCCGATATAACCAGCAGCTAGATCAAAACCAAATAGTGAAGTTGAAAGTTCGCCAGCATAGAAGTTACCGTCATTGTATTTAGCGCCACTCTCTGATGTTAAATGTCCTTTTGCTTCTTTATCGGCTGTGCTATTTGCATAGTTAAGTCTTGCACCTACAGAAATATCACTAGTGATAGCAAAATTTGCAGAAACATCAGCTGCAAGAACATCAGCTAGATTAGTTAAGCTTGCATACCATAGTTGGAAGTTAATAGGATCATATGAACCAGCGATACCAGCTGCATATAGGTTACCAACGTCATAATTATTTAAATGACCTGTAGCACTTAATTTAGGTTTATCTTTGTCTTTATCAGCATACAAAGTGCCATCACTCTCACTTCCGCCTTCAAGAGCATCAAAAGCTAAAGCTGTTAAAGTAAGGCCTTCTATATCTTCATTTACTACTCTTACACCAGTACCGATAGCATCATCAGTAAAGTATGAGCCAATCTCTTGTTTACCAGCTGTTATAGTAGTACCGCCGATCTTATAGCCAAGATAGAATTGGTGAACACCAAAAGTTCCAGTTGTGTTTGTTTTATCTGTACCAGCACCAGCATTATCACCTGAACCATCAGTAGCATTGTATCTTAAACCAACAACGCCAAAGAAGTTATCATCGATAGCAGCTTTAAAATTTGTGATCATTTTAAAGTTATGACCAGCCTCATTTGATTTTTTAACATTTTTTTGTGTTTTGTCATAATCATGTACATGAGTATATCTGTATCTTGCCATACCAGAAAGATCAACATTTTTTATAGCTTCTTCAAGTGGAGTAGCACTTGCTACACTTGAGAATGCGCCTAAAGCAACCAAAGCGGCTAAACTAATTTTTGTTAGTTTCATTTTTTCTCCTTTTAAGGTTTTTGTGTTGACGATTATAATCAATAAATTTTAATATGAAGCTTAAAAAATCATAAAATTTTGCATTTTTGTTACCGATCGTTTACCGATTTTGACCAAAAAGAGGTGTATTTTGATAATTCAACTTTTACAAGTGAGACTTTTAAAAAAGGGGATAAAAAGAAAAAGGGGCCGTTGCTTTGCCCCTTAAAAGGAGTTCTAGTTTTGATTGCTGATGAAATTATATATGCTAGCAGTAAATCAACGGTAATCTAAAAAGAAATTTTCTCCTCTTTTGGTACTTCGATATTTGTTTTTATATTTTTTCTTTTAACAACTACTTCATTTTGTGGTTTTCTTATGCCATTATATGCGCCTCTAGAGCCGCCCTCTTTTATAAGAAGCATGTCTATGAGCTTATCTGCGTAAAAAGTCGCATAGACAAGATCACCTTTATCGTAATAATATCTGTTTGCACAAAAATTTGCTTTGTTTAGTTTGTGATTTTTCACATCGCTGGCTACTATCTCGTAGCAGTATTTCGAATCTTTATAGCTGACATCTTTTATGAAGCCTTTGATGGAGCTTTTTGCAGGTATAGTTTTAGTAGCTTGCCTTGGTTGCTTGCGGACTGGTGGGTTGTCATCAAAAAATGAACATCCCAAAAACATAGTGGCTACTGCTAGAGGAAGTAAAATTTTAGCTTTCATCTTTTCTCCTTAATATAAAGAGCAAAGTATAGCTTTTAAGATTAAATAAAATTTGCGAGTTTTAAAATTTGAGTTTTATGCTTACATTAATATATAAATTTCTTGGGAGAGACCCCAAGAAATTTAGGCTGATACGTTTAAAACATTACCGCCAAGCTCGGCGATCTTTTTATCGAGCGTCTCAAGGGTCTTTTCGATAGTCTTTTGTGAAATTTCAGGAAGCTCACCACCCCAAATTTTCTTTGCATCCTCAAAACCCTTTGCCACGCCCTCTCTACCAGCTTTTAGCTTCTCTACATCATCACCTGCGCCATTTAGCACAAAGCTGGCTATCCTATCAGCTGTATTTGCGATACCAAAAAAGCCATTTTCGCTAACTAGCTCGCTTGCTTCATCGCTACTTAGCTCTCCTAGAGCTTTGCCATTGTAACCGATGCCTGCTAGATCAAGTCCAGCTAAAATGTCTGATAAATTTTCAGGTACGTTAAAGCTTAGACCACCTTGAGCTAGTAAATTTGAACTAGCATTTTGAGTAATATCTTTTTGATACTGCAAAAAGTAGCTATTTGATATCTCTTTTGCACTTAAATTTGAAATCTCAGGCTGCTTTTTAAAAACCTCTTTTTCATCTTTATGAAGCGAAATTTCTGATTTTACATTCTCTTTTACGCTTGAAGTGTTATATGAGCTTACTATTTGACTGATTTGCATATTTGGCTCCTATAAGTTTATAAAAACTATATCGCCAAAAGGTGGAATTTATTTAGGATAAAGCGGGAGAGCTCCCGCTGTGATTATTTACCAAGTGTTGCGTTTAGCATCCAGATGGCTTTTTCAAATTTAGCTATTTGATCTTGTGCGTACATCTGAGTTGTTGTGTCGCCCTCTGCAAGCTCATCAAGCTTTTTAAACTCGCCCAAAAGGTGCTTGTAATCAGCCAAAACGATCTCTAAAACTTCAGTCGGAGTGTAGCTCTCTTTTGGCTCGTGTTTTATGTGAGCGACTTTTGCTAGCTCCTCAGCCTTGACGATAGGCCTGCCACCAAGCATAAGAGCTCTCTCAGCTGCGTCATCAAAAATCTCACTCATATCCTCATAAGCTTTTTCAGTATACTCGTGGACGCTAAAAAATTGAATACCTTTTACATTCCAGTGAAGATCATGAAATTTGATATAAAGCGCATTTGCATCAGCCTGAATTGTGTTTAACTGTAAAATAACTTTTGACATTTTGTCTCCTTCTTTATTGTTTAAATGTGATGAAATTATATTGACTTAGAGTTAATCACTGGTTAATCAAATAATAAATTTTATTATTTAGTATAAATTTTGACTACAAAATAAATTTATCTTGTAGCCAAATGTAGAATTTAGAGATTTGTCTATTTTTTATAAGGTGTAGTTTTGTAGCCTTGCTCGATCAAACTACTCATGCCACCATCTAAATTTATAATCTTAAGATCTGAGCTATCTATCACTGCAGCTGCTGCTGTGCTTCTTCTACCACTTCTACAAACAAGAGCGATAGGTTTTTTGATATCAACCGCTTTTGAAAGCTCATCTAAAAATGCACTCTTATTGCTTGGATCAAAAGTGATAGTCTTCGCACCAGCTATGATGCCAGTCTCTTGCCATTCAGATGGAGTTCTAATATCAACGATCTGATCATATTTTTTGATCTCATCTGGACTTATATTAACAGTTTTAACATCAGCTGACAACATGCAACAAACGGCTCCTAAAAGTAAAATTTTTTTCATCTACTCTCCTTAAATAAATTTTTGAAATGTTAGCATGGATTATTAAATATATAAAATTTTTGTTGATAAATTTTATTGATAGTGAGGTCATACAAATAATTCATTAAAAAAATAAATTTATTTATATGTCAAATACAACTACTTATAAAAATAAGAATTTTAAATATAAATGATTAAAAGCACTCTATACAAGATTTTTATGAGATAGTATTTAAAGCAGGAGTGGTGTCCCCAGCGAGGTTCGAACTCACGACCTCAGAATTAGGAATTCTGCGCTCTATCCAGCTGAGCTATGAGGACAAATTTAGAAGTTAGTTTAAATTTTTACTCAAGTAGTTAAATTTTAAAGGGCAGATCGCTCTGCCCTATTTTGGCTAATTAGCCATTTCTCTTTTTAATAATCTCTTCACTTACGTTTTTAGGAACTTCTTCGTAGTGATCAAATTCCATAGAGTAAGTCGCACGACCTTGAGTCATTGAGCGAAGATCTGTTGAGTAGCCAAACATTTGAGCAAGTGGACAATAAGCAGCAATGATTTTTACACCATTTCTATCATCCATTGAATTTACTTGACCACGGCGCTTATTAAGGTCACCGATAACATCGCCCATATACTCTTCTGGTGTCTCAACTTCAACTTTCATCATAGGCTCAAGAATAACCGCACCTGCTTTTCTAGCGCCCTCTTTAAAGCCCATAGAAGCAGCAAGTTTAAATGCCATTTCAGATGAGTCAACTTCGTGGTAGCTACCATCAAAAAGTGTAACCTTAACATCTTCAACTGGATATCCTGCAAGAACACCACTTTGAAGCGCTTCTTTACAACCTTTTTCAACAGCTGGAATGTACTCTTTTGGAACAACACCACCTTTGATGTCGTTAACAAATTCAAATCCGCTAGCAGCTGGAAGTGGCTCGATACGTAAGAATACGTGACCGTATTGACCGCGACCACCTGATTGTTTAGCATACTTATACTCTTGCTCAACTGCCTTACGGATAGTCTCGCGGTAAGCAACTTGTGGTTGACCAACTTCAGCATCAACTTTAAATTCACGAAGCATACGATCAACAATGATCTCTAGGTGAAGCTCACCCATACCACTAATGATAGTTTGTCCGCTCTCTTCATCAGTGCTAACTCTAAAGCTTGGATCTTCTTGAGCAAGTTTTTGAAGAGCGATCGCCATTTTTTCTTGATCTGCTTTTGTTTTTGGCTCAACCGCGACACTGATAACTGGCTCTGGGAAGTCCATTCTCTCAAGGATAACTTTATCTTTTTCACTTGCAAGAGTATCGCCAGTTAAGGTATTTTTTAGACCAACAACAGCACCGATTTCACCAGCGAAAAGTTCTGTAATCTCTTCACGTTTATTTGAGTGCATTTTTAGTAAGCGGCCGATTCTCTCTTTGCAGTCTTGAACTGTGTTGTAAGCATAGCTACCGCTTTCAAGGCTTCCTCTATAAACACGGATAAATGTTAGCTGTCCAACAAATGGGTCAGTCATAATCTTAAACGCAAGAGCTGCAAATTCGCCATCATCTGTACTTTCAACAGTCACTTCAGTGCCATCTTCGTAAACACCATTTATCGCTGCGATCTCATCTGGAGCTGGCAAATAGTCAACAACAGCATCAAGTAGAGGCTGAATACCTTTGTTCTTAAACGCGGTTCCGCAAAGCATAGGCGTGATAGTCATTCTTAAGCAGCCTGCTTTTATGCCTTTTTTGATCTCCTCTTCAGTTAGCTCTTCACCTGCAAAGAATTTCTCCATCAAGCTATCATCTGTCTCAGAAACAGCTTCGATTAGTTTTGCACGGTATTCTTCAGCCTTATCTTTAAGCTCAGCTGGAATTTCTTCTTCAACATAATCAGTTGGTTTTTTCTCGTCATTCCAAACGTATGCTTTCATCCTTACAAGATCAATCACACCTTTAAAGTTATCCTCTGCACCGATAGGAATTTGAATAGGCACTGGATTTGCTTTTAGTCTTTCTCTGATCTGCTCTTCAACTCTAAAGAAATTTGCACCAATTCTGTCCATTTTATTAACAAAAACAATTCTTGGTACGTGATATTTATTTGCTTGTCTCCAAACAGTTTCAGACTGTGGCTGAACACCACCAACAGAACAAAATACCGCAACAGCACCGTCAAGAACACGCATAGAACGCTCAACTTCGATAGTAAAGTCAACGTGTCCCGGAGTGTCGATTAGGTTTACTTGGTAGCCCTTCCAAAATGCTGTAGTTGCAGCTGATGTAATAGTAATACCACGCTCTTTTTCTTGCTCCATCCAGTCCATAGTAGCAGCGCCATCATGAACCTCACCTATCTTATGGCTCATACCAGTGAAGAACAAAATTCTCTCACTAGTAGTTGTCTTTCCAGCATCAATGTGAGCCGCAATACCGATATTTCTTACCTTATGTAAAGGCGTTTTTCTCTCTGCCATACTAATTCTTTCTTACCAGCGGTAGTGAGCAAATGCTTTATTAGCCTCTGCCATCTTGTAAGTATCTTCCTTCTTCTTGAAAGATGCACCTTTTGAATTTGCCGCATCTAAAAGCTCATTTGCTAATTTATCAACCATTGTTCTTTCGCTTCTTTTTCTAGCAAAAGTTATAAGCCAGCGGATAGCAAGAGCTTGTTGGCGAGCTGGGCGAACCTCAACTGGTACTTGATAAGTAGCGCCACCAACACGGCGTGATTTAACTTCTAAAATAGGTTTTACATTTTCGATAGCGTCGTTAAAAACGTCGATGCCTTTAACCTCAGCATTTTTCTTTTCGATAGCTTTAATAGCACCATACATTATCTCTGTAGCGACGCTTTTTTTGCCATCATACATAAGAGAATTAATAAATTTAGTGATTATTTTATTTCCGTAAATCGGATCAGGTAAAACTTCCCTTACAGGAGCTTTTCTTCTTCTCATTTTGATTTTTCCTTCAAATTTTTATGAAATTTTACTCAAACGTTTGCAAATTTTAGCAACGTCTGCGAACCTAAATTTTTACTTTTTTGTTGCAGCTGCAGCGCCAGCTTTAGGGCGTTTTGCACCATATTTAGAACGAGAAACTGTTCTTTTTGCAACACCAGCAGTATCAAGTGCACCACGAACGATGTGATATTTAACACCTGGTAAGTCTTTAACCCTACCGCCGCGAACTAAAACTATACTGTGTTCTTGTAGGTTGTGACCTTCACCGCCGATATAGCTGATGACTTCAAAACCGCTTGTAAGCCTAACTTTGGCAACTTTCCTCAAAGCTGAGTTTGGTTTTTTAGGAGTTGTAGTATAAACCCTAGTGCAAACTCCTCTTCTTTGAGGGCACTCTTTTAACGCTGGAGATTTTGACTTAACAGTCACTTTCTTGCGTTCATTTCTGACCAATTGATTTATGGTTGGCACAATAATTCCTTTCAACTAAATTTATTAAAAAGACCTAATTTTATTTAAAAAAAGCTTAAATAACGGTTAATAAGTTAGACTTATTCATACGTTCCTTTTTTTATAAAACCGCTGTCATCTTTTAAAATTTCACCCTTTGCAACGACAAATTTAATCTCAAATTTATCATCGATTAGCAAAATATCTGCATCGAAATTTTCTTTTATCTCGCCTTTTTTATTTTGCAAGGCTACACTTCTTGCAACATTTGTCGTAAAATATGGCAACGCCTCTTCGATACTAAAGCCATCTTTTACAAAATTTATAAACTCTTCATATAAGCTCTTAACGCTAGCGATGCCTATTTTTAGTAAATTTCCGTCGCTATCATAGCTAGAGTAACTACCAAAGCCGTCTGAGCTAATGGTTATCTTATTTGTCGGTAAATTCTCTTTTTTGATGCGCTTTACAGCCTCAAGTGGCGTAAGTCCTGGCATGCAGGTAAAGTCGATATAGCCGCCATCTTTTATAAATTTAAAGCTTTGTTTAAAAAGCTCCTCGTTTCTATTTACGTGCGTTGGCTGAAATAGCGTGATCGGCATATCGTACTCATTTAGCACTTCGTAGATCAAATTTAAGCCCTTTTTACCATCACCCATGTGAAGCGTGGTGTGGCCTGACTTTGAGCTGATCATACCAGCCACCCTGCCAGCTGAAACTATGTGAGCGAGCTCATCTTTGCTTACACTTGATGAGCGGTGGTCGCTTATGGCTAACTTGGTGCCGATTATGGGATCAACAAAGACAATATCTTTTTCGATCTCGCCAGTTATGGTTGGCGTTTTAGAGCTGTATGCGCCAGTGTGAGCGTAGCATGTGATGCCCTCGTCGTTTAGCGCGTGTGCTTTTGCCACTAAATTTTCAACGCTTCTTGTCGTGCTGTCAGTTCCAAGTAGGCCAACAGCCGTCGTTATGCCAGCTTCTATTAAATTTGATAGCATGATCTCAGGCACCCTAGTCTTAAAGCCACCCTCGCCGCCACCTCCAGTGATATGCACGTGCTTATCAATAAGACCTGGTATAGCCGTGAAATTTGAAGCGTCGATCACCTTTACATTTGGTAAATTTGGCTCCAAATTTTCAGCTATGCAGACGATCTTGCCATTACATATAAATATATCTTTTTTACCAAGAAATTTTGGCGAGTAAATTTTGGCGTTTTTTATAAGTATCATTTGGCGTCCTTATTTATCTTAGCTATGCCGATGCCAGTAAGAGCTAAAATGATAGCAAAGACAACGCCCATGTAGTTTAGTATCGCCCATGGCAAATACTCTACCGTTGGCACACCAAGTGTGGCTGTCATATATGCGCCTGCTGCTGACCAAGGTATAAGTGGGACGATCACAGTGCCAGAGTCTTCAAGCGTTCTTGAGAGGTTTTTGGCTGCTAAATTTTTCTCTTTATAAAAGTCTTTAAACATCTCGCCAGGGATGAGGATAGAAAGATATGAACTACCAGTGACAAATGCGACGGTTAGGCATGAGCCGATAGTCGAGATGATGACGCCTGCTGTTGATTTAACCCTTGCCATGATGGTGTGAAGTACCTTTGTAAGCATGCCAGTTTTTGAGATGATGCCAGCAAAGCCCATAGCGCAGATGACTAGGATAGTGGTTGAATTTACCGAGCTCACGCCGCCTCTATTTAAAAGCTTGGTGATATCTTTTGAAAACTCCATATTAATGCCGCTCATCGTGACGTTAAAGCCAGTCATCACTGAGATAAAGCCATTTTTAAAGCTAAAATCTTGAACGATAACGCCAAGAAGCACTGAAAATAGCGAAGCTATGATCATGACAGGTATCGTTGGCCACTTTAGCACCGAACCAGCCAAGACAAAAAGCACAGGCAAAAGCAAGATGATATTCCAGTGAAAAATTTTATCAAGCTGACCTTGAAGTGCTAAAACCGACTCTGAAACATTTGCGCCACTGCTTGCAGCCTCGCTACCAAAGAATAGATAAGCTGCTATCGCAACGATAGTTGCTGGGATAGTCGTATAAAACATATGTCTGATGTGCTCATAAAGCTCTGAGCCAGCTGCTATCGGAGCTAGATTTGTCGTGTCTGAGAGTGGAGAGAGCTTATCGCCAAAGTATGCTCCTGCGACTACCGCACCAGCAGTTGCTGCTAAATTTACATCAAGACCTTGAGCTATGCCCATGATGGCGACACCGACTGTGCCAGCAGAACCCCAAGATGTGCCAGTTACGGTTGAGATGATAGCTGCGATGATAAAAGCAGTTAGGACTAGATACTGCGGACTTATAAGATCTACGCCGTAGTAGATGATCATAGGGATGGTGCCTGAAAATACCCACGAGCCAATAAGCAGACCGACTGCCCAAAGTATCATAAGTGCTGGCAATGAGCTTGAAATTTTCTCTATCACCCCTTCTTGAAGCTCGCTCCAACTATATCCTAGTCTCCAAGCGATGCCACCAGCCACGAGGGCTGCTATCAAAATGATCGGCTCAACCTTTAGCTTCATATAACCAACGCCAAGCGCAAGGCCTACGATCATAACCAAGATAGGCGTAAGGGCTAGCAGAAACGAAGGCTCTTTTTTTATAGAGTTCATCATGTGTCCTTTAAATTTGAGATATTTTTGAATTTAAAGGCTAGAAACTTAAATTGTTATAAAAAAATAAAATAAAATAAAAATTTAAATAAAATGTGTGAAAATTTAGCACATCTGATATGTGCTAAATTTAGATCAGTCTTGCTTGATAGCGTATTTGCCACTACCAGTCGAGATGATGCAAAGTGACATAGCGATATAAAGATATATAAGCTCTGCTTTAAAGCCATTTACATTAGTTAGCTCAAGTAAATTTGACAAGCCAAAATACGAATACAAAATGACAAGACTAGAGCCAAAAACTAGGAGCGCGCCAAGCCTTGAGTAAAAACCAACGGCGATCATTATAGGGGCTAAAACCTCGCTAAGATAGGCAAAATACGCTAGAAAACTAGGCAGTCCAGCATCAACTAAAATGCTCTTTACACCGCCAACTCCGTGTAAAATTTTGCCAAAGCCGTGTATAAAAAGGCAAATTCCAAGACCTAAGCGCAGAAATAAAAGTCCAAGATCGACATTTTTCATAATATCTCCGTTACATATTTTTAGTTAGGGATTTTATTTAATATTGATTAACGGCTTGTAAATTTTGAAATTTTGTAAATTTAAGTGGGGAAATTTATGAGAGGTTTAAGCCCCAAATGCGGGGCTTAATATATTAGTTTTCTTTGATCTTTATCTTTTTATCTTTATAAAAACCAGTACCAACTGGGATCATACGTCCAAGGATGACGTTCTCTTTTAGATCTTCAAGATAGTCAAATTTAGCAGCGATTGACGCTTCTGTTAAGACCTTAGTTGTCTCTTGGAATGACGCAGCAGAGATCACACTATCACTTCCGATAGCCGCTCTTGTAACACCAAGAAGGATCGGCTCAGCGATAGCTGGCTCGCCACCCATTTTCATGATACGTTCGTTCTCTTCTTTAAATTTGTTTCTTGAAACCATGTCGCCAACGATGAAATTTGTATTTCCGCTATCGACGATTTTGACTTGGCGAAGCATTTGAGAGACGATGATCTCGATATGCTTATCAGCGATCGCAACACCTTGGCGGCGATAAACTTGCTGAATTTCGCTGATCAAATAGTAGTGAAGTGCCTTCTCACCTAGAATTCTTAAGATATCGTGGCTTGAGATAAGTCCGTCTGTTAGTTTCTCACCAGCATGAACAAATTCGCCGTCTCTTACTTGGATCTGGCGGCTCTTTTCTATCAAATACTCAGCTGTCGTGCCATCTTCTGCTTGGATGATGATACGCTCTTTTGAGCGAAGTGGCTTGTCAAATCTAACAACGCCGTCGATCTCTGCAACGATAGCTGTATTTTTAGGGCGTCTTGCCTCAAATAGCTCACTAACTCTTGGAAGACCACCAGTGATATCTTTTGACTTAGCAACAGCTTTTGGAGTCTTAGCCAAAATGTCAGCTTGAGCCACTTCATCGCCACTTGAAACAAAGATCGCAGTTTTTGGATCAAGCGGATACTTGATCAAATGTCCGCTCTTTGTAGTGATAATGATCGCTGGTTTTACGCCACTTGGCAAATATTCGTTGATAACAAGACGTCTTTGACCAGTTGCCTCATCAGCTTGCTCAGTCGCACTATATCCTGGCTCGACATCTTCAAAGCTAACCACACCAGCTTCTTCTGCGATAGTTGGAGTTGAGTATGGATCCCACTCAGCGATTATTAGCTTGTCATCTTTTTCAGGTAGTGAGACCACTGTCGCTCTTTCTACCGCATCATTATCTGATACTTGGATGATAGAATTTCTTGGGATATAGTGGCGAACTGCCTCACGTCCGTCCTTGTCAGAGACGACAACAAAGAAGCCTTTTTCGGTTACTTTGTGACCTTTTTTAATATCTTTTAGCCTATCAAGGAAGTCACCTTTTAGTATGAAAAATTTAACCACACCATTTGCATCTGCTGTGATCTTTCTAGTTACTGGATCGCCGTCTGAAATTTTAAGCTCACTAGCATATGGGATACGATTTGGAATGTTCCAGCCCTCTTTGATGATCTCGACGATACTCTCGTTCTCTTTTACCTTATCACCATTTGCATAAGGGATATACATCTTGCCTTCGATCTTACCGCTAACGCCAGCTAGTTCGTTTGGCTTAGCAAGGTCGTTTCTTCTGATGGTATATTTGATCTCTTCTTTTTTGCCTTTAATCACGATATTTACGTCTTCGTGGGCATATTCGATCTCGATTTTACCATCGATTGTTGATTTTATCTTTGGCTCAACAAGTAGCACAGCTGCACTTCTTCTGTTTGCAACGATCTTTTTGCCGTTGTTCTCGTATGTGCTAAGGTTGTAATATCTAATAAAGCCCTCTTTTTGAGCGATGACTTGGCGGTCTTGCTGCTCAGTAGAAGCCGTACCACCGATGTGGAATGTTCTTAGCGTTAGCTGAGTACCTGGCTCACCAATTGATTGAGCTGAGATGATACCGACAGCCTCGCCTGGTTTTACGAGTTTGCCCTCACCCAAATTTAAGCCATAACATTTTGCGCAAACGCCTTTTGGCGCCTTGCACGTGATAGGTGTTCTAATGCTTACTGATTTTATGCCAGCTTCTGTTATTGCCTTAGCTTTCTCCTCATCAAGCAATGTGCCTTCGCTAAATAAAATTTCATTTGTTATAGGATCGATCACATCATCTGCTAAAACACGGCCCAAGACTCTCTCTTCAAGGCTCTCTATTAGCTCGCCGCTCTCTGTGATATCTGTGATCTCAACGCCCTCGTGCGTACCGCAGTCGTGCATTGTGACTTTAACGTTTTGAGCAACGTCGATTAGCTTTCTTGTTAAGTAACCAGCGTTGGCAGTTTTTAGCGCGGTATCTGCAAGACCTTTTCTAGCTCCGTGGGTTGAGTTGAAGTACTCCATTATGTTTAGACCTTCACGGAAGTTTGAAATGATCGGTGTTTCGATGATCGAGCCATCCGGTTTTGCCATAAGACCACGCATACCAGCTAGCTGGCGAATTTGCGCTGCACTACCTCTCGCACCTGAGTCAGCCATCATATAAATTGAGTTAAATCCGCCCTTATCACTTTGGATAAGCTTCATCATCTCGCTTGCAACGCTATTGTTTGTATCTGTCCAGATATCGATGATCTTGTTGTATCTCTCACTATCTGTTAAAAGACCAGCGCCATATTGCTTTTGAATTTCACGAACTTTTTTCTTAGCTTCGTCGATATATTTTTGCTTGCTATCTGGTACGATGATGTCTGCGATAGAGATAGAAATTCCCGCTTTTGTAGCATATCTAAAGCCTAAATTTTTAAGCTTATCAAGGAAGTCAGCCGTTACTTCAAGGCCGCCATTTCTATAAACATAATCAACCAAATTTGCAATGTCTTTTTTCTTCATGATCTTGTTCCACATATTTTCAGGGACAAAATCAGGAAGTATTGCTCTTAGGATCAAACGACCAGCTGTTGTAAAGATGATCTTGTTATCAACCATTGTCTTAATTTTAGCGTGGAGACCAAGAGTGTTAGCCTCTTCAGCAATCATTACTTCATCGACGCTTGAGAAAATTTTATTTGCACCTTTTTCGTCGTTTCTCTCTAGGCTTAGGTAATAAATTCCCAAAACCATATCTTGTGAAGGGACTGTGATGGCCTTACCACTTGCAGGAAGCAAGATGTTCATTGAGCTAAGCATCAAAATTTTGCACTCAGCGATAGCTTCCTGCGATAGTGGCACGTGAACAGCCATTTGGTCACCGTCGAAGTCAGCGTTGAACGCCGCACAAACTAGTGGGTGAAGCTGGATCGCCTTGCCTTCAACAAGAACTGGGTGAAACGCCTGGATAGAGAGCTTGTGAAGTGTCGGAGCACGGTTTAACATAACTGGATAGTCTTTAACGACCTCTTCTAAGCACTCCCAAACCTCATTTGTCTTATCTTCTATCATCTTTTTAGCTTGCTTAACGGTTGTCGCATAGCCTTTTTCTTCAAGGCGAGCAAGCAAATGTGGCTTAAATAGCTCTAAAGCCATCTTCTTTGGAAGACCGCACTGATCCATCTTTAGCTTTGGACCAACGACAATAACAGAACGTCCAGAGAAATCAACACGCTTACCTAGCAAATTCTGACGGAAGCGGCCTTGCTTACCTTTGATGATCTCACTTAGTGATTTTAGCGGGCGTTTATTTGCACCTTTTACCGCATTTGCTCTACGGCCATTGTCAAATAGCGCATCAACAGCCTCTTGAAGCATTCTCTTTTCATTTCTGATAATGATCTCAGGTGCGTCAAGCTCAAGCAGGCGTTTTAGACGGCTATTTCTATTTATTACACGGCGATATAGATCATTTACGTCTGAAACAGCAAATTTACCGCCATCAAGATTAACAAGTGGTCTAAGATCAGGCGGAAGAACTGGTAAATTTGTTATCATCATCCACTCTGGGCGGTTGCCTGAATTTAAAAAGCTCTCGATAACCTTTAGACGTTTTACGATAGTCTTTTTCTTGGCCTCAGAATTTGTAGCCTCCATCTCTTCTTGTAGCTGATTTAGAATTTGAGTTAGATCAAGCTCAGCTAGCATATCATAGATGACCTCGCCACCCATTCTAGCACTAAAGCCAGTCTCTTCATATCTTGAAGCTAGGCTTTGATATTGCTCCTCGTTTAAAACATCATATTTTTCAACTTTTTTAGAATTTTCATTGTCATAATAAGCCTCGCCAGCATTATCAACAATGTATGCCTCATAGTAAAGTACGCGTTCAAGGTCTTTCATCTTGATACCAAGAAGCGCACCTATACGGCTTGGCAAGAAATTTACATACCAGATATGAGCCACTGGAGTTACAAGCTCGATGTGACCCATGCGAGAACGACGAACTTTAGATGTTGTTACTTCAACGCCGCACTTTTCGCACTTGATACCTTTGTAGCGCATCTTTTTATATTTACCACAAAGACACTCATAATCACGGATCGGTCCGAAAATTTTGGCACAAAACAGACCGTCACGCTCAGGTTTTAGCGTGCGGTAGTTGATAGTTTCTGGTTTTTTAACCTCGCCATAGCTCCAAGATTTTATCTTTTCAGGACTTGCTAAACGAAGTTGGAAAGCTTCAAAATCACGAGGTCTATGCTCTTCTTTTATCTCAACTGGTTTTAAATTAGTTAGTTTCATTTGTCTCATCCTCATCATATACTTCCACATCAAGAGCTAGTGACTTTAGCTCATTTGTTAGAACAAAGAACGTCTCAGGGATACCAGTCTCAGGAACGTTTTCACCTCTTGTTAAAGCTTTGTAAGCAGAAAGTCTTCCCTCAACATCGTCTGATTTTACAGTTAGCATCTCTCTTAGTGTATGAGCAGCACCATAAGCCTCAAGTGCCCAAACCTCCATCTCACCAAACCTTTGACCACCAAATAGCGCCTTACCGCCGACAGGTTGTTGTGTAACAAGACTGTATGGTCCAGTACTTCTTGCGTGGACTTTTTCATCAACCAAGTGGTGAAGTTTTAGCATATACATACAACCAACATTAACGCGTTCTCTTATTTTTGAACCTGTGCGTCCGTCATATAGCTCAGTTTTACCGTCACTATCTATCTTTGCCATCTCAAATAGTTTTGCAAATTCGTCAGCTTTAACGCCTTCAAAAATCGGAGTTGCAAATCTTACACCATTGCTCCAATCTTTTGCATACTCAAGAAGCTTCTCATCACTCATCTTACCAAGAGCTTTTTTAGCGTCCATTAGCTTAGCAACGCTTGCGATCTCTATCATCTTAGCTCTTAACTCTTTTATCCACTCGCCTTTTTTTGTCTCAAAAATTTCATTGATCTGCTCACCTAAGCGGTAACCAACAAGACCAAGGTGGCTCTCTAAAATTTGACCGATGTTCATACGGCTTGGAACGCCTAGTGGGTTTAGCACTATATCAACGATCTGACCACTTGGAAGATACGGCATATCGACTTCTCTAACTATATTTGAAACGATACCTTTGTTACCGTGACGTCCAGCCATCTTATCGCCAACTTTTAGTTTGCGTTTTGTAGCTATATAAACTTTTACAAGTTTTACAACGCCGCTTGGTAAAATGTCATCTTTTTCTAAAATTTCTATCTTAGCGTCGTGCTCTTCTTTAAGCTTTTTCTTCTCATTTTGAAAGTAATTTTTTAGCTCATCATATTTCTTTTGGATATCTTTTGAAAAGCTCTTTACGATAGCATTTAAGGTAAATCTGTTGATATTCTCAAAGTCAGCTTTGTTGATCTTTGAGCCTTTTTTATACTCTTTTTTATTTACCTCTTGATCGCTCGCTAGTGGGTTTTTAGAAAGAAGTGCTGTAACTTTTAGCATCTCTTCGCGGTCTAGCATAAGCAGTCTATCGTGGTGCTCTTTTTCTAAAAGAGTCTTCTCTTCTTCATAAGCTTTGTTTGTTCTACTATCTTTTTCATAGCCTTTTTTGGTGAAAATTTTAACATCAACAACCACGCCCTCCATCGAAGCTGAAGCATAGAGCGATTTATTTACCACGTGGCCAGCTTTTTCACCAAAGATCGCACGAAGTAGTCTTTCTTCTGGGGTTGGTTTAACCTCGCCTTTTGGAGATACCTTACCAACAAGGATCATACCAGGCTTGATCTCTGTACCGATTTTAACGATACCGCTTTCGTCAAGGTGCATAAGCTCCTCTTCTTTGACGTTTGGTATATCTTTTGTTATCTCTTCAACGCCGTCTTTTAGCTCACGAGCCTCAATCTCTTTTTCATAGATATGAACGCTTGTAAAGGCATCTTCACGTATCATTTTTTCACTAATAACGATCGCGTCCTCGTAGTTGTAGCCATTCCAAGGCATAAATGCAATTAGTGCGTTTTTACCGATAGCTAGCTCGCCTTTTTCCATGCTTGGGCCGTCAGCTATGATTTGATTAGCCTCGATCTCATCGCCTTTTTTAACGATCGGATGTTGTGAAAATGTCGTATTTTGGTTTGTTCTTAAATTTTTCTCTAAAGAGTAGTGATCGATATATGGACCAGCTTCATCTTCACCAAGGATAAAGATGTTTTTATTATCAACCTTTTCAACCACGCCGCCTCGTTTTGCTTTTACGCTCTCCCAAGCATCTCTTGCGATAACACTCTCCATACCTGTTCCAACGATAGGAGCAGTTGAGCGAAGTAGTGGCACTGCTTGACGTTGCATGTTTGATCCCATAAGCGCACGGTTAGCGTCGTCGTGCTCTAGGAAAGGGATAAGTGAAGCTGCAACACCAGCTATCATACCAGAGCAAAGGTCGATCAAAGTAACATCTTCTCTACGAGCAAGCATCATCTCGCCCTCTTTTCTAACCTCGATCAAATCCTCAACAATATGTCCATTTTCATCAAGCTTAGTTGATGCTGGAGCGATAACATTACCCTCTTCTTGTGTCGCTGTTAGATAGACTATCTCATCAGTCACTTTGCCATCGACGACCTTTTTATAAGGCGCCTCAACAAAGCCAAGGTCATTTACTTTTGCATAAGTTGAAAGAGTGTTTATAAGACCGATATTTTGACCTTCTGGTGTTTCAACCGGGCAAATTCTGCCGTAGTGAGTTGGGTGAACGTCACGCACCTCAAATCCAGCACGCTCTTTTACCAAGCCACCCTCGCCAAGTGCAGACAGACGGCGTTTATGAGTAACCTCACTAAGTGGGTTTGTCTGATCCATAAACTGGCTTAGCTGACCGCCAGTGAAAAATTCCATGATTGTTGCTGTAATCATTTTTGGATTAATAAGATCATAAGGCATGATCTCGTCAGTATTGTTGCTTAGGCTTGTAAATTTATCACGGATAGCCTTTTGCATCTTAACAAAACCAAGATGAAGCTCACTAGCAAGTAGCTCGCCGATAGACCTTATACGGCGGTTACCAAGGTGGTCACGGTCATCAATGTGGCCTTGTCCATTTTTTACTTTTATAAGATATTTTGCAGTTTTAATGATATCTTCACTAGTTAGCAATGTAACATACTCTGGCACATCAAGCGAGAGCTTGTGGTTCATCTTCATACGACCAACTTTTGTTAGGTCATATCTTTCAGGATTAAACAATATATCATTTACAAAGCTTTTTGCAGCCTCTTTAACTACCGGCTCGCCAGGTCTCATGACCTTATAAATTCTAATCGCAGCAAGGTCATTTTCATCATCAACACCCTCAGTTTGTTTTAAAACTTTAAGCATATCATTATCAGCGATAAATGAATTTATTATAGCGTCATCAACTCCGGCTGCAGAGTTGTTTATAATGTCGATACTTTCATGCTCAGCTAAAATTTTTGCAAGTTTATTCTCATCAAGAGCAGATAGTGTGTCATATAAAATTTCGCCGCTTTCTGTGTTTATCACAGGGTTTGCCAAATATCTACCTATAAGTGCTTCGATCGGATACTCGACAAATTTAACGCCATCTTCGATTAATTTATCAGCTTTTTTCTTTGTTAGACGCTTGCCAGCTTGGTGAAGAACTTCTCCGTCTTCATTTTTTATATCATACTCAACTCTTCCTAGGTAATCCTCTGGATTGAAAAGAGTTAAAAATTTATTATTTTTAATGACTAAATTTTGTATCGGATAGAATAGCTTAATAATGTCTTGTTTTTTATATCCTAATGCCCTAAACAAGATAGTTACAGGCACTTTTCTGCGCTTATTTATCCTAACATATAAAATATCTTTTGTATCATATTCAAAGTGCAACCAAGATCCGCGATCTGGGATTATTTGAGCTGTATAGATAAGTTTATTTGCAACAGTCGCACTCTCTTCTTGTTTAAAGATAACGCCAGGGCTTCTATGGAGTTGATTTACAACAACACGCTCAACACCATTTATAATAAATGAAATTCTATCTGTCATCAACGGAATTTCACGTATAAAAATTTCTTGTTCTTTTATATCTTTAACGCCAACTTTATCGCCAGTCTTATCGTCTTTTTCATGGACGATAAGGCGTATTTTCATTTTTAAATTTACAGAGTATGTAAGACCTCTTTCTATGCACTCTCTGATTGTATATTTTGGTTTTCCAATCTCTGAGCTAACATATTCTAAAGTCAAACGATTTTGCGGATCATGTATAGGGAAAATCGACTTAAAAACTTTTTCGATACCGCTTTCTGTCTGATTGTTATTTAGATTTAAAAAATTATCAAAGCTCTTTTTTTGTAGTTGTAGTAGGTTCGGAACGTCTATCTCTTTAACGACATTAGAGAAGTCAACTCTAAGACGATTTCCTGAGTATAAGCTATTTAACATTGCATCTACCTCGTGGTAATTTTGAAAGAAAAGTATAGCCTTTTACAAGGCATCTAAAATTTAAAAAAGAGAGAGCCTCTGCCCTCTCTTGAAATATTAAGCCTAAATAATAAAAAATTATTTAAGTTCAACCTTAGCACCAGCCTCTTCAAGCTCTTTTTTAGCTGCTTCAGCTTCGTCTTTGCTAACGCCTTCTTTAAGAACAGATGGAGTTCCTTCAACAGCGTCTTTAGCCTCTTTAAGACCAAGACCTGTAAGTGCTCTAACAACCTTAATAACGTTGATTTTCTTATCACCAGAATCAACAAGAACGATGTTAAATTCTGTTTTTTCTTCAGCAGCAGCTGCACCACCAGCAGCAACTGCACCACCAGCTACCATTACAGGAGCTGCGCTAACACCAAATTTCTCTTCAAACTCTTTTACAAGTTCGCTAAGTTCAAGTACAGAAAGATTAGATATGAACTCTAATACGTCTTCTTTTGTAATTGCCATTTTTAATCCTTATTATTTTTTAATTTAATTAAGCTGATTGTTCTTTTTTCTCTTTAAGCGCATTCAAACCAATTGTAAAATTTTGAATTGGCGCATTCCAAACTTGCAAAAGCATCGCAATAAGCTCATCACGGCTAGGCATTTTAGATAGAGCTTTAACTTTATCAACGCTTGCAACTTCGCCATCAATATAAGCTGTTTTAATTTTGAAAAGATCAGAATTTGACTCTTCAAATTTTGCGGCTACTTTAGTTACTGCTAATTGATCTTCGCTCCAAAGATAGATATTCGTATCTTTGAGTTCCATTCCTACTTTATCAGAATTTTTAAGAGCAATATTTGCAAGAGTATTTTTAATAACTTGAACTTTTACATTTTGTTCTTTTGCAGAATTTCTTAAAACTTCAAGTTTTTTAACTGAAAGACCACGATAGTCACAAACTACAATAGCTTCAGCAGTTTTAAATTCACTCTCTAATTTTGCAACAACTTCAGTTTTTTCGTTACGTGTCACTTTTTCTCCTTTCCGACCGGTAATTTCAAGCAGAGCGGGTCGAATCAATTAAGCCCAATGGCCTCGGCTATCTCCAATCTAAGATATAAATTTCTCTAAATTATTATTTTAAATCCATAACTTCTTGAGTATCAAGAGTTACAGAAGGGCTCATTGTTAAAGACAATGAAGCATTTTTTACATATCTACCTTTTGCAGTCGCAGGTTTATGTTTATTAATAGCTTTAATAAATGTTGAAATATTTTCATTTAATTGCTCTTTAGTAAAATTGACCTTGCCAAGACCTGCATGTATATTTCCTTGCTTATCAACACGGAAATTTACCTGACCACTTTTTGCATTATTAACAGCTTGTGCAACATCCATTGTAACTGTTCCAGTTTTTGGATTTGGCATTAAACCTTTAGGTCCTAAAATTCTACCAACTTTACCTACAAGACCCATTAAATTTGGAGTAGCTATAAGAACATCAAAGTTCATTATACCTTTTTGAATATCCTCAACCAGATCATCAGCACCAACTATATCAGCACCAGCAGCTTTTGCCTCATCAGCTTTAGCATCTTTTGCTATAACAGCAACTCTTACAACTTTACCTGTGCCAGCTGGTAAAACAACTGAACCACGAACCATTTGATCAGCATGTCTTGGATCAACGTTTAATTTTAACGCAATCTCAACTGTCTCATTAAATTTAGCAGAAGCTAGAGTTTTAACTGTATCGATAGCCTCGCTAAGGTTATAAATTTTATCTTGCTCCACTTTTTTGAGCAATTCTTGAAATCTCTTACTAGTTTTTCCCATAAATTTCTCCGCATATAAATTGCTTCCGTCTTTTGAAAATCAACCTGACGGTAAAGGTTTTAGTCTACTACTTCGACACCCATTGAACGAGCTGAACCAGCGATAATCTTAGCTGCTTGCTCTTTATCATTTGTATTTAAATCAACAAGTTTTTTCTCAACAATTTCTAAAACTTGAGCTTTTGTTAATTTACCTACCTTATTTTTTAAAGGATTATCTGTTCCCTTTGTTATACCCGCAGCCTTTTTAATAAGGTCTGTAGCAGGTGGTTGCTTTGTGATAAATGTAAAACTTTTATCAGCATAAACTGTTATAACAACTGGGATATTAAATCCAACCATATCTTTTGTTTTTTCATTAAAGGCTTTACAAAATTCCATAATATTAACGCCTTTTTGTCCTAATGCTGGACCAACTGGCGGGCTAGGATTTGCTTTTGTTGCGGCAATTTGTAATTTTATTTCACCTATAACTTTTTTAGCCATTTCTTGCTCCTTAAATTATCTTCTCAACTTGTGAATACAAAATATCAACAGGGGTACTTCTACCAAAAATAGAAACATTGAGTCTAAGCTTACCATGTATCATATCGTATTCTTCAACGATACCTGTAAAGTTAGCAAAAGGACCTTCTGTTATGCGAACGCTTTCACCATCCTCAAAAAATATTTTAGGTTTTGGTGCCGCTCTTTTTTGAACTTTTTCCAAGATAGTATTTATATCTTTTTCAGTCAATGGTGTAGGCTTTTTAGCCTCACCGATAAAACGTCCAACCTTTGGTAAAGACTGAATCTTATGCCAAAGAGCTGTATCAAGATCTAAACATGCAAAAGCATATCCAGGATAAAGAGTTCTTTCATTAATTTTTTGCTTACCGTTTTTTATCTCTATTACGTCTTCTGTAGGAACGATAACTTCTTTTAGTTGATCTTCGATACCGTGATCTCTAACTAAATTTTCAATTCCTCTTTTTACTGCCATTTCGCTACCAGCGTAAGTTTGTATAGCATACCATTTATGTGACATTATTTTTCCTTATCCTATATAACTTTAGAAAGAACAAAGGACATAATAACATCAACAAGAGCTAAAAAAAGTGAAACAACAGCGACCACGATAAAAACTGCAATAAAAGCATTTCTAATTTGTTCTTTAGTAGGAAAGATAACTTTCATTATTTCCAATTTAGATAGCTTTATATAATTTATAAATTTTTCCATAATCTTAACCTTAATTGTGGCAGGGCAAGAGGGATTCGAACCCCCAACCATTGGATTTGGAATCCAGCGCTCTACCGTTGGAGCTATTGCCCTAATAGCTACTTATTCTTAATTAGCTTTTTAACTTAACTTCTTTATGAACAGTATGTTTTTTTAATCTTGGGCAATATTTTTTGAGCTCAACCTTATCTGTAGTGGTTTTGCTGTTTTTTGTAGTAGTGTAATTGATATCACCACACTCAGAGCATTTTAAACCGATTTTAATTCTCATATATATTCCTTATAGAAAGCCAAAGGGTTTCCCCTTTGGCATAATTTTATAAATTAACCAAGTATTTTTGAAACAACACCTGAACCAACAGTTCTACCACCTTCGCGGATAGCAAAACGAGTACCTTCTTCAAGTGCAACTGGAGCGATAAGCTCAACAGAAATTCTTACGTTATCACCTGGCATAACCATCTCTGTTCCCTCTGGTAATGTAATAGAACCAGTAACGTCAGTTGTTCTTACGTAGAATTGTGGTCTATAGTTGTTAAAGAAAGGAGTGTGGCGACCGCCCTCTTCTTTAGTTAGAATATAAACCTCACCCTCAAATTTTGTGTGAGGAGTAATTGATTTAGGTTTGCAAAGAACCATACCACGTTCAACGTCTTCTTTTTTAGTACCACGAAGAAGAACACCAACGTTATCGCCAGCTTCACCTTGATCCATCTCTTTTCTAAACATCTCAACACCAGTAACTGTTGTTGTTTGTGTAGGTTTGATACCAACGATTTCTATTGTGTCACCAACTTTAACAACACCTTTCTCAATTCTACCTGTTACAACTGTACCACGACCTGAAATTGAGAAAACGTCTTCGATTGGCATAAGAAGATCTTTGTCTGTAGCACGAACTGGAGTTGGGATATAGCTATCAACCGCATCCATTAGTTCCATAATTTTTGCTGACCATTCGCCATCTTGTCCAGCTTTTGCCTCTTCAAGAGCTTTAAGTGCTGAACCAGAAACTATTGGAGTATCATCACCTGGGAAGTTGTACTCGTTAAGTAGTTCGCGAATTTCCATCTCGACTAGTTCAAGTAACTCAGCGTCATCAACCATATCTGCTTTGTTCATGAAAACAACGATATAAGGAACACCAACTTGGCGAGATAGCAAGATGTGCTCTCTTGTTTGTGGCATTGGGCCGTCTGCTGCAGAAACAACTAGAATAGCGCCGTCCATTTGAGCAGCACCTGTAATCATGTTTTTTACATAGTCGGCGTGGCCCGGGCAGTCAACGTGAGCATAGTGACGTTTTTCTGTCTCATACTCAATGTGTGAAGTAGCAATTGTAATACCACGCTCTTTCTCTTCTGGAGCATTATCAATATTATCATAATCTTTTAGCTCAGCAAGACCTTTGCGTGAAAGAACAGCAGATATTGCAGCTGTTAAAGTAGTTTTACCATGGTCAACGTGACCGATAGTGCCTATGTTTACGTGTGGCTTGTTGCGTGAAAATTTTTCTTTAGCCATCTTTTCCTCCGTTATGATATGTGTCTTTATCTAATTCAAATTCGTATAGTAATTTAAAATCATATAAACCAGTGGAGCTCATAGCGGGACTTGAACCCGCGACCTCTTCCTTACCAAGGAAGTGCTCTACCTCTGAGCCATATGAGCGAAAAACGCTTGGCTGAGATGATTTTAATCAACATACAAACAACTAAAAATTCATGAAAATAAAGATGGAATAACTGTGTTTAGTAAAATCTAGATACAGCTCCCAGTTTACTTTCCCAAATTTTGGAGCGGGAAACGGGGCTCGAACCCGCGACCCTCAGCTTGGAAGGCTGATGCTCTAGCCAACTGAGCTACTCCCGCATAACAATGGTGGTGAGACGTGGATTCGAACCACGGAAGACATAGTCAGCAGATTTACAGTCTGCCCTCGTTGGCCGCTTGAGTATCTCACCTTAAACATTAATAAGTTATTTTGGTATTTTCTGGTCAAACACTGTTACAAAATGGAGCTGGTGAACGGACTTGAACCGCCGACCCACTGCTTACAAGGCAGTAGCTCTACCAACTGAGCTACACCAGCACCTGTTTTGTGAAGTGGCAATTATAGCCCAAAATAAAATAAAAGTCAAGGAGATTTTGAAAAATATTTTATATAATTTTTTGCAATCAAAAATCTATAGAATTTATAAAAAATTTCAAAAATAGCCCACTAATCTGAGCCACTTTTACCAAAAATCAAAGATAAATTTTACATATACAAAATTTCATATTTTCATAGTTTTATTTTTTTTAAAAGCTAAAATTTCTATAATTACGAAAAATTACAAAGGATTTAATATGCAATTTTTACCTTGGGCGGTAATTTTACTGCTAATTTACGTGATCTACTTCTTAATGATCCGCTATGAAAAAAAGATAGCGACACTAAGCAAAATGATCGAGCAAAATAGTGATGGTATCAAAGAAAATAGAGACCTTATAGGTCAAAACAGATCATTAATCGAGAAAAATAAACACAACATTGAAAAAAATACTAAAGATATTACAACAAATGTTGAAAAAATAGACATTGACTTGGAAGATTAATTCTTCCAAAATTTCTCTTCTTTTTCCTTTTTTATCAAATTTTCGTAAGTTTGCATTCTTATATTCACTGGCTCTAAATTTATGCCATCTTTTTTTATCTTAAAATATTTCCCATCCATCAAGCAATACTCTGGCACCAAGTCATAGCGCTTCGAAAGCGGCAAAACTCTAAAGCTTAGATTATCCAGTATCAAAGGCTCTTTGTTTAAATTTTCCCAAACAGCTAGCACCATATGATATTTTTTTGTATTTTTTTCCTGAACAACTAGAAGGCATTTTTGATTATTCACGCCAAGATCTTTTAGGCTATCACGCTTTGATATCGCGTACTCCTCGCAGTCTCCGCCACCTCGCCTTAAAAACTCACCCCTAGTGCTCCATACATCGACATTTGTATTGTAAAAATCATCATATCTTGGCATCAAAGAATTTAGATATGAATTTATGAGCTCTAGCTTTCTGATAAAGCTTTCGTGTTCTATTTTTTTCATAAAATTTGCATAGTGATTTAGTATATTTTTGCAAATTTGATTTTTACATTGAGATATATTTTTTGGAGAAATTTCAAAATTATTTGCAAAAAGAGAAGAGACAAAAAAGAAAAGAAGCAAAATTTTACGCATGCAGCTGCTTCATCAAAAGCACAAGACCTATTCTATCTTTCACATTTAGCTTGCTGTAAATTGACGTAGTGTGCGCCTTTACCGTCCTTAAAGTAATGCCTGTTTGCTCTGAAATTTCATTGTTTGTTAGACCTTGGTAGATTAAGTTTGCGATCTCTTTTTCGCGTGAGCTAAGCTCGCTTAGATCAGACTTTTTCTCCAAAGTCTCACTTTCATTATTTATATATGAGCCAGTTAGTTCTCCGATCATCGCTTGGATAAATTCTGGATAAAGCCAAACTTTGCCATTTAAAATCGTCTCAAAGGCATCTTCAAAGTGCGTTTTTCTCATGTGTGAGTTTGCATATCCTTTGACACCAAGAGCTAGCAGATGTTTGCCTTCACTAAATTTTGGTTCGTTTGCAAGGATTAGACATTTTATATTTGGAAAACTTTCATGAATGGTTTTAATATTTTCATCAAGACTATCTTTAAAGGCATTTGTATCGATACCGACGATATCGACCTCGTCGTTTAAATTTGCAAAAAAATCCTTTTTATTGTGAGTAAATTTCACACTATCATCTGAAAAATACCCTCGCCAAAGATTATTAAGCGAACCATTTTGAGTAAAAAAAACCACATTCATAACCATATTTCCTTATATCACATATAGGTTTGCTCGTAAATTTTTGACTCATTTACGAAAACGATCAAGTAGCGCTCCTTGCCACTATTTGCCTCAAATTTATAACTAAAAGTGGATAAGAATTTCTCAACCGCTTCTTTGTCTTCTTTTAAAAAGATACTCATCTCAAAACAACCATTTGATATAGCGTATCTATATGGCACGCTAAGAGATAGTAAATTTAGATCAAAGTCCAAGCTGTCACTGTTTTCATCGTAGCCACCAATTGATATCTTGATGCTACTTACTAGCTCATCTTCTATCTTTAGTCCAGCCAAGCTGATGTGCTCTTCTTTTTTTAAATTTATCATCTCATCAAAGCTTTTTTCGCAGTCTTTAAAGAGAAATTTAACGACCTCTTTTCCGATTAGATCGCATATTTTGCCATCATTTAAAATGACAAATTCCTCAGCCAGCTTTGCTCTTGAAATTTGATATTCGTTAAAATTTCGCTCAAAGCTAGCTGACTTTTGCATTATCGCTCCGTTAAAGCGTTTTGTTTTGCTTTTAAGATAGGTTTTAACAGATAGTCAAGTATCGTCTTTTTACCAGTGATGATATCAGCTGAAACTATCATACCGACCTTTATCCTAAGTGGCTTCTCTTCGCTACCAAGATAGTTTTTCTCAGTTTCTATCCTGACTAGATAGTAGCTCTCGCCTGTTTTTTCATTTGTCTCGGTATCGGCACTGATCTGCGTTACTTTGCCTTTTAAGCCACCATAAATACTAAAATCATACGCCGTAAATTTAACCATCGTATCAAGTCCAGGTCTTAAGAACGCAACGTCAGCTGGCTTAACCTTTACCTCAGCGATGAGTTTATCTTCTAGTGGGACGATCTCAGCTATGTTTTCACCAGGCTTGATAACGCCTGAGACTGTATGCACCATCATCTTACTAACGATACCATTTACCGGAGATCTTACATAAGTTCTTTCAACCCTGTCGCTTAGGCTGATTTGCGACTCGTTTATCCTTGCGATCTCAGCAGAGACTTCGTTTAGCTCTTTTTTTGCATTGTTTTTAAATGCCAGCTTTGCCTCTTCTATCTTATTTTTTGCCTCTTTTATGGTTGATTCGACCCTTGGTACAGCAAGCACAGATGCGTCAAGCTCGCCCTTTAGATCATTTACACGTCTTTGAAGCTGGATATACTCGACCTCACTAACAAGACCCTTTTTAAAGATAGGCTCCATGATCGCTTTTTCTTTTAAAACAAGGTTGTAGCTATTTTGAGTTTGAGAAATTTTATTTCTAAGCTCATTTAGCTCGCTTTGGCGCTGATGGATCTGCTCTGTTAGAATTCCTATTTGCTCATTTAAGTGATCGATGTTTGAGTTATGCAAGCTTATCTCGTATTTTATAGCCTTGCTATTGTTCGCATCTCTTGTTTCGTTATAGTCAAATTCTTTATCATTTGCTTCAGCATCAAGCCTCATAAATTTAGCCTGAAGCTCATCAAGTCTTAGCTTTGACTCGCCGTAGCTACTTGTAAAGTTTTTATTATCAAGTCTGATTAAAATTTGATCTTTTTTAACCTCATCGCCCTCTTTTACAAAAATTTGATCCACGATACCACCTTCAAGGTTTTGTATCGCTTGGTTTTTGCCTGATGGGATGATCTTGCCGCTACCTCTTGTTATCTCATCTATCTGCGCCCACGAAGCCCAGATAAGAAGCCAAAATACAGTTATGCTAACTGCGTAAAGTATCTTTTTAGAGGTTGATGGAGCTTTTGCCAAAACTGCTTCTGAGAGGCTTGACATAAATTTCAAGTCATAAGCATCGTAGTTTTTTGCTTGGATGTTTGACTTGATGCCATCTACGCTATTTAAAATTTGATCTCCAGCGCTCTCTTGGTCTTTTATGTCGCTTTTTTGGACTGGCTTTTCGTCTGGTTTTAAATTTTCATTTTGTTGATTTTTTATATCTTCTTGCATAATCACTTCCCACTAAGTCTAGCTAAAACTTCGTCTCTTGGACCATCTAGTAAAATTTTGCCGTTATCCATCACTATGAGCCTATCAACAAGATCGAGCATCGATGTTCTGTGAGTTACTAAAATCATAGTTTTATTTACGGTATTTACCTTTAAATTTGCTTTTAGCTTGCTCTCAACTGTGTTGTCTAGTGAATTTGTAGGCTCGTCAAGCAAGATGATAGGACTATCAAGCAAAAATGCCCTAGCCACAGCTATACTTTGACGCTGACCGCCACTGATGCCATCGCCTCTTTCAAATACTGGCATATCAAATCCAAGTGGGTGAGCATTGACATATTCATCTACGCCACTTACCTTAGCCGCCTTAATGATCTGCATATCATCGACATAAGGAGCTTTTTGAACGATATTTTCCCTAACCGTTCCTTTAAATAGCACAACATCTTGTGGCACGTAGCCGATATTTCTTCTAAGGTCAGCTGGGTCTATCTGGTTGATATCTATACCATCAATTAGTACCGAGCCTTCGGTCGGTGCGTAAAGGCCTAGGATTATCTTTTGTAAGGTTGTCTTACCAGAGCCATTTCTACCTATGATGCCTACTTTTTCGCCCGGCTGAATGACAAAATTTATCCTATCAAGTGAGCCTTTTGTAGTATCTGGATATGTAAAGCTAACGTTTTTAAACTCTATCTTGCCCTCAAAAGAATTTCTTCTAACAAATTTCTTGCCCTCAGGTCTTTCAACTGGCATCTGCATGATCTTGCTAAGGCTTTGATAAGCTGTCTTTGTCTGCTCAAAATTTGCAGCTAGTGAGGCTACTTGACCCATAGGAGCGATCGCACGAGAGCTAAGCATAACAGCAGCGATCAAACCACCCATTGTAAGGTGCGTATCTTGTATCATATAAACGCCAAGAACGATGATAGCGATAGTGTTTAACTGCACCAAAAATGAAGTCACGGTTGTGATTGAAGTAGTGATTATTTTTGATTTGATGCTTCTGTTTGCTATCTCGCCAGTCGCCTCTTCCCAGTTCCACTGCACGTGTCCGCTAGCACCAAGAGTTTTAATGGTCTCCAAGCTACTAAGGCTCTCTATCAAAATTCCATTTTTCATAGCCGAAGCCTCAAATGTGCTTTTAATCGCGTTTTGAAGCGGGTCTTTTATAAAAAATGTATAGCACAAAATAGCTATCATGATGACGATAGGCACAAGCACAAGATAGCTTCCGATAAAATAAGTAACTATCAAGAATATTAACGCAAACGGCAGATCCACAATGGCAGCAAGCGACGCAGATGAGAAGAAATTTCTAACTGTGTCAAATTCTTTCAAGTTACTAGCAAATGAACCAACTGACTTTGGCTTATTGCTAAATTTCATATCCATTACGCGCTCAAACAAGATCGAGCTCATAATGATATCGCTCTTCTTGCCTGCGATCTCAAGAAAATACGAACGAACAAATTTTAAAAATAGATCGATGCCATAAACGACGCTCACGCCAAGTGCTAGAACCCAAAGTGTCTCAACTGCGTTATTTGGTACAACGCGGTCATAGACGTTCATCGTAAAGAGCGGGCTTGCAAGGACAAATAAGTTTATGATAAAGCTTGCAACAACCACATCTAAATAAATTTTCTTAGAGCGCTTTAAAGTGCCCCAAAACCAGTGATCATTGCCAGCGTCGATAAGCTTTGTCGAGCTTGTATCTTCTGGGACAAATTCACGTTTTAGGTAGTAAGCATAGCCTAGATACTCATCTTTTAGCTTGCTTGTTTCTATCGTGCTAGTGCCAGTTGAAAGATCAGGCGTGATGATATTTGCCATCTTTTTGTCTTCGCTGAAAGATTGCAAGATGCACGCTTTTTTACCTCTAAGCATCAAGATACAAGGCAAAACTAAAGGCGAAATTTGATCAAGGTCTTTTCTGACAAGCGTTGATGCAAAGCCAGCACGTGAAGCTGCACGAGAAAATAAAGACTTCGAGCTCTTTAGTGAAAAAAGCTCGATCTCTTCGCCATCTTTTACAGGCAGACCGATAGTCAAAGCATCGGCACTATATGGGTTATTATGAAGTTTGGTAAAGATCACCAAACATTGAAGCAGTTCGTCTTTTATTTTATCGCTATGCATCTATCATCCAATATTTTTGATTTCATCTATGTAAATTCCTTGCATATTTTTAATGCCAAGCTCAATTAGCTTACTCTTTTGCTCTTCACTCTCAACACCGATCGCAATCAAAATGATATCTTTTGAGCTTAAAACAACATCTAGTGATTGTTTTGTATTTGCTCCTGATTTATCACTTAAAAAGTCGATTAAGACGCTTGACTGGATCTTTACGTAGTCTGGATTAAATTCTTTTAGTTTCTCAATGCCTTTTGCGCTGAGTTCAAAGTGGTCAAATCCAAAACCAAAGCCGAGTTCTTTTAATTTTTTAGTAAGTCTAACTATACTTTCGATACTAATATCGTCTTTGTTTGGAATTTCTATATAGTTTTTAGATTTTGAAATTTGAGCGATTTTCTTAAGCGTAGCTTCAAGTTTTGAGAAATTTTCATCCGAACTTAGTATTTCTTTACCCAAATTTATCGCCAAGCTTCCTTGAGGCAAGATATTTTCAGGCAAAATTCTAGCGATTCTATTTAGGATATGAAGATCGAGCATCGCACCTAAATTTAGCTCATTTACCATTGGCATAAAGTATGATGCCATACGCCATTTGCCCTCGCTATCAACTAGCCTTAGATAAAGTTCATACTGCTCAAAGCTTGAGTCAAAACCAACTACTTTTTGAGCTGCAAATTTAAATTTATCCTCTTTTATAGAGTCAAAGATAAGCTCTTTGTATTTCTCTTTGCCGATGACTAGGGTGTTTTGATTTGCATTAAATTCTTTGCAAGTAAAGCAGCCAGCCAGTCTTGCACTAGCCAAAGTGACGTCAGCTGATGTAAGTAGTGTCCTCATATCAGTGCTTGGCGAGTACTCGACAATAGCAGCATTGACTGGGCATTCGCTATCATTTATAGAGAAATTTGCATAGAGTTTTTTAAACTCTGCCATGATCTTATCGTCTAAAGCTGAGAAATTTGACGAGTTTTTACCGTAAGAAAGCAAGATAAAATCGTTGTCATTTAGCCTTGCAACGATCGCATTTTGGTCATTTTCGGTTGATTTTTCTTGTAAAATTTGAGCTATTTTTATGATGACACTTTGCCATTTTTCAAAGCCAAGAACGCCTTTTAGCCCTGCTAGATCTTTAAAGCTAACAAGTGATGCAACACCGCTTGAATACTCTTCACTTGCTAAATACTCACTAAATTTAGTTTGAAAAAACCTTCTATTGTAAGTGCCGCTCATAGAGTCTTTATATAAAAGCTCTTGATACTTGCTAAGTGTTGCGGCCTCTCTTTCAAATATGTCTTGAACCTTGCTAACCATCGAGTTCATGGCGAGCACCATCTTTTTAAGGTCGGTTGTGAATGGAATTCTCTTTTGGATGATAAATTTATTATCAAGTATCGCTTCAGCTTGATCTTGCACCTTAACAAGTGGTCTAAATATCGCCTTAAGAGCGAAAAACGCCACGACAAGAGCGATGATGATCATTAAAGCTAGAAAGTTAAAAATATTTTTTGAGTTTGAGTAAAGCTCGTTGTAAGCAAGTGCTGTGCTGCCTTGAACATATAAAGTGCCAAATTTAGCCCAGCCAGTCATGATCTCGCTTGTTGCAACTGGTGCTTCAAATTTAGCGATCTTATAAAACCACTCAGGGATATCTTTAACGATAGTTTGTTGAGAATTTTCTATAAGCACCTTACCATCGACGTCTTCAAGTTTAATGAGCTTGTATCTACCGCTATCAAACATAGAATTTATCATCGTTTGTGCCAAAGACATATCCTCAGGATCAACAATCGGCTTTAAAGCAAGTCCAAGTGAGTTTGCTGTGTGCCTTGCATTTTCACCGAGCTGGTCGTTGATGTATCCATTTAGGCTCTTAAAATTTAAGTAGCCAACAGCCATAAAAATCACGATGCCAAAAGCTATCACAGCGATCATAATCTGTTTAAATAGCGTCATAAATCCTCTTTTCCTATCCTATCTATTAGTTCCATCCACTTAGGATTTTGTTTTTTATTTCCACCTGGTATTGCCTGACCAAGACCTTCTTGTTTTGCCAAGTATAGCGAATCACCGTTGAAACTATAAACTGGCACAAGGTCTGTTCTTTGAGTTGCGATTTTTATTTTACCATTTATGTTGTCTAAAATTAACGGAATAGACTTTGGTGTATCATAATATGCCAAAACCATATGTGCTTGGTTGTATCTTAAGGCTTTAACGTATGTGAAGTATAATTTTTGAGTTGGAATTCCGAGTTGCTTTAGAGTGAAATACTTTGCGATAACGTAGTCTTCGCAGTCACCAGCGCCTTTTCCTACAAATTCCATTCTGGTAGCCCAGTAATCTTTTTTATGCCAAAGTTGCATATCATCAACCCACCTAAAAGAGTTAAAAAAATCATTTACTTTTATTAATTTCTCTTGTTCGGTTGCATCTTGCAATGAAGTCATTAAAGAATTTAATGCCGATGCCCTTCTTCTTGCATCTTCTCCATAAATTTTAGCCACCTTTGCTATCGTTGTTTGTTTTATAAAATCCCCGACAGCATTTAATGCTAATAACGAAAAAAGGACGCTTAAAGTAAGCGTCCAGAATTTTGCTTTGACCCTCATGGTCATCACTTTTTAAATTTTTATCTTAAGTCGTTTTGAATACTGCAAGCGCCTTGAATATATCTCTTAGCAAAGCCTGGCTCAAAACTATCTGAAACCATACCCATATTATCTAACAATCTATATTTTGCATAAGATAGTGCAGTCTCAGTTGTAGCGATCTCTTTTAAAGCAGTGTTGTACTCGTTTTCTGCATCAAGTAGGTTGATAAGGTCGCGGCGACCGATTCTAAACTCATCTTGGTATGCATCAAGAGTAGCTTTTGCATATTCAACGTGTTGATTTAGATATCCCATTTTCTCTTGGTTAAGAACATAGTTTTGCCATGAGAATTCTAAAGACTCTTTAAGCTCTCTTACAAGGTTGTCCATAGTTTGTTGCTCTTGTTGAACAGCAAGTTGGCTCTTCTCTTTATCTAGCTTATCGTTACCTTTGTTATAAAGGTTATAGTTTAGTCTTAAAAGAGCGTCAAATGTTTGCTCTTCATAATCATCATATAAAACATTTGAGTGATCATAAGCACCTGACACAACAAGATCTAGTTTTGGTAAGAATGGTGCATTTTTCTCTTTTACAACAGACTCTGCCATAGCGATGTTTGATCTTTGAACTAGAAGTGTTGGGTTACAAAGAACAGCTTTGTCATAAACGGCCTCTTTAGTGCTTGGTAATGGCAGGTTAAATTCAGGCATTACTAGGTTTTTAGCTGCAACTTTTCTTCCATATAGTTTTTCAAATGTAGAAAGTGCATCTTCATAGTTATTTTTTGCAGCTATATAGTTTGATTGAGCCAAAGTATAGCGTGATCCAGCTTGTCTCTCTTCAGAAGCTACGCCGTAACCTGATCTTGCTCTATCTTTGATTTGGCTATAAATTTCTTCATGGCTTTTTACGTTTTCTTCTTCAATGTCAAGAATTCTCTTTGTTTGAAGAACTTGTAGGTAAGCATTTGCTGCGCTTAGTGTTAGTCTATCTGCAGCTTGAGCTACTGTGTAAGCAGCTGAGTCAAGTCTTGCACTTTGAGAGTTGATTCTGTTTTTATCAGCACCACCATTATAAAGGTTTTCAACTAAAGTTAAAGATGCGCCAGATACTCTGCCATCGCCTCTTCTTGTTGTAAGACCATCATCAAGACGTTTTCTCTCATATCCTACTCTAGCAGCTGCATCAAGTGTTGGATAGTAGGCATTTTTAGCTATTTTTAGATCTTTACCAACTTGTAAGTAGTTAAATTCTGTAGCTTTTAAGCTTGGGTTTTCATTTAAAATAGTTTTTACAACTTGATCCAAAGTCAATACACTATCATCAGCTTGTGCTGTAGCTGCTGCTTTAGGCTCTGCCGATATAGTTTGCTCTATATTAGATTTTTTAGCTGACTGAGCATTTGTTACAGGTGACTTAGCTCTCATTAGAGCATCTTTATAACCTGACTCATTTTGAACTTTAGCTAACAACTCATTAGCTTCATTTTCAGAAACTGGAGTTGTATCAACATATAAAAACTTTCTTCCACCAACTTCATAAACGCCAGTAGTTAGTCTGCTATCTGATATTTTGCTGTTTACTTTGCTAACAGCACTATCGATTCTAGCAGCGCTATCATCTTGAGCGAATGAAGCTAGAAAGATCCTATAAGGGACATCTTGAGCAGACAGCAACGTTGCTGCGGCCAAAGCACTAATTGCTAACATCTTTTTCATAACTAGATCCTTTTACCTTTTTATTGTCAAGCTTTGGCTCGACTTTTAGTGCGAATTATACACCAAGAAATATTAAACGTATTTTAAATACCTTATGACAAAAAAATAATTTTTATATCGTCTTAGAAAATCGCCTTAAATTTTCAGGAATTTTCTTAAGATACTCATCAAAACACATTGCAATATTTCGTATTATCAGCGTTCCTGTCTCATTTACGCTGATCTTATCTGTCGTAACATCGACAAATTCACTTAAATTCTTTAGCTCTTCAAGCTCATTTTTGAAATGTTCAAAGAAATTTATATGAAATTCATCCTCGACTGCCTTGATATTAAGCCCAAAATTACTCATCAAACTCATGATCACACTTTTTCTAAGCAAGTCTTCATCGCTTAGATAAATTCCCTTTGCATATGGCAACTTTCCACTATCGATCGCTTTTTCATACTCGTCCATGTCTTTATGATTTTGCGCGTAGTGTCTTTTACACTCACCGATACTTGTGATACCTATGCCGATAAGATCAGCGCCACCCTTTGTCGTATAGCCTTGAAAATTTCTATGCAAAGTGCCGTTTGCCAAAGCGCCAAAAAGCTCATCATTTGGCTTTGCAAAGTGATCCATTCCTATCATTTTATAGCCATTTTTGGTTAAAAACTCAGCTGTAAATTTTAAAATTTCAAGCTTCACTTCTGGATTTGGCAGGGTTGTCTCATCAAATTTACGCATCGACTTTTTTATCCACGGCACGTGAGCGTAGTTAAACACTGCAAGCCTATCAGGATCAAGCGTAAGAGCAAGCTCAAGCGTCTTTTTAAAGCTCTCTAAGCTTTGATACGGCAGACCGTAAATTAGATCCATATTTATTGACTTTATGCCCTTTTGCCTAGCCATTTTTACGGCATTTTGAGTAATCTCATAGGGCTGAATTCTATGAATTTCTTTTTGCACCTTCTCATCGAAGTCTTGCACGCCGTAGCTTATGCGGTTAAAGCCATGAGATATAAGCACATCAAGCTGCTCGTTTGTCAAAAATCTCGGGTCTATCTCGCAGCTTATCTCGGCCTCTTTTGAGAAATTTTTAAATTTAGCCTTGATAAGTTTGATGATCTCATCAAGCTGAGCGGCATTATAAAATGTCGGTGTACCGCCACCAAAGTGCATCTGCAAGACTTCAATGCTTGTGTCTAGGTGGCGAGCTAAAATTTCAAGCTCTTTTTCTATATATCTTATATATCTCTCTTTGCGGTCCTCTTTGCTCGTGTAGATGACGTTACAGCCACAAAAATAGCAAGCGCTCCTGCAAAATGGCAAGTGCAAATAAAGCGAAAGCGGCCTTTTTTTATCGCGGTTTTCAAGCTCTTTTATATAAGCCTCATAGCTAAATTTATCGCTAAACTCCGGTGCTGTCGGATAGCTCGTATATCTTGGCCCTGGCCTTGAATACTTCACATACGCACTAAAATCAATCATCTGCCCTGCTCCTTGCCATTTGGATCATCTCTTTTATATCTACAAATAAATTTGGATGCTCTTTTTTGATATTTTTTACCAGCTTATCAAGGTCGATGTTAAACTGCCTGCTCTTTTTATCGTGAGCGATTTTTTTGATCTCATCCATCGCAACCACCCAAACATCACTAAAATCAACCGGTATATTTTGCCAGATCGTCTTTTCAAGCCTTAGGTCAAAATTCTCTTTTTGCGACTCTTTTAAGGCCTCTATCAAAGCTGAGAGCGATTGTACAGAAATGACCGTGTGTAAATTTTGATTTTCATCAATGCCAAACCACGGCTCTTTCGAGTCCCAAGAGCCACTTTTTAAATTTAAAATGTGCTCGTTTGGATTTTTCGTTGAAACTATCTCAAAGACCGTTTTTTCAGGCTCGCTTAGCCCAAGGTTATTACCGATCTCATCTATCTCATCATATATATTTTTCTCTTCACTCATCTTCTTCTCTCGTCTAACCAGACCATCACGCCCTTTTGTGCATGAAGTCTATTTTCCGCCTCGCTAAAAATTTCATCCGCGTGTCTCTCAAAGACCGCCTCACTCACCTCGTAGCCTCTGTAAGCTGGCAAGCAGTGCAAAAATATCGCATCTTTTTTAGCTAGGCTCATCAAATTTTCATCCACGCAGTATCCAGCAAAGTCTTTTAGCCTCTTTTCTTTCTCGGCCTCTTGACCCATCGATACCCAAGTGTCCGTAGTCACTACATCGGCACCATTTACCGCTTCTTTTATATCATTTGTGATAAAAATTTTCGCACCTGAAATTTTTGCGTTTTCATTAGCTATTTTTAAAATTTCAGCATCCACCTCGTAGCCCTTTGGCGTGGCTACTCTTAGCTCAAGTCCTAGTTTGCTTGCTAGCATGAGCCACGAGTGCGTCATGTTGTTGCCATCTCCTACGTATGCGACCTTCTCACCTGCGCTAAATTCAAGCATGGTTAGATAGTCTGCCATGAGCTGCACTGGATGAAATTTATCACTTAGCCCATTTATCACTGGCACGCTTGAAAATTTAGCAAATTCTTCTAGTGTCTCGTGCTTATCGACCCTTAGCATAGCCATATCACACATCCTGCTTATCACTCTAGCGGTGTCACGTATAGGCTCGCCACGTCCTATTTGTATATCATTTTTACTTAAAAATAGCGCATATCCGCCAAGCTCATGCATACCCACATCAAAGCTCACCCTCGTTCTGGTTGAACTTTTTTCAAATATCATCGCAAGCTTTTGATCTTTCAGATATGGCTTAAATTCTCTAGCCTTCGCCTCTTTTTTGATCTTGCGGGCTAAATTTATCATCTGCTCGATTTCATCTTTGCTAAAGTCATTTAGCGTCAAAAAGTGCCTCATCTTAGCCCCTTAAAATTTTAGCCGCTTCTTTTGCGTGATAGGTGATGATCAAATTTGCCCCTGCTCTTTTAAAGCCGATTAATGTCTCCATCATAACGCGCTCGTAGTCGATGATGCCAGCTTTTGCGCCAGCTTTTAGCAGTGCGTACTCGCCGCTTACGTTATAGACGCAAAGCGGCAGAAGTGTCAAATTTCTTAGCTCTCTAACAATGTCAAGATAAGCAAGCGCTGGCTTTACCATCAAGATATCAGCGCCTTGCGCCTCGTCTTGCAAGCTCTCATTTATAGCCTCCAAGCGGTTTGCGCTGTCCATTTGATAGCTCTTTCTATCGCCAAAGCTTGGTGCGCTTTGTGCCACGTCGCGAAATGGTCCGTAGTATGCTGAGGCAAATTTGGTTGAGTACGCCATCACTGGCAAATTCTCAAAGCCATTGCTATCAAGCGTCTCTCTTAGCGTTGCGATGATGCCATCCATCATGCCGCTTGGTGCGATCATGTCGGCGCCATTTTGAGCGTGTATCAAAGCTTGTTTAGCTGAAATTTCAAGCGTTGCATCGTTGTCGATCGTGTTATGCACGTGGTCGATTATGCCGCAGTGGCCGTGGTCTGTGTATTCGCAAAAGCAAAGATCGGTGACGACTACTAAATTTGGAAATTTATCTTTTATAGCTCTAAGCGCAGTTGCGATGATGCCGTCGCTACTTAGTGCGTCGCTGCCAACGCTATCTTTTAGGCTTGGTATGCCAAATAAAATGATCGATTTTATGCCTAAATTTACTATCTCTTCGCACTCTTTTAAAATTTCATCGATACTCATTTGATAGACGCCTGGCATCGAAGCGATCTCGTTTTTAACGCCTTTGCCCTCGACAACAAAGAGCGGATAGATGAAGTCATTTACGCTAAGGCTAGTCTCTCTTACCATCTCTCTTAAAGCTGGATTTATTCTTAATCTTCTAAAACGTTTAAACATATTTTTGCCTTTTCTTTGTTAAAATGCGTGATTTTTAGCTAGTTTAGCACAGTTGGAGTAAATTTAAAATGAAAATAGAAATTTCAAACGCCGCAAATCTACCCTCAAGATTTGGCACTTATAAGGTTCAAGCCTTCAAAGAAGGGGCAAAAGAGCACCTTGTGATCTACAAAGAGCCTCTAAGCGAAGTAGTAAATCTTAGAATTCACTCCGAATGCCTAACTGGCGATGCGATCGGGAGCCTAAAGTGCGACTGTCGCGACCAGCTTGAAGCGAGCCTAAAATATATCGAAGAAAATGGCGGCATGGTCATCTACCTGCGTCAAGAGGGCAGAAATATCGGGCTTTTAAACAAGATAAACGCTTATAGCCTCCAAGACAAGGGCTTTGACACCATTGAGGCTAATCACCAGCTAGGTTTTAAGGCCGATGAGAGGACATACGAAGTGGTTGATTTTATCCTAAATCACTACGGCATAAAAGAGGTAAATTTACTCACAAATAACCCTTTAAAACTTCACGGACTAAGCTCAGTAAAGATCGTAAAACGCGTGCCTATCGTCATCAAACCAAATAAATTTAACGAAGGCTACTTAAAGGTCAAAAAAGAGCAAATGGGGCACATCTTGTGATGAAAAATGAGCTTTGCTTGCCAGCAGAATTTGACGAAAAAGTAAAGGCTTACGCTCAAATTTTTGCTAAATTTAACAAGGTTCATAGCTTAAGCAACTATAAAGATATAAGCGAGCAGGTGCTTGATAGCATAAAGCCACTTGAGATTTTTGACCTAAGCGCCAAAACGGCGATCGATGTTGGCAGTGGAGCTGGCTTTCCAGCGATATTTTTAGCCCTTGCGATGCCGCGCACTAAGTGGCACCTTTTTGAGCCGATAGCCAAAAAGTCATCATTTCTAAGCTACGCTAAGATCGAGCTTGGCTTGCAAAATTTAGAAGTTCATAGCCAAAAGATCGAGCTTGCAGATAAATTTACAGTTGATCTCATCACCTCAAGGGCGCTTAGTAAGACAAAAGAGCTTATAAAAATTTGTGAGGGATTTTATGATGAAAATACTAAATTTCTCATCTATAAGGGCTCAAGCGTCATGGATGAAATTTCAGACATAGACGCGCAAATTTACAATGAAAAAAATAGAAACTACATATATTTTAATCTCAAAAACCAAGGGGAGATACGTTGAAATACTTGATTTTTGTAGCGATTTTGGTTGCGATTTACATCATATTTTTTAAAAATAGAAAAAAAAGCGACAAGATAAGCACCAGCAACTTCGAGGAGTGCAGCAAATGCGGTGTCTTTAGCGACATCGACCAAATGGTGCTAAGAGACGGAAAATACATCTGTAAAGAGTGCATAAAGGGTGAGAGATGAAAATTTTGGGTGATGAACTGATCAAATTTGAACCGCTATTTCTTTGCAAAAGCGAAGATGAAATTTCAAGTGGTAGGCAAAATCTCTTTAAATTTGATAGAAATTTGATAAAAAGAGCGTTAGAAGCTGGAGCAAACTTTAGCATCATCGCAAATGACATCAACGAAGCTATCATCGCAAACGCCGCTGGAGCAAAATTTATTATTGCCGATATTACGCTAGCAAAAGATCTGGCAAAAGTTGCGCAAAACTACCTATTTGACGCGCTTATCGCCGTTTTGGTAGAGAGTGAAACAAGCCTTTGTGAGCTTGCGAAATTTGAGATCGACGCAGCTATCCTGCCAAATGCTATAAAAGAATAAGGACAAAAATGGAAATTTTCAAAACCGCTTTTTTAATGGTTGCTTTAATGCTAGTTTTTATCGCTATTGGCGGTTACGTGGGCGGCGAGCAAGGCATGATAATTGCCTTTTTGATGGCAGCTGGCATGAACCTATTTTCTTACTTTTTCAGCGACAAGCTCGTGCTAAAAAGATATAACGCCATCCCAGTCGATGAGAGCAACGCTCACGGCCTTTACGAGATCGTCTCTCGCCTCACACAAAAGGCGAATTTGCCGATGCCAAAAATTTACATCATCCCTGAAGAGGTACCAAACGCCTTTGCCACAGGCCGCAACCCAAGCCATGCAGCCGTTGCAGTGACAGAGGGGCTTTTAAAAATTTTAAATGAAAACGAGATCGAGGGCGTGCTAGCTCACGAGCTAAGCCACGTAAGGCACTATGACATCCTAACTGGCTCAGTCGCTGCCATACTAGCTGGAGCCATCGCGATGGTCGCAAATTTCGCCAAGATAGGCACCCTCGCCGGTCAAAATCAAAACTCGCAGCGAAACGCCAACCCAGTGATTATGCTAATCATCGCCGTTGTCATGCCTCTAGCTGCTACGGTCATCCAAATGGCAATCTCAAGGGAGCGCGAGTACAAGGCCGACAAGGGCGCAGCCTATCTAACAGGGCACCCAGAGTGGCTAGCTAGCGCGCTAAGAAAGCTTGAAAACTACTCAAATTCTTACGTCATGCAAAACGCAAGCGAGCAAAGCGCCCATATGTTTATCGTAAATCCATTTGGCTCGCTAACTAGCAAGCTTGGTGTGCTTTTTAGAACGCATCCTAGCACTAGCGACAGGATCGCTGAGCTTCAAAGACTAGAGCAAGAGATAAAAAGAGGCATGTAAAAATTTAGCCCTTAGCAAATTTGGGATAAATTTTTTTGGTTTAAATTTTAAATATTGATAGTCAAATTTTAAAATTTCATGAACGAGTAATTTCGGCTCTGATTTTAGTGGAGAGCTTTGCGAAACCTAAAATCAGTAGTCAATTCTTGCGAGTGAATGGAATTTTAAAATTTGAAAAATAATAAATTTCTATTTTTAAAAATACAGACCTTAAATTTAAAAACTCTTTTATTTAAAAGGGAGACAATGGGACTCGAGTTACGAGACCGTCCCCTTATCCCCCTTTTTAAATCCTCCAAACCCCTCGCACGTTAGAGGGGCATGCCTCAGTGCTTCGCACTGCATGCGTTTTGTGTAATAGAAAATCAGGCAAATTTTAAAATTTCATGAGCGAGCATATCACGGCTCTAAATTTAGTGCTAAACGTAGTGCAGCCTAAATTTAGTAGTCTGCTAAGGCAAGCGAATAAGATTTTAAAATTTGCAAAATAGTTTTTTAAAAATTTAAAGTTTTGCTTCTTTGTTAAGGGGGAAGAGGCTTGAATTACGAAGTCGCTCTCTTCCCCCTTAACGATCCCCTAACTCCGACAACGTTAGAGGTGCATGCTTCAGTGCTTCGCACTGCATGCGGTTTATTTTTAAGGAATTTCTAGCAAATTTTAAAATTTCATGAACGAGTAATTTCGGCTCTAAAATTTGAGCTAAGCGATAAGCGAAGCCAAATTTTAGTAGTCAATTCTTGCGAGTGAATGAAAGTTTTAAAATTTGAAAAATAATAAATTTCTATTTTTAAAAATACAGACCTTAAATTTAAAAACTCTTTTATTCAAAAGGGGGACAAGGGGACTTAAATTACGAAGCCGTCCCCTTATCCCCCTTTTTAAATCCCCTAAACCCCTCGCACGTTAGAGGGGCATGCAACAGTGCTGACGCACTGCATGCGGTTTTATTAAAATTTACAAAGACAGTTTGGCTAAAAACTAAATTTACAACCCATAAACTAAAATTTAACCCCAAATTTCACTGCAGTTTCTTGCAATCTTCATCTTTTATGGTGTATTCAAAGATTAGTTCGCCGTTTTCTGAGTAGAAAATTTCATCCAAACTAACGCCGATGCTTAGCATATTTAAGATTTCTTTATCCTTGCAGGCGGTTCTTAAATTCTCTTTTTTTATGGCCTCGATAAATTCCAAAAGTTCTTTTTCTTCAAGCCTTTTGATCTCTTGTTTTCTTGCGTGTTTGACGGCGTATCTGTAGATGAGCGTATCGCCCACGTTTAAGATATCATTAAGCGTTAGCGTCGGCGTGCAGATAAATGGGAGCTTTTTTTTGTAGTATGTTACGTGATTTTTCGCTGCCATATCTGGCGTCAGAGCCAGAGCTAGCGAGCAAAAAAACAGCGCAAAAATGGCTACTCGCAACTACTTTTATCCAGCTTCAAATCAAAAAGATGCCTGCCCTCAAAGCCGTAGCTACCACTTAGCGTGATGCCACGATTTAGCGCAGCTCTTGCCATGCCTGAGTTGCAAAGCGCCTCTTTTCCGTTTTGATAAAATTCATCTTTTAAAGCCAAAATTTGAGCCTTGTTGTAGCCTTTTAGCTTCTTTGTCTTGGTCTCGTTTAAGACAAACTCGCCATGTATGTTTAGCCCATCGCTGCTTACATCTTTTAGCGTGATCATCTCATCGACCCTGCTTGGCAAATTTGGCTTTGCGGTTTGGACGACAAAGGCTGGGATCTGCTTTGTATCAAGCTGATTTAGTATCTGCTCATAAACTTTAAACTCACTCTCTTGCACACCAAAAGCAAGGCTTGCAAGAGCTAATAAAACGATCTTTTTCACATATTACCTTTATATAAATTTTCTAGTGATATTTGGCGAGAGTTTGACTAAGATGTCGTAGTTTATCGTGCCAAAAAACTCCGCCCAGACATTTGCGTCCTCAAAGACACAGACCCACTCGCCACTATCTTTGCAGCTAAAGCTATCCATCGAAATTTTGCCAAGTATCAGCTCGCCATTTGCAAGCCTTAGCTCACCAAGTCCATTGTATCTTAGCAGTCCGTCGCCATATCCAAGATCATAAGTAGCGACGTTTATATCATCTTTTGCTATAAATTTAGCCCCATATCCCACGCTTTGACCACTTTTTAAGACCCGCCTGCTAACGCGCTTTGCCCAAAGTGAAAGCACTGGCTTTAAATTTAAAGAGCAATTAAACTGAGCATATCCATACTGAGCGATGCCTACGCGCACCATCTCATCTTTTATCTCACTCGCTCTTTCAAGGGCGGCTGAGTTGTGAGAGTGAAAGATCGGTTTTTTTATACCAAACTCATCACAAAGAACTAAAATTTTCGCTTTTGCGGCGCTAAAATTCTCTCTTTGCACGAAATAATCAGCATTTAGCTCATCACTTGCGCGAAAGTGCGTATAAGCGCCAAGAAGCTCTAAATTTCTTCTGGCTAAAATTTCAAATGTATAATCAAGCTCGTTTATATCAAGCCCATTTCTATGCATGCCAGTGTCGATGGCGAGGTTGATTTTTGTATTTTCTTTTATCTTTAAAAGTGCGTCTATGTCGTTTATGGCATAGGTAAATTTAGCGCTCTCATCGCCTGTTGGGATGTGCGAGAGGATCAAGATATTTTCAAAGATATCAGCGATCTCATTTGCTTCACACTCGCTCTTTACAGCGCAGTTTTTTATGCCAAATTTCTTAGCCTCGCTAGCTATGAGCCTTGCGCCATGCCCATAAGCGTTATCTTTTAGCACGACGATAACATTTTCTTTTCCGCCAGCTTTGTCACAAATTTTAGTTAGATTGTGGATGTAAGCTGCTTTGTTTAGGTGTATCTCAGACATTAAAATTCACATCATAAGCTTTATAAACATCAGGCAAGAGCTTTCTTACGTTGTAGTCAAATGCATAAAATTTAGCGTAAATTTCTTTTAGATCAGCCTCTTTAACCTTGCTAAAGTCAAAGACATCAGTGCCATTTTTCTTTGGCACTTGGCGGTCTAGCTCAGCAAAAAACGCAGACCTAGCCTCTAAAATTTTCTCTATCTTCTCTTTTACTTCTTTAGATTTTTCCACTTCTACTCCTCTATAAAAATTTTCATCTCATCGCCATAAAGCTTGACATAAAGGGTCTTTTGACCTGCAAATTTATGCGTATCAGCAGCGTAATCCTCATAAAAACTCACGCGAAAGAGTTTGTCGTTTTTAAGATTTGGATAAGGTGTGATGAGAAAATTTGAAAAAGCGATATGTTTTTTCTCTTTTTTAGAAAAGATCGCTCGTTTCATATTTTTAAAATTTTCTAAGCTCATGCCGTCATATCGCTCAAAATCTTTATCATAAAATTTCAAATAGCTATCAATGTCACTCTCGCTCCAAGTCTTTTTCCAGTTAAGAATTCCAGAGATGATGACAGCTATGTCGTTTGCAGCGGCTTCTGGGCGCTTATCCTCGTAGATAAATGCGAGTGTTTTTTTGTGGTCTATAACTTCGTCAAATTTCATCAAGATGTCATTTTGCATAGCCACGCAGCCTTTTGTCTTTAGCTCATCTGTCCTTTGACCATCGAGCGGATAGCCATGTATCCAGATGCCACTGCCATTGCGTTTTGCAAGCTTATCAAGCAAATTTGGATATGAAAGAGAAAAGGCAAGAGGCCCCAAGTATCTATCATTTGGCGTAAATCTACGCGTGAGCTGATAGACGCCAACTGGCGTTTTTAGATCGCCCTCAAGCAGTTTGTCGCCGTTTTTGCCAACAATGACACTTGAGCTAAATAGTTTTTTTGTAACGCCGTCTTTATAAGAGATGACTTCAAGCTCTTTATCAGTCTTATCAACCACGCTTAGAAGTATCTCGTTGTCGTAATATCCGTATCTAACGTCCTTGTCTTTGAGCTTGTTTAGCCAGTAGTCCTTACTTAAAATGTTCTTTTCAATGGCTTCTATGACAGCAGATGGGCCATTTTTTAAGTAAATTTCTTCGTAATTTTGGGCAAAAAGACAAGGCGCTAACGCGATGAAGAAAAGTAGTATCTTTTTCAAATGAAGTGTCCCAAAAAGTAAAATTTAGTGCGTAATTATAGCCTAAAAAATTTCAATTTTTAAATTTTAAAGGGAATTTTAGTTTCTTTATATGTATAATCTGAAAACCATTATTAATTTACCACAAAGGAAAAAATATGAAAAAACTTGTTTTTGGTGCATTGCTTGCAGCATCTACACTAATGGCAGCTGACATCAGCCTAGAAAATGTCAGAGCAAGAGACACAAAGCCTGGCACAAACAACAGCGCTATTTTCATGAATATCAAAAATGCTTCAAATGCCGATGTAAAGCTAGTTGGCGTTCATTCAAGTGTTTGCAAAAGCACTGAAATTCACACTCACAAGATGGAAAATGGCATGATGGCCATGGTTCAGGTTGAAGACGCCGTTATCCCTAAAAATGGCGAGACAAAGCTAGCACCTGGTGGCCTTCACATCATGCTAATGGATCTAAATAGGCCTATAAAAGATGGCGACAAGGTTGATCTGGAGCTTAAATTTAGCAACGGCGAGAGCATCAAGCTTGATAATATCGGAGTAACCAAAAACTTTAAATAATGAAAAAAATTCTAATCCTTTTTTCACTCATATTTATCGTAGCAGGCGCTTTTTGGATAGGTCATAAATTTATGATCAGCAAAGATGATCCGCCTGAATTTGCCGATGTAAATACATCGCTTGATCCTCTAAAATGCGATCTAAACAAAGATGCTTGTGAGGTGAAATTTAATGGCGTTAAGCTAAAGATAGACATCTCGCCAAGACCGATCTTTGCGATGAGACCATTCAGCTTTAAGATCATTAATGGCAAAAATTTAGGACTAAAAGATCCAAATCTTGTAATCGATGGCATAAATATGAACATGGGTTCTATAAAGGCAAGGCTTGATCAAAGAGGCGATAGCCTAATAGCCCAAGTCGTGCTAAGTGCTTGCGTGGTCGATCTTATGAGGTATAGATTTAAGCTGCTTGATGGCGAAAAAGATACTGGATTTTTTGTCGATCTTGATCTAAAAATGTAAGGGCAAATGATGAAAAAGACACTTTGGGGCTTAATAATAATCTTAATATGTGCTGGTCTTGCGATGCTTTTTATAAAGCCAAACAAGTATGATTTTAAGGCGCTTTCAGAGCATGGCGAAGTGAGCCTTAAAAACTATAACGGCAAGTATAAAGCGATATATTTTGGTTATCTTTACTGCCCCGATGTCTGCCCTACTACGCTCTCTCTTGTGGGCGATGAGCTAAATAAACTAAAAAGAGACGACTTTGAGCTACTCTTCATCACCCTTGATCCTGAGCGTGACACGCCTGAAAATTTAACCCTCATGGCAAAAAATTTCTACAAGGACGCAGACGGACTAAAGATGAATGATCTGCCAAAAGTAGCTAAAAACTATGGTGTAAAATATCAAAAAGTGCATCTTAAAAACTCTGCTATGGGCTACTCTGTCGCTCACAGCTCTGCTATCTATCTGCTAGATAAAGAGGGGAATTTTTACAGCGAAATTTCAAATTTAACTAACGAAAATATCAGAGAAAATCTCTTAAATTTAATAAAAGATAGACCTTAAATTTATCTTGTAGATCAAAATTTCTTATTTTTAAAGAAAAATTTCTTAAACAGCTATACAATTCTTTTTAAACTAGCCGATATTGCAACAATGTAAATCATATGTAAAGGAATCCGTGTGAAGTCAATCACCAATAAAATAGCACTAATGCTAATAGTTGCTCTATGTATCTCGTTTGTGGCTATGTCGGCCGCTAGTTACTACACTGCCCAAAACAAAACCATCGAGCTAGTCATCCAATCTCAACGTCAAATTCTAAAAGATGTAAAAAACGCTATGAATACATTTTTTGACGAGAATACACATGCCGCAAATGGCATCGCCCAAAGGCTAGAAAAGCTAGAGGACAGAAGCCAGATAAATGAAATTTTAAGCACAGGCAAGCTTATCGTATCGCCTGAGATAGAAAGAATTTTTGTTGGATACGAGAGCGATGGTGCGATGTACCGCTCAAATGGTAAAAATGAGACGCCAAAAGACAATGGCTATGATCCAAGAACAAGAGACTGGTATAAGATCGCAAAAGGCGCAAAAGCAACTTTTTCTGATCCTTATAAATCATCAAGCTCAAATGCCATGATGATAGCATTTTCAGCACCTATCGGCAATAAGGGTGTCGCTGCCATGAATGCTGATATTTCAAGTCTCAGTGAAGAGATCATGAGTATCAGCAAGACTGATTATAGCTATGCTTACGTAGTAGATAAAGATGGCAAGATCATCATCCACCCTGACAAAGATCTAGTCGGCAAAGACAATCCAACCACAAGCAAGCTGGTCGCTAGATATAAAAATAAAGAATTTAATGAAAATGGACTAATTGCTTATAAAAACACAAAGGGCGAGGATAGATATGCTGACTTTATAGAGCTAAACGATCGTGGCTGGCTGGCTATATCTGCTATGCAAAAAGATGTATTTACCACAAATACTATGCCCCTCCTAAAGATCCAGCTAATCCTAGCAGTGCTATTTATCGTTATACTCTCAGCATTTGTCTATTTCTTACTTAAAAAGTCTCTTAACCCTATAAAAACTATCCAGTCTAAACTTGATGATCTATTTAAATTTGTAACTTACGAAGCAAAAGCACCAAGCAAGCTAGAGGTAAGATCAAATGATGAATTTGGTGAGATGAGTAAAGCTATAAATGAAAACATCGATAAAGTCGTAGCTGGCATCAAAAAAGATAGCACTATGATAGATGAGCTAAATAAGGTAGCAAATTTAATGATCAAAGGAAACCTTGGAGCAAAGATAGGCTCAACTCCAAACAACCCATCGCTAAATGAGCTAAAAGAGCTACTAAATAAATTCTTTACATCTATCTCGGCAAATTTAAAGGGCATAACAAATGTTCTTAGCTCATATACTAAAAATGACTTTACAGCAAAGGTCGAGATAAATGATGAGCTAGAGGCTGATCTAAAGGCTATGATACTTGGAGTATCAAATATGGGTGAAGTAATTTGCACTATGTTAAACTCAAATTTAAATGATGCCAAGATGCTTGAAGAAAAGGCTACAACTTTGGCTTTGGCTATGAAAGAGCTCACACAAGGTGCTAGCACTCAAGCAAATAGCTTACAAGAATCTGCTGCTGCAGTTGAGCAAATGTCTAGCTCAATGAATGCCATCTCTCAAAAGACAGCTGATGTTATAAGACAAAGTGATGAGATCAAAAACATCATAACTATCATTAGAGATATAGCAGATCAAACAAACCTTCTAGCTCTTAATGCTGCTATTGAAGCAGCCAGAGCTGGAGAGCATGGTAGAGGATTTGCAGTTGTTGCTGATGAAGTTAGAAAACTAGCAGAAAGAACACAAAAATCTCTAGGAGAGATAGAAGCAAATACAAATGTATTAGCTCAATCAATAAATGAGATGAGTGAATCAATCAAAGAGCAAAGTGAAGGCATCAATATGATAAATCAATCAGTTGCTCAAATAGATCACCTAACAAAAGAAAACGTAGTAATTGCAAACCAAGCAAACGAAGTAACATCAGAAGTAGATGAGATGGCTAAAGCCATAGTTGAAGAGGTTAGGAAGAAGAGGTTTTAAACTACTCTTTCTCTAGAGTTTTAACAAACTCAATTTTGTTTAATACAGATTACTTCATTAATATTCATAAATCCCAACCTGGTTTAAGCTGGGTTGGGGGTTGATCTTTTAAATTTAATCTTTGTGCTTATCTATAAATTTCAAATTTAACACTCAAGAATTATCTATCAAATTTTAAAATTTCATGAGCGAGTAATTTCGGCTCTAAAATTTGAGCTAAGCTGTAAGCGAAGCCAAATTTTAGTAGCCAACTCTTGCGAGTGAGTGAAAGTTTAAAATTTGTAAAAATAGCAAATTTCTATTTTTTGAAATCTCAACTTTAAATTTATAAACTCTTTTATCCAAAAGGGAGACAAGGGGACTTGAATTACGGTCTGCTTGCAGTTGCGAGCTAGTGAAGCAAAGCCGTCCCTTTATCTTTCTTCGCGAATTTGCAAATAAGATAAATTTACAAATTTTAAAATTTTATTCGCTCATAAATTTTAAAATTTACTAGAGTTTTTAACCGTATATTATTTGTTTGAAATATTAAATTTTCGCTATAAATTTTCCTGTCACAAAAGATATATAATTGTGACAAGTCTTGTTAAACATTAAAAATACCTTGGATATAAATTTTTAACTTCATAATCTATTGTATTTTCGAGAAATTGATTAAATAAAAAATAAATTTAACCCATTTTATATGTTACTTTTCTACACATTATTTAATAAGATTTTTAATATATTTTTTTAAGATTAATAAAAAATCAATCTATATAATAATTTATATTTTTGATTTTAAATTTACGATTTTGCGCTCTTGGCAAGGCTCTTTTTTATAGAAATTCTTGGAAAGAATTTGTAATTTTAAAATTTAAGATTTTGACAAAATAGCCGATGTAAATCAGGCGTAAATTAAGCTTTGCAAAGTTAATATTTATTTAACTTTGTGTTAAATCTTTTAAGGAGAAAAAATGAATCGACGAGATTTCATCAAAAGTGCTGCAGCTAGTGCTGCTTGTGCTAGTGCCGGTATCGCTGTGCCAAGCTCGCTAAGTGCGGCAAACGAAGCTGAAAAAGGCTGGCGTTGGGATAAGGCTGCCTGTAGATTTTGTGGAACCGGATGTGGCATCATGGTTGCTACAAAAGAGGGCAAGATAGTAGCTGTAAAAGGCGATCCAGAAGCACCAGTAAACCGCGGTCTAAACTGTATCAAAGGCTACTTTAACGCTAAGATCATGTACGGCGAAGATAGGATCACTCATCCACTTTTACGTGTAAATGAAAAGGGCGAATTTGACAAAAAAGGCAAATTTAAGCAAGTAAGCTGGAAGCAAGCATTTGACGTAATGGAAGCTCAGTTTAGAAAGACTTATGATGAGCTTGGACCTCACGGCGTTGGCGTGCTTGGCTCTGGTCAATACACAATCCCAGAGGGCTACACAGCAGTTAAGCTTATGAAAGGTGGCTTTAGAAGCAACAGCATCGATCCAAATGCAAGACACTGTATGGCAAGTGCGGTTCTTGGCTTTATGCAAGTTTTTGGTATCGATGAGCCATCAGGCTGCTTTGATGACATCGAGCTAACAGATACCATCATAGCTTGGGGCGCAAATATGGCTGAGATGCACCCGATCCTTTGGGCACGCGTCAGTGATAGAAAGCTTAGCGATCCTGATAGAGTAAAAGTCGTAAATTTAAGCACCTACTCAACTAGAACATCAAATTTAGCCGATATCGAGATCATTTTTGCTCCGTCATCTGACCTTGCTATCTGGAACTACATCGCTCGTGAGATAGTCTATAACCACCCTGAGATGATCGATGAAGAATTTGTTAAAAAGCACTGCGTCTTCACAGCTGGCCCAGTTGATATCGGATATGGCCTTCGCCCAGACATCCATCACAAAAAATATGCTCCAAGCGAGCTAGACACCGCTGCGACTGAGAAGTCAAAGGTGCTAAGCGAGGCTGAGGGCGTTACACTTTCTTATCTTGGTTTAAAAGCTGGCGATACACTAGAAAACAAAAACGCTGCAAAAGCTGGCGATCACTGGCAAATAACATTTGAAGAGTTTAAAAAAGCTCTTGCGCCTTACACACTTGACTTTACGGCTAAGGTAGCAAAAGGCGATCCTAACGAAGATATCAATGAATTTAAGAAAAAATTAAAAGCACTTGCTGATCTTTACATCGAGAAAAACCGCAAAGTTGTTAGCTTCTGGACTATGGGCTTTAACCAACACCAACGCGGTACATGGGTAAATGAGCAAGCTTATATGGTGCATTTCTTACTCGGCAAGCAAGCACTCCCAGGCTCAGGTGCCTTTTCTCTAACTGGTCAACCAAGTGCGTGCGGAACTGCAAGAGAGGTTGGAACATTCGTTCACCGCTTGCCAGCTGATATGGTTGTTGGCAATCCAAAGCACAGAGAGATCACTGAAAAACTTTGGAAACTACCTGCTGGCACACTAAATGCCGTACCAGGCTCACACTACGTAAAAATGATGCGTGATCTTGAAGATGGCAAGGTTAAATTTATCTGGGTTCAAGTAAATAACCCATGGCAAAACACTGCAAACGCAAACCACTGGATCAAAGCAGCTCGCGAGATGGACAACTTCATCGTTGTAAGTGACCCTTATCCAGGAATTTCTGCAAAAGTAGCTGACCTTATCCTCCCAACTGCGATGATCTACGAAAAATGGGGCGCATACGGCAATGCTGAGAGAAGGACACAGCACTGGAGACAGCAAGTATTACCAGTTGGCGAAGCGATGCCTGATATCTGGCAGATGCTTGAGTTTAGTAAGCGCTTTAAGCTAAAAGATGTTTGGGGCGAGAAAAAGCTAAATGACAAAGTGACACTTCCAAGCGTGCTTGAAGCTGCAAAAGCTATGGGATATAGCGAAGAAGATACGCTATTTGACGTGCTTTTTGCAAATGAAGATGCTAAGAAATTTAGCGCAAATGATCCGATCATGGAAAACTATGACAATACAGAAGTCTTTGGCGATAGCAGAAAGGTGATCGGCTCTGATGGTAAAGAATTTAAAGGATATGGATTTTTCATCCACAAATATCTTTGGGAAGAGTATAGAAAATTTGGCGTTGGCCACGGCCACGACCTAGCTGACTTTGACACTTACCACAAAGTAAGAGGTCTTAGATGGCCAGTCGTTGATGGCAAAGAGACTCAGTGGAGATTTAACACTAAATTTGACCCATACGCGAAAAAAGCTGCTCCAAATGATAAATTTGCATTCTACGGCAACAAAAACGCAGCCCTTCCAACAGGCGATCTAAAAGGCGTAAAAAATCAAGAGAAAACTCCTCTTGCAAACAAAGCAAAAATTTTCTTCCGCCCTTACATGGATCCATGCGAGATGCCAAGCAAAGATTATCCATTCTGGCTATGTACTGGTCGTGTCCTAGAGCACTGGCATACAGGCACGATGACTATGCGTGTTCCTGAGCTTTATAGAGCCGTCCCAGAGGCGCTTTGCTACATGCATGAATATGACGCTAAAAAGCTTGGCGTGCTTCAAAATGAGATCGTTTGGGTCGAGTCACGCCGTGGCAAGGTAAAAGCTAGAGTAGATCTAAAAGGTAGAAATAAGCCACCAGTAGGTCTTGTCTATGTGCCTTTCTTTGACGAAAACGTATTTATAAATAAAGTCTGCCTTGACGCTACTTGCCCGATCTCAAAAGAGACAGACTATAAAAAGTGCGCGGTTAAAATTTACAAGGCATAAAAGTGGCTGATATGGAATTTTCAAGTAGGCGTGAAGCTTTGAAATTTGGAGCTAAGGCAGCGATCTTAGCTCTTGGCGGAGGCTTTATATGGTCACTTAGTGCCAAAGCCTCACCGCTTATACTTCTTAGACCGCCTGGTGCGAAAGCGGAGAAGCAGTTTTTAAAGAGCTGTATTAGGTGTGGGCTTTGTGTAGAGGCCTGTCCATTTGATACGCTAAAACTCGCTACTCTTGAAGATGGTATAAGTGTCGGTACGCCTTATTTTGAGCCTAGAAAAATTCCTTGTCATATGTGCGAGCATATCCCTTGCGTGCCAGCCTGTCCGACTGGTGCGCTGGATGCAAATTTAGTTAGCACAGCTGGCAAACTAGACATAAATAAAGCCAAAATGGGCGTTGCAGTGGTCGATATGAAAAACTGCGTGGCATACTGGGGCATACAGTGCGATGCTTGCTACAGATCCTGTCCGCTCATAGATAAGGCCTTGTATCTTGAGTATCGCCGCAACGAAAGGACGCAAAAGCATGCGTTTTTACTCCCAGTAGTTGATAGCGATATCTGCACGGGTTGTGGCGTGTGCGAGCGAGCCTGTATCACCGAAAAAGCAGCCATTACCGTGCTAAACCGCGAAGTTGTGCTTGGCAAAGTTGGCGATAACTACGTCAAAGGCTGGGTAAAAGAAGATGAAAGGCGCGTGGATGATGCCGATAGCAAGATAAAGCTAGATATCAAAAAGGCGACTGACTATCTAAATGGTGGTGAGCTATGAAATTTTTAATCTTAAGACGAATAACTCAAATTTCCATCCTAGTGCTATTTATCCTAGGAAATGTTTATGGAGTTAAGATACTTAGCGGAAATTTAAGCTCATCTTTGCTTTTTGGACAAATTCCACTAAGCGATCCATTTGCGGTACTTCAAATTTTACTAGCAGGCTTTAGCGTAGGCATAAATGCAGTAATTGGCGCTATCATCGTATTTGCATTTTATGCACTCATCGCTCCTAGGGCATTTTGCTCGTGGGTTTGCCCAGTAAATTTACTAACTGACATTGCTTACAAGCTAAGAGAGAAATTTGGCTTTAAGGGTGAGAAAATTTTAAACGTAAGTAAAAATTTACGCTACTACTTGCTAGCGCTTGCTCTTATCTTAAGCCTTGCTCTGTCAATGCCAGCTTTTGAGAGCATTAGCTTTGTTGGCATCATCCAGCGTGGTATCATCTATGGCTCAGTTAGCGCCATTGGCATCGCCCTTGGTATAGTTGCCTTTGATATGTTCGTGCTAAAGCGAGGAATTTGCTCACACGTCTGCCCGCTTGGTGCATTTTACGCGGTAATATCAAAATTTGCACTCATCAGAGTAAAACACGACGCAAATGCCTGCACAAAATGTATGAAATGCAAGCTCGTCTGCCCAGAGGTGCAAGTGCTAGATATGATCGGCAAAGAGAGCCGCGCGGTTAGCTCAAGCGAGTGCGTAAGCTGCGGTAGATGCATCGACGTTTGCGGCGACGGGGCGTTAAATTTTAGTATTAGAAATTTAAGGAGAGAAAAATGAAAATGAAAATAATGGCGCTTGGAGCACTATGCGCTGCCTTTTTAGCGGCATGTGCATTGAATAATCCAAGCATTAGTGATTCGCAAATCGGCCTTAGAAATGTTGATTTGTTAGATGATAAAGACGTTGTTTTAAAAGACATCAACTACACAAAAGAGCCAGCAGGTATGGCAAAGAGATTTGACAGATCTTTTGAAAATGCACCTCCATTTATCCCACACGACACTGAGGGTTTGGTGCCTATCACAAAAGATTCAAATATGTGCGTAACCTGCCACATGCCTGAGTTTGCAAAAGATAGCGGAGCAACTCCGATCCCAGCTTCTCACCTTTATGACATCAGAAATAAAAAAGATCTTGCAGGCAAGCTTGATGATGAGAGATATAACTGCACAACTTGCCACGTTGAGCAACAAAATGGCGTAACCCAGCTTGTTGGCAACAAATTTAAGCCTGACTTTAGAGATAAAAACGGCTCACATAAGTCAAATTTACTAGACGTTTTAAATGAGGGCGTTAAGTAATGCAAAGCAGGCGAGAGCTTTTTAGTAAAATTTTGGGGGCAAAACCTGCTCCCAAATTTATAGATCCGCCATTTTTTAGCGGTGAATTTGACTGCACTGGCTGCGAAGCTAGCTGCGTAAGTGCCTGTGAAAAAGAGCTTCTTAGCTTTGAAAATGAAAGAGTTGTTTTTAAAGTTAAAAAGCTAGGCTGCGACTTTTGCGAAGAGTGCGCGAAAGCTTGTCAAAGTAGCGCTCACGTAACACTAAGCTTAAACTCTCCAAAGAGCATAAATGCTAAAGTTAGCATCAATGTCGCTAGTTGCTTAGCGTGGAATGACACGATTTGCTACAACTGCCTTGACGCTTGTAAATTTAAAGCGGTTGAGTTTCTTGGTGTTTTTCGCCCTATAATCAATCAAAATTGCGTCAGCTGCGGCGAGTGCTTTGATGTTTGTTTTAAAAATTCGCTTGAGATGGAGGCTTTATGAGAGTTTTATTTTTTCTTTTTTGCTTGCTAAATTTTATCTTTGCAAATGAGATCACAACGCCTATTAAAGAGATAGAAGCTAGTGCAAATGTGCTTAATACTACGCTGATAAATGGCAAACTTTTTATCGCAACTGATGGTGGCACGGTTGAAATTTACGATCCAAAGCAGAGTAAATTTGAAGAGATCATCAAAATGGATGATATAAAAACATACGTAAGCGACCATGAGAGGCCAAAAATTTTAAGCATAGATGAGCTTGGTGGGAAGATCCTCATCCTAAGCGAGGGTGACTACGCTACAAAGGTGCTTTATCTAAGAGAAAATGGGCAGATGAGAAGCATAAAAATGGCTAATCAAGCGATAAAAAAGGCTCTATTTTTAGATGATGAGCATATAGCACTTGCCTCGATCAGCAATGAAATTTACTTTTTAAACCTAAAAAGTGGCGAAATTTATGATAGCTTTAAGATATCAATCGCAATGCTCTCAGACATGGAGATAAGCGAGGACAGAGGCACGCTAGCGATCGCTTGCGAGAGTGGTAAGGTCTATTTTTACAACGTTCGCACTAAAAAGATGGATAGAATTTTAGATATCCACACTGATAATATCTACGACATCGCTTATAAAAATGGCGTCATGATAAGTGGAGGCACCGACAGGATCGTTGGCATCTTCTCAGCTGGAACGCTAAAAAAGATAAATACTGGCTTTTTGGTTTATGGCGTGGGGCTTAGTAGTGATGGCAAGATCGCTGCATATATGAGCGATGAGATGAGCGATGTAAATTTAGTTGATAGTGCTAGCCTGGAAAATATCGCGATGCTAAAAACTGGACAAAGCACGATAAATAGCATAGTTTTCATAAGTGACAACGAGGTCGTAACCTCTGCTTATGAGAAGAAAATTTTATTTTGGAGAGTTAGATGAATATTTCAAGCCTGATAGTCTATACAGATAATAAAAATGAGAGCGTAAAAGGCGAGATAAGCAAGCTAAAAGAGTGCGAGATCATCACTGACGCAGAAGATAGGATCGTGGTGGTCGTTAGCTCAGAGAGCATAGAAGATGAGATCAGAGTTTTTAAGATGATAGAGGGCATTAGCGGCGTGGTGAGCGTTGCGATGGTTTATAGCTACCAAGAAGACGCTCAGGAGAATAGAGAAAGGCTTGAAGCAAACGGCAAGATAAGTGAAATTTTAACAAGCGATGACGTAAAAGCCGAAGATATCGCATATGGCGGTAGCGTGCATTATAAGGTGAGGTGAAATTTAATTTAAAGCAATAAACCGCATGCAGTGCGAAGCACTGAAGCATGCACCTTGAACGTGCGAGGGGTTTGGAGGATTTAAAAAGGGGGATAAGGGGACGGCCTCGTAACTCGAGTCCCCTTGTCTCCCTTTTGGATAAAAAGAATTTACAAATTTAATAAAGCTGCCTTTGCAAATTTTAAAATTCCATTCACCCCTAAGAATTGACTACTAAAATTTGGCTTCACTTATCGCTTAGCTCAAATTTTAGAGCCGAAATTACTCGTTTATGAAATTTTAAAATTCACTCGAGTTTCTCTTATAAAAAATATTTTTGGTTTGTAATTAGAAATTTTAAAATTTGATAGATAGTTCTTGAGCATTAAATTTAAGATTTAGAATTTAAAAAAATTAAAATTCCAACCCAGTCTAAACCAGGTTGAAATTTATGAAGATTTATGAAGTGGCTTGATTAAAATTTATTCTTTCTTACTTCACTTACTATTGTCTTAGCCATGTTATCAACATCACTTGTTACTTCATTAGCTCTATTAGCAATTACCACATTCTCTTTTGTTAGATTATCTATTTGAGCAACTGATTGATTTATCATATTGATACCTTCACTTTGCTCTTTGATTGATTCACTCATCTCGTTTATTGATTGAGCTAATACATTTGTATTTGCTTCTATCTCACCAAGTGATTTT
>NZ_PPCH01000004.1:0-5524 GCF_002913765.1 Campylobacter concisus | reverse complement strand
GTTCTTTTAACTTACAATTGTTAAACTATTAGTCAATCTTTGAAATCTAAACAAGTGATCGATTGAGCCAGTCTATTATGATTAAATAATAGATTAGACAAACTAATATAAAAACTAAAAGTTTTTTTGATTAAAAACTTCATAATAAAAATCCTATCTATTAGATAGGTAATTAATATGGAGAGTTTGATCCTGGCTCAGAGTGAACGCTGGCGGCGTGCCTAATACATGCAAGTCGAACGGACAATTAAGAGCTTGCTATTATCAGTTAGTGGCGCACGGGTGAGTAATGTATAGCTAATCTGCCCTACACTAGAGGACAACAGTTGGAAACGACTGCTAATACTCTATACTCCTCTCTAGCATAAGTTAGATAGGGAAAGTTTTTCGGTGTAGGATGAGGCTATATTGTATCAGCTAGTTGGTGAGGTAATGGCTCACCAAGGCTATGACGCATAACTGGTCTGAGAGGATGATCAGTCACACTGGAACTGAGACACGGTCCAGACTCCTACGGGAGGCAGCAGTAGGGAATATTGCTCAATGGGGGAAACCCTGAAGCAGCAACGCCGCGTGGAGGATGACACTTTTCGGAGCGTAAACTCCTTTTGTTAGGGAAGAATAATGACGGTACCTAACGAATAAGCACCGGCTAACTCCGTGCCAGCAGCCGCGGTAATACGGAGGGTGCAAGCGTTACTCGGAATCACTGGGCGTAAAGGACGCGTAGGCGGATTATCAAGTCTCTTGTGAAATCCTATGGCTTAACCATAGAACTGCTTGGGAAACTGATAATCTAGAGTGAGGGAGAGGCAGATGGAATTGGTGGTGTAGGGGTAAAATCCGTAGAGATCACCAGGAATACCCATTGCGAAGGCGATCTGCTGGAACTCAACTGACGCTAATGCGTGAAAGCGTGGGGAGCAAACAGGATTAGATACCCTGGTAGTCCACGCCCTAAACGATGTATACTAGTTGTTGCTAAGCTAGTCTTGGCAGTAATGCACCTAACGGATTAAGTATACCGCCTGGGGAGTACGGTCGCAAGATTAAAACTCAAAGGAATAGACGGGGACCCGCACAAGCGGTGGAGCATGTGGTTTAATTCGAAGATACGCGAAGAACCTTACCCGGACTTGATATCTAACAAATCATCTAGAGATAGAAGAGTGTCTGCTTGCAGAAATGTTAAGACAGGTGCTGCACGGCTGTCGTCAGCTCGTGTCGTGAGATGTTGGGTTAAGTCCCGCAACGAGCGCAACCCACGTCATTAGTTGCTAACAGTTCGGCTGAGCACTCTAATGAGACTGCCTTCGTAAGGAGGAGGAAGGTGTGGACGACGTCAAGTCATCATGGCCCTTATGTCCGGGGCGACACACGTGCTACAATGGCATATACAATGAGAAGCAATATCGCGAGATGGAGCAAATCTATAAAATATGTCCCAGTTCGGATTGGAGTCTGCAACTCGACTCCATGAAGCCGGAATCGCTAGTAATCGTAGATCAGCCATGCTACGGTGAATACGTTCCCGGGTCTTGTACTCACCGCCCGTCACACCATGGGAGTTGATTTCACTCGAAGCCGGAATACTAAATTAGTTACCGTCCACAGTGGAATCAGCGACTGGGGTGAAGTCGTAACAAGGTAACCGTAGGAGAACCTGCGGTTGGATCACCTCCTTTCTAGAGTACATATAGATATTCTCTCACAAGATATCTATAAGAAAGATATTCTCAATCATCCTTGTTTAGTTTTGAAAGATTGATAGACCTATAGGGGCCTATAGCTCAGCTGGTTAGAGTGCACCCCTGATAAGGGTGAGGTCACAAGTTCAAGTCTTGTTAGGCCCACCAGAGAATTTAATTGGGGAATTAGCTCAGCTGGGAGAGCGCCTGCTTTGCACGCAGGAGGTCAGCGGTTCGATCCCGCTATTCTCCACCATAAAATAGTTTAATAGCATTAAGTCTAATTAGAGAGCTTAAATTTAAACTTTCTAATTAGACTTTTGTCTAAATGTTCTTTTAATTAATATTGTTAATAGTCACAAGCAAGTTTTAAAAAACAATTTTACAGGACTTGTTAAAGATTTAAATTTCTATTCTCTTTGCATTTAATGCAAAAGTTTGACATCACAATCTATTTAGGATTTAAAACTTACCTAAATAGTAGTCAATGCTTTCCGTCTTGAGAGTTAGAATTTAAATATAGTAACATAAAGTTATCTTTAACAAGGAAGTGATGCGAATTAGAATAATCTAATATAGAAAAGGTAAGCTACAAAGAGCAAGTGGTGGATGCCTTGGCTAGTAGAGGCGATGAAAGACGTGCCAGGCTGCGATAAGTCTCGGGGAGCCGTCAAGGGGCTTTGATCCGGGAATTTCTGAATGGGGCAACCCAACTAATAGAGATATTAGTTACCGTATAACGGAGCGAACGAGGGGAATTGAAACATCTTAGTACCCTCAGGAAAAGAAATCAAAAGAGATTACGCTAGTAGCGGCGAGCGAACGCGTAAGAGGGCAAACCACTAGTTTACTAGTGGGGTTGTAGGACTGCAATATAGACTAAACTTAGCTAATAGAACAACCTGGAAAGGTTAGGCACAGAGGGTGATACCCCCGTATATGAAAGCTTTGTTTTACTTAGCAGTATCCTGAGTAGGGCGGAACACGTGATATTCTGTCTGAAGCTGGGTAGACCACTATCCAACCCTAAATACTACTACTAGACCGATAGTGCACAAGTACCGTGAGGGAAAGGTGAAAAGAACTGAGGTGATCAGAGTGAAATAGAACCTGAAACCATTTGCTTACAATCATTCAGAGCCCTATGATTTATCAGGGTGATGGACTGCCTTTTGCATAATGAGCCTGCGAGTTGTGATGTCTGGCGAGGTTAAGGAAACCCGGAGCCGTAGCGAAAGCGAGTCTTAATAGGGCGTTTAGTCAGACGTTGCAGACCCGAAACGATGTGATCTATCCATGAGCAGGTTGAAACCGGTGTAAGAGCCGGTGGAGGACCGAACCCGCTAGCGTTGAAAAGCTATGGGATGACTTGTGGATAGGGGTGAAAGGCCAATCAAACATCGTGATAGCTGGTTCTCTCCGAAATATATTTAGGTATAGCGTCATGTAGTAACACTAGGGGGTAGAGCACTGAATGGGCTAGGGCATACACCAATGTACCAAACCCTATCAAACTCCGAATACCTAGTGTGTAATCATGGCAGTCAGGCGGCGAGTGATAAAATCCGTCGTCGAGAGGGGAACAACCCAGACTAACAGCTAAGGTCCCTAAATCTCATTTAAGTGGAAAACGATGTGGAGTTACTTAAACAACCAGGAGGTTGGCTTAGAAGCAGCCATCCTTTAAAGAAAGCGTAATAGCTCACTGGTCTAGTGATTCTGCGCGGAAAATATAACGGGGCTAAAATGAGTACCGAAGCTTTAGACTTAGTTTACTAAGTGGTAGGAGAGCGTTGTATTTGCGTTGAAGGTATACCGGTAAGGAGTGCTGGAGCGAATACAAGTGAGCATGCAGGCATGAGTAGCGATAATTGGGGTGAGAATCCCCAACGCCGTAAACCCAAGGTTTCCTACGCGATGCTCGTCATCGTAGGGTTAGCCGGGTCCTAAGCAAAGTCCGAAAGGGGTATGCGATGGAAAATTGGTTAATATTCCAATGCCAACTATAATGTGCGATGGAAGGACGCTTAGAGTTAGAGGAGCCAGCGGATGGTAGTGCTGGTCGAAAGGTGCAGGTTGGAGTTCAGGCAAATCCGAACTCCTTTAAGCCGAGGCCTTATAGGTGCGTGAAGTTCTTCGGAATGAATCGTAAATCCTTGATACTGTCGAGCCAAGAAAAGTTTCTAAGTTTAGTTATAGTTGCCCGTACCGTAAACCGACACAGGTGGGTGGGATGAGTATTCTAAGGCGCGTGGAAGAACTCTCTTCAAGGAACTCTGCAAAATAGCACCGTATCTTCGGTATAAGGTGTGCCTAACTTTGTGAAGGATTTACTCCGTAAGCATTGAAGGTTACAACAAAGAGTCCCTCCCGACTGTTTACCAAAAACACAGCACTCTGCTAACTCGTAAGAGGATGTATAGGGTGTGACGCCTGCCCGGTGCTCGAAGGTTAATTGATGACGTTAGCTCTGCGAAGCGTTTGATCGAAGCCCGAGTAAACGGCGGCCGTAACTATAACGGTCCTAAGGTAGCGAAATTCCTTGTCGATTAAATATCGACCTGCATGAATGGCGTAACGAGATGGGAGCTGTCTCGAAGAGGGATCCAGTGAAATTGTAGTGGAGGTGAAAATTCCTCCTACCCGCGGCAAGACGGAAAGACCCCGTGGACCTTTACTACAGCTTGACACTGCTATTGGGATAAAAATGTGCAGGATAGGCGGGAGGCTTTGATCCATAGACGCCAGTTTATGGTGAGCCATTGTTGAGATACCGCTCTTTTTTATTCTGATAGCTAACTAGCTTGAGTTATCCTCAAGTAGGACAATGTCTGGTGGGTAGTTTGACTGGGGCGGTCGCCTCCCAAAATGTAACGGAGGCTTACAAAGGTTGGCTCAGAACGGTTGGAAATCGTTCGTAGAGTATAAAGGCATAAGCCAGCTTAACTGCGAGACATACACGTCAAGCAGAGACGAAAGTCGGTCTTAGTGATCCGGTGGTTCTGTGTGGAAGGGCCATCGCTCAAAGGATAAAAGGTACCCCGGGGATAACAGGCTGATCTCCCCCAAGAGCTCACATCGACGGGGAGGTTTGGCACCTCGATGTCGGCTCATCGCATCCTGGGGCTGGAGCAGGTCCCAAGGGTATGGCTGTTCGCCATTTAAAGCGGTACGCGAGCTGGGTTCAGAACGTCGTGAGACAGTTCGGTCCCTATCTGCCGTGGGCGCAAGAAGATTGAGGAGAGTTGACCCTAGTACGAGAGGACCGGGTCGAACCAACCACTGGTGTACGAGTTGTCCTGCCAAGGGCACCGCTCGGTAGCTATGTTGGGATGTGATAACTGCTGAAAGCATCTAAGCAGGAAGCCAACTCCAAGATGAATCTTCTTTTAAGAGCTCATATAGACTATGTGTTTGATAGGCTGGGTGTGTAATGGATGAAAGTCCTTTAGCTGACCAGTACTAATAGCTCGTCTGCTTATCTTTTAATAAGCATCACTTCCTTGTTAAGGGTAAAAACTTAATAAGATATGTTTTTATAGAACTTTGTTTATGACTTTTAACTTTATCTAGTAGTGTTAAATAAGAGATTTATCTATTATATCTTTTATTTAACACTGCCCGTGACTATACAGACGAGGAAACGCCTTGCTCCATCTCGAACCAAGAAGCTAAGCTCGTCCTGGCTGATGATACTCTCTCTTACTGGGATGTTGGAAAAGTAGGTCGTTGCGGGCTTTGTTGTTTATCTGCTTTAATTCTTATATTATTTGATTCTAGTTTTTATTAGTGTTTATTTCTATTTAAGTATAAAATATTAGTTTTACTTTTTAATT
>NZ_PPCH01000003.1:0-19935 GCF_002913765.1 Campylobacter concisus | reverse complement strand
CCACTTCAAGCGTGCCATCATCTTTGATCTTTGCAAGTGAGAGATTGACGCTATCTTGCGGTATGCCTAGCTCGCAGTTATAGGCTCTTACACCTTGTGAAAATGAGTTGATAAGAGCTAAAATTTTATCGCCATTTTCTAAAATTTCATCCCCCGTGCCAAGCTTTTTCACGCTTAAATTCTCGCACTCGCTCTTTAGCTCTTTATCGCTTAGCACAAGTGCAGTCGCGCCACTTGGGATAGAGTTGCTTCGCTCGCCACCTTCAAATTTAACAAGCTTGCAGCCATTTTTAGTCACAAATGCCGCCAAAACCTTGATCGCATTTGGGATATTTTTATGTATCTCATTGCCAGAGTGTCCGCCAGGTAGGCCGCTCACTTTTACTTCATAAAGCGTGCTCTCTTTTGTCCTTTTGCTATTAAGCGAGATAGTGGCAAATAAATTTATACCGCCAGCGCAGCCGATAGTGACTCTATCGTCCTCTTCACTGTCTAAATTTAAAAGCTTATCGGCTTTTAGATCGCCGCTAAAGCCAGCAGCTCCGACCATGCCGACCTCTTCGTTGTTTGTAAAGAGGCACTCTATGTCGTCAAATTCGCTTATCATCTGCATCATGATAGCCACGCCTATGCCGTTATCGGCACCTAAAGATGAGTTTTTAGCTCTCATGTAGCCATCATCGCCATAAACTATCTCGATCTTTGGCGCATCGCCCATGCAGACCATATCGTAGTGGCTTTGCAAGCAAATTTTTGGCTTGCCTTTAAATGCATGAACGTTGCCAAAACTATCGACCACGACTTCACAGCCCTTATCTTTTGCAAAATCAGCTAAAAAATCACGCATCTTGTCAGTCTCGTAACTGCAGTGCGGTATCGCCGCAAGTGTCTCAAATTTCGCTAAAACTTCGCTCTTTGACATATTTGCCTCCATAAATTTATTTTATCTCGCCCTTATAGCCAGTCGCATCGACCGCCTTTAAAAGCTCTTTTTCATCGACCTTGTCATCTGCTATAACGACAGCTTTTCGCTCTTTTAGCGATACATCTGCCTTTTTTACGCCCTCAACGCTAAGTGCGGCCTTTCTAACAATCGCTGTGCAAAGCGGACAGTGCATGCTAGGCACTGAAATTTCTATCTTTTTATCAGCGTAGCTTGCAGCCACCAAAAGGGCTAAAACTAAAATTTTACGCATAAATTTCTCCTAAAAGCTCTGGATATGTAAGGAGTAAAAGCAAAATCACTCCAAAAAGTATATATATAAGTATCCATTTTTTCTTTTTATAGCTTAGGTTGCAGCTTTTTGGCTTGTAAAATAAAGCCACACCTGAGATCACAAAGCAAATGACCGCCACGACGCTTAAAGGGACGCGGTACTCGTATAAATTTTGTGTCCAAGATAGAAAAGAAAAAGATGTGCCAAAAAGCAAGAAAAGAAGTGCCGGCAAGCAGCACAAGGTAGCGCCAATAGCACTACCTATGGATGTTAGTATCAGCCAAAAGGCTCTCATTTTAGCTCTGTTGAGACGTAGTAGTAGCTAAATTCTTTTGGCGAATAGTAGTTTTGTGTGTTGCCATCAACCTCAGCGTATGGATAGCCAAAGTTGTTTAGCGGAGTTTGCTCTGGGGTTGGCTTTAAGATAAAGTCACGTCCGTAGTTAAAGCCTATCCAGCACATCTCCCAGTTGCCAAAGCAATAGTCCCTAACAGCTACGATCTTAGCGTCGTCGTTTGTTAATTTCTCGCCTAGTCTTACCTTTGTGACATCCGCTGGATCAACCGGTATCCAACCATAGCCTTTTAAATAAAACTCAGCCCTGCAGTGCTGTCCGCCTGAAATTTTAGCCACGCCATCTTTTGCGCTACCCATCTGGTCTGAAAATCTAGACTGACCAACTCTAATACCAAAAATTTCTCTTGCTGGGATGCCAACTGATCTGCAAAGTCCCACAAAAACTGAGTTTATGTCGGTGCATTTGCCAACTAGTTTGCCACTTTCTAGGATCGCTCTAACGTCGCCCGTGCCACATCCAAGGATGCTGTTATCACGCTGCATAGTGTTTGCAACCCACGTATATATCGCTTTTGCACGCTCCAAGTCGCCTTTAGTATTGCCGATAATCTCTAGCGCTTTTGCTCTTACGACGCCGTCAGTTGGGATGTGTGAAGTTGGCTTTAAAAACTCCAAAATCGCAGGATCGACCTTCTCATTTGGATCGAAATTTACCTTGCTAAAGTCGGTATTGCGCTCTGTTGTTTGAATTTTAAACTGGATATTTAAAATAGGTCTTTGCTCGTTTTCTTCAAATTCGCCATACATTGTTGGTATTAGCGTGTCTGAGATATAGACGTTTTTAGCTGTTGTGTTTATGACGTAGTCTTGGGTTAGTTGCTGATAAGTGGTGCTTAGTGGAAGGGGCAACCAAATTCTTGAGCTTTTGCCCTTTTCAAGAAGCTGGTGTTTGAAATTTACGTCGAAATTTCTAACTACTGGGTTTGCTGGCTCGTCGCTAGCTAGAGTGACACTTGGAAGCAGGCTTGCTGCACCTAAAAAACTACTAAATTTAAAAAAATCTCTTCTTTGCATAAAATGCCTTTTTGCTTAATCTTAGCCAAACTTGGCTCTAAAACTGCCTGCTATTCTAGCATAAAATTTTTATTTATGATAAAATCCGCCACATGAAAAAGATTATATTTTTAGGCTTTATAGCGCTATTTTGCAATGGTTGTCTTTATATGAACGAGCGCGGAGTTTCGACGCAATATTATAATGATTGTAAAGAGTATTATGACGCGACTGGCACCTACCAAAAAGAGTGTCCGCACAACATCGTCGACTGGAAATAGCGTGGATCTTAGCAAATTTAACGAGCAGCAAAAGCAAATTTTAAATAGGATAGAAAATTTAACAAATTTTGATTGCGAATTTAGCCTTAGTGAGAGCGTAAATGTCAAATTTAAAGAGCTGAACGCTGCGAGCAAAGATGAAATTTACAACCTCGCCCTTGACCTAAAGCCTTGGCGAAAAGGACCATTTTTACTTGATGATATATATATAGATAGCGAGTGGCAAAGTTTTATTAAATTTAATATCCTTGCCTCACACCTAAATTTAGCTGGCAAGTGCGTGGCTGATGTAGGGTGTAATAATGGATATTATATGTTTAAGATGCTTGAGTACGGCCCAAAAAGCATAACTGGCTTTGATCCTAGCGTGCATACATATTTGCAGTTTGCTTTTTTAAATAAATTTATCCGCTCAAATATCGCTTACGAGCTTCTTGGCGTCGAGAGCTTGCCTGAATACGCAGCGAAATTTGACACCATTTTTTGCCTTGGCGTGATATATCACAGAAGCGATCCTATAAAGATGCTAAAAGAGCTAAAAACCGCGCTAAATCCTGGTGGCGAGCTATTTTTAGATACGATGTATATAGATATGGGTGGCGACTTTGCCCTAAGCCCAAAAGATAGATACTCAAAAATTCCAAATATCTACTTTGTGCCAACGCTTAGCGCACTTTGCAACTGGTGCGAAAGGGCTAAATTTAAGGACTTTAGCTTGCTTGATACAAAGGCGACTGATCTGAATGAGCAGCGAAAAACGCAGTGGATAGATGGCGAAAGTCTTGGAAATTTCTTAGACCCAGACGATAATACAAAGACCATCGAGGGCTACCCAGCTCCAAAAAGAGCCTACGTGAGAGTTAAAATTTAAGGATAAATATGGCAGATGAAAATATTTTTGAAGCAAAAGACGAATCACAAATAATCCTCCCAGAGGACGAAAACCCGCTAAGAAACGAGATAAAAACAGCACCTCTAACAAAGCTAAATTTTAGTGGAACGGCATTTTTACTTGAGAAAAATCACGCAAAAACTAGATTTTTTACCACAGCTGACATGGTAAGTGATGCTGAGGGGCTCATACATAGCGGTTTTGTCTTCATGGGAGCAAACTACGCAGCGCTTTTAGCTATAAATGAAGAATTTTGCGTTAGCATCGGTGCTAGAATAAATTTCTTTGGACCGCTCAAGCTTGGCGATGTGGTCGAATTTGACGCACAAGCAAGGTTTGAAGAGAGTAGAAAAAGAGAGGTAAAAGTGATAGGCTATGTAAAAGAGATCAAGATATTTGAGGGTGTCTTTCAGCTAGTCACACTTGAAGAGCATATCTTTGTCGCTCAGCAAAAAAATATCCAAAAAGAAGCCGCTATAAGACAAAAGAAAGAGCGCGAAGAGGCGCAGGCTAAAAACAACGGCTAAATTTAACTGATGAGATATAAATTTCTCATCTTTTAGCTTCAAACAAACTCAAATTTTTAAAGACAAATCTTATCTTATTATCTTAATTTGGTAAACGATCGGTAATAATTTTTGATTTTTTTAACGAAATTTAAGCTATAAAATTAATTTTCTATGATAATATCCTTTCAAAACATTTTTATCAAAAGGAGATTTAGATGAAACTTACAAAAGTTAGCTTAGCTGCTTTGGTTGCTTTAGGTGCATTTTCAAGCGTTGCAAGTGCAACTCCACTTGAAGAAGCTATAAAAAACGTAGACCTTTCAGGATACGCAAGATATCGTTATACAAATGATTTTATAAAAAATTCAAACCAAAATAGTACAGTAAAAAATAGTGGTGCTGGTCATGCTTTTAGAATGCAAACAGCATTTAAAGCTGCGATAGATGATAACTTCTTTGGTGTATTAAATTTAAGATATGATCTAACTGATGATTCTGGTGATAAAAACGCTGCTGGAACAGATAAAACATACACAACAGGAACATTTGGTGTTTATGAGATGTATCTAGGCTACAAAGCTGGCAATACTACAATTACAGCTGGTAAACAACTATTAGGTACATTCTTTGATGACAAAGATGTAGCTGGTACAGGTTTAAAAGTAATAAATACTGATGTTCCAGGTCTTACTTTGGCTGCAGCTGCATTTGATGCAGTACAAAGCGATGGTACAGAATTAGATGGTCCGTTACTAAAAACACTTACAGGAAGCATCAGTGACGCTCCTGGCAATATATACTATTTAGGTGCAGCTGGTAGCTATGATCCAGTATCATTTAAAGCAGCTATTGCAAATGTTCAAGAAGTAGCTACACTTTACGGTGCTGATGCTGGTGTTAGCTTCAATGTAACTGATGATGTAAATCTAAATTTAAAAGGTCAATTTGTTCATAATGACTCAGATCACAAAGATGTAGCTGATGCTAACTTCTGGGCAGTTCAAGCTGGCACAAAACTGTTTGGTGCTAAACTTAACGCTGGTTATTTAGATTTTGATGCTAAGAACAAAGACAATAATAAAATTTCATTTGCAACACTTGATGCAAATGGCGAACTTATCAACCCGGCAAAAATCCTAAATGGCGTAATGAGTGGTGGTAGACAATACTACAATAACATCAAAGGAAACAACGACTACTGGTTTGTTAAAGCTGGTTACGATATAGATAAATTTGGCTTTGGTGCTGGATATGTTCAAGGCAAGGGCACAAGTTATGCACTTCAAGAGTTAAGAGCAAAAAGAAGCGAGTGGTCACTTGATGCTAGCTACAAATACAGCAAAAAACTTACATTCCTTTCTTGGTATGCAGCTGCTAAAGACAAAAAAGATGGCGCAAGCTACAAACAAGATCGTATAAGATTTGAAGCAAAATATAGCTTCTAAAACCTACATCCGAGCGAGCTTTCGCTCGGATATTTTCAACTTCTCAATACTTAATCAAAATCAGCAAATATAACTAATAAAATTTATATAATGCCAAACAAAAAAGGCAAAAAATGTATCTTTTTTCTCTCATTACGCATTTAGTTTGTGCCATTATCTTTATAGGATATGTATTTTTTGATGTTTGCATATATCCATTTGCAAAAAAAACGATAAATCCCCAAACCCTTGAAGCTGTCAAAAAGGCTTACACAAAAGGTAGTGCAAAGGTTTTTGGCACGGCATTTTTACTACTTTTGATAAGTGGAGCTTTTATGGCAAAGGACTATCTTGGAGGCGAGCATGGCTGGTGGCAGAGTAACTTTCAAAAGCTTTTGCTAGCAAAAATCGCTGTCTTACTTCTAATGTGCCTTATCACTTTCATCTCTGTTTTTAATGTCACTATCTTAAAAAAACCAGATCCATTTGGTAAATTTTCACATCTCATAGCTCTTGTGCTTTGTCTGATAATGGTCGTTTTAGCAAAACTTATGTGGTGGCTTTAGCAAAACTTGGCCATAAATTTAAAGCACAAAATTTACAGCCAAGCCCAAATAAATTTAGTCTATACTCTTTAGCTTATCCTTATTTAGCCCCTCTTCTATGCGCTTGATCTCCTCGCTTCCATCTCTTACGACGCTTTTGTCGTATTTTAAGTACTCATCTATCTTTTTTGGATACTCGACATGAGTTAGGATAAATTTAAAGACATTTAGCCTCGCCTCTTTTTTATTGTCACTTGAGACGATCACCCATGGCGAGATGCTGTTGTGAGAGGCAAGTAGCATCGAGTATTTGGCGATGGAGTACTGATCCCAAAGCTCTTGCGCTTTTTGATCTACTGGAGAGATCTTAAACTGCTTTAGCGGGTCATTTAGACGCTCTTTGAAGCGCTTTTTTTGCTCCTCTTTTGTGATCGAGAGGTAAATTTTAAAGAAAATGATGCCTGAGTTTATGATCATCTCTTCAAATTTTGGCACTTCGCGCAAGAACTCTTTATGCTCAGCCTGAGTGCAAAAGCCCATCACTGGCTCAACCCCAGCCCTGTTGTACCAGCTCCTATCAAAGATGACGATCTCGCCAGCGCTTGGCAGATGTGTCACATATCTTTGAAAGTACCACTGCGTCTTCTCGACGTCACTTGGCTTTGTAAGCGCCACGATACGGCAACCACGCGGATTTAGATGCTCTGTTAGGCGCTTTATCGTGCCACCCTTGCCAGCCGCGTCTCGCCCCTCCATTAGCATGAGCACCCTAAGCCCCTTGTCTTTGACATGATTTTGGAATTTTAAAAGTTCTATCTGAAGCAGCCTTAGCTCTTCTTCGTAGCCAAGTTTATCGCTCTTTTGGTGCTTTTTATCTTTTGACATCATCGCTCCTTTTAAAAATTTCACGCTTTTTCACGATTTTACTATAAAATAGAATAAATTTAAGAATTTAGACTAAAATCATCTCTTTTAATTTAGCAAGGATTAGCATGTTTATTAAATTTATTTTTTCTCTCATTTTGTTTGCAGGCTCGCTTTTTGCCGAGGTTTTAGACGTTAGTAAGGCATTTGTTTTAAGCTCAAGTATCGATGAACAAGGCGCGGAGATCAAGTTTAAATTTGGCGAAAATATCTACCTTTACAAAGAAAGCTTTGAGGTTAAACTTGGCGAAGAGAAGATAAACAGCCTCTTAAATATGCCAAAGAGCGAAAACACCGGCGAATACGAAATTTATCCAAAAGATTTTTCGCTATTTATCCCACTAAATTTAGTAAAAGAGCATCTTAAAAACGGCAATACTAGGCTAAATTTAAGCTATCAAGGTTGTGCTAAAAATGGCATCTGTTACCGCCCGCAAACTAAAATTTATGACATCTTTGAGAAATTTGGCAAATTTAGCATCATAGCCTTTGAAAAAGAGCAAAAAGATGAAACCAATCCTGAATTTACCGAGCTTTCAGAAGATCAAAGCATCGCAAATGAGCTAAGCAGCAAAAACTTTTTCATCTCGCTTGCGACATTTTTTGGCTACGGCCTCTTGCTCTCGCTCACACCTTGCGTCTTCCCGATGATACCGATCTTATCAAGCATCATCGTCTCAAAGAGTGGCAGCCTAAATGCCAAAAAAGGCTTCTTACTCTCGCTCGTCTACGTAGTCGCCATGAGCCTTGCTTACGCGCTTGCTGGCGTTGGAGCAAGCCTACTTGGCTTTGGCATCGCAGGGGCGCTCCAAAACATCTACGTGCTCGGCGCGTTTGCGGCCATTTTTGTCATCTTGAGCTTTAGTATGTTTGGCTTTTACGACATCAAACTGCCGTCAAAATTTGAAAACTTAATCAGCAAAAAGTCACAAAACAGCTCAGGCCTCATCGGCGTTTTCATCATGGGTTTTGCCTCAGCGCTCATCGTCTCGCCTTGCGTGGCAGCACCGCTAGCAGGCGCACTTCTTTACATCGCGCAAAGCGGAGACGCCATTTACGGAGGCATCATGCTCTTTGTCATGGGGCTAGGCATGGGCGCGCCGCTTCTTGTGATAGGGCTAAGCTCTGGCAAGCTCTTGCCAAGACCTGGCGGCTGGATGGATGAAGTTAAAAAACTCTTTGGCTTTTTGATGCTCATCATGGCTGTTTGGATCCTCGCACGCGTGCTTGGAGCGTTTTTTGAGCTACTTGGTTACGGCGTCATAGGCGTCTTTGCGGCCATTTATCTTGGAGTGTTTGAGGCAGCAAATAGCGGCTGGGCTAAATTTAAAAAAGCACTTTGTGTGCTAGTTTTTATCTACTCGCTCATGCTGATAATCGGCGCATTTTTGGGCTCAAAAGATGCCTTTTCGCCGCTTTCTGGACTAAATTTAGCCAAAAACGAGAGCGAGCTAAATTTCAAACAGGCTAGAAATTTAAGCGAGCTAAACGAGATGATAAAAAGCTCAAGCAAGCCAGTGCTAGTGGATTTTTATGCCGACTGGTGCGCGAGCTGCAAAGAGATAGAGCATATCACTTTTAAGGACGCTGGCGTGAAAAATGCTTTGGCAAAATTTACGCTTATTCGCATCGATGTGACAAGTGGTGGGGCGCAAAATGATGAGATGTTAAGAAATTTTGGGCTCATCGATCCGCCTGCACTTCTACTTTTTAAAGACGGCGAAGAGCAAAAAGCGCTTAGAACGATCGGCTTTATAAATGCTAAAAATCTCCTAGCAAAGCTTGAGAAAATTTAGATATTAATAGCAAATTTGGCTGAAATTTGTAAATTTATCAGCCAAATTTCTCTAGGTTTTGCTGACCTTATAACTGGCTAGAAATATAGCAAAGAAGTAAATTTAGACTATCAAATTTATATCGTGCGGTGATGCGAGTAAAATCACAAAGCCAAAACTTGCAAATTATCTTAAATTTATCAAATTTTAAAAATATCAGCGAATTTGGTTTGGTTTTAGGATTGTAAAACAACCGAAATTTAATCAAATTTTGCACCAAATCGCGTGCGGACAAGACCATGATACAAAAACAAAACTCAGTAAAAATTGCGGTTGTCTTAGTTTTAAAACATCTCAGCAAATAGGCAAAATTATTCAAATAAATTTAAAAATATGAAGTTCGCAGTAAATTTCACGGCTAAATTGAGCAAGAGCACAAAATCAAAGACAAAAAATCAGCTAAACCATTACTCAAATTTATAAAAACTCAGTTTTTGCTCTGACTAAGCAAAAACGCCAAAGCAGAGCAAATTTAGGCTCATTTGCCAAATTTAGCTAGTGCTCTTTGGTAGTCCTCTTCGCTATCGATGCCGATACTTTGACTTTCAACCTCTAGCATCGCTATCTTCTTGCCATTTTCTAGGGCGCGCAGTTGCTCGAGTTTTTCTGTGTTTTCAAGGCTTGAAGGCAAGAGACCGCAAAACTCTTTTAGGCTCTTTACGCTGTATCCGTAGATGCCAAGGTGCGCCTTGTAGCTTTTGCATTCGCTTCTGTTAAATGGTATCCTTGATCTTGAAAAATAAAGCGCATAGCCCTCAAAATCAGTCACCACTTTGACTAAATTTTTATCATCCGCAAACTCATCGTCCATCTTTTTGTAGCAAGAAAACATAAAGGCATTTTGCCTATTTTGCTCGCAAAATGCCCTAAATTTAGCGATGTTTTCAGGCTCGATAAATGGTTCATCAGCCTGAACATTTATGATGATCTCACTCTCGCTTAACCCCAAAATTTGCGCCGCTTCGTTTATCCTATCAGTGCCACTTTGATGATCTTTGCTAGTTAGCACAGCTTTTATGCCGTGAGCCTTGGCGATATCAAGCACGCTTGGCTCATCCACAGCAACCGCCACATCGTCCACGCCGCTTACTCTAAGAGCCGTCGCCACAAACATCGGCACGCCATTTATCTCTTTTAAAATTTTATTACTAAACCTTGTTGAGGCAAGGCGAGCTGGGATGATTATCATCGCTCGATCCATTCTAGGACGCACTTTTCGATCTCGTCCTCTTTTATGATATTTTTGTGTAAAATTTTCGCGCTAAATAGCGAGTTTATCGAGCTTGGCACGCTGTCATTTAAGATTTTAGCGGTCTTTGCGAGCGCATCTTTTTCATCTTTTGTATCTTTGATCTGGCACGCTTTGATCATGCTTGGCGTAAATTTCACCCAGTGCGCGGTCGATGTGATGACGTTTATGCGGCTAGCATCCACCATCTTAAAGCAAGTAGCCGTATGCGGATCGATCGCGTAACCGTCCTTTGCGAGCTTTGCGATATATGCCTCGCACTCTTTATCGTCGCACCAGCTAGCCTCAAAGTCCTCTTTTAGCGCTTCAAGCTCTTGCTTGCTAAGCTTATAAAATTTATTTTTGGCTAAGCTTTGCATGAGTTCATTAGTTCTAACGCTTCCAAATTTATCAAACAGCAAGCGCTCGACGTTTGAGCTGATCAATATATCCATTGCTGGGCTTATCGTCTTAACCAGCTTTTTATCCCTTAGGTCGTAAACGCCAGTGGTGAAAAACTGCGTCAAGATGTTGTTTGCGTTTGAGGCGATCTTGATCTTGCCGATCTTTGCGCCCATTTTTTTAGCATAGTATGCCCCAAGCGCGTTGCCGAAATTTCCACTTGGCACGATGATATCAAAGCTCTCGTTTGCTTTAAGCGCCTTTTGTTTTAGCAAATTTGCGTAGGCGTAGGCGTGGTAGATGATCTGAAAGAGAATTCTGCCAAAATTTACCGAGTTTGCCGCGCTTAGTTTAAGGCGCTTTTTCTTAAGCTCAGATTTAAATTTATCATTTGCAAGCAGTGTTTTTAGCGCTCTTTGAGCGTCGTCAAAGTCGCCTTTTATGCCAAAAACCTTTAAATTTTCACCCTGCATGGTCTGCATCTGAAGCTTTTGAACCTCGCTCGTGCCGCCATCTGGATAGAGGCAGACGACCTTTATATTTTCATCATTTGCGAAGGTTTGAAGTGTCGCAGGGCCCGTGTCACCGCTAGTTGCGCACATGATAAGGTATCTTTCGCCTCTTTCATTTGCTAGCTGGCTAAGCAGCGAGCCAAAGGGCTGAAGCGCCATATCCTTAAATGCCCTAGTTGGACCGTGATAGAGCTCATTTACGTATAAATTTTTATCTATTTTTTTAAAAATGACTGGATGCTTTGGATCATCAAAGCTTGCATATCTTTTGAGCGCTTTTTTGAAAAACGCCTCAGATACATCAAATTTAAACAGCGAGATGATGTGAAGTGCGAGCTTTTCGTAGCTTAGGCTTGAGAGCTCTTGCCACTTTGCCTTTGTGATCTTTGGTAGCTTCTTTGGCGCGTAAAGTCCGCCGTGAGCGGAGCTTGGGCTAAGCATGGCTGTGCTTAAATTTACATTTTTTACCTTTTCATCTTTCACGCTTCTAGTTGGTGCTAGTCTCATTTTTTGCCTTTTTTGGTTGATTTTTTTATCCAATTTTCGTATTTTTTAAAAACATCTTTTGGCTTAAGTGCCAAAATTTCTGGGGTTTCGTAGCTGTGGTGCTTTCTTATAAATTTAGCTACTTTTTTAAATTTCACGTCCGTTTTTATGAGTAAAATTTGCTCTTTTTCATCACAAAGCTTCTCTTGCCAAAGATAAATGCTCTTTGCGCTAAAGCTACTCACGCAAGCTGCAAGTCCCTTTTTTACGAGCTTTTTGCTTAGTTTTTTTGCCTCTTTTTTCTTTGCGACTGAGGTGATTAAAATTCTCATTTTGATCTAATTTTTCCTTTTAAAAAGTGGCTCATTATAACAAAATGGGCTTAAATTTGCTGCGCCAAAAACTTTTTAAACTCCTCGCTTAGCGTAACTTCAAGCGTGATAAGCGATACTCTCAGCCCAAAATCCTTTACCTTTACATAGTCCTTTTGTGTCATCAAAAGCGATGTGGCGCCGTAACTTTGCAAAATTTCACTTAGCTCTTCTTTTGAAAAGTTGTAGTGATCAGGGAAAAAGACCTGTCCCACGCACTCGCCAAAAAATGCCTCAAGGCGCGCTGGGTTCGCTATGGCGGTAACTAGCACCATTTTTTCGGTTTTATTTAAAATTTCGCTCTTTCTAAAGTGAGTTTGCCCCTCGCACGCTATAAAATTGCCAAATTTATAAAAGCTAAATGGATATCTATAAGCCCCGCTTGGCAGGCAAAGCCTTAGCTTTGGCTCTGGGTTTGGACGCACTAATATGTCAAATTTAGCTATATCAAATTTAGAAAATCCATCATCTAGCAAGATATACTTTGCGCCATGCTTTTTGGCGTAGTTTATGGCTATTTTTCTATCTTCGCTTACGATCACATTTGCGTTTTTGATGCTTGTGGCATATATCATCGCCTCATCGCCACTTGCCGCCACGTCAAGTAAAATTTCGCCATCCCTTGCGACAACTTGCATGCCTTTGCTCTTTCTTTTATAACCTCTAAGGATGATAAAGGCGCCCCCATAATTCTTAGCGATAGCGACGCAAAGTGGGGTCTTGCCGCTTCCTCCAAGGGTTAAATTTCCAACGCTAATTATTTTTATACCATAGTCTTTTTTTTGCGCGATAAATTTCTTGCAAATAACGACTAGAGCGTAGATAAGACTTAGTGGCAAAAGTAAAAATGCTAGTAAAATTTGAAAGAAATTTGGGCGAAAGAAGTAGTCATTCGCCCAAGAATGTAAAAGGATATTAAATTTCTTAAACACGAGATTTAGAAATTTCTTTTACCGTGTTGCAGATGTATTGCACCTCTTCGTCGCTCAAACTATGATATATAGGTAGCGACAAGACTTGTTGATACGTTTTTAGAGCATTTGGGAAGTCATTTACTTTAAGCGAATATTTATTTTTATAATAGCTTAGCAAATGTATCGGTATGTAGTGCAGCGAAGTGTGAATTCCACGCTCCAAAAGCTCTCTAGCAAAGCTGTCACGGTTTTTATTTATCTTTATGATGTACTGGGTGTAGATGTGCTCGCGTTTTTTGACTGGAGTTGTGATGTTGTGGCACTCTGCAAACTCTTTATCATAAGTGTGCGCGATCTCTTGTCTACGTTTTATGAGCATATCAGTCTTTTCTAGCTGAGCGATAGAAAACGCTGCATTTATCGCGTTTATGTCGTATTTTAAGCCGATATCAACGACGTCGTAGATGTAGCTTAAGCTACCAAATTTATCTATACCATTTACAAGGGCATAGTTGCGAAGCAGTTTTGCTTTTTTATAGACCTCTTCGTCATTTGTCGTGAAAAAGCCAACTGTTGAGATTGGATTTTGTACGCGTGAGTTTGTCTGAAAGCATGATAAAAACGAGTCTGAGCCGACTTTTTTGCCGTTATATGTAAGACCTATGCCGCGGTTTGCGTCGTCTAGCACAACGATGCCATACTTATCGCAGATAGCCTTTATCTCGTCTATTTTCGCACTTTGTCCAGCAAGGTGCGAGATGAAAGCGCATTTTAGTTTTTTATGATTTTGCTCTTTTAGCACCTTTTCAAGGGCTTCTGGGCTGATGTTAAAGTCCTCCTCATCGATATCAACAAAGATAGGCTCGGCATCAAAGTGTCTAACAGCCTGAGCCACGCTAGGGAAGGCATTTACTGAGCAGATGACCTTGTCACCGCGCTTTGTATCCATCGCACTTAGCGCTAGGTGGTGTGCTGCTGCGATATTGTTTGTAGTGACTACAAATTTCGCACCAAAGTACTCTTTGATCTTTTCTTCAAATTTAGCAACCGTATCAGTAGCATTTTCAGAACGCAAAGCCTCCCCTATGAGCTCACTTTCGCGCTCAGTGATAGTCGGTTTGTAAAACGGAATTTCTCTCATATCAAATCCTTTTAAATTTTCACTATCAACGGCATTTGTCGTTTAAACCTGTTTGACACAACTCTATTTTCTATATCCAAGACCGCTTTTAATCCAAACTTTTTGATGGCTTGCTCCTTGTTATTTTCTAAATTTTGTAAAATTTCATCAATGACAGCATAGCTGTAACCTATGTCGCCCTCGTCACTTTGCCCATCCCAAAGATCAGCTGAAGGCGCTTTTTTGATAAAATTTTCATCAACACCAAGATGTTTTGCAAATTCAAAAATTTCACTCTTATAAAGCTCTCCGATAGGATTTATAGCGCACGCCAAATCCCCAAATATCGTGCCATAGCCAAGCATAAGCTCGCTTTTGTTGCTTGTGCCGATGACTAGAGCGTTTATACTAGATGAATAATCATAAAGCAAGCTCATTCTAACTCTAGCTGCTAAATTCCCTTTTCTTAAATTGCTTAAATTTACATCTATCGTTTCGTAAAAGGCATTTAAAATGCCCTCAATGGATAAAACCTTATATTTTATGTTTAGTTTTTCACATAAATTTAAGGCATCGTCCATATTTTCTTTGTTTGATGATGCTGTTGGCATGATGAGTGCGTGAGTTTCATCTGGCTTTGCTCTCGCACAAAGTGTCGCAACCACAGCAGAATCAATACCGCCGCTAACACCGAGCAATAGCTGTTTATCTTTAGTTTTATCTTTTAAGCTAAAAACTAAGGTTTCTTCTATTTTTTGATACCCCTTCATTGTCCCTTTGCCTAAATTTGCTTCCTTTTGCAAAAATTATACTAATTAAATTTAAAATTTTTCTTTAAGTTTAAGTAAAAAGATGCAAATATTTAAGAAATGATAAATTTAAGGTAGAAAATGAGAGTAATGCATAAAAATTTTGGTGATTTTGGGACAAATTGCTACATCGTTACCAAAAATGGCTCAAGCTTAGTGATAGATCCAGGTGATGGGGCAAAAAGATGGGTTTTGCAAAATGCACAAAATTTAAAGGCGATACTTTGCACTCATGGGCATTTTGACCATATTTACGACGTGAGCGAGCTAAAAAATGAGCTAAAAATCCCAGTTTATATCAATAAATTTGATGCTTTTATGTGTGAGAGTGACATTTTTGGCTATATGAAAAACACCTTTGTGCCAGATGTTTTGGTTAAAGGCGATGAGAGCTTTGTAGTGGGTGACTTTTCTTTTAAATTTCACCATTTCCCAGGGCACACACCAGGCTGCTCGATGATAGAGATAGATGACGCGATGTTTAGTGGAGATTTTTTATTTAAAGGTAGCATCGGACGCTGGGACTTTCCATATTCAGACAAAAACGAGATGCTAAATAGTTTAGAAAAATGCAAAAATCTAAAGGGTGACTTCGCACTTTATCCAGGACACGGCGAAAGCAGCACACTAAAAGCCGAGCAACAAGAGCTTGATAGATGGGTAGAGATCGTTAAAAGATCTTGATTTTGGGGCGTGGCTAAATTTTTGCATTTTAGAAATTTATACTTTTTATCTCGTAAAATGATGTTGTGAGTGTATATTAAAAAGTGTTTAGAGGCTTAAATTTATAGGTTAAATTTAAAGAGCAAGGCAAGTGCCCTGCTCTAGGAGTTTTACTCGACTTCAGCGTCTATGACGTCGTCGTCTTTTTTGTTGCCGCCGTTTGTACCAGCGTTTTCATCTTTTTTATACATAGCTTCTGCTAGTTTGTGGCTAGCTTTGCTTAGGGCTTCTACTTTTGCATCGATCTGCTCTTTTGAAGAGTTTTCATCTTTTAGAACATCTTTTAGATCATTTAGCGCAGCTTCGATGTTGCTTCTATCTTCAGCTGGGACTTTCTCGCCAAGCTCGCTCATGCTCTTTTCAGTTTGATGAACAAGTGCGTCTGCTTGGTTTCTAGCTTCAACTGCGTCTTTGCGTTTTTTATCCTCTTCTTTGTGAAGCTCAGCATCTTTTACCATGCTATTTATCTCATCTTCGCTAAGACCGCTTGATCCTGAGATAGTGATGTTTTGGGCTTTGCCAGTCGCTTTATCTTTTGCTGAAACGGTTAAAATTCCGTTTGCGTCGATGTCAAATTCAACTTCGATTTGAGGCACGCCTCTTGGAGCTGCTGGGATGCCCTCTAAGTTGAAGTTACCAAGTGATTTATTATCCCTTGCAAACTCACGCTCACCTTGTAAAACCATGATAGTAACGGCACTTTGGTTATCTTCAGCAGTTGAGAAGACTTGACTTTTCTTAGTTGGTATTGTTGTACCTTTTTCGATGATCTTAGTCATCACGCCGCCAAGTGTCTCGATACCAAGGCTAAGTGGAGTAACGTCAAGAAGTAGAACATCTTTAACGTCGCCTTTTATAACCGCACCTTGGATCGCAGCACCGATAGCTACGACTTCATCTGGATTTACGCTCTTATTTAGCTCTTTGCCAAATGCCTTTTTAACCTCTTCTTGAACAAGTGGCACACGAGTTGAACCACCGACCATTACGACCTCTTTTATGTCGCTCTTGCTTAGACCTGCATCTTTTATGACTTCATTTATCTTAGTGATAGTCTCGCCCACAAGTGAGTCGATCATACCTTCAAATTTAGCACGAGTTAGCTTTTTGACAAGGTGTTTTGGACCAGTCGCGTCAGCTGTGATAAATGGTAAATTTATCTCAGTCTCTTGAGCTGAGCTTAGCTCTTTTTTAGCATTTTCAGCTGCTTCTTTCAAGCGTTGAAGTGCCATGATATCGCCTTTTAGATCGATACCAGTTTCGTTTTTAAACTCACTTACTAGCCAGTCGATGATCTTGTTATCAAAGTCATCACCACCTAAGAATGCGTTACCGCCAGTTGCCAAAACTTCAACGATATTATCGCCAGTTTCTAGCACTGTAACGTCAAATGTACCGCCACCTAGGTCATAAACTAAAATTTTCTCAGCCTCTTTTTTATCAAGACCATAAGCAAGAGCCGCAGCTGTTGGCTCGTTGATGATACGAAGCACATTTAGTCCTGCGATCGTTCCAGCCTCTTTTGTAGCCTTTCTTTGGCTATCGTTAAAGTACGCAGGCACAGTGATAACCGCGTCTGTAACACTCTCGCCAAGATATGCTTCAGCGTCTTCTTTTAGTTTGATAAGAATTTTTGCTGAAATTTCTTGCGGAGTATAGACCTTACCAGCAATCTCAACCGCGCAAGCGCCATTTCTATCCACAACGTGATATGGCAAGCGAGCCTTTGCCTCTTCAGCATTTTTTTCATTGCTCATCAAACCCATGATACGTTTGATAGAATATATCGTTTTTTCAGGGTTTGTAACTGCTTGACGTTTTGCAACGTCACCTACTAGAATTTCACCTTTGTCTGTAAAAGCAACGACAGATGGAGTTGTGTTTTTACCCTCTTTATTTGGGATAACCTTGCTCTCGCCGCGCTCAAAAACACTCACACAAGAGTTTGTTGTACCTAAGTCTATACCTATAACTTTTGACATATTTTTCCTTTATTAGATTTATTTTTTAAATTTAGTTTGCCACACTGACCATAGCTGGGCGCAAAACCCTACCATTTATCATATAGCCTTTTTGTAAAGCTTGCACGATCTGACCGCTTTGCTTCTCCTCGCTATCGACCCTTAAAACGGCATTATGCACATTTGGATCAAACTCGGCATCAGTTGCGATCTCGCTCACGCCATGCTTTTCAAAACATTTCTTGAACTGATTTATCGTTATCAAAATGCCCTCTTTGATCTTTTTAGCAAATTCATCATCTTCTGGGTCAAAATTTGCAGCGATCTCGAGCGCATCGATGACTGGTAGCAAGTCCCTTGCAAATTTCTCATTTGCATAGCTTGCAACGTCTGCTTTCTCTTTTTCATAACGCTTTTTGATATTTTCAAACTCAGCATTTGCTCTGTAATATTTATCAGTGATCTCGCCAAGCTCTTTTTCGAGCTTCTCCACTTTTGAGATATCGCCAAGTGCATCTAAATTTACGCTATCGCTAGCTGCCTCTTGCACAGGCTCAACCTCAGGTAGATTTTGCTCTTTTACCTCTTCGCTCACGCGGCCTCCTTTATTAGATTTATAAATTTCACATAATCAGTATAAACACTGCCAGCACAGATCATCTGCGCCTCGCTACCAAGGTAGTTTGCTTTAAATTTAAGCCCCATGTAATTTTCGTCAAACATAGGAGAAAATGTAAGCTTTTCATCCATCTGCAAGCTAAAACTTGGGTCAAAAACCATCTTAAAGCGTCTATCCTTAAACATATCAAAGGCTAAAATTTCGTTTTCTTGGAAGTAAATTTTAGTCCTTTTAAGCTCTCTTATCTTGTTTTTTAGTTCGCTTAAGCCAACTTGAGAACAGATAAGCTCAAGCTTGTCTAAACTAACTCCGATAAGGTTATTTAAAAATTTATACATCCTAGCCTCAAATTTGACGACGATCTCATCGCCACTAAAATTTAAAACCAGATATCTATCATTTAAATTTAAAATTTCTAGCAACTCCTTATCAATCGTGCCAAAAATCATACAATAAAGCTCAAACTCATCACAGAGCATCTTTAGGCTTCTTGGGTCATTTATCTCTAAATTTATGTCGTTCTCAGCAAAGATTTCACTCCAATATCTCCTCATCGCAGCGATAGTTGGGATCCTGCCGCCACTGATGTGAAGCTTTGTGATCTCGCCCTCATCTGAAAGCTTTTTAAAATAAACACGTATCGTCGATGCTGGTATCGCCACACTCATACGAGAGCCGAGCTCGTTTGAGCCAATAGGCGCATTGTCCTGCAAATAGGCTTCAATGATAGAATTTAGTATCAAATCGCGTTTATTTGTTTTACTCACTTTTAGCACTCTTTCTTTTTAATTGCTAAGCGGATTATACAACTTTAGTTTATCAATGTCAAGTATATAAGTTAAAAAAATTTATTTATATATATTTAGCCTATATAACTAAACTTTTCTAATGCCTATATTATAAGCTTTGCGTAAAAGCAAATAAAATTTAAAGCAAAATAAAAAATTTAACTTCAACATAAAACTCAAAATTTCTAATTATATTCAAGAATTTAAAAGATTTTTATACGTTTTAACGTATATAAAAAATAATTTTTAGTATGTTTAATACTTAATTTTGATATTTATATACTATTTTACATTATTTATATAATATTTTAGGTATATTTAATGATATATAACGTATAATTCTTCAATGATTGAAACAAGTGACATATTTAATTTGCTTCACAATGCAGTTGAGGCAAAAAATATCGGTAAGAAAATTTCACAAGCAAAAATGGCAGAAGATCTTGGCGTGCCTATGAGGACATATCAGGACTGGAGACTTGGAAACTCAAAGCCACAAGCTGCTGCTGCTGTTTGCAAACTGCTATGTGAGCTTGACGATGATGAAATATTATTTGTTGTCAATAAGATGAGAAAATTGCTAGGAAAATAGATGGAAAATTTAACACAAAAAGAGAGAATCGACCTTGAGAGCGTTTTTGCAGCCATTTGCACTAAAAAAGAGTCAAAAATTTTAGTTACTTACAAGGATCTATGCTCGGCTGCAGCTTCAAAATTTCATGTAGTTAAAAATAAGATCAAAAAAGCAAGAGAAAAAAGAGCCAAAATTTAGTAAATTTGGCTTGAAATTTGTATATTTTATAAAACTTTGTAGCCAAAAAGGCTATCAAATAAATTTCATCCTACCTATTTATATAGGGTTTTGCTCCGCTTATCTTAATGAGTATCTATCTTAGCTATCAAAATATCTATAAATGGTGGCTCCAGCAGCCTAACATAAATTTATCAAACTCAATGTCACTATCCTACCTTCTCCACTTCTTTATTGCGTATTCTTTTTACATTTCTTATCTATAAATTTTGAA
>NZ_PPCH01000002.1:0-778 GCF_002913765.1 Campylobacter concisus | reverse complement strand
GATGTTGGAAAAGTAGGTCGTTGCGGGCTTTGTTGTTTATCTGCTTTAATTCTTATATTATTTGATTCTAGTTTTTATTAGTGTTTATTTCTATTTAAGTATAAAATATTAGTTTTACTTTTTAATTCTGCTATGTTATATTTATTCTATTGTTTATTAAAAAATACCCGAACTTTATCATGTTATTAACGTCAAAGGCGACAACATGGTATTCTAATGGTGAACTTCTTTTTATAAGTGTGGCAAATACAGGTGGTATAATAAGCTTTAATGTACACGTCATAAATATGCGGCGAACTATTAGAAAAAATCAGATAGCGAATGTTATAACTCTATTTTTGGATAATGAAGAATATAAACCTATCATAATAGACGGCAAAAATTTAGAAAATTGCGCTATTGCATGGGTCGTGACGCATAACAGAAAAAGGAGTTGCTTAAAGGGACTTTGAAGCTATTTAAAGCTTTAGACTTTCAAATGCAAAAAATGCCTAAATTTTGCATTTTGAGTTTCCTATTTTTACTCCATGTCCCCATCTGCTAAAATAACGATCTTAACGCTATTTACCCCATATTTTTAACTGTTCTTTTTACCTTTTGAATAAGATTTATCATTTAGCCATTTGACATTAGCAAGCTCTAAGTTGATCTTCAAAAAGTCATTTTTGAGGTGATGTGTTGATAGTTTATGTATTTATCGTTCTTGTTAAAGTTTTATTACACACAAACGAACACGATGCTAAATTTATTAAATTTAACACTGCCTCATGCAAAAGTG
>NZ_PPCH01000001.1:0-4115 GCF_002913765.1 Campylobacter concisus | reverse complement strand
TTAAAGCTAGTCTAAATCATGATGATGCCTTAGTAAATAAAAGTGGCTACTTATATATAAGTAAAGATATGTCAGCACAGGATATAAATATCTATGAAGATGACAAACTTACTAAAGAGCTAAAGAGTGAAGAAAAGACAAATAAGAGATATCAAATTTATCTAAAAGAAGAGAGTGAGGATAAAGCAAATTCAAATAAAGATGATAAGTATGGTATCAATCTACTAAGTAAAGATAATATGGATAGCTTTATAAACTCTTTTAGTGAGTCAAAGAGTATAACAAGAGTAGATAAAGGTATGTGGGTAGATGGGGATAGGGAAGCAAATGTTTTAATAGAGATCAAAGACTATCCTTTTACGCTAAGTATGCTAAAGCAGGTATTTATAAATACAAAAGCAAATCAAGAATATATATTACAAGAGATGGTAGATGAGCTAAATAGAAGAGATGATGATGACGGAATTCAAATGTATATAAAATATAAGCTTGATACTAGAAATAGACTGGAGCATTTTTTTGGGCAAGCCTATAAAGAAGTTGGAGGAAATAGACTTCAATTAAGCGAGAATATATTATATAAAAACGCAGATAGACTTAGAGCTGTTTTTAGAAGCAAATTTAAAGAAAATCCAAATAAAGCAGACGAGCTTATTGCTATTAAAGAAGAGGATAGACCTAAAGCCATAGCCAACTATGTTTATAGCGATAAAAATGGCAATCAAGGTGGAGATGATGGTTGGAATTTCATAGGCAGAGGCTTTTTTCATTTAACAGGAAGAAGCGGATATTCAAATTTTAATAATTATATTAATAAAAATTTTAATACTGAAGATAATATGGTAGAAAATCCAACTTTAGTAGCTGAATATGGAAAATATGCGATAATGAGTGCTGCATGGTTTTGGTTTTCTAACAATCTATACAAAATAGCAGATGAGAGTAAAAAAGACTCAAATAATGAAAATGTAGTGGATAAAATAACTGATGTTATTAATAAAAGGACCGACGACCAAAGCAAAAAAGACAGAAAAGAAAACTACACAAGGATTAGAAATGCTAAAATTTTTCAAATTTTTAAATAGTGCATTTTTATTAATATTATTGCTGGCTTGTAATGGCATGGGAAAAGATGAAATACCAAATTTTAAATACAAAGACGCATCTAATTATTATTTTAAAATAGGCAATGATGACTATTCTGTAAAAATTTTACGTGATTATAATGAAGACAATCTAGGTCGGGCAATAGATATAAAAGAGTGCGCCATTATTTACAAAGACAAGATAAAAAAATGGAGTTTTTGTTATGACGATATGTCTATGTGGAGCGTTACGGCCAATGGCAATATAATTGAGTTTAAAGGCGGAACACAAGATAGAGACGGAAACATAGTAGATTTTTATATACTTTTTAAAAATTTAGCCTCAGAATTTTATTTGTATGAGTACTTTTGGAAATTTGGATATATAGATGAACCTACAAACGATGAAAAATTTAATAAAATAGAAAACTACTACACAGATCATGGTAAAAAGAACAGACTTTATATAAATCAAATCACTCCAAAAATTCTTAATGACATAAGAAAAAACTTTTATAAAAATAAGCAGTAATTTAGGTAATTTGAGTAACGTATTTAAAAGTAAATATATTTAAATAAGTAGAATATTGTGATGAAATTTAAAATTATATTACTAGCCCTAATTGCTAGTTTAAATTTAAGCGCTTTTGAGCCTTTAACCCCTGAAAATGCTATCAATAAATTTAGTAATGATTTTTACCAACTAAATGATTATGATTCAAGCCCTTGGAGAGACTACGGTACAAAGAGTAAACCAAGCTTTGCTTGCTATGACACCAAAGGAAAGTATAAATTTAAAAAATACTCTTTAGAAGACTTTATATGCCAGTCAGACTATAACTCTTTTAGGGATAACTATTTTGCTGATCTTTATAATCTAATAATAAAAGAAGCTCCAAATTTAAAAGAAAAAGCTCAAAAGATAGCTAGAGATAGGATAGCTAAAACTCAAAAAGAGTGTATCAGATACTCCAAAAAAGAGTATGACTATAGCTTTGTTGCTAAATCAGCATTTTTTGTATCTGAAAGTATCTACTGCATAAAGAATTTCTATAGAGAGTATACTGCTAAGCTATCTTTAATGCTTTACGAGAACGATAAAGAGCTATTTAGTAGAATTTACGGTGAAGATTACCACAAATTTAAAGAGGTATTTGAAGATACTTTAAAATATGTACCGATAGAAAATGGTAGCATGCCAAGAGATGTAAAAAGAACTGAAATAAACAATGACTTTTTACAAAAATACAAAAGTTACCACTATGATGACGACTACCCACAGATAGATGACATGTTATATATCATGCTCGTGCAATACTCACTCATTGATAAAAATGGCCATTTAGTTTTACCTGAAAATAGAAAAAACGATGTCAAAAACTAGATTTTTATACTTATTGCTACTTTTAGCTATATTTTCTAATGCTCAAAACTTAAATATAGAAACATATAGCAAGGATAACAAATGCTCCATAAGCATAAATGATGAAGAGATATATAGCAGAGAGTGCGAGTATGAGCTTGAACCAAATTTAATATTTTATACCAAAGTTAATAGCAGCGAAGTGTGGATATTTCAAGACATACAAAACTATGCTGCTTGCAATGGACACGGGCCTTTGAGAATTTTTGAAAAGAAAGATGACGACAAGATAAAATTTCAAGGCGAGATAGATTGGTGCGCGGGTGTGCCATTTTTTGAAGTCAGTGATAGAGGCATCTTGATAATAGACAAACCACACAAAAATGCACTAACCAACAACGGCGACCCAAATTTTAAAGGTAGCGGGAAACTATCTGACGAAAGCAAATATAAATTTGAGAATGGAAAGATCAAAAAGATATAGTTTTGCCTTTGTTAAATAGATATAATGCGGTTAAAAAAGCACGGACATAGGTATGACAAACAAGATAGTTGTTTTTTATTTTATAGCACTAGGCTTTATAGCGCATAACGCCTACGCAAAAAATATAAATTTAACGGGGATTTACAAGAATGAGTCTTGTAATATTTCAATAGAAATAACGAAAAATACCAATAAAGCGAAGTATTTTTACAAGATAGTGGAGAATAATCAGACAAAATCACAAGGCTATATATCAAGCATAAAAAGCAACGGCGAAGGTGGATTTTATATAAAATTAAAAAAGATTGACGGGATGTATGAAAATGGTAGCATAGTCATACAAAACTACGGAAACTCTATGAGCAAGTATATTTATTTTGAAGATTGCGATAGTAAATACTTAAAATTTGATAAATGACCCAGTGTGTGATTTTGTAATTACTATTTCGCAGTAAATTTTAAAAGAAAGAACTATGGTAGTTTTTAGATTTTTTATTTTAATCAATTTATTCTTTGCATTTATCAAGGCTGATGAGTTCGGGTATTACTATGAAAATGAAAAATTTTTAATAGCTATTCTGATGTTCGAATGTGAGGGTGACATACATTGTACAAATGGTGGTTATTTTGGGGTAAATAAAAGAAATAGCAAAAGTTTAGAAATTTTATCAAAACCAACACCAATAAAAAATAGTATAAATGAGCGCTTGATGGGGTATAAATTTAGAAATTCAAACTACATGTATGAAATTTATGGCGACATAATGTCTGGTGGAAAAATGTATTTGAACGTTTTTAAGCAAGGAAAAACTATTTTTAAAAGCGATGATTTACAACAGATAGAACAAGAAGAATTCCTATCCAAACTTAAAGAAATAGATAAAAGGCTACCTGTGAGCTTTGAAAAATTTTATAAGAAGCTACAAAATAAATATCAGCAATAGCTTAAAAAAAGATGAGGACTATAATAATTAATAGTCAAACAAAAGACAAAAACGGCAAAGAGCACAAAGAGGATGTCACGCATTTAGAATTTATGCAAAAAGATGAAGAGGCATCAAACAGCACCGCTTCAAAGTGCGAGGAGCTATTTAAGCCATTTGCCGATAAGCTAAATTCTCTTTTAGCCTCCCAAACATCAAATAAATTTAGTACCGAAAATATCTACTGCGTAAATTTAACC